>JAGIAZ010000019.1 GCA_017744605.1 Sphingobium sp. | reverse complement strand
AACCGAACTCATCGTCCATCCAGAACTTGATGAAGTCGTCGCCCTTGGCCGCCTCACGCATGACCATCGCAGTAGCCTCGGCTGGCGTGGCGACCGATTGATCGAGGCCCGCGACGCCCCCATAGCTGCCCTTGAACACGACGCCGCGGCCGGCCGAGTACACGCGCGCGCCCTCGCCGGGGCCCTTGCGGCGCTGATCGGCGATGATGCTGTGGATCTCATCGCCGTCTGTTCCAAGCGCGTAAACCGACGTAACGCCGTAAGCCGCGTAGAGCTTCAGCTGGCGCTCGACATTCTGCCGATTGTAATATTTGGTGAAATTCTGGTCGACGCCGTCGACCAAGCCCAAATGAACATGGCTGTCTATAATGCCGGGCATCAGGAACTTGCCGCGCAGATTCTCCGACCGGGCCGACTTCGGTGCGCGCAGACGCTTCGACGGCCCAACCCAGGCGATCCGTCCGTTGACGATGACAAGCGATTGATCAGCCACGGGAGGCCGCCCGGTGCCGTCGATCAGCGTGAAGTGGCTAAGGACGACCGTCTGCGCAGCCGCCGGATTCGCGGCGGCGATGACAAGACTGCAAACAGCGCCGATCGCGTATCGCCGGATCCTGCCGAGCCGCATGATCACCCCTCCATTTCATATCATATATGATTTGGATAGGGTGCTATGCGATCGATGTCAAGCGATCGGAATGCTGATTTGTCGGACTAAAGGACGGGCGTTTCGATCGACTCGGCGAGCGCCGCATCCATTCGTTGCTGCGAGCGCTCCAGATGCACGCGAACGGCTTGCTCCGCCGCGACCGGATCGTGCGCAACCAAGGCATCGATAATCATGCGATGTTCTGCCGCCGCCTCATGTGGCGCGTTGGTGCTATAGAGCGCCCGGAAAATATGAATATGCGCGTGCAATCTCTCGATCGCCTCCGCAATCAGGCGGTTGCCGCTGCCTGTGGCAATAAGGCGATGCAGGGTGGCATCGGCTTCGGCGAAGCGTGAGAAGGCATGTGCGTCGCCGGCCTCGACGCCGGACATGTCACGGTCGATATCCTGCAGGATCGCGATCGCCTCATCGGTCATGGCTTCCGCGGCGCACGCCGCCGCATAGGGCTCGATCAGCTGGCGCAAGGTATAAAGGTCGCCAACCTCCTTGCGCGACATCTGCGGACTCGCGCGATACCCCACATTCGTCATCTTCGAGACGAGCTTTTCGGCTTCGAGCTGGCTCAGTGCCTCGCGGACCGGAGTCTGTGAAATCCCGAGCCGGCGCGCCACCGTATCGATCGCGATGCGTTCGCCAGGCGCGATTTCCAGGCTCATCAGTTTCGCGAGCAAATGTTCATATGCGCGCGCGACCATCGTAGGGCCGGCCGACGAGCGGAGTTTCGGGGAGAGAGTTTCTTTAGCGTCGTGGGCCAAGGGGCGATACCATCGTTGTGATCATCGTATCCTATATGAACATGTCGAGCAGAAAAAGCTTTTGCCCGACGATGCGGAAGCCGCAAGCCTTAGCTTGACGGCCGGCACATAGACAACGTCAAAGCAAGCTGCTCGGCTGCGGTCGCCTTCTATCGCGCGAGATAACGCGGCGGAGCCTACCTTGCGTCATCACCGGGCGGAGGAATCGGAGCACGCCCAGAAGGCGAAGACCTCCCGAAATGTCCGCTGCTAAAACTTTGTGTTCTTAATTTTCAGTATCTTAGTCGAAATAACGGCATTGGCCGCCGCCCGGCCGCTGCCGCCATGCCGTGCCGACGCACATTAACAGCAAGAAATTATCTGTCTTTAAAGGGCGCAATCGGGAATTCTCATTCTGAGACAAATTCGGCGTCTTGGGGACAAGTCCAGTTCTTTTGAGACGAACCTCAAATCCCGCCGTCAGACGTCGAGGTTCGCGACATTGAGCGCATTGTCCTGGATGAACTCACGCCGCGGCTCGACCACGTCGCCCATCAGGCGCGTGAAGATCTCGTCGGCGACGTCGGCCTGCTCGATCTCGACGCGCAGCATCGAGCGGTTGTCGGGGTCGAGCGTGGTCTCCCACAGCTGCTCGGGGTTCATCTCGCCAAGGCCCTTGTAGCGGGAGATGGAGAGGCCCTTGCGGCCGGCGGCGAGCACGGCGTCGAGCAGCTCGGACGGGCGGGTGATGAGCGCGCCCTTGGCCGACACGGCGCTCGTGGCGGGCAGCTCGTCCTGCTCCTCGGGCGTCGCGTCCTCCGCCTGGGCGGCGGCTGCCTGCGCCGCGCCGCGCGCGGTGATCAGGCGGCTCGACTGCGCGTAGCTCTCGGCCTGCTCGCGGGCGAGGGCGTCGAGCTTGCGGGCTTCCTGCGAATGGAGGAACGGCGCCTCGATGATGTGATGGTCGGTGACGCCGCGCACCAGCCGCTCGAGATGGTAGCTGCCGTCGCCGGTGACGCGGCCGGTCCAGCCGCCCTCGCCGTCTGCGGCGTCGATCCACCGGATCGCGCGCTCGAAGGCCGTCTCGCGCGTGTCGGGCAAGAGATCGGGCGCGAGCGCGCCGGCCAGCGCGAGCGCCTCGACGATGCTGTAGTCATAGCGCCGCGGCACATGGCGCATCAGCGTGCGCATGCGGCGGGCATGGTCGATGAGGCTGCGCAGGTCCTGGCCCAGGCGCTGGCCGCTGGCCGTCTCCAGCACCAGCGTATCGACGCCATTGTCGACCAGATACTGGTCCAGCGCCGCCTCGTCCTTGAGGTAGACCTCGCTGCGCCCGCGCGTCGCCTTGTAGAGCGGCGGCTGGGCGATGTAGAGGTGGCCCGCCTCGATGATCTGGGGCATCTGCCGGTAGAAGAAGGTGAGCAGGAGCGTGCGGATGTGTGCGCCATCCACGTCGGCGTCGGTCATGATCACGATCTTGTGGTAGCGCAGCTTCTCCAGCGTGAAGTCGTCGCGGATGCCGGTGCCCATCGCCTGGATGAGCGTGCCGATCTCGCGCGAGCCCAGCATGCGGTCGAAGCGGGCGCGCTCGACGTTCAGGATCTTGCCGCGCAGGGGCAGGATCGCCTGGTTGTGGCGGTTGCGGCCGTTCTTGGCGGAACCGCCTGCGGAATCACCCTCGACCAGGAACAGTTCGGACTTGGCCGGATCGCGCTCCTGGCAGTCGGCGAGCTTGCCGGGCAGGGAGGCGATGGTCATCGTGCCCTTGCGGGTCATTTCGCGGGCCTTGCGCGCCGCTTCGCGCGCGGCTGCCGCGTCGATCACCTTCTGGATCACCGACTTGGCGTGACCGGGATTTTCCTCCAGCCATTCCGCCATCTTGTCGGCCATCAGGCTTTCGAGCGGCTGGCGCACTTCGGACGAGACCAGCTTGTCCTTGGTCTGGCTCGAGAACTTCGGATCGGGCAGCTTCACCGAGACGATGGCGGTCAGGCCTTCGCGCATATCCTCGCCGGTGAGGGAGACCTTCTCCTTCTTCAGCGTGCCGGACTTCTCCGCATAATTGTTGAGCGTGCGCGTCAGCGCGGCGCGGAACGCCGCGAGATGCGTGCCGCCGTCGCGCTGCGGGATGTTGTTGGTGAAGCAGAGGACATTCTCGTAATAAGAATCGTTCCACTCCAGCGCGACGTCGATGCCGATGCCGTCGCGGTCGGCCGAGATGGCGATGGGGTCGGGCATCAGCGCGACCTTGTTGCGGTCGAGATACTTCACGAAGGCCGCGATGCCGCCTTCATAGAACAGGTCGTGCTCCTTGGGCTCCTCATGGCGCTTGTCGCGCAGCAGGATGCGCACGCCCGAGTTGAGGAAGGCCAGCTCGCGATAGCGATGCTCCAGCTTGTCGAAGTCGAACTCGGTGACGTTCTTGAACGTATCGGTCGAGGCGAGGAAGGTGACGCGCGTGCCCTTCTTGGGCTTGCCGTCCACCATCGGCGCATCGCCGCGCTCGACAAGCGGGTTCTCTGCGTCGCCGTTGCGGAAGCGCATCCAGTGCTCGCGGCCCTCGCGCCAGATGGTCAGCTCCAGCCATTCGGAGAGCGCATTCACCACCGAGACGCCGACGCCGTGCAGGCCGCCCGAGACCTTGTAGGCATTGTCCTCGCTGGTATTCTCGAACTTTCCGCCCGCGTGCAGCTGGGTCATGATGACTTCAGCGGCCGAGACGCCTTCCTCGGCGTGGATGCCGGTCGGGATACCGCGGCCATTGTCCTCCACGGATACCGAGCCGTCCGGGTTGAGCTCGATCAGCACCAGGTCGCAATGGCCGGCGAGCGCCTCGTCGATCGCGTTGTCGCTGACCTCGAACACCATGTGGTGGAGGCCCGAACCGTCGTCGGTGTCGCCGATATACATGCCGGGGCGCTTGCGCACCGCGTCCAGGCCCTTCAGCACCTTGATGCTGTCGGCGCCATATTCGTTGGTGTTCTGGGGGGGGCTGCTGGGAGTCTCTTCCGTCATGAAGAGTCTATAGGAAAGGCGGGCCGCAAACGAAAGGGAAATGCGCTTCCGCGCCCGTTTCTCGCCGCGGAGCGCCCGAGGTTGCGTTGACGCATTTTCCGGCTAGGATCGCGCTCGCCCAGCCAGCGGGTGGCTTGCAGGGGTCTTGCCGACATGTTGAACAGCAGACTGATTTCCATGCTCATCGGCCTTGGCATGCTCAGCGCATGCAGTGAGGGCGACGAGCGCGGCCGCGATGCGCAGAACGACAATGGCGCGGACATTTCGGTGAGCGCCGGCGGCGGCGGCAACAACAGCGGCGCGAACGTTTCCATCGATCTCCCCGCGATCAAGGGCAAGTTCAGCCTGCCGAAGATCAAGATCGACACGGGTGACGTCGATATCGACGGGGTCAAGCTCTATCCCGGCGCCCGCGTCACCGGCGTCGACATTGCCGGCGAGGAAGGGATGAGTGAGGGCTCGGTCGGCGTGCGCTTCGACACCGACGCCGCGCCCGCCAAGGTCCGCGCTTATTATCTCGACGCCTTCAAGGCGAAGGGCATCGCGGCCTCCACCCAGGGCAATCGCATCACCGGCCGCGACCATGCCGGCAAACCGTTCAGCATCTCCCTGACCGAGCAGGGCGAGGGCACGCGCGGCGTGGTCAAGATGAGCAGCACCAAGGGCAGCTGACCGGCCCAAAGCGGGCCCAGAAAACGGGGAAATGCGTGGAGCAGGCTTCGTCATCCACCGACTGGCGTGGGCAGCGGCTGATCGGCATCGGCGCGATCGCCGCTTCGCTGGTCGGCGGCGGCGCGCTCTGGATAGCGGTGCGCTATCATGCGCCAATCCCGCAGGGCATGGCGGACCCAGTCGCCCGCCTCGTCTTCGCGCTCAAATGCTGCGTGCTCGCCTGCATTTTCGGCCTCGCCATGGGCATCGAGGCGGTCGCGCACGAGCGGTTGCAGACCGCCGCCTTCGATCCGCTCGCCGGACCCGTCAGCCGGCGCCTCCAGGTCAACCAGCGCTATCTCCAAAACACGCTGGAGCAGTTCGTCCTCTTCGCCATGGGGCTGCTCGGCCTCGCCATCTATGCGCCCGACGGCGACGCCATGCGCGCCGTGACCGCGAGCACGGCGAGCTGGATCGCCACCCGGCTGGTGTTCTGGATCGGCTATCACCGCAGCGCCGCGCTGCGCGCCCTGGGCGCGTGGAGCCTGCTCGTCAGCCAGATTATGCTGCTCTACGTCGGTTTCCGGATCGGCGGGGATATGGCCGGCCCCATTGGCGCCTGGGCGATCCTCGGCGCGGTGTTGCTCTTCGAGGCCGCCCTGTTCTGGCTTACGCGGGAAAGGCGGTCGGAATAAAACTGCCAAGTGTTCCTGCGAAGGCAGGAACCCAGGGCGCAAGCACACCGCCATCTCGCCCTGGGCTCCTGCCTTCGCAGGAGCACGGACGTGCTGCGGGGAGGCGCCTGGCCTCCCCGGTCACTTTCAAGCCGCGTCGCGCGCCTTCTTGCTCTGCTTGTAGCGTTCGATCGCCTCGATCGTCACGCGGCGCGCTTCGGCTGCACCGCCCCAGGTGCCGACACGGACCCACTTGTCCGCCTCGAGATCCTTGTAGTGGGTGAAGAAGTGCTCGATCTGCGCGAACACGATGTCGGGCAAGTCCTCCTTCTCGGCGACGTTCGAATAATAAGGGAAGGTCTTGTCGTCGGGGACGCAGATCAGCTTCTCGTCGCCGCCATGCTCGTCCTCGAGGTTGAGCACCGCGATCGGGCGGGCGCGCACGACGCAGCCCGGCACGAAGGGCGAGCGCGCCACGACGAGCGCGTCGAGCGGGTCGCCATCGGGCGAGAGGGTGTGCGGCACGAAGCCGTAGTTCGCGGGATAGCGCATCGGCGTGTGCAGGATGCGGTCGACGAACAGGGCGCCGCTCTCCTTGTCGAACTCATATTTGACCGGTTCGCCGCCGGTCGGGACTTCGATGATGACGTTCAGATTCTCGGGCGGATTCTCGCCGACGGGAATGAGTTCGATGTTCATGAGTGGCCTGTCATAATGGGTTGATCGTTCTAAGCCCCGCCGGTCCTTGCCTTGAGCAACCGGTCGAGACTCGTCTCCCCCTCTCCTGCCTTTTCGAGGCGCGGATAACGGATACCGCCCGAATAATCGAGCGTGATTACGCGATATCGTTGTTGCTGCTTGATAATCAATGAAAGCGGGCGCTTGCGATCAACGGTCTCCTTGAGGCCCTGGCGGAAGGCGGCGGCGGAATATTCGTCCCCATTCACCGCGACAATCCGGGTGCCGAGCGTGATGCCCGCGGCGAAGGCCGGGCTGTCCCACACCACGGAGAGCACGTCGCCGCTGTTGTTGACCACCATGCCGACGCCGAAGCTCTGGTCGACATATTTGTCGCTGGTTTCCCGCGACTTGTCGAAGCTGCCCGGCGTCTCGCCGAAGCTGAGCTTGTAGCCGCCCAGCGTGAAGCCGCCCTTGGTCACTTCCTTGGTCGGCTGGTCCATCCGCTCGCGCAGGAAGGCCGCCCAGTCATAAGGCGTGATCGCGTTCAGCGCGTCGACCACGTCCTGTCGGCTGTAGGTGAGCTGGCCCCAGTCGCCGTCCTTCATGCCGAAAAAGGCCCTGGCGAAATCGTCGAGCCCCTTGGCGCCCTTGGTCTCGCGCTGGATGACGGCGTCGGCTTCCAGCCAGGTCATCATCCCATCATTGTAATAATCCTCGTTGCGCTGCCAGCTCGACCAGGCCTTGGGCCGGCGCTTGGAGACGATGGGATCGTAGGTCGTGTCCGTGACCGAGCGCCATTCGCGGCCCTTCGCCGCGTCCAGCCGCGCCGCGATGGACGCCAGCGCATCCAATGTCTGTTGCTTGGTGTAGAGCCCCGAGCGCGCGCCCAGCACATAGCCCCAGAGCTGCGTCTGCCCCTCATAGACCCACAGCAGGTCGTTCTGCATCGGCACCGTGTAATCGGGCGTCCAGAGCAGCTCCGGGCGGCGGAACTTGCCGTTCCAGCTGTGGGTGAACTCGTGCGGCAGGATGTTGCGGTCGCCGGGCATGTCCCAGCTGCCGAAATAGCCCGGATCCACCTGGTTCTCGCTGGAGCGCTGATGCTCGAGGCCGATGTGGCCGATCTTCGAGGAGATGGCGAGCAGGAAGGCGTAGCGGTCGAAATGCCGCGCGCCGAACAGCGCCAGCGCCTCGCTGACCAGCTTCTTGTGCGCCTCGATCTGCGGCTGTGATGCGTTCAGCTCATTGGGATCGTCGGCGAACAGGTTGAGCGTCACGTCATGGCCGAGATCGACCGACCGCGCGAAGCGTCCGGCAAAGAGCGGGGAGTCGACCAGCGTCTCATAGTCGGTCTCCTCATAGGACACCGTCGTCTCGCGCGCGCCGTTGCCGACACTGCCCTTGAGCGCGCTCGCGGCCGTCCAGCCCAGAGGCAGGATCACGGTCGCCTGGATCGGGATGCGGCGGGCATAATAGCCGGCCGGATAGAGCGAGACGCTGTTCCACTGGATGTTCGCCATGTCGTCGGTGAGGACGACGCGCCCTTGGTCGGCGGCGGTCGGGGCGAGGAACTGGAAGCGCACGACCAGGCTGCTCGCCCCCTGCGGCACCGCCACATGGAAGGCGTAGACATTGAGCGGATCGCGCGTCCAGGGGATCGTCTCGCCATTGGCGGTGATGACGAGCCCCGCGACCTTCTCGATCTCGCCGCGCGCGTCATGTTTGCCGGGCAGCCATTCGGGCAGCAGCAGCGTCAGCGGCCCGCCGCCCGCGACCGGGATCGTCTCCTTGACTGCGATGATGCGGCGCATGAGATCGGTCGCGTCCACCTCCAGCTTGATCGTCCCCGCCGTCCACGGCGTGTCGCGCGGCGACGGCACGGTCTCGACCACCGGCAGCGCCTGCGGGGCGGAGCGCTCGGCCGTCTGGGCATAAGCGGCGGCGGTGAGGGCAGTGGAGGCAATCAGGGCAATCAGGGGCTTACGCGGCATCAAGCTACTCCGGGAGAGATCGCCCAGCATGCCGCGTGCGGGGCGCGAGGTCCAGACCGGCGTGGTCGAGAGGCTTAAGCCCTCTCCCGCTTGCGGGAGAGGGTTGGGTGAGGGTCTTTTTTTTTGGAGCGTGCAAAAAGGCCCTCATCCTCCCACCGCTCCGCGGCGGGCCCCTCCTTCTCCCGCAGGCGGGAGAAGGGAATTAGCTCAGATAATAATCCACCGCCGCCAACGGCTCGGGCGGCGTCCGCCCCAGATGCGGGGCGATGCTGATCTCCGCCGAGCGGCAGATCGCATCGAGCGGCAGGGCGTCGAGATGCCCATCTTGGACGGCTATTTGCGCGGCGGCGCCATGGGAGGCATTTCGACGATCGGCAGTGGAAAGCGATACGCGCCGGTCTTGTAGTTCAGATATTGCTGCTGTGAGCGAACGAAGGCGTAAATTATGGATTCCACGAGATGTTTCTTTTGCTGATCGTCATAGGCATATCCACCTTCACCGATCTCGTTGACGATAAGTCCGACATATTTTTTGAGATTGCAGGACATTTCGGCCTCGTTGTCGAGGTCGATGATCTCTTTCGATAATGGGCTGGATCCATAGTAGTTGGCAGCTTCTTCGGACGAACCCAGGTCGCCATCCGCAATTTTGTCGCGCAATTGCTGCTGCAACGCGACGATCCGCTTGTCCCGATCCAGCCGGCATTGGAGATAGGGCTGCACCTTTTCCATGACCTTCTCGAGTGAAGATGCGGAAGTGCTGGACAGCGACGATGCAAGGAACAGGGTAATAATCGTGGATGCAGCCATTCTAGCCCCTCGCCCTCAGCTCAGATAATAATCCACCGCCGCCAACGGCTCGGGCGGCGTCCGCCCCAGATGCGGGGCGATGCTGATCTCGGCCGAGCGGCAGATCGCATCCAGCGGCAGGGCGTTCTGCGTGGTGCCGAAGGGGTGGCTCAGTTCCTCGCTCACTTCCGCGAGGCCGAGGAACACATAGCCGACGATGCCCACGAACACCGGCGTCATCCAGCCCGCGGGGCCGATCAGCGCGATCGGCAGCAGCAGGCAATAGAGATAGGCGGTGCGGTAGATCAGCAGCGAGTAGACATAGGGCAGGGGCGTCGCGGCGATACGCTCGCAGCCGGTCTGCTGCAGGCTCATGCTGGCGATGCGCTGGCTCAGCGTCATGGCGCCGAAGCCGTCGACGATGTCCGCTCGCCGTGCCTGCGCGATCTCCGACGCCAGCACGTCCAGCGCGGCCGCCGGCGGATGGGCGGCATCGGCGAGTGCGCCGCCGAGCGCGCGGGCGGTCGCGTCATTCTCTATGCCGCGCAGGTTCGTGCGATGCAGGTGCAGGAAGGCCAAGGCACCCTCCAGCAACCGCTCGCGCAGCGCCGCATCCTGCACGAAGATGTCCACCTCCCGCGCGAAGCTGCGCATGTCGGCGAGCAAACCGCCCCAGAGCCGCCGCGCCTCCCACCAGCGGTCGTAGGCGGCGTTGTTGCGAAAGCCGAGGAACAAAGAGAGCGCGATGCCGAAGACGGTGAAGCCGATGCCATCGATGCTCGGGAACAGCGCCAGATTGTCGTGCAGCCAGACCATCGCGGCGGCGAAGACCATGAGCACCAGCACGCCCGGCGCGATCAGCGGCACGATCGAGCCGCGCAGCGCGAAGAGCAGTTCGTGAACCCGTGGGCGGTCCCTGACGATCATGCCGCGCCTATCGTCCCTCCCGCGCCCCGGCGCAAGGCATGATGGCGCGCGGCGGCGGTCAGGCCGGCTTTACCGTCCGGCGCCGCACGCGCATCGCCGCGCCCAGCGCGCCGAAGCCCGCGATCATCATCGCCCAGCTCGCGGGTTCGGGCACGGCCTGCGCGGCGGTCAGGCCGAACAGCCGGTTCATCTCGGCATAGCCCGCGGCCTGGACGACGGCGGTGGGGTGGATGCCGTCGAAGGAGAAGATGCCGGTACAGCCCGTCGCCTGCGCGCCCGCCGCGATGCAGGTGATGTCCGTCCGCAGCGGCGGCAGGCCGAAGGAGGCCGGATCGGTCAGCACGCGCCGGTTGAAGTCGCTGAGGCTGTAGAAGAACAGGCTGGTGTCGGCGTCCAGCGCCAGACCCGCGAGCGCCGCGTTCAGATACCCGTTGGCCTCGATGGTCAGCGGATCGCCCGCCAGCGGGAAGTCGGTGAAGAGGATGTTGCGTGCGCCCAGATCATTCAGCGCCTGGATCTCCGCGACATAATGGGCGGCCGCCGCCTGCAGATAGCTGCTGACGTCCGGGTAGGAGCCGATCGCCCCGTCCGGGCCGAACACGCCTTCCGCGCCGAACACGTCGTTGCCGCCCAGGTTGACGATGTAGAGGCCATTGGGGTCGATGCCGCGGCCGGAGGCCTGGAATGCGCCGATCTGGGCGGAAAGATCGGGAATGGGGTCGCCCGTGTCCATGATGCGCGCCCCGCCGAAGGCGAAGTTGCCGCCGCCGAGCAGCGACGGCGTCGTCGGCGCGCCGAACAGGTCCAGCGACAGGAGATCGGGATAATCGAAGCCGTTGGTGAAGCGGTGCTGGAAGTAGCCGAGCGCCGGATTGGGCCGCGTTCCGCCGTTCGCGATATAGAGATTGCCGGCATCCACCAGGCTGTCGCCGAACACGGTGATCGAGGTGTAATGCTCCGTGTCGCGGTCTGCCAGGGCGGGGCCCGACGCCAGCATGCCGAGGATCCCGAATGCGAACGCCCACCGCTTGGTCATAGATCGTCTCCCTGTCAGCCCGTGCCGTCCGAGCGCCCAGTTGAAACGCCCGACAACCCGCTAAGTTACTTGCCTTCGGAGATATTTTGTCCGTGACGGATGCCGTAACGGCAAGCTGGGTGGGGAAGGGAAGGCCTCATGAAAACCTCCTCGTCACCCGGATCAAGCCCGGGGTGACGGCGCATGTACCTAGCCGCAGCGATTTCGCCCTGCGATACCGGCGCCCACGTCGCACCCTCGCATCGCCCCCGCGAAGCCGCTACACTCGTTCGCAGACAAAGGGTTCTGGCCCGAGACGTGCCGCAGATGCGCGCCGGGAGTCCGTGCAGAAGGAGAGAGCGATGCATGTAGGTCTGGCCACCGGAATGGCGCACCAGCGCGGCAATCAGTATCCGGATGTGCAGTTCGTCCAGGAGGAGATCGAGAATCTCGTCTTCGCCGAGGAGCTGGGCTTCGACTCGGTCTGGATCACCGAGCATCACTTCTCGGACTATTCCATGTCCAACGACCCGCTGCAGCTGCTCACCTACATCGCCGGCCGCACCAAGCGCATCAAGCTCGGCACGCAGGTGATCATCGTGCCCTGGCACGATCCGGTGCGCCTCGCCGAATATATCATCAACCTCGATATCCTCTCGCGCGGCCGCACCATCCTCGGTTTCGGCAACGGCCTCGCCCCGCATGAATATGAGGGCCTGCGCATCGATCAGAACACCGCGCGCGACCTCTACACCGAGATCCTCGAGCTGGTCATCCCGGCACTGGAGACCGGCGTGATCGAGGGCGAGGGCAATCTCATCAAGCAACCCCGTCGCGAGCTGCGGCCGCGTCCGCTCAAGAGCTTCGAGGGCCGCAAGTTCTGCGGATCGCTCTCCGGCAGCTCCATGCGCACCGCCGCCAGGCTCGGCTTCGGCAACATGGTGCTGATGCTTCCCCAGCGCGGCAAGGAAGTGCCCGCCGACATGTACAACGCCGTCTGGCAGGAAGTCCGCAACGACGACACCGCGCCGCCTCCGCCCATGCTCGGCGGCAACTATTATCTCGACGAGAGCGCCGACTATGCCCGGGAGCAGGGCGAGAAATACATGGCCAACACCATGCGCGCGGCGATCCGCAACTACAGCCTCGACAAGCCGGGGCTCTTCCTCGGCATCAAGGGCTATGAGAGCTACGACAAGATGGCGATGGAGGAAGAGGCGATCGAGCCCTATTGCCAGAACTTCGCCAAGTCCGCGGTGACCGGCACACCCCAGATGATCCTCGACCGCATGTGGGAGCTGAAGGAAATCTACAAGCCGCAGGGCTTCTTCCCCCACGTCTATTATGGCGGCATGAGCCAGGCCGATGCGATGAAGAACATGAAGCTCTTCGCCGAGAAGTGCCTGCCCGAGATCAAGAGCTGGGAAGCGGAAGCCAGCATCGACGACCGCTTCCTTGAGGCAGCGGAGTAAGACCCTGTTCCTCGCCCCTTCAGGGGGAGAGGATACGAAGCCCTGCCGCTTTAGCGGCTAGACGCAGTTGGAGAGGGGCGGCAACGTGTTCTCTTACAAATCCGTTCGCCCTGAGCCTGTCGAAGGGCTCTCCTTCCTTCTTCAAAGGACAGAGCTTCGACAAGCTCAGCCCGAACGGCGCGATTGAGCGAGGGGAACCCCCTCAATCGATGATATGATCGCCACCCTCCGCCCTGAGGCGCGCGAGATGATCCCGCATCTCCTGCAAGCGCTCCGGCGGATGCCCCTGCCAGCGCGTCACCTCGGCGATGACCCGCAGCGGTTCGCGGGAGCGATAGGACAAGGTCGGATTACCGGGGAATTTCTTGTCGGTCACATTGGGGTCGTCGACGATCTCCCCGGTCGGCTCCACCACATAGATCCGCTCGCGCCCCGCTCCGGCGGCCAGCTCGGCGCCCCAGATCGCCGCGTCCAGCGTGCCCGCGCAATAGACCCAGGACAGCGGATTGCCGTCGCGGAAATTGGACTCGCGGCCCACGGCGATCAGGTCGCCCGGATCGAGATCGGCGCGCGTGCCGTGGAAATACTGCCGGGCGAACATGGTGGCGGATGCGGACATAGGTCTGCGGCTCCTTCGGATGCGAATCGAGGGCGGTCTTATCGGACAATCGCCCCGGCTTGCGGCAAGCCACGGGCACCGATAGACAATTCAGGCGGGGAAGAGTCGATCCCGTCTTCCCACAGCAAATCGAGCAGCGCGGTCCTGCGGTGCGAGCGCGAGAGCGTTCGGTATTTCCTGTGCGGCATATTCCCGCTAGAGGCGCACCCCATGGCGAAACCCGAAACACCCCGGCCGATCCGCGGCACGCAGGACATGCTTGGCGACAGCGCGGATCGCTTCGCGCATGTCGTCGAAACCTTCGAGCGCGTGCGCAAGCTCTACGGCTTCAAGCGCATCGAGGTGCCGGTGTTCGAGCAGACCGCCGTCTTCTCGCGCTCGCTCGGCGAAACCACGGACGTCGTCTCCAAGGAGATGTACACGTTCGAGGATCGCGGCGGCGACAGCGTCACCCTGCGCCCGGAATTCACCGCCGGCATCGCGCGCGCCTATCTGACCGAAGGCTGGCAGCAGTTCGCGCCCTTGAAGGTCGCGACCCACGGGCCCTTGTTCCGCTACGAGCGCCCGCAAAAGGGCCGCTATCGCCAGTTCCACCAGCTCGATGCCGAGATCATCGGCGCCGCCGAGCCGCTCGCCGACGCGGAGCTCTTGATCTTCGCCGACCAGCTGCTGAAGGAGCTCGGCATCGACGAGGGCGTCACGCTCACCCTCAACACGCTCGGCGACAGCGAGACGCGCGAGGCCTGGCGCCAGGCGCTGGTCGCCCATTTCGACAGCAACCGCGGCGACCTCTCCGAGGAAAGCCAGGAGCGCCTCCTCAAGAACCCGCTGCGCATCCTCGACAGCAAGGACCCGCGCGACCGCCCCATCGCCGACGCCGCGCCCGAGATCGACGCGCACATGTCGAGCGAGGCGGGCGCCTTCTTCGAGGCGGTGACCAAGGGCCTAGACGCCGCCGGCGTCGCCTGGACCCGCAACGCGCGCCTCGTGCGCGGCCTCGATTACTACCGCCACACCGCCTTCGAGTTCGTGACGGATCGCCTCGGCGCGCAGGGCACCGTGCTCGGCGGCGGCCGCTATGACGGGCTGATCGAGGCGCTGGGCGGCCCGCACACGCCGGCCGTCGGCTGGGCAGCGGGGATCGAGCGGCTGGGGATGTTGCTCCCTCACATCCAGAACGATGTTCTGGATGTGGTGATCGCAGTTGAGGACGATGCCGCGCTTCCCATGGCATTGTCAGCGCAGGCACATCTACGTCGAGGCGGCTTTGCAACGGATATCATTGCTACTGGTTCGCCGCGGAAGCGCTTCGAAAAGGCGACCAAGTTAGATGCCAAGACGATCCTCAGTTTTACCTTTCGTGACGGCCAGATTTCGCGCGGTTTACGTGGGAACCGAGATGTAAGTGAGCGGGTCGATGCGGTGGTTTTACCGTTATTGCACCCGGAAAGCGCATGATAGCTTCCTTTCCTGCATACACTCGTCACCCTGAACTTGTTTCAGGGCCCATGGCGCAAAGGGTCCGCCAAACCCCACGTCACAGCAAGGTCAGTCCATTCCGGATTGGATTGTTGGATGAGGTTGATCTTCCAGCCGCGATGCCAGCGCTTCAGCTGCTTCTCGCGTGTGATGGCGCTTTCCATGTCCTCAAAGAACTCGGCATGAACAAGGCGATGGACGCGGTAGCGCGACGTGAACCCGATTGTTTCGCCAGAACGATGCTGCCAAAGTCGTGCCGCAAGGTCGGAGGTGACGCCGATGTACAAGGTTCCGCGCTTCTGGCTGGCGAGGATGTAGGTGCATGGATTCTTGACCTGCATGAAGTGATCACTGCCGCGCCATGGATGCTGAAACAAGTTCAGCATGACGGGCTGTTGGGACCGAGATGACCCAAATCTCCCCCGATCGGATCGCGGCTATCCTTCGGCGGCAGGAGGAGGTCCAGGCGCAGATGGCGCGGCCGGACCTCGATCCGGCGGAGTTCGTGCGCCTGTCCAAGGATTATGCCGAGCTGGAGCCGGTCGTGCGCGCCGCGACCGAGGTCGTAGACCTGCGCAAGGAGCTCGCCGACCTCGAGGCCATGCTCGCCGACCCGGAGATGAAGTCCCTCGCCGAGGCCGAGATCGGCGAAGTCCGCGCGCGGTTGCCGCAGGCCGAGCATGCCCTCGCCATCGCTCTCCTGCCTAAGGACAGCGCCGATCAGCGCCCGGCACTGCTCGAAATCCGCGCCGGCACCGGCGGCGACGAGGCGGCTTTGTTCGCAGGCGACCTCTTCCGCATGTACCAGCGCTATGCGGAATCGCAGGGCTGGCGGGTCGAGCTCATCTCCGCCTCCGCTTCCGAGCAGGGCGGCTACAAGGAAGTCATCGCCTCCGTCACCGGCGCCGGCGTGTTCGCCAAATTGAAATTCGAGAGCGGCGTCCACCGCGTCCAGCGCGTCCCCGCCACCGAATCCGGCGGCCGCATCCACACCAGCGCGGCCACCGTCGCGGTGCTCCCGGAAGCCGAGGAGGTCGACGTCCAGATCAACGAGGCGACCGACCTGCGCATCGACGTCTACCGTGCCTCCGGTTCGGGCGGCCAGCATGTCAACACCACCGACAGCGCCGTGCGCATCACCCACCTGCCCACCGGCCTCGTGGTGACGCAACAGGACGAGAAGTCGCAGCACAAGAACAAGGCCAAGGCATTGAAGGTCCTGCGCACCCGCCTGTACGAGGCCGAGCGCGAGCGCACCCAGGCCGAGCATGCCGGCGCGCGCAAGGCGATGGTCGGCTCGGGCGACCGCTCGGAACGCATCCGCACCTATAATTTCCCGCAGGGCCGGGTGACCGATCACCGCATCAACCTAACGGTCCACCGCCTGCCCGAGATCCTCGAAGGGCCGGGCCTGGACGAAGTCATTTCCGCGCTCATCACGCAGGACGAAGCTGCCCGCCTCGCCCAGCTCGATCTGGTCGCCTGACATGGCGATCTCGCGCATCCCGCACCAGCGCGGCCATGGCCCGCTGGAGAGCTGGCTGCGCCGGGCGATGACGCTGCTCGGGCCGGCCAGTGACACGCCGCGCCTCGATGCCGAGCTGCTCGCCGCCTATGCGCTCGATATGAGCCGCGAGGAGATGATCCTGCGCCTTCACGACCTGGATCTGCCGCAGGGGCTGGACGCGCTGCTCGAGCGGCGCCTGCAGCGCGAGCCGATCGCCCAGATCATCGGCCGCCGCGACTTCTGGAGCCTCACCCTGAAAGTCACGCGCGACGTGCTCGTGCCTCGCCCGGATACCGAGACGCTGATCGAGGCCGCGATCGATCATTTCGGCCCGCGCGAGGGGCCCGAGCGCATTCTCGATCTCGGCACCGGCTCGGGTGCCCTGCTGCTCGCCGCGCTCGATCTCTGGCCCAAGGCGACGGGCCTCGGTATCGACGTCTCGCCCGCTGCGCTCGCCGTCGCGCTCGAAAATGCCGAGGCGACCGGCATCGCCCCGCGCGCCCATTTCCGGGCCGGCGACTGGGCGGCCGGCATCACCGAGCGCTTCGACCTCATCCTGTGCAATCCGCCCTATATTCGCGACGACGCCATGCTCTCGCCGGATGTTGCGGACTATGAGCCGCGTCTCGCCCTGTTCGGCGGGCCGGACGGGCTCGGCGCCTATCGCGTCCTCGCGGGGCAGATCGGCGAGTTGCTGGCGCCGGGCGCTGTCGCCCTGTTCGAGATCGGATTCGACCAGGGCGAGACCGCGGGAAATCTCTTTCGCGACGCCCAGCTCAAGGTCGCGCTGCGCCGCGACCTTGCCGGCAATGCGCGCTGTCTCGTCGTCACGCGACGGTAAAATCTGCGCGCTACCCTTTATTTTATCGTGGGGCGCAACCACATAGGGCCTGTCGCGCTTTTTTAACCGTCCTGTGCGAATTTCGCTTGGTTTGAAGGACCGGACGGTCTATCTGGCGAGCCAGGATTGCTGCAGTCCGTGCGCGAGGAGCGTTGGACGGGCGATCTGCTCCCACAGTTTTGGCGGCGTTCAACATGGAGCCGTTGGCCGAAGCGCGGGGCGCGAGGGCGGAATCCGCCTTCCGCCAGCAAACGTGCGCATAGGGCCAAGGCCGCGCCACTCAGGGACAAAAAGGGTTTTTGTCGTAAGTATAGGGACAAACCGTTGATCAACAATCGTCAAGCCGGTCGCCGTCGCGGCCGGAACAACAATCCGCGGCAGAATGGCGGCGGTAATCGTGGGAATGGTGATTCCGGCAACCGGATCGACAGCCGGGCGCGCGGCAACGCGGCGCAGCTGCTCGAGAAGTACCGCAACATGGCGCGCGACGCGCATATGAGCGGCGACCGGGTGAACGCGGAATATTATCTGCAGTTCGCCGATCATTATTTCCGCGTCCTCGCCGACAATCGCGCGCGCCAGGAGGAGCAGAACCCGCAGCGCTTCCGCCGCAATGACGAATCCCTGGACGGCCCTGATTTCGACATGCCCGACGAGGGCGAGGACGCGCAGGAGTTCGGTGGCGAAGGCGCCTCGGCTGAGGGCGAAGGCCAGCAGCAGGGCAATCGCGACCGTGACTATCAGCGCGAGGATCGCCCGCGCCGGGAAGGCCGGGGCGAAGGCCGCAACGACGACAATCGCGAGCGCAGCGGCAATCGTGATCGCGGCGACCGCAACCGCGACAATCGCCGCGACAATGAAGACAATCGCGGCAACCGCCGTGAAGAGCGTAATGACCGTCCCGAGCGTGCGGAACGCCCGGAACGCGCCGAGCGCCGCCCGCGCATCGCCAATGACGATGTCGACGAGCATGACGGCACGCTCAATCTCGCCGCTCTCCCGCCGGCCATCGGCCGCGTCGAGGAGCCGGCGGTCGCCGACGAGCCGGAAGCCGCCGAGGCGCCCAAGCCGCGCCGCGGCCGCCGCCCCCGCTCGGCCGAGGCCGCCGAATAAGCGACTTCGCGAGAAGATCACCAAAAAGGCCCGGGGCTCCCGCTCCGGGCCTTTTTCTGTTTCGGGAGGCGCGACAGGGGTCTTCCCCTCTCCTGACGGGGGCGGGAATTCGCGAGCGAAGCCGCCCTTCCCTTCGTCACCCTGGACTTGATCCGGCATCCCGCTTCCCATTGCGCAAGAGCCGCCGGCTGCCTCTATCTCTGGGCCTTCGCCGAGCCGCTGCTGACTGGCGCGCGGGCCGGCGCATCCATCCCCTCCGCCGTCGGCGCGCTACTGATGGGCCTCACCATGGTTGGCGAGCTGGGCTTCGGCCTCTGGCTCTCCGTCTTCGGCGCAGGGCGCCCGGCGGATCCGTTTGTCCCAAATAGGTAGTTTTACTGCAAACAAATTGAAACAAAGCCGTTGGCACCCGGCGATCCTCGGCTAAGATGGCTCCGGGTGGCGCGCCTCATGCGGAACACCGTACGAGGAAGAAGCGGGAGAGGGTCTCGTTGGATCGACTGGATATTGTGCCCGATGAGCGGGGCGGCTTCGCTCATGAGGGATCCGACGATGGCGATGGCCCCCACGAACACCGGCAGGATGCCATGGGCGTGACCGGCCTCACGATCGCCTTGCTCTACAACCCCGCCGCGGGCAGCTATTCCGCCGGCCGCCTGTCGCAGCTGCACCAGGCGCTCGAGCGCCACGGCCATCATGTCCAGCGTTTCGACAGCCGCTCCTTCGCGCCGGACGGGAAGGCCGCGTTCGACGTCGTCTGCATCTATGGCGGGGACGGCACGAGCCGCCTCGTGGTCGAGGCGGGCGTGAAGGCGGATATCGACGCGCTCTATTGCTGCTTTCCGGCGGGGACGATCAATCTCATCGCGCGGGAAGCGGGCTATCCCGGCGACGTCGAGCGCTTCGCGCGGATGCTCGGCGACCGCACGCAGCACCGGCAGCATCATTTCGGCATGATCGGCGACAAGGCGGTCCTGTGCTGCGCCTCGATCGGGCCGGACAGCCATGTCGTGGCGCGCGTCGACCCCGGTCTCAAGAAACGGGTGGGGCGGCTCGCTTATGCCGTCGCCGCGTTGCGCATGCTCATCCACTGGCCGCGCACCGCGCTGGACGTCACCGTCGACGGCGAGCACCACGCTGCCGAGGCGGCCTTCCTGCTCAAGGGCCGCGCCTACGCCGGGCCCTGGTCGCTCGACACGGCTGCCGATCTGCGGTCGGACCGGTTCCGCGTGCTGCTCATGCCCCGCGCGCGGCGCGTGGACGCCCTGCGGCTCGCCCTGTTCGCGGCGTTCGGGCGCCGTTTTGCCGACCGGCGCTGGCTGCGCCTCTCGGCGCGCTCGATCGCAATCAGCGCGGAGTCGCCAGTTCCCGTTCAGGTTGACGGCGATATCGTTGCGTCGACGCCGGTGAGCGTCGAGATCGCGCGGGGCAGGTTACGGTTTCTCTGATGATGCAGATCATGACCGGCCGCGCGCGGCCCCATCACCGCGATTGCCATCCCATGTCCGGCGGATTGCTGGCTGGCATTGTCGCGTTGAGCTTCATGATCGTCTCGGGCATGCTGCTCTACAACCGGCTCACCATCGGGCCGGGCAAGTCGTCGCTGGCGGGCGCCGCCGGCCTCGGCCTCGCGCTCTGCTTCGCGCGCTATCTGCTGCACCGGGCGGCGACGACCATGCAGCTGCGCCTGCGCGACTTTTGCGAGAGCCTGCTCGTCTTCATGAGCATCAGCCTGCTCGGCGTGATCGCCAGCTATTCGGCAGCGGTGGACACGCTCGGTTTCTCCGACGCGCTGCTCGCCCGCGCCGACCAGGCGCTGCACATGAACTGGGTGGCCTGGTACGAGGTCGTCGCCGCCTCGCCGCTGCTCCAGAAGCTCGGCATGGTCGCTTATTCGACCATCTACATCTCGCCCTTCCTGCTGCTCAGCGCCTATGCCTGGCAGGGCCGGCGCGCGGAGGCGCACCGCTTCCTGCTCACCTTCTGGCTGGCGGCGTTGCTCACCCTGCTCCTGTTCCCGCTGTTCCCCGCCAAGGGCCCGCTCGCCCATCTCTGGCACGGGCCCATTCCCTATATGCCGACCAGCGGTCTCTATCAGGAGCAGCTCATCCCGGCTCTGCGCGCGCGCACGCTCACCGAGATCGACCTTCACGCCCTGCGCGGCCTGGTCTGCGCGCCGAGCTTCCACACGGTTTGCGGCGTCATCTACATGGCGTTCGGCTGGCGCATGCCCCGGCTGCGACGCGTGCTCATCCCCATGAACATCGCCATGCTGCTGGCGACGCCGGTCGAGGGCACCCATTATTTCATCGACATGATCCTGGGCGCGATCGTCGCCCTCTCCGCGATCATCCAGGTCGACTATTTCATGGACTTCATCATGCGCCGCCTCGGCGCACCGGCCGAGACTGCGGCGGCCATAAGCGCGGACATCGCCTGAACCTCAGGTTCCGGCGCCACGCCCCCCAAATCCACCCAGCCCGTTCTCCCGCGAAGGCGGGAGTCCAGACCTCACAAAATTTGCATGCGGCAGCGTGTATCGGCGCTCTGCGCCGAGCCTGGGCCCCCGCCTGCGCGGGGGCACAACTCTTCGGTTCCAGGTTAGGCCGTCATGGGCTGAATGCCAACGCAGCCTAGAACTTGCCCCGCACGGTCAGCCCAAAGGTCCGCGGCTCGGCCAGATAGGCGGAGAAGAGTTGGTTGGTCATCGTGCCGGTGACGCCGAGCTGCGCGCTCGACTGATTGTTCGGGCCGGAACTCTGCAGCGGGCTGTTGAAGGCCACCTGCATGTACTTCTCGTCGAAGATGTTCTGGCCCCAGACCTCGATCGACCAGCGCTCCTTGGGGCCGCGCAGGCCGATGCGGGCGTTGGCGACGGTGTAGGCGGGCGTCCGCTTCTCCGGATAGAGGTCGGAGCCGGTATTGTAGCCGGCGGTCGCGCGGCCATCGATGTAGAACAGCGCCGAGAGGCCCTTGCTGCCGATTTGCGGCGTCCAGGTGAAGCTGCCCGAGACGACCCAGCGCGGCGCGTTGCTGTTCTTGCGGCCCGGCAGCAGGAACAGCGCCGGATCGAGCGGGATGGTGCCCGCGCCGTTGCCGACCAGACTGTCCGCGAAGTCGGTCTTGGCGTAGGTCCAGCCGGCCGAGAGGCGCACGTCGCGCGCGGGCGAGAGATAGCTCTCGATCTCGACGCCCTCGCTCACCAGGCCCGGCTTGGTGTCGGCGCAGGTGCCGTTGGCCGCCTTGGCGCCCTTGCAGCCGTTGATGTTCTGCACGACGAAGCTGGTGCCGTTGAAGGTGTTGAGCTGGAAGTTGGTGAACTCCTGGCGGAAGATCGCCGTGTTCACGCCCCATTTCGCGCGGTTGATCTTGAAGCCGATCTCATAGGCGTTGACCGTCTCCGGCTCGAAATAGAGCGCGGCGGCGTCGGCATTGGTGCGCGGCGAGAAATAGGTGAGCGGCGCCAGCGCGGGCGCGATGCCGGTCGAGCCCAGCTCGAAGCGGTCGAGATTGTAGCCGCCCGCCTTGTAGCCGCGCGAATAGCTGCCGTAGACCATGGCACCGGTGCCGACCTTGTAGCTCAGGATCGCGGTGCCGGAGAGTTCGCCGCCGTCCACCGCATGGGTGGGCGTCAGCGCATTGAGGCCGGTGCTGCTGTTGCCAAGGCAGGCGAGCGTCAGGATGCCGCCGGCGAGCTGCGCGGCGCTGCCGAGCGCGGAATTGGTCGCGATGCTGGGTAGGCTGGTCGCCTGCAGCGCGGCGCAGGTCGCATTGTTGTTCTGCAGCGCAAGGCGGATGTCCTTGCTCTCATGCGTATAGCGCAGGCCCAGGGTCAGATCGAGCTTGTCGGTGATGTGCACGATATTGTGCGTGAACAGCGCCCAGTTCTGGCTCTTCTGGAAATAGCGGCTGTCCGTGTCGCCCGCGCCGGTGGGAATGGCGGAGAGGGCGGTAAGTCCCTGGCCGAGCCCGCCCGAGATCGCGCCGGCCTGGGCTTGCGCCGTTGCCAGCGGCATGCCTGCATTGACGAAGGCCTGCGTCAGGCCGGCATTGAGATTGGCCTGCGTGCCCGCGATGAGGCTGCCGATATCGGGCGTCGCGAGCACGCCGTCGCTGGGCAGCGCGCACAGCGCCAGCTGCGCCGCCGAGAAATTGCTCGTCGCGCCGGTGCCCTGCATCAGGCGGCAGGCGGCGAAGCGGCCATAGTCTGCGCCGAAGCGGATGTTGTCGCGCAGCGTCAGGTCCTCATGGGCGTAATAGCCGCCCACCAGCCAGTCGAGCTTGTCCTCGAAGGCCGATCCCTGGAGTCTGAGTTCCTGGGTGAAGGTCCTGAACTGGCGGTAGGTGTTGGGATCGCGATAGAGCAGGTCCGCGGTCGCATAGTCATAGTCGCCATAGTCGGCGGACTTGTAGTCGCGATAGGCGGTGATGCTGGTCAGCTTGGCGCCGCCGAAATTGTAGTTGATCTCGCCGGAGAGCCCCCAGTCGTCCAGCTTGCTGCCATAGTCGCGGCCGGGCGTGATGCTGATCTTCCGCTGGTAGGGATCTTGCGTATAGGGGGTCGCGCCGTTCGGGAAGACCGTGCCCAGCGCCGTCAGCAGGCTGACAATGCGGTTGGTCGAGCTCAGCTGGTAGCCGTTCGGATTGCTGCCGGTCTCCTCGGTCGTGTCGATATAGACCGCGCCGCAGCAGCTCTCGTCGCGATGGGTATAGTCCGCGATCAGGCGGATCGAGAGGTCGCTGCTCGGCTCGATCAGCAGCTGCCCGCGCAGGAAGTAGCGGTTGCGGTCGTTGGTGTCGCCGATCTGCGTGCCGGACGCATTGACCATCTTCAGGAAGCCGTCGCGCTTGGCGTAGATGCCCTCGATGCTGGCGGCGATCGTCTCGCTGATCGGGCCGGTCACGCGGCCGGAGAGGTGCCAGTAATTGTAGTTGCCATAGGTGATCTCGCCGCTCGCGCCGAACTTGAAGCTCGGCGACTTGGAGACGATGTTGAGCAGGCCCGCCGAGGCGTTGCGGCCGAACAGCGTGCCTTGCGGGCCGCGCAGCACCTCGATGCGCTCGACCTCGCCCAGGTCGGTGAGGCCCGCGCCGGTGCGCGAGCGATAGACGCCGTCGATGAACACCGCGACCGAGCTTTCCAGGCCCGGATTGTCGCCCACCGTGCCGATGCCGCGCACGCGCGCGACGCCGTTCGCCTCGGTGCCGGTCGAGACGACGAGCAGCGAGGGAGCGAGCTGGTTCAGCTGGCGGATGTCGTTGGCGCCGCTGTTCTGCAGCGACTGCGCGGTCACGGCCGAGACGGCGATGGGAACATCGGAGAGGGGGCTGGCGCGTCGCGTCGCCGTGACGATGATGGCGCCGCCCGTCGCGTCATCGGCCTGGTCGGCGGCCGCCGCCTCGGGCGCCGGATTGTTCTGCGCCAGAAGCGGCGCGGATTGAACGGCATAGAATGCGGCGAAGCTGATCGACCCAGCCAGCAATAGTTTACGCACAGCACGCTCCCCTATCTATTTATCGGACGCTCAGCGGTACAACTAATAGGTACACTAATAGGCTATGAACCATCCCGTAAAAATTCCGTTTTTCTGCGCCTTCCTGTCGAAACGTTGCATTGTTGCGACAGTTTGGGGCCATAACATTGCCGCGGCCGCTTTTTCTTGAACGCGCCCGCCCTGGGGGCGTCAGGCGGGCGTGCGGGCCGGAAGTGGGAAGCGCAGCAGCCTGTCCGGCAGGGGCACGAGCGCTTCCGCCGCACTGCCGACGAGGCCGCGGATCGGCGGCGCACATGCGTCGAGCCCGCCGGTGAAAGCGCCGAAGGAGGGCAGGATGAGCTTGCGCGCGCCCATCACGAAACAGCGGCGCGAGACCGAGCGGCCGCGCAGGCTCATGCGCCATTTGGGGTGGAAGTGACCGGAGAGTTCGGGGCGCTGCTCGTCCGTCACCGCCTCGTGGCGCAGCAGGACGCCGTCCACCTCCGCCTCCTCGCAGCACTCGCCGCCGAGGCGCGGGGAGGGGTTGGGGTCATGATTGCCGGTGATCCACATCCAGCGCACCCGGCCGGTCAGCGCGGCCAGCCGGCCGACCACCGCATCGGTCATCCGCTCCGCGCCGGCGTCGTCGTGCAGACTGTCGCCCAGGCACCAGACCTCCCGCGCATCGGAGCGTGCCAGCGCGCTCTCCAGCTCCGCCAGCGTGGCGAGGCTGTCATAGGGCGGCAGCATCTGGCCTCGCGTCGCAAAGGCGCTCGCCTTCTCCAGGTGCAGGTCAGCCACGATCAGCGCGCGCCGCTCATGCCAGTAGAGCGCGCCTTCCGGCAGAGCCCGCCAGCTCTGCCCGCCGAAGCGGAAGGGAGAACAAGTCATGATCAAATGCTATGCCGCGCCGGCGAGCATCGGGCAAGAGACGTGCGCCGGCCCGCGCAAAATCACGCGGCCGTGCGGTTGTCCACACTTATGGTTGCGCTATCAGGAACGATAAGCTGCGGAAAACGTTGGCGGTGATGGAGACAGCCGGGTGGGCAAATGGACAAGGGACCAGATCAGACTTTCGACGACATCGAAGAGACGCAGGCCGCTCTTCGCGACAGCATCGAACAGGCCAAGGCGCTCACGGAAAAATCCGAGCGCCTGATCAAGCAAT
Organism: Sphingobium sp.; assembly: GCA_017744605.1. Classification (GTDB taxonomy): domain Bacteria; phylum Pseudomonadota; class Alphaproteobacteria; order Sphingomonadales; family Sphingomonadaceae; genus Sphingobium. Next base: position 30,654 of record JAGIAZ010000019.1, on the reverse strand, counting down.
ATCGCGGGGAAACGCGGGAAGCCGCCCCGGCCGGCTGAAACCGCCGGGGAATCGTCCTCTCACATTGATGTCCTTCCCGCTCCGTTACCCCGGATTTGATCGGCAATTATCCCTTTCAAACAGGTAGCCGTTCCCCGGCAAAGGCCGGGGTCCAGACCGAAGCGAGGAAAGGCGCGCGGTAGCGCGCGGATCGACGCTTCGCGTCGAGACTGGGCCCCGGCCTTCGCCGGGGAACAGGCTATTCCTCGTCTGAAGGGGATAATTGCCGACGTGATCCGGGGTCTCGCTTCCCCATTGCGGCCCGGGTCAGGCCCGGGGTGACGGGTAGTGGCCCGCTCGATTGGCGAGCCTCTCCGAATGCCATGAGATGCCAGCGGCAGGGGATCGAACTCGCACCCGTTGCCGGGATCGCTGTAGCGATACGTCTACCAATTCCGTCACGCCGGCACGGAGCGCTCTATCACAAAGTCCGGAAGTCGCGCGACATAAGCCCCCCTTCAGGGGAGGGGTTGGGGTGGTGCCGCGACGTTGCAGATCGCTGCGCGACACCCAGGTCCCCCCTTGAAAGGGAGGGGCTATTCGGTTGCGAGCTGCGCATCGGACGGCGTAAACGCCCCGCATGACCGCAGCCCTTATTCGCGTCGCCGCCTTCTACCGCTTCGCCGCCGTCCCCGACCGCCAGGCCCTCGCCGCGCACCTGCGCGCGTTCGGCGCCGCGAATGGCCTGCGCGGCTCGATCATCGTCGCGGAGGAAGGCGCGAACGGCACCATCGTCGGCGCCCCCGAAGCCGTGGATGCGCTCTTCGCGCTGCTGCGCGCAGAGCCGGGGTTCGAGGGGCTCGCCCCACGCTTCCACGATGCGCCCGAGCTTCCCTTCGCCCGTTGGAAAGTGAAGGTGAAGCGCGAGATCGTCACCATGGGCGTCCCCGTCGATGCTGCGGGCAATGCCGGCGTCCATGTCGCGCCCGCCGCGTGGAATGCGCTGATCGCCGACCCCGGCACGATCCTCATCGACACGCGCAACGATTATGAGGTCGCCATCGGCACGTTCGACGGCGCGATCGATCCGCGCACGGCGAGCTTCGGCGACTTCCCCGCCTGGTTCGACGCGCAGGCGGCGCAGTGGCGCGCTGAGGGCCGCGAGCCCCGGATCGCGATGTTCTGCACCGGCGGCATACGCTGCGAGAAGTCGACCGCTTATGCCCGCGCGCAGGGCTTCGATCAGGTCTATCACCTCGAGGGCGGCATCCTCGCCTATCTCGCCGAAATCGAGGCGGCCGACAGCAAGTGGCGCGGCGAGTGCTTCCTGTTCGACGAGCGCGTTTCGCTCACCCATGGAGAGGAGATCGGCGACGCGCGCCTGTGCGCGACATGCGGCCAGCCGGTGCTGCCCTCTGCAGATCATGACTGCGCCGGATTAGCGGCTGGCGAACTGCCTTAGCTTTTCGCGCGTCTCCTCGTCGTTGAAACCCTGCGGCAGCTGGAAGTCGACATGCCGGGCGCCGAAGTCGATCGCCACCCGTTCGAACATGCGCAGCATCTTCATGCCGAGCAGCATGGAGGGCTTGTCGGCGAGGTCCAGCTCCGCGAAGGGTGCCGCGTCGAGGAACACCATCGGCACGTTTTCCAGGTTCACGAAGTCGATCTGCAGCCTGCGCACCACCGTGAACTGCGCCTGCACCGACTGGCCCGTCACGGCATGCAGCGTCACCGGCCGCGGCGGGATGACGAGCTTCTGCTGCTTCAGGCTGTTGAACAGCGCCATGTTGCCGACGCTGATGTCCGCACCGGTGTCGAGGATGACGTTGACGCGCTTGCCGTCGAGCTTGGAGTTGACGAGGATCAGCTGGCCGAACTTGCTCTTCGCCTGCACCACGATCGTGTTGCGGTCATGGCTGGCGAGGCCCGACGGCGAGCTCTTGCCGATCGTCATCTGCCGCTTGCGGAAGTCGAGCGTCAGGCGCTTGTCCCTGAGGCTGTCGAGGCCGATCAGGCCCGCGCTGCCCAGGTCCGAATGGGCGATGATCAGCGCTGGCAGGTCGTTCACCACCTGCGTGCCGAAGCTCAGCTGGTCGAGATGGACGGAGGGCACCGTCGCGCGGCCCGCCATGCTGATGATCTCGACCGGCGGCAGCGCCATCAGCGCGAGGCGCGCGGCAAGCTCCTTCGAGATGATCGAGCGGTGCGATCCGGTGTCGATGAGGAAGGGATAGGGCCCCGCCGCGCCGATCTCGACCGGCATGGTCATGCGGTCGGACATGTCGGCGTTGAGGCGCATGAGGTCGGGCGTGGCGTCGGTTACGCTCTCTTCCGGAATGATCGCCGCAGGCTCGGCCAGCGGAACGGCATTGGCGGCCGGCGGCGACGTGTCCGTCTGTGCGACGCCGATCGCGACGGCCGGCCCGGACAGGGCTCCGGCCGCCAGTACAGACCACAGGCTCCGCCTGAAATGCGATCCCGTCACGATGGGCATAGATGCTCCTCTCCACCCCTGAAAGCAGAGAATATCACGGACGCGGAGCGCCGCCAATCGGCGTTGCAAGATGGGATGTCGGAACTGTCGCCGGCTCCATTCGTCATTAAAAAGCGCCTCAGTCCCGCGCCATCGCGATCCGCGCCAGCTCTTCGCCCTCGATCAGCAGCGCATTCTCCGTCTCGCGCTGCGCCACGCTCTCGCGCCCGATGATGATCAGCACCGGCACCGCCAGCGGGCTCACGCGATCCAGCGGCTGGTGGATGATCGTCCCCGCCGCCCGGTCGAGCAATTCGCCCAGTCGCCCCACGTCCGTCATCCGCGCCCGTGCGTCCGCCCACGCCGCCTTGAGCAGCAGATGGTCCGGCTCATAGCGGCGCAGCACGTCGTAGATGAGATCGGTCGAGAAGCTCACCTGCCGCCCGGTCTTGCGCGCGCCCGGCTGCTGCCGTTCGATCAGGCCCGAGATCACCGCCACGTCACGGAAGGCGCGCTTCAAGAGCGAACTCTCCTCCACCCACGCCACGAACTCATGATCGAGAATATCCGCCGAGAAGAGCGCCACCGGATCCCGCACCGGCTCCAGGCTATACACCGCCAGCGCATAGTCGTTCGACACGAAGCCGACCGGCTTGAGCCCGCGCTCCTCCATCCGCCGCGTCAGCAGCATGCCCAGAGACTGGTGCGCATTCCAGCCCTCGAAGCTGTACACGACCATGTAGTGCAGCCCCTCGTGCGGGAAGGTCTCGACCAGCAGCTCGTCAGGCTGCGGCAGCACCGAGCGGTAGCGCTGCATGTCCAGCCACTCATGCACATCGTCCGGGAAGCGGTGCCACACCGACGGATCGGCGATGAAGCGCCGCACCTTGTCTGCGAGATGCGTGGTCATCGCCATGCGTGTGCCGCCCCAACTCGGGATCATCGCGGACTTCGTGCTCGCCCGCACCACCAGCTCGCCTTCGGTCTGGCGCAGCACCTCCAGCGACATTCCCGAGAAGAAGAAGCGGTCCCCCGGCGCCAGCGTCGCCGCGAACGCCTCCTCGACCGTTCCCAGCTTCCTGCCATTGGCGAAGCGGATGTCGATCGCGGGCTGGTCGACGATGATGCCGGCGTTGAGCCGATGCTGCTGCGCCAGCCGCGGATGCGCGAGCCGCCAGGTCCCGTCCGGCTCCTGCACCAGCCGCTGGAAGCGATCATAAGCCCGCAGCGCATAGCCGCCGGTCGAGACGAACTGCAAAAGCTCGTCCAGCTGCGCGCGCGTCAGCGCCCGGTAGGGCCAGGCGCTTATCACCTCCCCATGCAGCCGCTCGGGGTCGATCGGCCCCGCGCAGGCCAGCGCCATGATATGCTGGGCAAGCACGTCGTTCGCCCCCGGCCTGAACCGCTCCGCGTCCCGCTCCCCCGCCATCACCGCGTCATAGGCGGCCTGCGCTTCCAGATATTCGAAGCGGTTGCCGGGGATGAGGATCGCCTTGCTCGGCTCGTCCAGCCGGTGATTGGCGCGGCCGATCCGCTGCAGAAGCCGCGACGATCCCTTGGGCGCGCCCATCTGGATCACGCAGTCGACATCGCCCCAGTCGATGCCGAGGTCGAGGCTCGCGGTGGCGACGAGGCCCCGCAGGCGCCCGTCCGCCATCGCCGCCTCCACCTTGCGCCGCGCCTCGCGGCTCAGGCTGCCATGGTGGATGCCGATGGGGAGGTTCTCCTCATTTTCGTCCCACAATTCCTGGAAGGTGAGCTCGGCCAGCCCCCGCGTATTCGAGAAGACGAGGGTCATCTTGTTCTGCCGGATGATCTCGACCACCTGCTTGGCCGCATAGACGCCGCTATGCCCCGACCAGGGCACCTTGTCCTGCGGCAGCAGGATCGAGAGGTCTGGCGGCGCCCCCGGCTCGCCCTCCACGAGCGCCACATCCTCCGCCCGCCCGCCCGGCGCCAGCCAGGCGCGGTAGAGGTCCGGCTCCGCCACCGTCGCCGACAGGCCCACGCGCCGCAGCGTCGGCCGGATCGTCTGGAGATGCGAGAGCGACAGCGCCAGGAGGTCGCCGCGCTTGTCCGGCGCGAAGGCGTGGATCTCGTCGATGATCACCGTCTCGAGATCGGCGAACAGATAGTCCGCGTCCGGATAGGAGAGCAGCAGCGAGAGCGACTCCGGCGTCGTCAGCAGCATTTGTGGCGGACGCACCCGCTGGCGAGCCTTCCGATCCGACGGCGTATCCCCGGTGCGTGTCTCGACCCTTATGTCGAGACCCATCTCGGCGATCGGCGTCAGCAGGTTGCGCTGTACGTCGACCGCGAGCGCCTTTAGCGGCGAGATGTAGAGGCTGTGCAGCCCTTCCTTCGGCCGCTCGATCAGGTCGGCAAGGCTCGGCAGGAACCCCGCCAGCGTCTTGCCCGCCCCGGTCGGCGCCACCAGCAACGCATGCTCCCCGCGCCCCGCCGCCTCCAGCATGCCGCGCTGATGCGCGCGCAGGCTCCAGCCGCGCGAGGCCAGCCAGTCGCCGATGATTGGAGGGAGGAGAGTGGGCATCATGGCAAGATTGGCAGCGCCAACGAAAAAGAGAAGCCCAGATCCTCCCCAAGCTTGTCTTGGGGAGGGGGCCATCCGATGGTGGAGGGGTGGCGCAGTCCGATCCAACTCACAATGAGCTCGTCATTGCGAGCGGAGCGAAGCAATCCAGGGGCGTCGCACACTGGATTGCTTCGGAACTTCGTCCCTCGCAATGACGATCGGAACTGATCGCGCGCCGCAATCCGCAATGCCAAAAAAAAGGCCGCCCCGAAGGACGGCCTGGAAGTTTTAGGAGAGGATGCCTGAAAGGCATGATTTGTATGCGTTACATACGGTTTTTCCGCAAGTGCGAAATGCGTAATCGCGCGTGCAAACTTTGCATGCTAACGATCTGACGCTACGAAATCCGCGCTTTTCAGTGGCCCGCCTGGGGACCGCGCTTCAGGCCGGAGAGCGCCAGCTGCTCGTCGATCTGCGCCATAAGCCGTTCAAGTCCCGCCGAATCGCGCGCTTCGGCGCGTGCAACGAGCACATCCTGCGTGTTCGAGGCGCGCAGCAGCCACCAGCCGTCGGGCGTGTTGACGCGCGCGCCATCTGTGTCGTTGACCTTCGCACCTGCGGCCTTGAGGCGCGCCAGCACCTCATCGACGACCGCGAATTTGCGGCTTTCATCGACCTGGAAGCGCATCTCCGGCGTGTTGACCATGGCGGGCATCTCGCCGCGCAGCTGCGTCACGCTCTTGCCCAGCGTGCTCGCCGCGCGGATCAGGCGCACGGCTGCATAAAGTGCATCGTCGAAGCCATAATATTGGTGCTTGAAGAAGACATGGCCGCTCATCTCGCCGGCGAGCGGACTGCCGGTCTCCTTCATCTTGGACTTGATGAGGCTGTGGCCGGTCTTCCACATCAGCGGCTTGCCGCCCAGCTCGGCGACGCGGTCGAACAGCGCCTGGCTCGCCTTCACGTCGGCGATGATCGTGGCGCCCGGCACGTCCTTGAGCACCGGCTCGGCGAAGATGGAGAGCAGCTGGTCGCCCCAGATGATCCGTCCCTCGCCGTCGATCGCGCCGATGCGGTCGCCGTCGCCGTCGAAGGCGATGCCGAAGTCGAGCTTCTTCTCCGCGACCAGGTTGCGCAGGTCGACGAGGTTCTTCTCCTCGGTCGGGTCGGGATGGTGGTTGGGGAAGCTGCCGTCCACGTCGGTGAACAAAGTGAAATGCTCGCCGGGCAGCAGCTTCACCAGCTTCTCCACCGCCGGGCCGGCCGCGCCGTTGCCCGCGTCCCAGCCGATGCGGAACGCCTTGCCGTCGAAATTCTCGACCAGGCGCTGCACATAGCGGTCCATGATGTCGACCTGCTCGCTGCCGGCCGATCCCTCGACCCAGTCGCCGGTCTTGGCCAGCTCGCCCAGGTTCATGATGTCGGCGCCGAAGAAGGGCCCGTGCTGGAACACCATCTTGAAGCCGTTGTAATTGGCCGGGTTGTGGCTGCCCGTGATCTGGATGCCGCCGTCCACGTCGAGCACGGCCTCGGCATAATAGAGCATCGGCGTCGGGCCTTCGCCCACGCGAACGGCGTGGATGCCGCTGTCGTTGAGCCCCTTGACCAGCGCCGCCTCGAGGATCGGCGAGGAGAGGCGGCCGTCATAGCCGACCACTACCTTGCTGCCGCCCGCCCGCGCGATCCGCGTGCCGAAACCGCGGCCGATGGCATAGGCATCCGCCTCTCCCAAAGTTTCGCCGATGATGCCGCGAATGTCATATTCACGCAGCGATGTGGGATGGAACTGATGCGTCATGGGGTCTCCTGATCTGGCCTCGGCCTTTATTGGGCCGGGTTGCTAGTCAATTCAACCTGCTGCTTGGTTAATTAGAGACGGTCTGTTTCAGCAACAGGTCGCGGGCCGCATTAAGACGGGCGGCGAGGGCTTCGGTTCCGCCGCTGTCGGGATGATTGCGCGTGATGAGGCGGCGGTGCGCCGCGATGATCTCCTGGCGGTCGGCAGCCGGCGTGAGCCCGAGCAGGTCGAATGCCTCCGCGATCGCCATGTCCTGCACGAAGGGACGGGCCGGGACCTTGCGTCGCTTTGGCCGCTTGAGCCAGGCGATGCCGGCCGCGATCAGGGCCAGGCCGACCAGCGGCTTGGCCTTGGCAAGGAAGATGAGGCCGATCAACATGCCGGCGAAGCCGGGCCAGTTGCGCTTGTCGCGCAGCGCCTTGCCGCCGAAGGTCAGCCAGAGCAGCAGCGCACCGAGCAGGGCCGCGAGCGTCATCTAGGCCGCAAACCCATGACCAGCGCGACTGAGGCGTCGAAATGGCAAAGATATCGGGCGAAGCCGCCCGCCGGGAAGGCTGGTGGCCTTTCCAAGGGCGGCTTTGGCCGAGATGGACGCCATTTCGACGTCCCGAAGGGATTTGACCAAAATGGCCCATTGCGGCGTCGAGAAGTCTTGAAATATCGACATATTCCTGCGCCTTCCCTCCTGGCACTGGGCCATTTTGCTTCAAACCTCAGCCGCGCTGGCCATGGGTTTGCGGCCTTCGTCAGGCCGCCGGCCGGTCGCCGAGCATGGGAAGCGCCAGCCCTGCGATCATCTCGCGCAGTTCCTGCCGCGCCGCGATGTGGCTCACGCCCAGTTCGCCGAGATGGCCCTTGTCGAGCAGGGTGAGTCCCGACGGGAACAGCTCGCGGAAGATCACGCGCTCGGAGAGGCCGGGAATGACGCGAAAGCCGACGCGTTTGGAAAGCTCGGTCAGCGCCTCGCCCACGCGCTTCTTGTTGCGCGCCTCGATATGGTGGAGGCGGTTGCGGAGCACCACCCAGTCGATGGTCACGCCGTCGGTCTTGGCGCGGCTCTTGCGCGCCTCCCACATCAGCTCGGAATAGAAGCTGAGGCGCTTCACCTTGAAATTCTCGGGGTCCACCTGGCCGATCAGGTCGAAGTCGACGAAACTATCGTTCATCGGCGTGACCAGTGTGTTGGCGCGCGCGGCGGCGTGGCGGGCGACGGGATCGTCGCGGCCGGGCGTGTCGATGATCACGACCTGGGCGTCCTGCGACACTTCCTCGATCACCGCGTCCAGCCCCGCCGCATCGCCGTCATGCACGCGCCAGACCGGCGCGGGCAGGTCGATCGCGCGGCGCTTGCCGGTGTCGGTGCGATTCTCCAGGTAGCGGGTCACGGTGCGCTGGCGGAAATCGAGGTCGATCACCGCGACCGGGATGTCCTGCGCGGCCAGAGCCACGGCCGTGTGCACGCAGGTGGTGGACTTGCCGGTGCCGCCCTTTTCGTTGGCGAAGACGATAAGATGGGGAGCGTTGTTGCTCGGGGCACTGGTCATGAGGTCGAATCGGGCCTGTCAGAATCTGTTGGTTTTGGGGTTGCTTGACCGGGCGGCAGCCAAGGGCGACAAGGCCGCCGCCGTCCCCGTGAGGCGGCCTTATCGGAGGCGTGAGTTCGGTGCAAATCTTCCGTGACCTGAATGCGCTGCGGGGCGGTCTGGCCGGGCTGCGTGCAGGCGGCGCACGCATCGCAATGGTCCCCACCATGGGCGCGTTGCATGCCGGCCATATGAAGCTGGTCGAGGAGGCGCAGGCCCGCGCGGACCACGTTATCGTCTCGATCTTCGTCAATCCGACCCAGTTCGGCCCCAATGAGGATCTCTCCGCCTATCCGCGCCAGGAGGCGCAGGACGCCGATCTGCTGCGTGCCGCGGGCGTCGCCGCGCTCTGGGCGCCCACGGTCGAGGTCATGTATCCCGCCGGCTTCGCGACCAGCATCCGCGTGTCGGGCCTGAGCGAGGAGCTGGACGGCGCTCACCGCCCCGGCCATTTCGACGGCGTCGCCACCGTGGTCTCCAAGCTGTTCAATCAGGTCCGGCCGGACATGGCCTGCTTCGGCGAAAAGGATTATCAGCAGCTCGCCATCATCCGCCGCCTCGTCGCGGACCTCGACCTCGGCGTGGAGATCGTCGGCGTGCCGACAGTGCGCGATTCGGACGGTCTCGCCTTGTCCTCGCGCAACGCCTACCTATCACAGGAGGAAAGGGCGCGGGCGCTGGCGCTGCCCCATGCTCTGAACGATGCAAGGTTTGCCCTCGAAAATGGCGCGGATTCAAAGGCTACGCTGGCAAATGTCGTTGAGGTGATCCGCGCCGCCGGATTCGAATCGGTCGACTATGTTGAGCTCCGCGACTCCGCGACTCTGAGGCGCCTCGAATCGCTCGATCGGCCCGCCCGCCTTCTCGCCGCGGCAAAAATCGGCAAAACCCGCCTCATCGACAATATCGCCGTTAACCGCTGAATCCCGCGCTTTTCCGGTGCTCGTCGCGCGGTCACGTGGTGCAAAGGCTGAATCGCGTTAACCATTTCTCAAGTCGCCTCGTGCTGGACTGCAGCCACCAGGAACCTGAACAGGGGTTTTGACGTGGCAAGCAATATGGAGAGTGCTCGTTTTCTGATCGAGAGCCGGATGCGCGATGCGGCATGTGGCGATGCGCAGGCGCGCTATGATCTCGGCGTGGCCTATAGCTGCGGAACGAGCGGTGTTGGTATCGACCTCATCGAGGCGCACAAGTGGTTCAATCTCGCCGCCCTCGCCGGCAGCGAAGAAGGCCAGCATTGCCGCGCCGAGATCGCCGAGGAAATGACGGCCCGCGAGATCGCGGAAGCCCAGCGCATGGCTCGCGCCTGGCTCAGCCAGACGTCGCGTCGCGCCGCCTGATCCTCTTCCTCTTCTGATCTTCAGCGAGCCTCCTTGTCAGGAGGTGGTGCCTTCGCCCTTGCGATAGGGGCTCTGCTCGTCCAGCCAGGCCCGGTCCTGCTCGACTGCGGCGGCTTCGCGCTCCAGGAACTCCGCCACGGCCCGGCGGAAACTCCGGTTCGGAATATAATGCGCCGAGAACGTCGGCACGGGTCTGTATCCGCGGCTGAGCTTGTGCTCGCCTTGCGCCCCCGCCTCCACCCGTGACAGCCCGCGCGCGATCGCCGCGTCGATCGCCTGATAATAACAGAGCTCGAAATGGAGGAACGGCACTTCCTCCGTGCATCCCCAATAGCGGCCGTAGAGCGTGTCCGCGCCGATCAGGTTGAGCGCGCCGGCAATGGGCTGGCCGTCCCGCAGCGCGAGGATCAGCAGCACCCTGTCCGCCATCCGCTCGCCGAGCAGGGAGAAGAAGGACCGCGTCAGATAGGGGTGGCCCCACTTCCGGCCGCCCGTGTCCTGGTAGAAGATCCAGAAATGATCCCAGTGCGCCTCGGTCAGGTCGTCGCCGGTGAGGTGCACGATTTCCAGCCCCTCGACGGCCCGCGCCCGCTCCTTGCGCAGCGCCTTGCGGTGGCGGCTGGAGAGGACGGCGAGGAAGTCCTCGAAGCGCGCATAGCCTTCATTGGTCCAGTGATACTGGCTGCCCTGGCGGATCAGCCAGCCCGCGGCGCGGAAGCGCTCGACCTCCTCCGGCGCGATGAAGGTCGCATGGGCGGAGGACAGCTGGTTCTGGTCGACCACCGCCTCGATGCCCTTGATGAGAGCTCGCCCGGCGCCCTCGTCGCGCATCAGCAGGCGCGGTCCGGGCACCGGCGAGAAGGGCGCGGCGATCTGCAGCTTGGGATAATAGTGCCCGCCGGCCTGCTCCCAGGCGTCGGCCCATCCATGGTCGAACACATATTCGCCCTGGCTGTGGCTCTTCAGATAAGCGGGCGCGGCGGCGAGGATGTCGCCATCCGGTCCCTCGACCGTGATCGGGGCAGGCGACCAGCCGGTGCCGGTCCCGACGCTGCCGGACTCCTCCAGGATCGCGAGGAAATCATGGCTGACAAAAGGGTTGCCCGTGCCCGCGCAGGCGTCCCATTTCGCCTTGTCCATGCCTGCGATGCCGCTCGACAGGCGGACAGTCCATTCGCCGCTCATAGGCGATCAAGCCTCGAAGATGATCTGTGCACCGTGCCGCGCCGCAAGGACGCGCTGGCGCGTGGTCCGCACCGTCCAGCAGATGAGAGGCAGGCGAGGGGGGATCGTTCCGGGAAGGTCACGCACGTCACAGGTCAGGAAATGGGGCCGGGCGCGCGCGATTGCCAGCGCTTTCGCGCGACACCTATGGCGGCGAGGCAATGTCTGGCCGCGCGGGATATGCGGGGCATGGGCGGCGAACCAGTGCAGCACGCGCGGATCGAAGCTGATCACCGCGACCGGGCCCTCATGGCCGGCAAGATCGTTTGCGACCGCTTCACACAGGCGTGCAGAAGCGAAGGCGTCGCGGTCCGCCTTGACCTCGACGAGCAGGGGTGTCTCCGCGCAAAGCGCCAGCAGCGCGGCGAGCGTCGGCGGCGGTTCGTCGCCGCCGGTCAGGCGCAGGCGGGCGAGGACGGCGGCGTCGAGGTCGTCGATGCGGCCCTCCGCACCGGTGAGTCGCGCAAGGCCACGATCATGGAAGACATGGGCCACGCCGTCGCGACTGAGGCGCACATCGCACTCAATGCCGTAGCCATCCGCAATTGCGGCACGAAAGGCGGCAAGGCTGTTCTCGGGAACACCGCGCCCATGCAGGCCGCGATGCGCATAAGGCCGCTCAAGCAGCCAGCGGGGCCGGGCAGGACCGGAAAGCCCTGGGTTTTGCCCGCAGTGGCGGGCGGGCGTCATCAGTCGCGCACGGCGACGATCGCGTCGATCTCGACCGAGGCGTCGAGCGGCAGCACCGGCACGCCCACGGCGCTGCGGGCATGCTTGCCGGCTTCACCAAAGATCCGCGCCATCATTTCGGATGCGCCATTGGCGACCTTGGGCTGGTCGGTGAAATCGGCCGTGGACGCCACGAAGGCGCCCAGCTTCACGATGCGCTCGACCCGGTCGAGATCGCCAAGCGCCGCCTTCATCTGCGCGACGAGCATCAGCGCGCACCGCTCCGCGGCCTGCGCACCCCAGGCGAGATCGCGCGTCCCACCCAGCTTGCCGGTCATCAGCTGGCCTTCGGGCGTGAAGGGAAGCTGGCCGGAGATGTGCAGCAGGCCGCCGGTGAGGACGGCGGGCACATAGGCGGCGACGGGCGCGGCGGCGGCGGGGAGGGTGATGCCCTCTGCGGCGAGATGCTCTTCGATGCGGCTCATGGGGAGGCCAAGAGCACGGCCGCGCGGAGTCGGTCAAGCCGCGACGCAAACTGCGCCTACCCACCGGCGCTCGCTGGCGCTAACAGGGCCGGGAACAGAGGACTGCGACATGGATATTCCCGACGATATTTTCACCGAGCCGGAGGCCGATCCCGATACGCTCGCCAATCTCGGGCCGCTGCGGCGCCTCGCTGGCGTGTGGGAAGGAAAGCGCGGGGTCGACGTCAATCCCAAGGCCGACGGTCCGGAGCGGCGCGACTATATCGAGCGCATAGAGATGCAGCCGATCGACGCGCAGATGAACGGGCCGCAGATCTTCTACGGCCTGCGTTATCATGTCCATGTGAACACGCAGGAAGAGCCGATCACCTTCCACGACCAGACCGGCTACTGGCTGTGGGAGCCGGCGACGGGCCTCATCCTGCAAAGCCTGGCGATCCCCCGCGGCCAGGTGGCGCTCGCGGCCGGCCATGCGACGCCCGATGCGACGACGCTCAGCCTGCGCGCCGAGCGCGGCCAGACCGACTATGGCATCTGCTCGACGACCTTCCTCGAGCTCGCCTTCCGCACCGACGCCTATCAGATCGACGTGACGTTCCATGAGGACGGCTCATGGAGCTATGTCAGCGACACGACCCTGATCGTGCGCGGACGCGACGAGCCCTTCCGGCATCTGGACCGCAACCGGCTGCACAAGATCGCCGAACCCCGGCCCAATCCGTGGTCGCTCGCGGAGAAACCATCCGGATAAGAGTCCGGTTACCATGATCAAACGCGGTTCCGGCGATGGTCGGGCGCGAATTTCGCAAAAAGCGATTTCTTTTCAATGGAGTGCCAATCCCCTCCTTCGGGGGACGCAGTCTGTCCGCCGGAACGCGTCCCGGGCTTGCTTGACTTGGCAGTGATTTGAAGTTCAAGTCTTTTTTGAGGTCAATGTTGTGTGGGGGTGGGAATGCACAAGAATCTGGGAAAATCGACGCGTTCTGGCGCGTCCTCTCTCGTGCTGGCCATGTGCCTGGTGACCACCGGCTGTGGCGGTGGCGGTGTGGGTTCGACCCCGACACCGACGCCTGCGCCGACACCGACGCCCACACCAACTCCGACGCCCACACCGACACCGACGCCTACGCCTACGCCGACGCCCACACCTACGCCCACACCTACGCCGACCCCGACAGTCACTTACAACGTCACGTCGGTGCCCGCGCCTGACGCTGCGACCTATGGCACGACCACGCCGTCGACTCCCGCGCAGGGCTATATCGAAGCGACCGCGGGCCGGCAGGTTCAGGTGAACGACGTGTTCGCGTTCCTGCAAACCTCGCTCAAGTTCGACTGGACCGCGTCGACGGTCGACATTTCGACCGCTTCGAGCGTCAATTCGGGCGGTGCGACGGTGACGATCAAGGCCCTGCCCGCGTCTGCGTCGGTCGGGCCGACCGTGCAGCTCGTCGTGCCGAGCCTCAGCATCAACGAGCAGCTCGTCCTGCATGATCCGTTGGACATCAAGATATCGTCGGGACCACTCAAGGATCATTGGCTCGGTACATCCGAGCTCAACCAGGGGACGGACGACTTCAGCTACACGTCCCTTGGCGCCTGGTCCGTGCTGGACGTGACGGATAGCCGCGCTGAATATGGCTCGATCTTCATCACCGGCTTCCACACGCCGACGTCGGGCATGCCGACCACAGGCAGCGCCGTTTATTCCAACACGAACGGCGTCACCGGCTTTCTCTTCCCGCAGGGGCAGACCTATACCGGCGACAAGGTGCTGACCGGCAACGGCACCATCACCGCCAATTTCACGCTGGGTGGCGGCACGCTGACCGGCAGCTTCACGAACATGAAGGTGAATGGCATCACCGCGTGGAACAATGTGACCCTGACCGGCACCATCTCCGGCGCTGCGGTCACCGGAACGACCGGCGTCAGTTCGACGCCGGCCGGTGGCTTCACCAACGCCGCGACCGGTGTTTTCAACGGCGGCTTCTTCGGACCGGCTGGGGAAGAACTCGGCATCATCTGGTCGCTGCAGGACTCCAACAAGTCGATCGCCGCCGGTACGTTCGGCGCGGCCAAGGACGTGCCCTCCGACGCCCGTCTGAAGACCGAGATTGAGCCCGCCGGACAGCGGGGCGATGGCCTGAAGCTCTACAGCTGGCGCTATCTCGGGGGGGCGCGGCGGTTCACAGGCGTGCTGGCGCAGGACATCGAAAGCGATCCCCGCTTTGCCGGAGCCGTCCGCCGCGAGCGTGATGGACTGCTGCGCGTCGACTATGCCGAACTCGGCCTGCCGCTCGCCGACGAGGCCGAGATGCGGCGTGAAGGCGAGCAGGCGATCGCGCTCTATCGCGCGGTCCACTGAGATCGCGGCCGCGCCGGTCGCGGCCCGGACATGAACGGACCAAGCAAGCCGCCTTGCCCATGACGCGCTCGATCGGCCTGCCGCTCATCCTGCCGGGCTTGCTGCTCGCGGTTTCCGCGCATGCACAGCAGCCGGCCGCGCCGGAACCGCAGCCCGTCCGGATCGAACCGGTGAGAGCGGCCGAGCAGCTCCTCGCCTCGGGCCGCATCGATGAGGCGCGCATGCAATTGCTCGCGCTCGAAGCTGAGCGCCCTGCCGATCTGCAGGTCCAGTTCCTGCTCGGCCTGATCGCCGTGCAGGAGAAGCGTTATGACGATGCGATCAAGCGCTTCCACCGCATCCTGGTGACCGAGCCGGACAATGTGCGCGTGCGCCTTGAGCTGGGGCGCGCCTATTTCCTCGCTGGCAATTATGGCGATGCCGAGCGGCAGTTCCGCTTCGCGCGCGCGGGCAACCTGCCGCCCATGGCGCTCGCCAATATCGACCGCTTCCTGCTCCAGATCCGGCAATTGAAGCGCTTCTCACGCAGCATCTCGATCGCCGTGGCGCCGGACAGCAATCTGAACGCGGGGCCCAGCACCGACGCGATCACGCTCTACGGCCTGCCCTTCGAGCTCTCGGGCGACGCCCGGCGCAACAGTGGCGTTGGCCTCGCCCTCGGCGCCAGCATGGCCTGGACCGCGCCGGTTGCCCCCGGCACCAAGATCCGCGCCGGGCTCGAGCTGCAGCGCTCGCAATATGGCAAGACCGAGTTCGACGACATGACCCTCTCGGCCTATGCGGGCGTCAGCCGGACCTTCACGCGGTGGGATCTCAGCCTACTGCCGCTCATCCAGCGGCGCTGGTACGGGGACCGCACCTACATGAACGCCTGGGGCGGTATGGTCTCGGCCAACTGGTATCCCGCAACGCGCACGGCGATCTCGGCCAATGTCACGCTGCTGCGCCGCGACTATCCCCGCAGCGGCTACCAGGATGGCTTCGGCTACGATCTCGGGCTGGGCTGGCGCTATACGCCGACGACCTCCAGCCTGGTCGGCCTCAACGCCGGCTATGGGCATCAGGACGCGCAGGACAAGCCTTACGCCTGGCACAGCAAGCGCGTCGGCGCCTTTTACGCGCGCGAGTTCAAGGGCGGCCTGACGGCGTCGATCGCCCCCAGTTTCACGATGATCGACTATGAAAAAGCGCTCGACGCTTTCGGCGTGAGGCGGGAGGACCGGCAGTCCACGGCGCAGCTCACTTTGCTTTACCGAAAGATCGACATTCACGGATTCACGCCGCGCCTCAGCTACACGTTCACGCACAATGCGAGCAATTTGCCGCTCTATCGCTTCGACCGCAGCCGCTTTGAACTCGGGATCACCAGCGCATTCTAAACATATGTAAAGTTTAGTCGAATTTGGATCTCGCCCGGGCGTTCGGCGCGCCGCTTCCACGCGCTGAAATCCCGCGCATGAAAATGTCGCGCACCCGCCCGATTCGCGTTATGCCTTTCGCATGAGGCAGTCCGCATCTCCTTCATGCGCAGGTCGATAATACTCATCGCTACCGCCGGCATATTGCCGATCATCGCTCTTGGCGGCGCCTTTGGAGTGACCACGCTCCGCTCCCAGCAAGCCACCGTGCGCACCGGCGCCGTCGCCATGACGCGTTTCGTCGGCACCCTTGCTTCCGTGAAGCTGGGCGACGGCATGCGCGAAATGAACATGGTCGCGCAGTCGCAGGCCTTTGACGGGCCGCTGGACCGTCAGCGCTTCGCTGTGCTGGCTGCGCGCCTGCGCGGTACGACGACGACCTGGCGCTTCTTCTCCGTGGCCGATCCGTCCGGGCGGCGGTTGATGGACGTGCCCGAACCGATTGGCGGCGTGCCCGGCGGCCGCGTGATCGACATGGTGAGCCTGCGCCGCGCCGTGGAGACGCGCAAGCCCGTCATCGGCGATGTCATCACCGGGCCTCGGGGCGATCATGCCTTCGCTGTCCGGGCGCCGGTCATTCGCGATGGGCAGGTGCGTTACGTCGTGTCCGCCATCATACCGCCCGAAGCCATCGTGCCCTTGCTGCGCTTCCGCGAGTTGCCGGAGGGCTGGCGCGCCGGCATTCTCGATGGCTCCGGCACCGTGATCGCCGATGCGCGCGGCGACCCGAGCGTCGTCGGCCGCCGTGGCAGCGCCGAAGGCCGTCTCGCCAAGCGGTCCGGAAATATGGGGCCCTATGAAGTCACGCGGCAGGACGGCACGAAAGCGATGGCCTATTGGGCGCCCATTACCGGCACCAACTGGACGGTCCATGTCTCCACGCCGGCCGCCGCCTATCTGGGCCCGGCCAGGACGGCGCTCACCCTGCTCATCGCCGTCGTCCTGCTCTGTCTGGTGCTGCTCGCTGTCTTTACGCGTCTGCTCGTGGTCGAACTGCGGCAATTTCGCGAGCACGAGCGCGCCGACGTCCAGCGCCAGCGCATGGAAGCGCTCGGCCGTCTCACCGGCGGCGTCGCGCATGATCTCAACAATCTGCTCACGCCGGTGCTGGGCGGGCTCGATCTTCTGCGCCGGCGCATCCAGGATGACGAGAAGGCGCAGCGCTATGTATCGATGGCGCTGGCGGGCGCGGAGCGGTCGCGCTCGCTCGTCGACCGGCTGCTGAGTTTCTCGCGGCGGCAGGCGCTTGTCGTGACGGCCGTGGATCTCGGGCGCTTGCTCGCCGGACTCGAAGACCTGCTGGTGCGTTCGGTCGGTCCTTCCGTCGCCGTCCGGCTCGACTTGCCGCGCGATCTGCCCCTGGCGCGCTGTGATCCGGGACAGTTGGAACTGGCCGTGCTCAATCTCGCGATCAATGCGCGCGATGCCATGCCGGATGGCGGCGCCGTCGCCATTTCGGCCGAGGCGATCGAGGTGAAGAAGGCGTCGGATCTCGCGGCAGGCCGTTATGTGGCGATCTCGATCGCCGACACCGGCATGGGCATGGACGAGGCGACGCTCCGCCACGCCATCGAGCCTTTCTTCACGACCAAGGCCGCCGACAAGGGCACGGGCCTCGGTCTCTCGATGGTTCACGGGCTCGCCGCGCAATGCGGCGGCGCGCTGCGCCTCAGGAGCAAGCCCGGTGTCGGCACGACCGCGACGATCGTCATTCCGCAGGCCGAAGGCAACCCTCCGGCGCCGGCCGAAGCCGGGGAGGAACAAGCGTTGGGCGAGGGACGGCTGCTGCTTGTCGACGACGATGACGCGGTGCGCGCCGCGACCGCCGAAATGCTCTGCGACGGCGGCTTTTCCGTCGTCGAGGCGACGTCCGTCGATGAGGCGCTGGAGATTTTGGCCGCGGATGCGACGATCAAGGCGGTCGTCACCGATCATATCATGCCGGAACGGAGCGGCGCCGACCTGATCCGCGCGTTGGCGGCGACCCGCCCCGCGCTCCCCGTGCTGCTGATCAGCGGCTACGAGCCACAGGAGCAGGACGAACCCTTGCCGGCCGACGTGCAGCGGCTGGCGAAGCCCTTCCGGGCCGACGAGATCGTGGCGCGAGTGAAGCGGCTGCTGGCCGGCGAGGGCGCGCAGGTCGGCTGACGAATGCCCCCGCAACGGGAAGGGGCTGTCAGAACATCCCGTTGTCGTTCTTGGGCTCGGTGCTCACCGGCTGGGCGACGTCCCAATGTTCCGCGATCTTGCCGTCCTCGATCCGGAACAGGTCGACCACCGCCAGACCCGGCGTGCCGGGCTCGAAGATCAGGTGGACATGCGCCGCGACCATGTCGCCATCGGCGATCATGCGCTTCACGCGATGCTCGGCATGCGGCACGCGGATCTTGGCGCGCTCGAGCATCTCCTTGAGCGCATCGCGGCCCGAGGGAATGCTGGGATTGTGCTGGATATAGCTCTCCAGGAACAAGGCATCGACCGCATTGTTGTCGATCGGGCCGAGCACTTCCTCATAGACGCGCTCGACCAGGCGGAGATTGGCCTTTTCCTGTTCGCCGTGCATTTCGCTCTCCCGTCTATTCCCAAACCGTTCGTGCTGAGCTTGTCGAAGCACGTTCCTTTTGTCTTCTGAAGAGGGGAGAGAGCGCTCTTCGACAAGCGCAGGACGAACGGCGTTTCATTTGGAGAGCACTATTCCCCCTCCGGCACAATCTCTTCCCCGGTCACGGGATGTGGATAATGGAAGGGCAGCAGCCAGGTTTCCGGCCAGGGGCGATAAGGATTGTCGAGGATCTCGTCGGGCCCGAGCGGGTCCTCCGGGAAGGTTTTGCCGGGGCCGTAGCCGCTCATGTCCGGCGCATTGGCCCAACCCTTGTCGAACTCCGCCATCCAGGTGAGCTGGTAGCCGAGGCGCTTGTACTTCCAGACGCCGTTCTCGCGCACATAGTCGTTCTCGTAGACGCCGGCCTCCCACCATTGCTGGTAGGGCAGCTTGGGCGCGTCCGGCACGCCGGCATGGGTGCCGCCCATCAGCAGGGCGCGGAAGCGCCCCTTGGCCGTCTGCCGGTCGTCGGCGACCGTGACGACGTCCTGCATCTGCAGCACGTCGCAGAGCAGGCCGCGCACCGGCCCGTTGCGGCCCTTGGTGAAGTTCTTGCGGATGCGGCCGAGATAGACGCGCTCGATGCTCTCCCGGCCGCGATAGACGCCGCCGAAGAAGGTCATCTCGGCATCCGGGGCGAAGAGGTCGACGATCTCCTGATAGAGGCCCTTCTCCATGAGATAACCGTAGCTATGCTGCAGCGTCCGGATCGCGGCTGCATCCTTCATCAGGTCCAGCTCGTGGCGCAGCGCAGCGACTTCGGCTGCGAGGTCCGCGCTCACGCCGGGGCGCTCTGAAGCTTTGCTGCGAGTGCCTCGTCGAGATTGTCCTTCATCTCGAAATAGCCGCCGGAGAGCGCGTCGTAGCGGCCGGACATGAGATCGACCACGCGCTGCGCGCAGGCGGCAAGCTCGCGTCCGAAATCATTGTCCTGCGCTTCGCCCAGGCGCCGGACCATGTTGGGCAGATAGGCCTGGGCGTCGGCGGAGTTCATGGTCTCGCGGGCGAGGTCCGTGACGACGAAGCCGGGATCGATGGCGAAGATGGAGACGCCTGCCGGCGCGGTCTCCATCGCAGCGACATTGACGATGCGGACCTGCGCCGTCTTGCCGGTTATATAGGCGGACATATTGCCGACCGTGAGATGGCTCGCCTTGGCCGAGACGATGACCACACGGCCCTTGCCTTCGACGCACATCGGCGGAAGCAAGCGCGAGAGAAACATCATCGGCGCGAGCTGATGCAGTTCCTGCGCGCGCCACCAGCGCTGGACATCCATGCCGCCGATGGGGCCATAGGGCCAGCCGACGCCGGCATTGTTGACGAACTGGGTGATGGGCCCGAGCTTGCGCTGGGTTTCGTTGATGGCGGCCTCGACATCGATCTCGTCGGTGACGTCGGCGGAAATGGCCAGCGCCTTGCCGCCGCCCGCCCTGATCTCGTCGGCGACGGCCTCCACATCGGCGCGGGTGCGGGCGATCAAGGCGACGGCCGAGCCCTGCCGTGCGAGCGCGAGCGCGATCGCGCGTCCAAAGCCCTTGCCCGCGCCCGTCACCAGCGCGACTTCACCCGAAAATTGCATGCGTGCCTCTCCCGCCGGGTAGAATCCGGTTGACGCGTTGTGACGCATGGAAGGGGCAGGGGGAAGAGAAGAAGGTGGCATACAGAGTCTTAACGCCGGCGGCTTGACGTCATCTGGGCCACAGTCGCCACTCCCCTTTACCGTCGTCCCAGCGTTCGCTGCGACGACGGATGTTGGCGGATCAGGCGCTCTTCGCCATCCGCGCCTCGACCTCCTCCAACTCATCGAGCTTGGCCTCGATCCAGTGCAGCGCGGCCGGCCAGTCGTCGATCCGCGCATGAGCGTCGCGCGCTATGGGCGCATAAGGCGCGATCTCCGGCTCGCCGACGAACTGGAGCCGCCAGGCCTGCGGGGCCTCGGCGGCGACCGAGCTGTGATTGCTCTCCAGATCGTCGATGAAGATCGTCAGCGATGGGCGCCGCTGCGCCATCAGCGCGGCGACCACCGGGCCCTTGCCGCCGCGATTGCCGATGACCGGCGCGTCCAGCCCGACGGCACGGAGTTGCGCGGTGCGCGCCCCCGCCTGTTCCTCGCCGATATTGGTGACAATGACGATGTCGGCGCGGGCGGACAGGGCCGCCATTGCCTCCACTGCCCCCGCGATCGCGCTCTGACGGCGCATCTCGGTCTGGAAGAAACCGCCGAGCAGCCGCCAGATCTGCGTGCGCTCGATGATATTGCCGCTGTCCTTGTGGCGCAGCGCTTCCTCGAAGGGCGAGGAAAAGTCGAAATGGATGCCATGCGCCTCGTCCAGCCAGGCCCGGAAGGGCACGACCATGTGCAGCAGCACTTCGTCGCAATCGGTGACGATGAGGGGCCGCGTCATCTCAGAGGTTCCGGCGGGCGGCCGCGATGGCCTCGGGCTTTACCGCGAGGTGGTGCGCGCACGCGATCAGGTCCGGCTCATGATCGAGCACGAAGTCCAGCATCGCCCGCAGCGTGGCCGGATGGGTGAGGTTCTCGCGCAGCGTCTGCGGGTCGAGCCCGGTCAGGGACAGCATGCGCTCGGCTCGTCCCTGTTCCGACACCGTCCAGCCCACAACACGCAGCGCAAGCGCAACGGTTTCTTCTTCGGAACTTATGCGATATGTCCCGCTCATAAATATCGACCCCATGAGGGGTTACGGACAAAGTGGGGATCGCATGACATGACCAAGAGAGAGTACTCGTGACGAAACGAGTTCTGGTTGTCGAAGATAATGAGCTCAACCTCAAGCTCTTCTGCGACCTGCTGCGTGCTCATGGTTTCGAGACCGAGGCCGTCCGCGACGGCCGCGATGCCTATGGCCGCGCCCGGGCTTTCGGGCCCGATCTCATCATCACCGATATCCAGCTACCGCATGTCACGGGGCTGGAACTGATCGCGGAGATGCGCGGCGACGATCAGCTCGTCTCCGTCCCCATCATGGCGGTCACCGCTTATGCCGGCATGGGCGACGAGGGCCGCATACGCGCGGCGGGCGCCAATGCCTATGTGTCCAAGCCGATCAGCGTCATGCGCTTCATGGATGTCGTGAACGGCCTGATCGCGGCCGGACCGGTCAGCGAGTCGATGGACGCGCCGGCGCCGAGCGCCCTCGCGAAATAGGATCGCGGCCAAAATAAAAGCCGGCGCAAGGCCGGCTTCCATTCCTCACAAGAAGCTGTCGCCCGGCGCGCGCGCAGGCTTACTTGATCTTGGCTTCCTTGAACTCGACATGCTTGCGCGCAACCGGATCGTATTTGCGGAAGCTCAGCTTCTCGGTCTGCGTGCGGGGGTTCTTCTTGGTCACATAGAAGAAGCCGGTGTCAGCCGAGCTGACCAGTCGAATCTTCACGGTGGCTGGCTTCGCCATATGGCCGATCCTCAAAAAAAGCGGCGCTCGAGCCCGCCGAAGCGAGGCGCCAAGCACAGAAAAACGGTCGAAAATGGGAGTCGCGCACATGCGGTCCGCCCGGTTCGGCGGGGCCAATGCGGGAATCGGGCTGGTTTGTCAAGGTCGCGCTAGGAAAAGCGGGCTGGTTCATCCGTGTAAACGGCCTGTTAACCAGTGTTGGGCAAGCTTCGTTCTTGCAGGGGGTAGGGGGTGTCCGCCTTCCGCGGAGAGGAGGCAGCGCATGAAGCACGACCCGATGCTGATGGTTCGCAGTGACCTGTTGAACCGGATCGAACTGCTCCAGCGAGATTGCGCGATCCTCAGCCTTGCGAAACTATGCGACCAGCTCGACGAAATCCGCGGCATTGCGCATCGCTACGGCATCGAGCCGATCGAGCGGCTCGCCAGCCTGCTCGGTTCGGTCATCGCCTATAATGGCCACCGCCAGGTGGCGCTCACCTATCTGTCGCTGATGCACGACGCCGCCGAGGGCGAATCGGTCGATCCGCATGCCTCGAGCGTCTTTCTCGCCGCGGCCGCGCTGCGCGGCTGCCGGCCGCACCGCTAAATAGCCGGTGTTCCTGCGAAAGCAGAAACCCAGGGCGCGTGGCGCTGCAGTCGCCTGGCGCTTTAATCTCCTTCGTCATTCCCGCGAACGCGGGAATCCAGCAGCTACATTGCAGAGGCAGGGCCACATCGGCCTGGATCCACGCGTTCGCGGGAATGACGGATAGAAAGGTGGCGTAGAAAAGGCCCGGACATCGCTGCCCGGGCCTCTTTCTGTATTCGCTCAGCGCGAAGCTGACGTCTTTACTCGGCCTTGGTCGAGAGGTTGACGGCGGCATATTTGCCGCGGCGATCCACCTCCAGCTCGAAGTCGAGCCGGTCGCCCTCGTTGAGCGAGGACATGCCGGCGCGCTCGACGGCGCTGATGTGCACGAACGCATCGGGCTGGCCGTCGTCACGCTGGATGAAGCCGAAGCCCTTCATGGCGTTGAAGAACTTGACCGTGCCGCTGGCCTTTTCGCCGGTGAGCTGGCGCTGCGGGCCACGCTCGCCGCCGCCAAAGCCACCGCCGCCACGCGCTTCGCGCGGCTGGGCCTGGTCGCGCTCCGGAACCGGAAGCGGCTCGCCCTCGATCACGAGCTCGGTCGCCGAGACCTTGCCGCCGCGATCGACCAGCGTGAACTTGAGCGGCTGGCCTTCGGCAAGGCCGGTGAGGCCCGCCTGCTCGACCGCGCTGATGTGCACGAACACATCGTCGCCGCCGTCGTCACGGACGATGAAGCCGAAGCCCTTCTGGCCGTTGAAGAATTTGACGACGCCTGAGCCTTCGCCGATCACCTGGGCCGGCATTCCGCCGCCGCCGCCGCCGCGACCGCCGCCGAAACCACCGCCGCCGCCGCCACGGAAGCCGCCGCCACCGCCGCGATCGCCGCGATCGCCATAACCGCCGCCGAAGCCGCCACCATATTCCGGGAAACCGCCGCCGCCGTAATTGTCTTCGCCGAAGCCGTCGCGCTTGTCCTTGCCGCGGCCACCGCGGCGTCCTCTATCGAAACTCATGCCCTGTTAATCACTTTCGCTCGCCCAACTACCATCCTCACCCATGCTGGACGACATGCACAGGGACTCGGCCGCTCCGTACAAATCGGCCAAGATTCGCTATAGCGCTATTCAGGTCTAAGCGGAAATGATTTTGGCGTATCGTGCCGCGCGCTGCGTTCCACTGTCCGCGCGCCCTGAATTCTGCCTGCGGAATGCAGCCGGTTGCCCAATGTCACAGCGCGATGCGCAGACTGTTTCCCTCGGCTGTGCATGCCGCTAAGGGAGCAATCATGACAGTTTATCTCCATGAAGAAGATCTCCCCGCAGGCCTGCTGATCGACGGTGCGATCGCCGTCGACACCGAGACGATGGGGCTCGTCACGCCGCGCGATCGGCTCTGCCTCGTCCAGCTTTCCGACGGCAGGGGCGAGGAGCATCTCGTTCGGTTTGCGCCGGGCAGCCTCTATGACGCGCCGAATCTCAAGGCCCTGCTCGCCGATCCGAACCGCGAGAAGCTCTTCCATTTTGCCCGCTTCGATATTGCAGCGATCCAGCATTATCTCGGTGTGCTGGCCACGCCGGTCTATTGCACCAAGACCGCATCCCGCCTCGTGCGAACCTATACCGATCGTCACGGCCTCAAGGAACTGGTGCGCGAATTGCTCGGTGTCGAGATCAGCAAGCAGCAGCAGAGTTCGGACTGGGGTGGTCCGGTCCTGTCCGACGCGCAGCGCGATTATGCCGCATCCGACGTGCGCTATCTGCACCAGCTTCGTGCCGAACTCGATCGCCGGCTGGAGCGCGAAGGCCGCAAGGACCTCGCCCAGGCCTGCTTCGACTTCCTGCCGCACCGGGCGCTGCTCGATCTCGCCGGTTGGCCGGAGGTCGACATCTTCGCCCATGTCTGAGGCCGTGCCTGGCGCCGTGCCCGACACGGCGATGTCCGTGCAGGCCAGCGAGCGGCGCAGCCTGCAGCAGCATTGGGCGGCGCCGGGTGGCAGCCATGATCGCATGATCGTCTGGCTCAAGCGCAGCCTGCCCGTGATCACGGGCATCATGGCGACGCTGCTGGCCATCGCGCCCTTCACGCATCAGAGCGAAGTCAGCTTCGTCCTCGACAAGAAGAAGGTCGATATGTCGGCCGAGCGCCTGAAGGTGATCGAGGCGCTCTATCGCGGCGAGGATTCGCGCGGCCGGCCTTTTTCGCTGCGCGCCGGCTCGGCGGTGCAGAAGAGTTCGCGCGAACCCATCGTGCAGTTGAACGACCTCGAGGCGCGGCTGCAGATGGATAATGGCAGCGCATTGGTGACCGCCCAGCGGGGCACCTACGATCTCGGCAAAGAGCTGGTCACCGTGGTCGGGCCGATCCGCTTCGAGCGGGCGGATGGGTATCGCATGGTGACGCGCGATGTCGACATCTCGCTCGCCAAGCGCAATATGCGCAGCCGCGGGCCGGTCGAAGGGCGCATCCCGACCGGGACGTTCCGTGCCGACCATCTGAGCGCCGACCTTGAAAACCGGACTGTCTCGCTCGAAGGCGGCGCACGCTTGCGCATCGAGCAATTTGGCCGCAAAGGGCGCTGATGCCGCGTCTTCTCCGCACCTTGCCGCCGCTCGCTGCGCTTGCAGCTGTCCTGTATCTCATGATCCCGGCGCCGGAGGCCGGCGCGCAGATCCTGCGCGGCCATGATACGAGCGCGCCCGTCGAATTCTCGGCGGATCGCATCGAGGTTCAGGACCGGGCCGATCGCGTGGTCGTCGGCGGCAATGTCCAGGTCGAGCAGGCGGGGCTTCATCTCACCTCCGCCCGGCTGACGGTGGCTTATCACAATAGCAACGGACTCGAGATCGATCGGCTCGATGCATCGGGCGGCGTCACCGTGACGCGCGGCGATGAACGGGCCAGCGGGGACGTCGCCATCTACGATCTTAACCGCAAGCTGATCACGCTGATCGGTAACGTCGCGCTGAACCAGGGCGCCAATCGTCTCACCGGCGGTCGTCTGGTCATCGACCTGGCGAGTGGCCGGACCACCGTGGACGGCGCCGGCACGACCAAGGCTCCGGGCGCCACGACGACGGCGAACGGCCGCGTTTCGGGCACGTTCAAGGTTCGCCAGGCGAACGGCGACCAAGGCGCCAAATAAGCCTTTTCCGCTTCTTTCCAGCCCGATTGCCGCCCTTGGGCCACAGTCGGCCGCGATTCATGCAATAATCCTGCCAGATCGCGATTGCGCCGTGCGGCGTAATCTGCGAGCAATCCGCGTGCGGCACAAGCCTGCACGCATGGCGAGGACAAGGACCGGCGAATGAACGATGTAGCAGCTCCCCTTCGCGCGAACGGCGCGGTGCCGGAGACCGGCGAGCATCGCCTGCAGGTCATCTCCATTGCCAAGAGCTACGACAAGCGCGTCGTCCTTGCCGATGTGAGCCTGGAGGTGGGCGAGGGCGAGGTCGTCGGCCTGCTTGGTCCGAATGGCGCGGGCAAGACCACCTGCTTCTATTCGATCATGGGGCTGGTCAGGCCCGATTCCGGCCGCGTCGTGCTGGAAGGCGTCGATATCACCGGCCTGCCCATGTATCGCCGCGCGATCCTGGGGATCGGCTATCTGCCGCAGGAGACCAGCATCTTCCGCGGCATGACGGTGGAGGAGAATATCCGCTCCGTCCTCGAACTGGCCGAGCCGGACAAGGCCGTGCGTGCCGAGAAGCTGGAGACGTTGCTCAGCGAGTTCGGCCTCACGCGCCTGCGCTCCAGCGCGGCCATGGCGCTCTCCGGAGGCGAGCGGCGGCGCTGCGAAATCGCGCGCGCGCTGGCGGCCAATCCGTCCATCATTCTGCTCGACGAGCCGTTCGCCGGGATCGATCCGCTGTCCATCGCGGACATTCGCGATCTGGTGATCGAACTCAAGACGCGCGGCATCGGCGTGCTCATCACCGATCACAATGTCCGCGAGACGCTGGAAATCGTCGACCGCGCCTGCATCATCTACGATGGCAAGGTGCTGTTCGCCGGCAGCCCGGCGGAGCTGGTCGCCAATGCCGATGTGCGCCGGCTGTATCTGGGTGAGAGCTTCTCGCTATGAGCGCCCGAACCGACCGCCGCACCTGACCTGACGGATGGCGCTCGCCCCCCGCCTCGACCTGCGGCAGAGCCAGTCGCTGGTAATGACGCCACAGCTCCAGCAGGCGATCAAGCTGCTGGCGCTATCCAATCTGGAACTGGAAGCCTTCATCGGCGGTGAGCTTGAGCGCAATCCGCTGCTCGAGGCAGGCGAGGCCGTCGCCCAGCCTGCGCGCGAGACGGTGGAAATGCCCGAAGGCGCCGAACCCGTCGCCGGGCCGGACGCGAGCGCCGATACGCTGATCGGCCGCGGCGCGGGCGAAGCGGATGCGCCGCTCGACGTCGATTATGGCTCTGAAACCTTCATCGACGACGGACCGGGCGACCGCATGGCCGCCGCGCCGGCAGGCAGCCTGGACCGGGCGGTCGGCGGAGTCGGCAGCGAAGACGGGCTCGATTTCGACAGCTTCGCTTCGCCCGATATCGGGCTTCACGAATATCTGCTGCAGCAGGCGGGCGCCGCGCTGTCCGGCATGGCCCTCGTCATCGCCGGCCAACTCATCGGTCAGATCGACGATGCCGGCTATCTGGAGGCGAACCTGCTTGAAATGGCCTATCGCCTCGGCGTGCCGCTGGCCGAGGTCGAGGCTGTCTTGGCCGTCCTTCACGGCTTCGAGCCGGCCGGTGTCGGCGCGCGGTCGCTGTCCGAATGCATCGCGCTGCAGGCGAAGGAAGCGGACCGCTACGACCCCGCCATGGCCTGCCTGATCGACAATCTCGACCTGCTCGCGCGGGGCCAGATCGCCCATCTCCGGCGCATCTGCGGCGTGGACGAGGAGGACATGGTCGACATGATCCGCGAGTTGCGCGGCTACGATCCCAAGCCCGGCCTCAAATTCGGCGGCGATGCTGTCGCGGCCGTGACGCCCGACGTGTTCGTGACGCCGGCCGGCAAGGGCTGGGCCATCGAGATCAATGGTTCGACGCTGCCGCGCCTGCTCGTCAACAAGCGCTACCATAGCCAGCTCTCGGGCAGCGCCCGGGACAAGGCCTCCAAGGCCTGGCTGTCGGACCTGCTGGCCAGCGCCAATTGGCTGGTCAAGGCGCTCGACCAGCGTCAGCGCACCATCCTCAAGGTGACCGAGGAGATCGTGCGGCGGCAGGAGGGCTTCTTCCGTCATGGCGTCACTCATTTGCGGCCGCTGACATTGAAGGCGATCGCGGACGAGGTCGGTCTCCATGAGTCGACGATCAGCCGCGTGACCTCGAACAAATATCTCGCCTGCCCGCGCGGCACCTTCGAGCTCAAATATTTCTTCACCTCCGCGATCCAGTCCGCGGATGGCGGCGAGGCGGCTTCGGCCGAGGCCGTGAAAAGCCACATCAAGGCGTTGATCGGCGAAGAAAAGCCGGACGCGATCCTCAGCGACGATACGCTCGTCGACATGCTGCGCGAAAAGGGATTCGATATCGCGCGGCGCACGGTCGCCAAATATCGCGAGGCGATCGGCCTTGGCTCATCCGTCCAGCGGCGGCGGCAGAAGGCGATGATGGGCCGCTAGAGCATTTCAAGTCAGGTGGACTCGCTCGACGACTCGGCAAATGCGATACATCAATCATCTGGAGCACCGGCGCGTTGAATGATGTCATATCCAGGCATGAAGACGCCGGCCCGGATCATCTCCGAGCCGGCTCTCGTCGCGCCACAGGTTACGGCTAGTCTATCGAACTGCCGATGCTTCGGCCGGCCGCCAGACCCATGACGAGGAAGATGGCGAACAGCGCAAGCGCGACGAAGAAGAGAATCTTGGCGACGCCGATGAAGGTGCCGGCAATACCGCCGAAGCCGAGGACGGCGGCGATCAGGCCGATGACGAGACACGCAATGGCCAAGCGAATCATGTCGGTTCTCCCAATAAGACTGAGATGTCGAACTGTGCCGGGAGAACGTCCCATGCCGGGACGCGGTTCCCATGGTGCATCGTCAGAGTTCGATGCGAACCGTGACGAGATCGCCCGCGCCGATGCCTTCCGCCACCCGCACCGCCTTCTTCACCGGCAGGAGCCAGCCGCCGCTTTCGCGTTGCGGAAAGACGGAGGTGCGCCAGCTGGTTGCGCCGATCGTCGCCTTGACCTTGGCCGAGCCGAAGCCCGGTCGTCCGTCCAGCCACTGACCGGTCATGGCTGCGATCTGGATGGCGTCGGCCGCTTCGCCTGCGATCGTGAGAAAGTGCCAGGCTGCGGGGGCGGTGGCGCTTTGCCAGCGCCAGAGCTTCGCTTCGGTTTCGATGATGTCCAAGGTCTCTCGCCTACAACTCGATCACGACCTGGATGCGGTCGCCTTCCAAGAGCGTCTCTGCGATCCGCGTCGCCTGGTTGACCGGCATGACCCAGCCGCCCGTCTCCGCGTCGGGAAAGACCGAGTTCTTCCAGCTCGTGCCGCCGATGGTCGCTATGACGCGGGCCGATTTGCGACTCTTCTTGGTGCCGTCGGACCATTGGCCCATGAGCGCGGCCAGCCGGATCGCCTCGGCCGGATCGCCGGTGATCTTGATGATCCCGCCCGCAGCGCCGCCCGGCGTGCTGCGCCAGAGCTGCAATATCGTCTCGAACACGATGCGCTCCATGGGGCTCCCTCAAGGCCTGCGGCGAATGGGGACCGGGATGTTGCAAATGTCGGCGCCGTCGGCGGGCGCGAGGAAGAAGGGATCGCGGCGATGTGCGCGGGCGTCGGCATATCTGGCGAAGCTGGCGCTTTCGGTGGAGAGATACTGGACATGTGGCTGCTCGGCCGCGGGCAGGTCGCTGGCGAGGCGCACCGAGACGATCGGCACGCGCATCGTGGCATCGTCATAGAAGCCTTGCGCGCCGGGACCGCGCGGCAGGCTGGAGAGATGCTCCATGCCTTCGGCGACACGTCCGGCAAGCGCGATGTTGCGGTCGAGATGGCGCGGCGCGTGGCCGATCACCGTGTAGAGCGTCGATCCGTCGCCCGTGCTTGGCCGCTGCCCACGCGCGACCCCGACCATGCCATAGCAGTGGACGGGCCAGGCCTTCTGCTCGGCGGGCGCCAGGATCGCCTTGCCCGACATCGCCTTGCCCGACCCGGCATCCTTGATCGGCGTGTCGCTGAGGACGGCCGAAGCGACAGGCCAACCCTGGAAGAAGAAGGGGGATCCGCCATAAGGTTCACGCCCTCCCACGCCTTCGGGAAGCGCCGCGAGGGCTGCGGAGCGCGCCTGGACAGGGAATGGCGCTTCATAATCGCTTTCCGGCATTTCCCGCAGCCCGTCCGGCTTCTTGCGCGCCGTCTTCTCGTCGTCCTCCGGATCGCCCCATTGCGTGACGTAATTGTCCTGCACCCTGTAGATCGCGAGGCCATCCCAATAATGCGCCCTGGCGAGCGTTCGGATGTTGCCCACCCAGCCCTGGGAGAACGGCGCAGGCAAAAGCTGGATCAGCACCTTGCGGAGTTTCCCCGCGGCATCCGGCGCCAATGTCATGACCAGCAGGTCGTCGGCTGCGATGTCTTTCCAGTCCGTCGCAGGCGCAGCCGCCGCAATCTCGCCGGGCGAGGGCGAGGGCGGCGGGGCTTGCGTCTTGCCGTCCTGCGCGGCGATCGGCCCGGCCGAAAGCGACACCAGGGCGATAAGCGGAATCAGATGGCGCGGTTTCATGCACGGCAGACATGCCACGCCAGCGAGCCTTGCGAAAGTCGTCCGGCCCCGCTAGGGCGCCGTTTCTCCAGAGCATGCGGAGCGGTGGCCGAGTGGTCGAAGGCGCTCGCCTGGAAAGTGAGTATACGTCAAAAGCGTATCGAGGGTTCGAATCCCTCCCGCTCCGCCATTCTACGCCATGATGCGCTGGAGCCCGCGGGGGTATGGCGGCTCGCGCCCCAAACCTTGCCGTTCAGGCTCGCCATTGGTCCGCCTCGTAGCGGTCACCAGAAGATTATATTCCTGCCTGTTCTGATGTTGTCAGCCGGCATCTTTGCGATCGAACTCGGCTCCTGCGCGGGACGCAGGAGCCGAGATTGCGTCAGGCCGTTTCTGTCACGAACCGGCCGTTATTGAAGTCGTCGATCGCCTGACGGATCTCCGTCTCGCTGTTCATGACGAAGGGACCGTAG
>JAGIAZ010000018.1 GCA_017744605.1 Sphingobium sp. | reverse complement strand
GACGGTTGTAGTTCACCATGAACTGCATCGTCAGCTTGTCGGAAAAGTCGTTGACGACCTTCACCATGACGTTGCCGCGGCCCTGACCAGGGACCATCACACTGTATACTGAGTTGTTGCACGGCGCATTTGCGCCGATGTTGGCGACCGAAGTCGTGGCGTTTGGCCCCAAGAAGACCTGGTTCGCGATGCCGGAATTGGGGGCCCCGCCCTGCTGCTGAACGGTGATCGTCGCATTGGGACAAGTGAAGCTTAGATTGTTCGATCCGCCGAACGCACGATAGTCGCCCAGGCTGGTGAACGGGCGGTCTCGATTGAACAGGATGTTCTGCTCGGACAAAGCTCCGGCGATGTAGACGCCGCCGGTGCCCCACGTCTTGCCCCAGATAAAGCTTGCCGCAGTGTTGCGGTAGCTCTTGCCGAAGCCCGTCTGGACGTTCATCTCGAACCCGTCGAAAGTGCGGCGGGTAATGTAGTTCACCACGCCTGCGACGGCGTCCGAACCATAAGCCGTGGAGGCGCCGTCGGCGAGCACTTCGACGCGCTGGATCGCGCTGACAGGGATGATGTTGGGGTCGGTCTGGTTGAATTGCTGGCCGCCGCCAGGCAGGCGCAGGCCGTCGACGATCACGAGCGTCGTGTTCGAGGACGAACCGGCGAGGCTATGGATCTGCGGCGAATAATAGGAGAATGCGTTCTCGGCCTGTGAGATCGAACCGGCCGTCGAGATCGACGGCACCGTATTCACGAGCTGTGACAGGTTGACTGGCGCAGTCTTTTCAATCGTTTCCTGTCCGACGGCGACGAGGTTGGATCCGATCGGAGCGACACCGCGGATCCGCGAACCCGTGACGATGATCTCTTCGGCGGTCCGCTCATCTGCGGAAGTCTGTGCGGCTTGCTTGTCGTTCGACGCCGCCGATTTCTGGGCATGGGCGGCGCCAGCCATCAACATCGACACGGCAAGACCGGCAATCGACGCACGAGCACTGAAAAGATGCCTATTTCTCATCACTCTCCCCCTTTTTCTACGACCATTTCATATCGTATATGATTTATGCGATATGCGAGTAAGGTTGCGCAGTCAACATTTGTCTGAGCAATTACGTGGTTGACAATGTCCCGAGCTCTATGTCGCCATAGAGAAGCTCAAGGAGCGGCCATGGGATCGGTGGTCGCGTGAAGGTGATGTTCATATCGCACTTCATGCGTTCGATCAGGTGCCCGAAACCCCCTTTTTTGACCGCACCGACATCGGCACGCTCGACTTTGCTCGCAAAGGCATGGACGATCGGGCGACCCAGACGAGTGGGGTGGGCACGCGGCACTTTCTCTATGTCGGCGATGGGCGCATGCTGGCCGAATATGGCGCTTCGGCGACCGACGTGAAGGCCGAGTTCATTTGGCTGAGCCCTGACGCTGCCAATGACAATTCACCATTCGGCGGGGGTGACGGCGCGGGTGGCTAGGCGGTGATTTACGACGTGCCCCAGGACTGCACTGAAGCTGCCGTCGTCGGCTTCTGCCGGCACGTCGACGGATTTGCGGCCTATCCCTATTTCCGGGCCGTCGCCGCACCGATGGCATGGCGATGGCAAGCTGGCCAGACCTCTGTTTCACTTCCAGTATGGCAGTTGGTCATCCTAAACTATCTCTACTGGCGGCCACATCCGGATGCCTCGGGCGGATGAATGGATGACTGCTATCATGGAGCCGTTGGGTCGCTCTTATCGTCGGCTTTGAAGGCGGAAGCCGTCATGGATACACAACTATATACAGGGAGAGCTCATGACTCGAAAATTACCGCGGAAAGCGCCGCCGCGACCGCCGAGCCCCTGCTGTCGAAGCAGAGGGTCATACTCCCCTGCCCCCTCTGCATCGGTTAGTAGTGGAGAGATTTTGACGGTTGCATTGATCAGTTAAGCCGCAAGATCGAATTTGAAGCCGTATCGGTTCGATCGCGTGATGACCTTGCCGCCGCATTCTGCGCAGATTAGTATCTCACGCCGGCGCCACGGCCGACGAGAGGATGACGCGCTTCCAACTCGGAGCAATGAGCTCAGAGGAGAGCGGTTCGTGAACATTGGATACATCGTGAAACTGATCGTCGTCGGGTCGAACTTCTGACAATGGAGCACGTCCTCTTTCCCACAACAGAAGGAGGGCGCCGCTGATGAGCGCGGTCCAGATCATCGGCATCGCGGCGAGCATCAGCTTGCTCGCCGGTTGGCGGCTTTACCTCTGCGTCTTCGCGGTCGGGCTTTCGATGCATCTCGGTTGGCTGGCGGCCCCTGAGCATCTGAAGGCCCTGTCGGTGTTCGCCAACCCATGGATCATCGGCATCGCCGGGACCGGCGCGATCGCCGAATTCCTAGCCGACAAGGTGATGTGGATCGACAGCATCTGGGATGCGATCCACACGCTGGTGCGGCCGGTCGGCGGCGCGCTGCTGGCGCTCGCGCTCGTCGATGCGCGTGATCCGGCCTGGCAGGTGGCGACGTTGCTGCTGGGCGGCGGCGCAACGCTCCTCACTCACGGCGCCAAGGCCGGCGCGCGTGCGCTGATTAATGCCAGCCCCGAACCGATCTCCAATGTCATCGTTTCGACCGGGGAGGACGCCGTTACGGCAAGCACCTTAGCCGCGATGATCGCAAGCCCGGTTCTGGGGGTGCCGATCGCGGCGATCCTGATCGCAATCGCAGTCGCCGCCTTGCTCTGGCTCCGGCGCGTGCTCCGCACGCCGATCCCGTGGTTGAGGACGAGAAAGAGCCCGACCTCACCGCCGTGAAAGCAGGCCCAGGCGAACCGGTAGCGTGGCTAGCCCTCACTTGCCGCAGAACGCAGTAATCCATCCGAATTAGGGGGATGAAGAGTAGTTGCCGTGAGGCGCCTAATCCCCGCGTATCGAGCCGCGCTTGATGAGATTATAGATCGCCAGCAGGATGACCGCACCGACGAACGCGACCCCGAGCGTCATCGGATCGAACGGGTTTTCCGTCAGGTGCCCGCGGTTAGTGAAGGCGCCGAGCAGGAAGCGCCCCACGATTGAGCCAAGGCAGCCGATCAGTATGTTCCAGATGATGCCGCCGTTATCTCGCATCACCATGCCCGCGATCCAGCCGATAATTCCGCCGACAATCAGTGCAATAACGAAATGCATGGCACATTCTCCTCGCTTATCGCTTCGCCTCTATGAGCAACTACCATGCTACGTGCGCTCGAAACACGGCGCAATCGAAATGATCTCGCAGAGCTATCGAGCAGGCCGCCATGCATGACCACTTAGAACAATTTCTTAGATCGGAAAGTCGCTAGAATGTTGATAGAAAACAGGCCCAGAAAATCCTATGGATTCCGGGACCAAAGTGAAAAGAACGCCAGTTCTCATCGCCTCTCTGGTCACGCCTGATAGATATCGCGCCGATGATGAATTGGACCTTGTGCAATTGTAAAATTACCTGTCGCGTCGCGGACGGTCTTGACCTTAGCCTTGGACTATATGCTGCCGCCTCCGGATCTCGACAACGGTCCCACCGGAAGGGGTTGAACACCGATCCGACTGCGGGCTGGCTCACGCTGCCGACTCCAGCGACCAACAGGAGGGAATGCAATGACCCGTTTCATCAAGTGCTTGCCCGCGATCCTTGGCGCAGGTCTCATTTTTGCGGCGCCGGCCCATGCCAAAGCGCCGGCCGCTCCTCGCAACTATGATTGTACGAAGGCGGGTAACAAGAACAAGGCGGTCTGCGAGACTGCGGCAACGGCATCCGCCGCATCGGCAACGCCTGCGAAGACCGCCGCGCCTGCCGCCGCCTCGGTGTCCAAGCCAGCAGCCGCGCATATTGTCGGAACGACCTTGTTCATCGACGGTGCATGACGCTCTATCCAGGCTTTGCAACCAATGGCCAGTCTTGGCTTGCTGTTCAAACGAATGAACCAGTTAGCCTGAGTGTGCGCGGCGGATTGCGATCTTTCTTGGGCGTGAAAGGAGCAACAATAGAAGATGCTCAATGTTTTTCCCGTGCCGCATGATGGTAAGTTCCATCCGTCGGGAGTGCCCGCTCCAGATGCCTTATGGATCGACCTTCTCAACCCCACCAGCGCCGAAATAGAAAATGTGGAAAAAATGCACGGCGCCACGCTTCCTTCTCTCGAGACGCTGAGCGAGATCGAGACGTCCAGCCGCCTGAGAAATCAGGATGGCGTTCTCTATATGAGCACGCCGTCGGCCGCCAAACATGCTCCAAGAGCTGTAACCAATCCTCCTATCGGCTTCATCCTGTCATCGAACCGATTGATCACCGTCCGCTTCATGCCGCTACCGGCATTTGAGACTGTCGCTGCCAAATTTGCAGGTCAAGACGCTCCTGCATCCAGCCTTGAAGTGTTCATCCTGCTTTTCGACGAAATCGTCGATCGCGTCGCCGATGGGCTGGAGCACTTGGCCACCGAGCTGAATTGTCTCTCGGTCGACGCCTTTCATGCCGACGATGCGCGAGGCCGTCACGCTGCTCGGGCCAATCGTCTGCTGCGAATACAATTGCGTCAGGTCGGACGTCTGGGAAATCGTTTCTCGGAAGTCCGGGATGGTCTGCAGGGCTTAGGGCGCATTATTGCCTACACCGAACAGCACACCAATGATTGGTTTGGAGACCCGTTCTCGCCGCGCCTGGAAAGCCTGGCACGGGATATTCATTCTCTGCTCGATTATGAGGAGCAGTTGGCCAACAAGGTCCAGTTTGTTCTGGACGCCCTGGTCGGGCTGATCGGCATAGCCCAGAATGACATATTCAAGGTCCTGACCATCGTGTCGATCGTTGGCATTCCTCCGACCCTCATTGCCGGCGTCTACGGCATGAACTTCAAGAATATGCCGGAATATGGTTGGGCTTGGGGCTATCAGTATGGCTGGGCCGTGATCCTTCTCAGCGCCGTCATCCCCTTGATCTGGTTTAAGGTGAAGGGTTGGTTTTGATGGACGGGTGACGGGTTTGGAGCGGCGTGCCAAACGGCCCAAATGTCCGATATGAAGGCGCTTGCCGACATACCAGCCCGTCCCGCATCGGGGTGGCAACAGATATCGACACATGTTTTGAGCAATATCGCAATCCAGCTGGCAAAGCTGCCTACGCATCTCAGGTTTGATCAGCCTTCAATTCGCGAACACTCTTCGTTCGAAAAGAAAAGACGGACCGGGTTTGCTGATCCGCATTGCGGGAAAATCAGCTCCGCTGCGGATTGAGGGGGCCATACATCCAGGACCAAAGCGTCCCAGGATGGTCGGCCGAACGCGGCCCCGATCGCGGGAGAGAGACAGATCGCCCGGGCTCTCCAATGAGGCAATCCGCAAGCATGATCGGCCATGCAATAGCTGCGCGGAAATCGGGAGCAGGGAACATCGCATTCTCAGGCAAATGTCGGACCTCGGAACCGCCCCGAGCATCATGCATAGCGTGGAAGCCACGCCTCAGATTCAGGCCGCGCGCGAGTTCGCTTATCATGAATAGATCGGCATATGTGGTGAGACCAATCATTGTCGTCGCCTCATCACGAGGAAAGCGGGCCGTATGCCAGAGACTGGCAACATCGCCTCCAGTATCGAGCACCAAGGCTCCGCGACCGCGGGCTGCTTCGGCGAAAAGCCGCGCGTCGCTATAACGCCCATCGAACATCGCGAGCGGCGGCTTGGCGGAAGCCCCTGCCCGCGCCGGATTTGGCAGAACGGCCGCAAGGGCGACAGCTCCGCCGGTACGCAGGAAATCCCGCCGGATCATTTCCGCGCGGCCTTCGGGGCGGCAAGAAAACGGCCGATGGCGCTCAGTTCCTCATCGGATACTTCCACACGGGTCAGCGCGGGCATAGAGTTGAGGCCATTGCGAACGACGGCCTGCACAAAGTCGGCGTTGAGATCCGCCCGCTCGCCAAGCAGTCCATGCCCTTTGCCAAGTCGCCGCTCCAGCATCATCGTTCCGGTGCCGCCGGCAAGGTGGCAATAGCCGCATCGGTTCTGGAAGAGCGCACCTCCATCCGGTTTCGCCGGCGCGGAGGGTTTTGCAGAATTGGGCTGAGCCGCGGCAAAAGTTGTACAGAGCAGAGCGACGAGCCCCGCGCTTGCTGCAAAAAACCGGCGCACGGTCATGGCTTCGCTCCCCGATAGGCCTTGGGCCAGATGCCATTCTTGCCCGGCGCCAATATGCCGTTGGGATCGATGGCATCTTTGACCTGCTCGTTAAACCTGCCCATCACACCTGAATTATAATCGAAGGTGGCCGCCACCGGGTCCATGAAGTCGATATGGGTGCGATACTCGCCATAGCCGGACGCCTTGGAATCGGCGATTAGCACGCCGAACAATTTGCGCGCCCGTTCCACCATCTCGGCGTCATCCCGATTGTAGATGATGATGTTGACATTGTTGATATGGCGGACCCCCATGGTGAAGCTGGTATAATAGTCGAAGCCATATTCCGCGAAGCGCTGCTTCATGCGGTGGAATTGTTCGAGCGCGAGCTTCCCGTCAGATGGCATGACGGGCGAGAAGCCGATATGGCCGCCGCGCCCTCCCATCCAGTTCACGATCTGGAGCGCGACCGCGCTCGGCCGTCCGGCGGCCGACTTCTCGATCGGATCGCCTCGGCGCCATTCGCGAAACTCCAGCGCCTTTCCAAGCCTGGGTTCAATCGCGTTGCGCAGGATCTGTTCGCGCGCCTTGACCACGCCTTCATGGCCAAAGAGGCTGAGCGTGCATCCCCACCAACCAATGCCATAGCGCGCCATGATCTTTTCCGCGACCTCATCCGGGATTGCCCCGGGCCCGCGATACCATTCATCCCGTTGGGACGGGATGGAGGCATCATGGAGATAGTTGCCGAACACGAAGCTGTGCTCGATCACATTGCTGAGCCGCAGTTCTCGCAGGATGTCGATTGCCCAACCGATGTCGTCGGGCTTGGGAAGTTCAAGCCGGACCTGCGCGGTCATCTCCGGTTCGGGCATGAGCCAGAAACCTGCCTTGGTCACCACGCCGAAATTCGACTGGACGATTGCCTGGTCCCAAGAGGGACCGAAACCATGATGATAATGATGCCAGGCCTTGTTGTTGCCCATGGCACCTTGTCCGGTGCGCATCAGTTCGCCGGATGGCAGGACGACCTCCATGCCACAGAGCTGGCTGGCGTGGTCGCCGTAAGGCGTATAGCCAAGCCCCCGTTCAAGCGCATTGCCGATTACGCTGCCCCAGCCATTGCCAGGCACGGACATCCACAACGGAATCTTGTTGTCACGCAGATGGTTGTAGAGATCATAAAAGCCGACGCCCGGCTCGAGCACGCAATAACCATATTTGGGATCGACCTCGATGATGCGCTTCATGCGGCCGAGATCCAGGACAACCGTACCGGGCATGACCGGCGCAGCCCCGCCATATCCAAGGTTCTTGCCGCGCGCGACCGGCCACAGCGGCACTTTATGCTCATTGGCAAGGCGCACGATCGCCGCGACTTCCTCTGCGCTCGCAGGCGCAACGGCGCCTCCGCTGACATGGTTCATACCGTCGCCGAGCGCATAGGCATCGAGGTAAGTTTTTCGATCTTCCGCGGTCGCCAGGACCCATTCTGCACCAACCGCGCCCGCGAACGCCCTCATTGCCCGATCGAACGCCCCTGTGCTCAACCGGGGAGGCAAAATCAGCGCCATCTGTTTTCCTTTCCTGCTCCACTGCTAGAGGATGCAATGTCGGCACGACCTCCCAAAGCCAGAAATTGGGCGCCCGGCGAGATCGAGTGAGAGAATTTCGTATCGAAGAGCAGTCGTTACTTCCTGGTTTTGGCGGCGCTTTGCTGCAGATAGACTTCGATGGCGAGGATGTCCTGATCGCTCACTTCGGTCTTACGGAACATTGGCATCGGGCCCGAGCCATTGCGGATGAAATAGCGCAGGACGTCCGCCGTCAGATCCGATCTCAACTCGAGCGCGCCCGGAAGGCTGCCGTTGTAACGTGCCTCGAGCCTGGCGGTGCCGGGCAGGCGCGGGCTGCCGTCGTCGCCCGGGCCCTGGCCATGGCAGGGCGCGCAGTTGCGGGTGAAGACGAGCTTGCCGCGCTCGATCAAGGCGAGCGTCGGGGCGGGCGTGGCCTTGGTCTTCGGCGCAGCGCTGGCGGGCGTAGCCAGCAAGCCCGCCAGCGCTGCGAGCAACAGGAGGACGGGGCGCATCATGACTTGCGGAACCTCTTGGGCCAGATGCCGCCGCGGCCGGGGGCGATGATGCCGTCCGGATCGATCGAGTCCTTCAGGCTTTCGTGGAAGCGGCGCAGGGCGTGGTTGTTGAAGCTGTAGCTGTTGGCGACGTCGTCCTGGTAGATCGGCGCGGCGCGATAATCGCCCCAGCCATGTTCGGCGGCGACGGCAACGGCCTTGCGCATGGCGCGGTCGACCATGGCATTGTGATCCGGATCGCTGCGGCGGACCGGCGGCGCGAAGACCATCTGGAAGGCGAAGCTGTGCCAGTGCAGCGGCGCGGTCGTGGCATTGAAATAGCTGGGCAGCGCCTCGAACTCGCGCAGGGCGTCGCACATCACCCGCTGCATCTCGAACACCGCCTCGCCGGAGCGGGCCAGCACCGGGAAGAAGCCGAGATGCCCGTCGTCCCGCACGATCCGCCAGATGCCGAGCGAGGGCACGCCGAGCGCGCCATGGCGGCGGATGCTGGTGCGATAGGGCTGCGTCTTGTTTTCGAGCTGCGCGGGCGTAGCGGGGAGCGGGAAAGCGTCGCCGTCGATCGCCTTGGCACCCGGGATGGCCGAGAGGATGCGGTCCTTGGCATAGGCCCAGTTGGCCGCCGTGGTCGCCTCGGGCCCAAAGAATTGCAGGTCGACCTGCCAGCTGGGCAGACCCGCGGCGGCGGCGGCCGCGTCCAGATCGGCGTCGGAGGCGCCGCCGGCCTTGGTGGCGAGCGCGGCGAAATCCTTCCTGCCCATTAGTGCGGCGAGCGGGCTCGCATGCACGATCTCGCCGCAGAGCATGGAATCATTGAGGTAATTGCAGATGTCGACGAGCTTCACATAGTCGCGGCGCCTGGGAACCGTGATGAGGCCGGTGCGGTAGAAATCCGGGCGTGGATAAAGGCGGAAGCCCATTTTGGTGACGATGCCGAAATTGCCCTGCGCGAAGAGACCGGCGGGATCGGGGCCGAAGCCATATTTATATTCCTGCCAGCTCTTCGAGCCGGGCAGCGCGCCCATGCCGGTGCGCATCAGCTCGCCATTGGGCAGGACCACTTCCATGCCGCAGCTCGCTCCGAAATGGTCGCGGAACCAGGCCATGGTATAGCCGATGCCGCGCTCCAGGCTGTTGCCGATCGGGCTGCCCCAGCCGGGATCGGGGCAATCGACCATCAGCTTGAGGCCCTTCTCCTCGATGGCGCGATAGAGATCGAAATAGGAAACGCCGGGCTCGACCAAAGCGAAGGCGCGGGCCTCGTCCAGCTCCAGCACGCGGTTCATGCGCTTGAGATCCAGGACGATGCTGCCGGTCACATTGGGCGAGGGGCCGCCATAGCCGAAATTCTTGCCGGTCGAGATCGGGAAGAGCGGGATCTTGTACTTGCCGGCGATGCGCACGATCGCCTGCACCTGCTCGACATTGGCGGGGCCGATCGCGGCGGAGGCCTTGCGCTCCTGGGCAGTGTCCCAAACCGGCGAGAAGCTGTCGCGATAGGGGCCGAGATCGTCCTCGCTGGAGAAGACCCAGTCGGCGCCGACCACGGCGCGCAGTTCGTCGAGCGCCTTGGCGAAATCGGCGGGCGAGAGGTCGGGCGGGAGGATCGCCACGGTCAGGCCGTCACGCTGGGGTGGACGGGAGCGATGATCCAGCGGACGAGCGCGGGGCGGCCGTCCGACGCGGGCCTCACCTCGCTGCGCTCGATCATGTCCTTTGCTGGTGCGATCTCGCTGCGCTCGATCACGCGGCGGCCGCGCGACCAGGCGAGTTGCTCCAGCACGAACAGGGCATCGCTGCCAGTCACGCCGGCGACGACGAAACCGCGCTTGCGCCAGGCATCGTCGAGCATGCCGGTCCAGAGCGGCGTCACGTCGCCGTCGATCAGGGTCGCGCTGCGCGAGAGCGCGGCGGCGGGCTGCGCGGCGTCGAAGCGGTCGTCCCGTACCCAGAGCGAGATACCCGCCGTCGCGGCGCGCAGGACAGCGGGAAAGCCGAGCGCCACCGGCGTTGCCACGCCGATCTTGAGCAGGTCGCGGCGGTCCATCATCGGGCTTTTCCCTTCGTGCCGGGCGTCTTCGTTAGATAGTCGCCGAGATCGGCCAGTTCGGCATCGCTGATCTCGGTCTTGCGGAATGGCGCCATCCAGGCGACGCCGTTGCGCACGAAGGCGGCGACGATCTCCGGCGTAAGATCGGTGCGTGCCTCCAGCGCGGCCGGGATTTTGCCCTCATATTTCGTCTGGAGCGCAAGTGTGCCCGCCAGCCTCGGGTTGGGCGCATGGCAGGCCGCGCACCATTTCTCGAACACGGCCTTACCGTCCCGGGGATCGGCCTTTGCCGGGGCCGCCTGCGCCGCGGGCGCGCAGACGAGCGCCAGGCAGAGAGCGGAAAGCTGGACCCTCATGCGCCCCTCCCCTCGCGCAGCCGCTTCGGCCAGACGCCGTAGCGTCCGACCGACAGGATGCCGTTGGGATCGAGCGCGTCCTTGATGCGCTCGTTCACGCGGCGCAGGATGTTGTCGTTGAAGCTATAGCTGTTCATCACGGCATCCTGGAACGCGGGCGGGCAGCGATACTCGCCCCAGCCATGCTGCGCGCAGATGCCGATCACTTCGCGCACCGACTCGCGCAGCCGCTTGTTGACCGCCGGATCGTTCGAGACGCGCACGGCGGCGAAGAGCACGAAGGAGCGCGTCCAGCAGGTCACCGCCGGGCTGAACATGAACAGCGGGATGTCGAGCCGCGCGCAGGCCTGCCGCATCACGC
This sequence comes from Sphingobium sp., assembly GCA_017744605.1. Taxonomy (GTDB): domain Bacteria; phylum Pseudomonadota; class Alphaproteobacteria; order Sphingomonadales; family Sphingomonadaceae; genus Sphingobium. The sequence continues at coordinate 70,991 of JAGIAZ010000018.1, read as the reverse complement.
GGTTCGCCTCGACCAGTCCCTTGCCGCTGCGCGGTATGATCGCCGAGAACCAGATATGTCCGTGGCTCGGCTCGGGATTGTTGGGGCTACGCGATCCGACTGCGAAAATCTCCAGGCTCGGAATGCCGAAGCGCGCCTTCGGGGCCTTTTCGATCGCGACCTCGTCGAGCGGGAAGTTGGTGAACTGTCCGTCGCGGAACTTCGCGCCCTCGAACTGCTTGGCGAAGCGCTCCTGCACATAGTCCCACTGGGCCCGGATCACTTTTTGCGGGCCGTAGAAGGACACCGAGAAGCGCCATGCGGGCTGGCCGGTCTCGCGCACCAGCCGGTCGACTTCTTCCTCGGCCGGAATCTCGGCAAACATCATGCCGCCGCCGCGTGTCAGCACGGGCGAACTGACTGAAGGCATGCCGTTGAAGATATTGCCATATTCCAGCTCGTTCACGAGGTCGATCAGCGGCTCGATATCGGCGAAGCGGAAGAGGTCCACCGAGCAGCTCAAATGCGCCTCGGGCTGCGGGAAGAGCCAGAAGCCCATCTTGGTGACGATGCCGAGCGAGGACTGGCGGAACAGCCCGTCGAGGCAGGGGCCGATGCCCATGCGATATTGCTGCCATGTCTGCGAGCCGGGCATGGCGCCCATGCCGGTGCGCAGCACCTCGCCGTCGGCCAGCACGGCCTCGATCCCGCATTGCGCCTCGAAATGGCCGCGATAGGGAGCGGCCGTATAGCCGCCGCCGCTGTCCAGCGCATTGCCGATCATGCTGCCCCAGCCCGGATCCGGCACGTCGAGCCACAGCTTGGAGCCGGTGGCGCGCAGATGCTTGTACATGTCGAAATAGGAGACGCCGGGCTCGACGAGGCAGGAGCAATCGCCCTCGTTGACCGAGAGGATTCGGTTCATGCGCTTGAGATCGAGCACGACGCTGCCCGAATAGACCGGCGCTGCGCCGCCATAGCCGAGATTGCGCCCTGTTGAGATGGGATAGAGCGGGATGCCGCGCGCATTGCAGATGCGCACCACCGCCTGCACTTCCTCGACCGATTGCGGCGCGACGGCAGCGGAGGCGACGCGTTCTTCCGGCTCGTCGTGGAAGAGCGAATAGGCGTCGCGATAGAGCGCCACATCCGGATCGGAGGTGAAGACCCATTGCGCGCCGACCACGGACTGCATGGCTTTGACGGCATCGGCAAAGACCGCCGGGGTCACGCCGGAAGGTAGTTGGGGCAATGGCCTCTCCAAGATGAGGACTGTATTTACACGATCGTGTAAATACGCAGCACAGGGTGGTCAAGCCGCCTTCTCATGAGGTCCGCGACTTGTTAGGTCGCGCTATGGCGCGAAAGACCACGGGCGCGCAGGCCGCCGATCAGACCCGACATCGCCTGCTCGGCGCGACCGAGCGGCTGGTCGTCAGCACCGGCGTCGTCTCGCTCAGCGTGCGGCGCATCGCCAATGAGGCGGAGGTCAATTCAGCGCTCATCCGCTATCATTTCGGCGACATGCAGGGGCTGCTGCGCGAACTCGCCCTGCTCAATGCCGCGCAACTGCGCGATGCGCGCGATCGCCTGCTCGACGCGCTGGAAGCGAAAGGCGCGCCGGACTTCGAGGCAGCCGTGGACGCGCTGGTGCTTCCGCTCTGGGCGCCGACTGCCATGTCGCCGGACGAACGCGCCGTCGTCGTCCTCGATGAAATCTACGCGCGCGCCGGGACCGCGCTGCACGACCTGATCTGGGCCGAATTTTCCGAGGGGGTGCGCCGCGTGACGGACGCATTGCGCCGGGCGCTCGGCGAGGTCGACGAGGCCGGGCTGGCCTGGCGCATTCGCTTCGTCACGGCGGCGGCGCTGGATATTCCGCCACGTTCCGCGCGGGTCGGCGAGCATCCGCGCAGCCCGATCTACGGGCTGGATTCGGCTGGCGAACGACTCGCGCAATTCAGGCGGTTCGCGCTGCAAGCCTTGCGTGTTGTTTGAATGGACGATGGTGCTTGCCGTCGCTGGGCCACCCATGCTGGCATTCAGCGGCGAAGGACCCGCGCTCCTGACCCTTGCGGGCATGACTCCGGCGCTGGTCGGCATCGGTCAAAACTAGCCGATTCTGGTTGGAGAAATATTGGGCAGCCCTTCAAGATCGACCGCGCCCGACACAAATAAGCCTCGAAAAACCTAATGGTTTCCGAGGCTTATCATGGTGGGCGTGGCAAGGATTGAACTTGCGACCCCTGCGATGTCAACACAGTGCTCTACCACTGAGCTACACGCCCACTGAGGGAGAGGCCCTTACTTGGGCAATGATGCCCGCGCAAGCGCAAATCCGGGAATCTTTTCACGATGAGGGAAGTTCGCTCGCCGTGTTCTTATCGAACATGCGGTCGACCTCGAGCACGAGGTCGCGCAGGTGGAAGGGCTTCGAGAGCACCTTGGCCTCCGGCGCGAGGCGGCCGGCGCGCAGCGTGACCGCCGCAAAGCCCGTGATGAACATGACGCGCGTTTCCGGCGAGATGGAAGCGACATGCTGGGCGAGCTCGATGCCGTCCATTTCGGGCATGACGATGTCGGTCAGCAGCAGGTCGAAACGCTCCTGGCTGATCAGCGGGATCGCCGCGGTGCCGCGATCGACCGCGACGACCTCATAGCCGGACCGCTCCAGGGCACGGCTAAGATACACCCGCATGGAATCGTCGTCTTCGGCCAGCAAGATGCGGATCATGGTGTTGCTCGTCGTCCCGTCAAAATTTTGTTCCCGCGGACTCTTCGGCCGGCTCCGCCCCCATGGGCTTGGCGGGAGGCCCGAACATATGCGACAAGCGATTAAGAAATTCCATCGGCTCGATGGGAAAAAGCGTGTCGATTGCAGCACTTCGTTCGTGAAAGAGAAGGAATGAGCAGCGCGATCATGAATGCGGGCGGGACATTCATCGGCATGAAACCGGCCGGCGCGACACCGGCCGCCACCCACGACGCATATGACCGCTATGGCCTCCCGGGCGCACGCTCGCCGCTTGTCTTCGCCGTGCCTCATGCCGGCCGCGACTATGGCGAAGCGCTGCTGGCCCGCGCGCGGGTGACGCCGGCGACGCTGGCCCGGCTCGAAGATCGCCTCGCGGACCTGCTGACCCACGATCTGATTGCGCGCGGCCAATGCGTCTTCATCGCGCGGCGCCCGCGCGCCATGATCGACCTCAACCGCGACGAACGCGAGGTCGATCCCCTATCCATCGCGGACCTGCCGCGTGGCGTGCGGCCCCATTCCAGCGCGAAAGTGCGCGGCGGCCTTGGCATCATTCCCGATCGCCTGGCCTATGCCGGGGCGCTCTGGCGCCATCCCCTGCCCTATGGCGAATTCCTGCGCCGTATTGAGCATATCCATCGGCCCTATCATGACGCCCTGGGTCAGGCGCTTGATGCGGCCCGGATGCTGCATGGCGTGGCGCTGCTCGTCGACGTGCATTCGATGCCGCCCATTCACGCCACGCCCGGTGCGCCGGCCGCTCCCCGTATCGTCCTGGGCGACCGGTTCGGGCGCAGCGCGGCGGGGCATCTCACCGATCTTGCAGCGGACATCGCCCGCGCCCATGGCCTCGAAGTGGCGATCAACGCGCCTTATTCCGGCAATCATATCCTCGAACGCCACGGCACGCCGCCGCGCGGTGTCCATGCCATCCAGATCGAGGTCGACCGGTCGCTCTATCTGGGCTCGGATCTCATGACGCCCGGCGACAACCTGCCGGCCGTCCGCCGCCTGCTCGGCGATCTCGCGCAGGCCCTCGCGCAAGAGTTGTCCCGCCCCGGAATCCCGCTTGCCGCCGAATAAAAAACCACCCCGTGCATGAAGCACAGGGTGGCCAAGGTTCAGGGAGGAGACGTCCCGAAAGGGCGGGACGCCCACGCAACGGCCCGAAAAGGGGGGAACAAGCCGCTGCGTCCTCTAGAGATAGGTCAGATGGCGCAAAATTTCAAGCGCGCCACCTCGCGGCGACGCGCAATTGTTTACCATGATTTGAATGAAGTACGCAGTTCCGCTGCGTAGGCGCATCAGCCCCGCCGAGTCTTCAGGCAAGCGCGAGACGGGCGCGGCCGATTCGCCGCGCCCGTCCGATAGCGATCGTCAGGCCGGCTGAAGCTGGCTGATGTCCGGCCCGAGGCCATATTCCTGCTGGCGGTTGAAGATCTCGCGCATGACCTGCAGCGAGAAGAGATGCGCATAGATCAGCGGCAGCATGCCGTTCTGGTTGATCTTCCGCAGCTGGTCGCCGCGCAACTCGCGCAGCTTCTCTTCATTGACCATCTGGAAGCCGCGATAAACATAAGGCTGCTCGACATTGGGCAGCTGGAGGCTGAGTTCGCCTTCCATCAGCAGGTCGAGTTCCTTGAGATCGGCCATGAACTGCGCGGTGCGGCGCGCGGCCTGCTCGAACTCCTCGCAATATTTCAGCACTTCCTGAGTCACGACGGTCGGCGCGCCGTCGTCGTGGATCAGCTTGTCGCCATCCTCGAACTCGCCGATGTTCGGCACGGTGGGGTCGAAGCAGAGCGACAGCTCTTCGCGGCTCGGGTCGAGGCGCGCGAGCATCCAGGGATAACGACGGATATAGCCGGGCAGATAACCCTCGTCGCGGCGCGGCTTGCCGTCTGCGTCGACCAGCGTGTTCACGCCTTCGTTGAGCCCCATGAGGGCGAGCGGAACGCTCTCTTCGCCCGAGGAAAAAACGATCGGCAGGAAGCGCGCGGCCAGCGTGAACTCGTCGACCGTGAGCGGCACGGCATGTTCTTTCGCGAGGAACGGGATCGTCTCGGCCGGGCGGACGCGGAAATTCTGATGCTGCTCCTTGTTGAGGGGCACCAGGTCCTTGTAGAAAAGCGGCAGGCTCGGGTTCGGCGCGCTGGCCATGGCAATCAATCTCCTAGATACTCATTGGGTTCGGTGCGCGGCGCCTCTCGCGCGCGAACCGGCGGATCGAGCGACGGCCATAATGGGCTCAATTGGCGGGCGCAAGGGGCACGAGCTTGCCCGGATTGAGCAAGCCGTGCGGATCGAAGGCGCGTTTGATCGCGTGCACCGCGCCGAGCTTCGCGGGGCCGCTCAGCCGTTCGAATTCGTCGACCTTCATCTGGCCGATACCATGCTCGGCCGAGATCGAGCCGCCCGCCGCAACGACCGCATCGTTGACGAAATGCGTGGCGTCCTCGCCGTGCGCGGCGATCCAGGCGCGCGCGGACTCCACGCCGCCCGCCATGGGCGCGCGCAGATGGAAATGGACATTGCCGTCGCCAAGATGTCCGAACGAGCCGGCCGTCGTGCCGGCGAAGCGCGCCTCGCACGCTTGCGCGACCTCGACCATGAAGCGCGGCATGTCGGCAATCGGGACACTGATGTCGAATTGCAGCGCGGGCCCTTGCGACCGCTCCCCTTCGGGGGCCGTCTCGCGGATCTTCCAGAACGCATCCGCCTGGGTTTCATTGGCGGCGATCGCGGCGTCGAGAACAAGGCCCGCCTCGAAGGCGTCGGCCAGCGCCGCTTCCATCCGCTCATGCGCCGACGGCCCATCCGCGGCATCGTCGAGATCGATTTCGATCAGCGCCTGCCATGGCGCGCGCGTTTCAATGGGCCGGCGCGTTCCCGGAACCGCGGCGAGCACGAACTCGACCGTATTGTTCTCCAGCACCTCGAACCCCTCAACGATCGGCCCGAGGCCGGCCTCGAGGCGGCGCAGCAACGCCAGCGCCTTTTCGGGATCGGCAACGCCGACCCAAGCGACGCAACGGTCGGCAATGCCCGGCACCAGACGCAGGCTCGCGGCCGTAACGATGCCCAGCGTCCCCTCGGCGCCGATCAGCAGTTGCTTCAGATCATAGCCGCGATTGTCCTTCTTGAGGGCAGCGATCCCGTCGTGGATCGTGCCGTCGGGCAACACCGCCTCGATACCCTCGACCAGCGCGCGCATCGTTCCGTGGCGCAGCACCTGCGTGCCGCCGGCATTGGTGGAGACGAGCCCCCCCACCGTCGCCGAACCCTTGGCGCCCAGGCTCAGCGGGAAGCGCCGCCCGGCCGCGGCTGCGGCGTCATGCAGCGTCGAGAGAATGACGCCCGCCTCGCAAACTGCGAGATTGCCGGCCGTATCCAGGCTCCGAATGCGATTCATCGCGCGCAGCGAGAGAATCAGCGCGCTGCCGTCCGCGGGCGGTGTTGCGCCGCCGACCATGGATGTGTTTCCGCCCTGCGGCACCAGCGGCACATTGTGCTTCTGCGCGACCTTCATCATGGCGGAGACCTGCTCCGTTGAACGCGGCACGAGCATCGCCACGGCCTTCCCATGAAACTTGTCGCGCCAGTCGGACAGCCAGGGCGCGATCAGATCCTGGTCCTCGATGAGGCCCTGCGGCCCCGCGACCGCACGAAAATCGGCAAGTGCAGCATCCGTGATCATGGCCGTCTCTATGCCGTGCCCGTCGCGGCTTTTCCAGTGCCGTGGGCGCAAACCCTTGCACATCCGAATTAATCGGCTGTTCAAGCAGCCGAGGCTAAGGCATGCATTTACCCGAGGGAACCAGTCGCTTGCTCGATTTCGTGTCGCCGACGTTCGCGTCCTTGCTGCTCATGGCTGCGGCCGGAGCCGCCGCGGCACCGAAAGCCGCCGAGGCGGCGACTCCGAATTCGATACAGCTCGCGCAAGTGACGATCGAGCAGCGCGTCATCATTCGCATTCCGACCATCCCGCAGCCTGCCGCGCCCCGCCTTCAGCGCGGCGCGCTGACCGCGCCTCTTCCGCCCGATCCAACGGCCGACGTCGAGCTCAAGGAAGTGAAGGGCCCGAAGTGCCTCAAGCTCGACAACCTGCGGGGCGCGCTGCTCAATTCGAAGACCGGCGTCACCATGCTGACCGACCGCGACGAAGCGTTCCGCACCCATTTCGGCAAGAGCTGCCGCCCGGCGGACTTCTATTCCGGCTTCTATGTCCAGCCGACCAAGGACGGCGCGATCTGCGCGGGGCGTGACGCGGTGCACGCCCGCAACGGCTCGACCTGCGACATCCAGAAGTTCACCAGACTCGTCCCTGAGGACTGAGGACGGTTCGCGCTATCGCGGCCTGTTGTTCCGGAAAAACGTGCTGATCGCGTCGCGCGTCTCCGGTTCGCCAATTGCGCGGCCATGGCCACCCGGCACATCCACCATCGTCACGGCGACGCCTCTTTTTCGCAGCGTTGCGTAGAAGCGCCGGATGATCGACGGCCTGACGAGCTTGTCGCCACGCGAGAGGATGAGAAGGACAGGCGCCTTCGCCTCCACCACATAGTCGGTGTAGGTGAAATGGGCGAGCGCCGGCGAAACCTTGAGACGCACGAACGGGCGCGCCAGCACAGGAACCAGACTGCGCGCGACACGGGGAATGTCGTCGGCGCTATTCTCGATGATGACGCCGTTGGCGCCAGCGCCGCGCGCAAGCGACGCCGCCAGGCTGCCTCCCAGCGACATTCCATGGAAGAAGAGCGGCCCGCTCGCGATCCAGCCGCGCTGGCGAAGAGCCGCCACGAAAGCGGGCCCGAATGCACTAAGCGCATCGGCCGTCGGCGCCACATCCGTTCCGCCCCGGCCCGGATAATCGTAGAGAATGATATCGGCGCGGGTGGCTTCTGCGAGAACCGCCGCGCGCTTCGTCTGCTCCGCGACGAACGAACCGTTGCCGCCGGAATAGACGATGACCGCGTCGCTGGCCGGGTTGTCGAGCCGCACGCTGTGGACATGCCCGAGGCCGGGCAAATCGATCATCGCCTCACTCATCTCATAGCCCGCGGGCGCCATGAGGTGGGCGGTGGGGGACGTCAGCCCCTGTGGCAGGAAATCGCGTTCGCCGACCGTGACGGTGCAGCCGGCAAGCGAAGCAATCATGAAGAGCATTGCCAGGTCACGCGTGCGTTTCATTCGGAACTCCAGCCGCCGTCAGCTGCGGCATGGCATGTCAACAACTGACGGTAAATGATGCACCCCCTTCTTTCGCACCGCGCGGGCGGCTAAGCGCAGCGCCATGCGCGTCGACCTTTTCGATTTCGAGCTGCCGCCCGAGCGGATCGCCCTGCGTCCGGCCTCCCCGCGCGATGCGGCGCGGATGCTGGTCGTCGATGCGGGCGGCAGCATGCACGATCGGATCGTGCGCGACCTCCCGTCGCTGCTGCGCGCCGGCGATTGTCTCGTCTTCAACGACACCCGCGTCATCCCCGCGCAGCTCGAAGGGCGGCGCGGCGACGCCAGGATCGGCGTAACGCTGCACAAGCGCCTTGGTCCGCGCGACTGGCAGGTCTTCATGCGCAACACCAGGCGAGTGCGCGAAGGCGACGTCATCGACTTCGCGGCGGGCGTGCAGGCGCAAGCAGGACCGCGCGACGAGGATGGCGGCATGGCGATCCGCTTTCTCGGCGACGAGCCGGTCGAGATCCTGCTGGAGCGCGCCGGGCAAATGCCACTGCCGCCCTATATCGCCAGCAAGCGCGCCACCGACGCCAAGGACCGCGACGACTATCAGACGATGTTCGCGCGCGATCCCGGCGCGGTTGCCGCACCGACGGCCGCACTGCACTTCACGCCGGAGCTGATCGCGGCGCTTCATGCCGCCGGCATCGGTCATGAGACGCTGACGCTCCATGTCGGCGCCGGCACGTTCCTGCCGGTCAAGGCGGACAACACCGACGACCATCGCATGCACGCCGAATGGGGCCGCATCGACGCTGCCACGGCCGAGCGCCTCAACGCCGTGCGCGCCCGGGGCAGCCGCCTGATCGCGGTCGGCACCACCTCATTGCGGCTGCTCGAAAGCGCAGCGGGCGAGGACGGCCTCATCCGCCCCTTCGAGGACGAGACGCGCATCTTCATCACACCGGGCTATCGGTTCAGGGCCGTCGACGGCCTCATGACCAACTTTCACCTGCCCCGCTCCACGCTCTTCATGCTGGTGAGCGCGCTGATGGGGCTGGAGCGGATGCAGGCGGTCTATGGCCACGCGATCGAAAACGGCTATCGGTTCTACAGCTATGGGGATTCGAGCCTGCTGCTGCCGTGATGAGACGCGGCCGGTTCTGCGTCCACTGTGGGGTGGAGAAGCGGACAATCCCAAAATCGTCGTGGTGAACTTGTTGGTGATTATCCCGTTCGAGCAGATAGCAGTTCCCCGGCGCAGGCCCGCCCAGTCTCGACGCGAAGCGTCGAATGCCCGCCATTGCACGCGTTCAGTCTGGACCCCGGCCTGCGCCGGGGAACTGCCTATTCCTTGTCTTAAAGGTATAATCGCCAAACAAGTTCAGGGTGACGAAGAAGCAATGCCGGGAAGGGCGTCGCGCCCGGACGGCCCGGTTAGCCGCCAACGACGCACCTCTTTTCCCCTGTCCTACAGCCCGCCGACCTTGGCATGACCATGGCCAAAGCTCTTTCTCATGTCGAAAATCCAACGCCGGACGCAAGGCTTGCGCCGGCTCGACTATTGGCGCCCGGCCTCCAGCCGCCGGGAAGGCATTTTTTGCCCTCTGGACCCGGAACCTTCAGAACCTTTCGACGGTCTGACGGCCTAAATCAGCCCCAGCTTCCCCAGTTCCATCGCCAGGCCGCCCGGCAGGACATCGCCCTCGCTTTCCCCGCCCAGATCAGGCGGCGCGTCTTTCTCCTCAAGATAGCGCCAGCCCTGATGCGCGCGGCGCGGCACGGGGCTCACCAGGTGCAGCCTGGGATCGATGACGATATGGGTCTTGCCATTCTCGGCATCCTCGAAACGCAGGATTTCCGAGCGCGCGACAAGCTGGTGCTTCAGGATCCAGAACACCGATCCGCCGACCATCTCGGCGTGGCGCTTGGGCAGGTAGCGCGTGGTGAGCTTGGCCTCCTCGCCACGCGTGGCGAACCAGCCCATCAAATCATCGAGGCTGGTGGCGCCATAGGCGACTTTGGTCAGGTTGAGCGGCATCGGCGGCAGATAGGGGCGGCAGATAGGAGCGCCACGCTCAGGTCCCAAGCCCGGCCAGCGTCGCGAGGCCGAGGAACGAGAGGAAACCGAGGGAATCGGTGCAGGTGGTGACGAACACCGCCGAGGAGGTCGCCGGGTCGATATTCAGCCGGTCCAGCGTCACCGGCACCAGCACGCCGGCAAGGCCCGCGACGAGATTATTGGTGAGGATCGCCGTGCCGAACACGAATGCGAGCGTAGGGTTATGCCAGTAGAGGAAACTGCCGATGCCGACGAGCAGGCCGAGGGCGATGCCATTGGCGGACGCGATGCGGAACTCGCGAAAGATGACGCGCCGCGTGTTCGAGCTGGTCAGCTGGTTGGTGGCGATGGCTCGCACGACGACGGCCAATGTCTGCGTCCCGGCATTGCCGCCCATGCCCGACACGATGCCCATCAGCGACGCGAGCACCGCATAGCGCGCAATCTCGCTGTCGAACAGGCCGACCACCGTCGCTGCGAGCATTGCCGTGGGCAGGTTAACTAGCAGCCAGAACAGGCGCGTGCGCACCGTCATCAGGATCGGCTGGTTGATGTCGCCGTCGCCGGCACCCGACAGGCGGAGAATGTCCTCGCCCGCTTCTTCCTGGATGATGTGGACGATATCGTCGACGGTGATCATGCCGACGAGCCGCCCGCCTTCATCGACGACGGCCGCCGAGATGAGCGCATATTTCTGGAAGCGCAGCGCGACCTCTTCCTGGTCCATATCGACCGGGATCAATGTCTGCTCGCGCTTCATGACATCCGTCATCGCGATGTCGCGCGGGCAGCGCATCACCCAGCTCAGCTGGCAGGTGCCCACCGGCTTGTGCCCCGGATCGACGACGAAGATTTCCCAGAAGTCGGAGGTGAGATCCGGCGTGTCGCGCAGGAAGTCGATGGTCTGGCCGACGGTCCAATGCTCGGGAACCGCGACCAGGTCGCGCTGCATGAGGCGGCCGGCGGTCTCTTCCGGATAAGCCAGCGCGCTTTCGATCGCCGCGCGATCCTCGGGCTCCATCGCCTCGAGGACCTCCTGCTTGTCGTCCTCGTCCAGGTCCTCGATGATCGCGACGGCGTCATCGGTGTCGAGCTCCGACGCGAGTTCGGCGATCTGCTCATTGGGGATCGCCTCGACCACATCGTCGCGCACATAGTCGTTGAGCTCGGAGAGCACCTCGGCGCTCAGCAGGTCGCCCAGCGCCTCGACGAGGGCCGCGCGGCTCTCGGCCGGCGTCAGTTCGAGCAGGTCGGCGACGTCGGCGGCATGGAGCGGCTCGACCAGCGCGCGCGCCGCCTCGGGCTCACCCTTCTCGACCGCTTCGAGCACGGCCGAGACGAATGCCGGTTTCAGCCGGTCATCCTCGTCGAGATTCGTTTCGGGTGCCTGGGGGGCGGCGTCCTGGATGCCATCCGCATCGACCGGGAGCACATCACGCTTGGCGGCGGTGTCGATCTCGCTCATGGGAACGCTCCTTTCCGCCTTGTCTCGCGTGGGGCCCCAGTGCCTTGCTGCTCAATCGCCTCCGCCCGGCCTCTTTTGCGCATCGGCTTCGCGATTGCAACATCACGGGGCCTTCCCACGGGGCGGCAAGTGCTTATAGGGAACTCGACCATATGTTTCAGCGGTTCCGCACAGGCGCCGCGCCGAAGGAGAAAGCCGCAATGGCAGACCAGACCCTCACCCTGACGCTCGAGACGGGCGATGTCGTCATCAAGCTCCGGCCGGATCTCGCGCCGGGCCATGTCGAGCGCATCACGAGCCTTGCGAAGAGCGGCTTCTATGACGGCGTCGTGTTCCACCGCGTGATCCCCGGCTTCATGGCGCAGGGCGGCGACCCGACCGGCACCGGATCGGGCGGTTCCGATCTTCCCGACCTCCAGGCCGAGTTCAACAGCGAGCCGCATGTGCGCGGCGTCTGCTCGATGGCGCGGACCAACTATCCGCACAGCGCGAACAGCCAGTTCTTCATCTGCTTCGACGACGCCACTTTCCTCGATCGCCAGTATACGGTCTGGGGTCAGGTCGTCGAAGGCATGGAGCATGTCGACGCCCTGCCCAAGGGCGAGCCGCCGGCCAATCCCGGCAAGATCCTGAAGGCGACAGTCAGCGATTGACGCCTTCCCTCGCCACTGAAGGCGAGGCAGGGTTCCCGCGAATATCTTGACAGGCGAGCGGCTTTTCATCATGCCGCGCGCGACGGTGAACCGCGTGAGGAGATGCGCGTTCCTGTCCGGTCCATCTCCACGCTCTGGAATCCTGATGCCCTTTGCCGATCTCGGCCTGTCCGATGAATTGCTGAAAGCCGTCGAAGCAGCCGGCTATTCCGAACCCACGCCGATTCAGGCGCAGGCGATCCCGTCCGTGTTGATGATGCGCGACATCATCGGCATCGCGCAAACCGGCACCGGCAAGACCGCCAGTTTCGTGCTGCCCATGATCGACATCCTCGCCCACGGCCGCCGCCGCGCCTTGATGCCGCGCTCGCTCATCCTCGAACCGACGCGCGAACTCGCCGCCCAGGTCGCCGAGAATTTCGACAAATACGGCAAGAACCACGATCTCAAGATGGCATTGCTCATCGGCGGCGTGCAGATGGGCGACCAGGTCAAGGCGCTCTCCGACGGCGTCGACGTGCTGATCGCGACTCCGGGTCGCCTCATGGACCTGTTCGAGCGCGGCAAGATCCTGCTGACCGGTTGCTCGCTGCTCGTCATCGACGAAGCCGACCGCATGCTCGACATGGGCTTCATCCCGGACATCGAGAATATCTGCACCAAGCTGCCCGCCCAGCGGCAGACCCTGCTCTTCTCGGCGACCATGCCGCCGCCGATCAAGAAGCTGGCGGACAAGTTCCTGTCCAATCCCAAGTCGATCGAGGTTGCCAGGCCGGCCACGGCCAGCGCCAACATCGCGCAGTTTCTGGTCCCGGTCGAGGAGCGGAACAAGCGCCAGATCCTGCGCGACCTGCTGAAGAACGAAGGCGTCGAGAGCGCGATCATTTTTTGCAACCGCAAGACCATGGTCCGCGAGCTCAACAAGAGCCTCCAGCGCCATGGCCTCAAGTCCGGCGAAATCCACGGCGACATCGACCAGGCGTCGCGTCTCGCCGAGTTGGAGAAGTTCAAGACCGGCGAGATCAACCTGCTCGTCGCGTCGGACGTCGCGGCGCGCGGCCTCGACATCAAGGGCGTCAGCCACGTCTTCAATTTCGACGCGCCCTGGCATCCGGATGATTATGTCCACCGCATCGGCCGCACGGGCCGCGCCGGCGCGACCGGCCGGGCCTTCACCTTCGTCACCAAGAGCGATGCCGAGGCTGTCGCGAATATCGAGAAGCTGATCGGCACCAAGATCGAGCGCGTGAAGCTCGGCAGCGGCACGCCGGATGCCGGCGACACGGACGAGGCGCCCGCCAAGCGCGAGGGTCGCGGCCGTGGTCGCGGCAAGAACGAGCCACGCGGCGAAAAGCCGGAGCGCAAGACCGAAGAGCGCGCCAGGAAGACCGAGCATAAGGCCGAGTCCCGGCCGGAACGCGCGGAGCGTCACCCCGCCGAGTCTCAGTCCAAATCAGCTCCACGTCATGAACGTCAGGGCGATCGCCCAGATCGACAGCCACGCAACCACCAGGATGATGACGGCCCGGACGACGGCTGGAACGGCCCGATGCCGACCTTCCTCAACTTCGGCTTCGATACAGGCGAATAGCCGCCCTGCGGGTCACGCGCCCGCCAGAATCATGATTGCATTGGCCCGAAGCGCCGCTTATAGGCTGCGCTCCCTGGCTGGGGGCTGTAGCTCAGTTGGGAGAGCGCGTCGTTCGCAATGACGAGGTCAGCGGTTCGATCCCGCTCAGCTCCACCAGGGATTTCAGGCAACAACTTAGGACTTGCGTCCGCCGCCGGGCTTCGGCATAGGCGCCGTCCTGCCACCGGGCGCGCCCGGCATGCGGCCCCTTCGTCTAGCGGTCAGGACGCGGCCCTCTCACGGCTGAAACACGGGTTCGATTCCCGTAGGGGTCACCAATAAAATCAATGACCTACGTCGTGAAATCGGTGGCAAATGGCAAATTGTCACTCAGTTCTCCACCGTGCGGTCTGGATAACCTCGGACTGGCTTGAACGATTTTCTCGATTTCTGACGCCTCGGTGACTGCACTGCGTCTGCGATGCGCTTGCCCGCGTTAAGCGGCTGAAGCACGGACAATCCGGGCTGCTGGGCATTTCAAGAATCTCATGTTGCCCGAGGTTCTGGCCGGGCGTCGGCTTAGTCCGACGCCCCGGAATGTCTGCCGATAAGTGCGACTGCTTCAGAAAGGTCGCAACGCTGTCATGATCAAACGTTCAGCAATCCGCTAATCGTCATCCATATGGATCAAGGGCGTCCTCTGTCGGTCGGATCCGCGATCCGCACCACGCGATCGACGATAAAGGCGTAGGACAGTGCGCCCAGTGCGGCCATGACCGCGATGTAGGCGAGCCCCGCAAAGAACGAACCCGTCCGCCCGACCGCTACCCCGATCACGATGGGCGTCACGATCCCGGCAAGGTTGGTGCACAGATTGAACAGCCCTCCGGTCAGCCCTGCGAGTTTAGCTGGCGCGATTTCGGAGATCAGAGTCCAGCCGAGGTTGGACATGCCCTGGCCGAAGAAGGCGACCGACATTGCCGCGATAACAGCGGCATCGCTGGGGAGCCAAATCGCGGAGACGATCACCGTCGAAAGCAACAGCCCGGTGATCACCGGCAGCTTGCGTGCGAATTGCAGCGATTTTCCGCTGGCGAGCAGGCGATCTGAGACCTGCCCGCCGGCAAGCACGCCGACCGAGGCGGCGATGAACGGGACCATCGCGAGGAAACCGGCCTTGATCCAGTCCATGTGCCGCTCGGTGGCGAGGTAGGTCGGAAACCAGGTGAGGAAGAAGACCAGCGTCGAATTAGTCGCGAACTGGCCAATCGAGGCGCCGATAATGCTGCGCTGGCTCGCGAGGTAGCCGACATCGCTCCAGCTGAACGGCCGCGGCGCCTGCCTTTCGGTGATACCGCCGTCGGCGCGGATCAAGTCAAGCTCGGCCTTGTTGACGCGAGGGTGGTCGGAGGGGTCACGATAGAGCCGGAACCAGGCGAGCCCGAACAGCACGCCGAGGCTGCCGACGATCCAGAACAGCGAGCGCCAGCCCCAGTGGCTCACCATCCAGAACAGCAGCGGGCTGCAGAAGCCGATGCCGAAATACATGCCGACCGAATAGACACTGTTCGCCCGCGCCCGTTCGCTTTGCGGGAACCACGAGATGAGGACGCGGCTGTTGGCAGGGAAGCACGGCGCTTCGGCGACGCCAAGGCCCAACCGTACGAGGATCAATGCGGTGCTCGAACGGATCAGCCCCTGCATGACCGTGAAGCTCGACCAGATCACCAGCGACAGGCCATAGGTCAGCCGGGTGCCGAACCGGTCAAGGAAGGCCCCGCCCGGGACCTGCGCGAGGGCATAGCTCCACGAAAAGACGGCGAAGACCACACCCATCAGTTCGGGGCTGAAACCCAGTTCCTTGGTCATTGTCGGAGCCGCAACGCCGAGCAGGGTCCGGTCGAGGTAGTTGAGCGCGGTCGCGGTGGCGATCAGCGCGAGCACGCCGAAGCGTGCCCGAGTCGGGCGGATGGACGCGCCCCCGCTCACCGCTCGTCCCGCCGGTGCAGGCTGTAGGCGACGTCGTAAGGCTGCACGATCTGCTGGCCGAACCCCTTAGCGGAGATGGCCTCCTGCATCCGGGGTGCGAGACGGGTCGCCTCACCCAGCCCTATGGTCTCCGCGAAGACTACGAGGTCGAACGATTTTTCCCGCATGGCCGGACGCAGCTCGGTTTCGGCGGTTTTCTGATCGGAGAAGCCCGGGCGTGCGGCGGCGAGGTGAACGGCGGTCACGTCGGCAGACTGTTCGAGTTGGTCGAGGACCGGAGCAAGCGCTGCCATCGCATCCTCCTCGCTCATCCCCTCGGGCAGGTCGAAGCGGGAGGTCACGAGTCCGCCGCCCTCGCCGCGTCCGCCGGTACGCAGCACCTGGCAGGCCATACGCAGGAAATTGCGAAAGCTGGGCGCGACCTGGCGGGTCCAATCGGTCGGGTTGTTGAGGCTGTGCGAATATTCCGGTGAGAGGAAGGTCGAAAGCGACTCGCCCTCATAGCAGGTGAAGTAGACTTGGCTCTCCAGGCCGCGATTGACCCCGCGGCGCGAGCGCAGGAAGCCCGGATGGTCCAGCCGCTCGGGCATGTGCTGACGGGTATGCCAAAGATTATATTCGGCATCGGCAGGCGCGGCGATATCGTGCCACATGATCAGGAAGGCCGAACCCTTGAGCGCCACTTCAAACTCCTCTTCACCGCTCGGTCGTGCACCGGCTTCCGCCACGGTAGATAACAGGCACAGGGCATGCAGTGCTGTCCCGCCGCGCACAATCGCGTGGCTGAGCGCGCATTGAGCGCGTCAATGGACGTTGGCGGCGATGACCTCGGCGTCTCCAGATCGGAACGCTCCCGGTGAACAGTCGAAATGGGCCTTGAACTTGCGCGAGAAATGGCTGGGGTCGCAGAACCCGCAACGCCACCCGATTTCCGCAACGGAGAGGCTGGCGAACTGCGGATTGACCAGCATCTCTTGAGCACGTTCGAGGCGGACGGCGTAAAGCTCGCGGACGAAGGTCGTGCCGGCTTGGGCGAGGACCTTGTGCAGGTAGCGCTGGGAAATCTGCATGCCCGCAGCGACGGTAGTCGCATCGAGACCGTGTTCGCAGTACCGCTCGCGAATATGGGCGAGGATGCGCCGGCACAGGCCGTGCGAGGGCGTGGCCGGCTTGGTCGCGAAATTGCCGAGGCTCAACGCCAACGCGCCACCGATCTGTTGGACACACATCGAGCGGGTGGCGGTCTCCTCCGGGCGGAGTTGGACGATCTCACCAAGCGTCGCCGTCAGCAGGCCATGCCAAGGCGTTCCCGGCCGGATTGACAGAGCAACCGCGTCCTCCGGGCTTGGCAGCCAGGTCCTGAGCCAGTCGATCGGCAGCTGCGCGCAGACGTGGACGGTGCCGACATCGGCGGTGACACTGTAGGGCTGGCGATTGTCGACGAGGATCAGTTCACCCGCCGCCACCTCAACCTCGCGACCGTAGTGATTCACCAGCCAGCGGCCTTCGCGCACATAGTTGAGGTTGAAGCGGCCCGACTTGTCGCGCGCGGCTGCCTGCCGCGATCGGACGACGGTGTGCGCCGAGCTGATCGCTACGTCGCTGAGCTTCACGATGCCAAGGTCATGCTGGTTCAATTGTGCGCTGATGCCGCGGTCGCTGGACTGGAAATCGAGCTCGAAAATCGCTTCGCAGATCGCTTCGCGCCAGTAGTCGACGCGATCGGTTCCCTCGGAGGTAGCCGTTGACCAGGAACGCATTCCAAATCCCCTGCCCACATGGCCGCAGGTCGTCCCGCGTGCCTTTATGGGGACAGACTAGCGCCGCGTCCGGGGGAATCAAGAATAGTGCGCGAACCGGTTAATAAAGTGATCGACCCCTGCGCGACGCTGATCGCGCGGGGGTCGTCTTTGCGGGTTTCCGGCATCGGCTTGGGAGGGAGCGATGCCGGAACTCGATGATCAGAACTTCTTGCTGACCTCGAACGTCCAGATGCGGCCCCAGACGTTATGGTTGTTGGTATCCACGGCATTGTTGCCCGACAGCACGATCGGCGGCTGCTTGTCGGTCAGGTTCTGGAGCCCAATCGCTGCGCGCAGGCCGTTGAGCACGCCGCTATCCTCTTCAAACTGATAGGCAATGTTGGCGTCGAAGGTGGTCCACGACGGGATCTGCGTGTTCGGCAGCTTCACGCCATTGACGGTGAGTGTCGCGTTGTTGAGGTACGACCCCACGTAATTCATGGTCAGCCGCCCGGTGAAGCCGCCGCTCTTCAGCCCGATCGCCGCGTTGGCCCGCGAACTGACCTGAAAGCCGATAGTATCCAGTGCATCAAACAGGGGCCCGGTGCGGGTCAGGCTCTTCTGCAGATTGAGGATCTTCGAAAAGCTCCCATCGAACGAGAGGGTGCCGATCCCGATGTCGTGCTTGTAGTTGAGCGTGAAATCGAGGCCGCTCTGCTTGACGTTGCCAAGATTGGCCTTGCCGCCGTTGACGATGCCGGTGAGCGTGCAGTCCGGCGCGTTTTGCAGCGCGAACACCGTGTTGGGGTTGTTGAGGAACGGCAGGTACAGCGGATTGTAGGTGCTGTAATTGCCGTTGACGCAGGTCGTCGGCTGCGGCGCTACAATGAAGTAATCGGTATAGAGCGCCCGGTTGGTCGGGCTCGATAGCACCAGTGCCTGATTAGGCAGCACCTCGATGCGATCCTTGTAGTCGACGTTATAGTAAGTCATGCCAAGCCGCAGATTGGGCGCGAATTCCGGCTGGTAATCGAGACCGAGCGACCAGACTTTGGCTGATTCGGGGCGCAGGCCGGACGAGTTGCCACTGCGATCCAGCACCGCGCTCTGGCCGGTCGCGGGAAGCGAAACGGGCACCAGCGGATCGTTGGCGCCGTTGGCGATATAGATGCGATTGGTTTGCCCAAGAGTACCAGGGTTGGATTCGATCAGCGTCGGCATGCGGAAGCTGGTGCCCCAGCTGCCGCGAAGTTTCAGGCCGTCGGCGGGTTGCCAGGTGATGCCGAACTTCGGGTTGACAGTATGGGCTTTGGTGTGGGTGGGGGCTGCCCCGGAAATCAATAACGACTGGTTGTAATCGTCGTAATCATCGTACCGAACGGCCGCCGATAAATCGAGCCGCTGCAGCAGCGTGGTGGCGTTGCCCGCGCCGAACAGGGGCACGAACAATTCGGCATAGGCCGACTTGGCCTTGCGTCCACTGTCGGTATTGCGGGCGATCTGCCAGGTGTTGGTGGCGTTGAGCTTGTTCTGCGCCGTAAGGTTGAACCAGGTCTGGCTGTATTCGCCGCCCACGGCAATCTTCACGCCGCCGCCCGGCAAGTCGAACAAGGTTCCCGACAGCTTGGTGCCCAGATCCAGCGTGCGGAAATTGCCTTCCTGCAGGAAGCCCGCGATCAGGGTCTCCGCCCCCGGCTGCGCGCCCTGGAGATAGGGGTTGAAGCTGGCATTATAGCCCGCCAGCCCGGGATTGGCGATGTTCGGGCCGATGAACACGTTGCCCTGCGCCTGGCAGACATTGCAACCGGTGCTCTGGCCGTAGGAGACATAGCTATCGAGAGAGAAGTCGCCGAACACCCGCGCATCGACGTCGAGCGTGCTGTTGAACGTGTCTTCCTTGTTATCGATCGTCAGACGACGATTGCTCGCGAAATTGGCGCCGAGATTGTAGATGAAAGTCTGGGTTGCGCCTGGTGCGCCAAGTCCGGCAATGTAGTAGGGGCTGGTCGGCAGCAGGCGGATCTGCATGTTTTGCAGGACGTCGGTCGCCCGGGCGCTGCCTTCGCGTCGGTTGTAGTTAACCGTCAGCTTGGCCTCGACACTTTCGCCGATGGACTGGTGCGCCTTGAACAGCCCGCTGATCTGCTTGCGCGTCGCGAAGTAGTCATAGAAATTGCCGGTATCGAACAGGAACGAGTTGTACTTCGCCGGATCGCTCGCGGCGAGCGCCGAGTTCAGAAGCACGGCCTGCGATGCCGTCGGGATTGTGCCGTTGGTAACAGGCAAGCCATAAACCGAGCTGCCGACCACGATCGCGCCGACCACGCCGGGGATGACCGTCGTCCCGACCAGCCGTAAATCGTTGCCGCCATATGGCCGCAGGTCCTGCATCAGGTATGGACGCGCATTGCGCACGACGGTGTTAGGGCGGTTGATGTACGAGAGGCCGATCATTATGCCGCCGGTATCCCACTTGCGGCCCGCCACGCCTTCGAACTGGTACTGCTTGTAAAGCGTCGAGGTCATGCGGGCGGTCAGTTCGACCCCGTCATAATCCTTGCGCAGGACATAGTTGACCACGCCGGCAACCGCGTCCGAGCCATAGACGGCCGACGCGCCGTCGGTCACCACTTCGACGCGCTCGATCGCAGCGAAAGGGATCACCGTGGGATCGGGAATCTGGTCGACCACGCCCTGGTTGACCCAGCGACGGCCGTCGAACAGCAGCAACGTGGCGTTGTTGCCAAGCCCGCGCAGGTTGACGCCCTGCTGGCGGCCGCCATTCGCGTTCTGGCTTGTGCCGAGGCTCGATCCCTGTGGCAGCGTGGCGATCAGCTGGCTGACATCACGGATTCCGCTGTCGACGATTGCGGCGCGGTCCAGCGTGACGGTTGCCGAACCGACGGGGGCTACGCCCTTGATCGCCGTGCCGGTGACCACGATTTCCTGCGTTGCCTCTTCGTCCTTCGGAGCCGCGGTCTGCGCCAGCGCGCCAGTCGAAAATACTGTGCCGAGCAGGCCGGTCAGCGAAACGCTAAGCATGGCAGTCTTGCGGATAGTCTTCACAACGCCCTCCCCCTGTGCCCCGCCTTTCGCGGGGATTGCCGGAGATGCGATTCCGGCAAGTTCACTTGGGGATTAGGCGACGTGGGTTCTCCAGGGTCTAGCCAGCGCAGCCCTATCGATTGGCTGGTGGCGCACTTGGAGAAGCGTCAGCTGGAACCAGCCCAAGCGCCCAGCGAATGCCGCCGCGCGCCAGTTCGCGGAACTTGGGATCGTCCCAGACTTCCTCGCGATGTCCGATAGTCAAGTTGTAGACTCGGCCCTTGCCATACTGCTTGGCCCAGACCACCGGGATGTCGCCATCCGGCCGGTGCGCGCGCTGCTCGGGCGTGAGCTTGCTTGCGTCGAGCCGGAGGATGACGTGGACATCCTTGCTCGTGAACGGCGCGCGCATGACCGGAAACTGGTCGTTGAACTTGAACGCCTTTGGAAAGACTTTCGCGCCCGGAAACTTCGGGTCCTCATTAAGCAGCGCCATGTCGGCCGGGCGGTATTCATAGTCCATGAAGCCGCCGATCATGTCGATGAAGGCCGGCCATTCGTAGTTGGCGACGGTTGCGGCGTGGCCGGCGATGAAGCCTTTGCCATCCTCCTTGACGAAGGAGAGCAGGTCGGCCTTCTGCTGGTCGGTCAGCGTCCCCGCCCCGCTGCCGAGGAAGAACACCGCGTCGAACTGGCCGAGGTTGCGGGCGTTGATCGGCCGCCCGGCATAGCGGCTGCCCTGCCCGACGATCGGCTGCTTGGTCAGCAGCTGGGAATCGGTGCGGATCACGGTCGCCCACTCATGCTTCTCGCGGCCCATCTGCTCGATCACACCTATTGCGTGGTTGATCGAGTCATGGTGGAAGCCGGTCTGCACGTCGGCTACGATGAGCAGGCGCTTCATCCCCGGCCAGGGATCGGCCGGGTTGATCGGCGGGCCCGGAGGCGGGCCGGCGGGCTCGGCAGGCGGCGCCTGCGCCCCCGCACATGAGGCCGAAAGCAGGAGCATCGCGGCAAGACCGCCCAGGCGAAGTCGCATCGTGTCTCTCCTTCTCAAGGCTCGATCAAGGCAGGCGGAATGCCACCAGCGTGTCTGACATTTCCCGTCCACCCGCGGTCGTACCGCCGCCGGCCGCTACGGCTACGTACTGCTTGCCGTCAGCACCCATATAGGTGACCGGCGTCGAGTGAGCGCTCGCCTCGAGCTGGCCTTCCCACAGGACCTTGCCGGTCTTCACGTCAAAGGCACGCAGTTTGCGGTCGTTGGCGGCGCCGATGAATACCAGCCCGCCGGCCGTGACGATATTGCCGCCAAGGTTGGGCGCACCGGTGTTAAGCCCGGCCTTGCCCAGCGCCGGAGTGGTACCGAGCGGCACCCGCCAGGCGATCTTGCGGGCATTGACGTCCACTGCCACTAACTCGCCCCAGGGGGTCGGCCCGCAGGTCAGGGTGAGACCGGTCGGCGTGGTATAGCTGAAGGCCTGCGGCGGGCGCGGGCCGGCCGGGCGCGGCGGCGGAGGACCACCCGCACCGGCGCTGCGGTTCATCATGCCCGGCCCCGACCCCGGCGCCGCCTTCGGCAGGTAGGTCGGGCGGTTCTGGACGTTGATCATGTAATAGCCGGTGTTGGGATCATAGGAGCCGCCACCCCAGTTCGGACCGCCGGTCGGCCCCGGATAGGTCACCGTCGCGCTCTTGGTGCTCTTGCGCGGGGCATAGAGATCGCCGCTGACGATGCCGTTGTCGTCCCAGTATTTCTGGCAGGCCGCCTTCATGCCCGGGACGAGGTCGGGAATCTCGTCGCGCGTCATCTTGGTGCGCGCGAGCGGTCCGGGAGCATCGGGGAACGGCTGGGTGGGCCAGATGTCGGGATCGGGGCCGTCCGGATGCGGGGTCTCCTTTTCGGTGAAGCCGTTGAGCGGTTCACCCGTGGTGCGGTCGAACATGTAAAACAGGCTGTGCTTGCCTGCGACCATCACGGCGGGGACTTTCTTGCCGTTGATGGTGAGGTCGGCGAGCGCCGGCGGCACCGGGGCGTCCCAGTCCCAGATGTCGCGATGGCTGAGCTGATGGTACCAGATGAGCTTGCCGGTATTGGCGTCGAGCGCGACGATCGAGCTGGAGTAGAGCTGGCTGCCCTTGGCGTCTGAATTGGCATCGCCGGTGGGCGCGAACAGGATACCCCGTTCCTCGTCGAGCGCCATGGTCGACCAGACGTTGCCGCCGCTGACATCGCGCCATTCGTCGCCCTGCCACGCCTCATGCCCCGGCTCGCCCGGCTGTGGGATGACGTGGAAGGTCCAGACCAGGCGGCCGGTCACTGCATCGAAGGCGCGGATATCGCCACGTGGCCCCGGAGGTCCCGCCTCGCCCGGGCGGGCGCCGGTGATGATTAGGTTCTTATAGATCGTCACCGGGTTGGGGATCGTGAATGAATTCC
The DNA here is from genome assembly GCA_017744605.1 of Sphingobium sp. GTDB lineage: Bacteria > Pseudomonadota > Alphaproteobacteria > Sphingomonadales > Sphingomonadaceae > Sphingobium. The sequence continues at coordinate 48,116 of JAGIAZ010000018.1, read as the reverse complement.
GCCGCGATTCCCCGACGATCTCGGACGCCACGCCGATATAGGCATCGATCGAGCCATCGCGGCCAAAGCCCTTGGCCGGCTGCCCGGTGACCATGTCGAGGGCGACGAGGTAGCCCTTGTCGGTCGCGAAGATCAGGCGTGGCGCGGTCTTGTCGTCACCGGGCCAATAAGCGAGCCCGCGGCCGTGAATGTTGAGCGGGCTTTCGTACTTCCATAGCACCTCGCCGGTCTCGGGCCGTAGTGCGACGACGGCCGCCTTGAGGTCCGGCTTGAGCGGGGAGGACGGGGTCGAAATGTACATCACCCCGCCGATCAGCAACGGTGTGCCTTCGAAGCGGAAGTCGAGGCCCTGGTCGCCCGCCGTCGACGGCCCGGTGCCATAGTGATAGGTCCATGAAGGAGCCAGCCGGCGCACGTTACGCGTGTTAATCTGGGTGAGAGGCGAATAGTTGATGTTCGCACCCCCGCCGCCATAGGCCGGCCACTGGTTCGGACCGCTCGGCCGCGGGTGGTTGGCGGCAACCTGGTTGGTGGGCGCCGCAACCGCGCTGGCGACCGCACCGGTGCCGGGCAGTTCGCCGTAGTTGGCGATCAGATACTCCTGCGCCTTGGCATAGTCGGCCTCAGGCATCAGCAGGCCGAGCGTCTTCATCTTGGCGAGCAGCTGGCGCCACTCATCCGCCGAGCGCCGCTTCGAGATGACGTTGCCGAGGCCGTGGCACCGCGCACAATAGCGCGAGACCTCAAGCTTGCCCGGACCCTCGGCGAGCTTCACCGGCGGGGCCGGCAGCACCTGCGCGACGAGGCCCGCCGAAAGCGCAAGGCTGGCGAGCGCCAGAGCCGTCCGCGCCGGATGGTCGGCGATTGTCTTGCGCGCCGCACCGGCAAACTGGCGGACCTTCATCGGCATACTCCCCACGCTATGATGCAAGGTCCCTAGCCTGCAGGCAGCCTGTCAACACTTGCCGCCGCCGCACCTTCGCTGTGCCGAGAGCGCATAGGCCAGCCACACCAGCTCAGGGCCAGGGATAGACGCCCTTCTGCGTCGCCCTGATCGGCGGCGCGGGAGGCCCTGGCGGCATGACCGAAAACGAAGGCACGTCGTCCGCCACCACGTCGCGGCTCATGAATTCGGTGCGCGAGCCGTCGGGATCGAACAGGTGGATGAGCCAATGGCGGTTGTTCCCGACCGCAGTGCGCAGCCGCACATCGTCATAACCGCCGCGCCGCTTCAGCTCCTCACGCACCGCGTGCATGTCGGCGACTTCAAGCGCGAAGTGATTGGTCGCCCCGTGCAACTCGCGCAGATATTGCGCGCGCGTGGCCGGGTTATCTGGGTCCAGCGGCGGGTTTTTGGTTTCGAGGTTGCGGTCGGTCTCCGGGGTTTCGAGATAGTCCCGCCTCTCGCCGAAGACCACACCGGTAAGGCCGAGCCGCTTGAGGAAGGCGCGGGTAGCCTCGTCGGTCACCAGCGTGCCGGCGTGGATCAGGTGGGTGGCGATGCGCCCCTTTCCGAGCAGCCTGCCGCGCAGACGGACCTGCCGCGAGCCGGGATCATATTGCTTGAAGTCGAATGGAAAGCCGTTGGGCGCGACAATCTGGAAGACGCGATTGCCATCCGCCTCACGCCGGATCGCGCCCGGCGCTGCATCGAGCGCGGCGAACTTGCCACGGAGTTCTTCGATATCGGAGGTCTCGAAGACGATCCGCGCCTGCCGGTCGATTTCGCCGGGCTTCAGGCTGGGCACCAACTCCAGAAACTGGGAATCGTTGACCTTGTAGTAGGATGAGTGCTGCCCGCCCTCCCCGACGTCAAATGCATGATGAAAGCCGAGGACACCTTCATAATAGCTGGCGGCCCGGCGCAAATCGCTCACGCGGATCGTAATCTGGGCGATGCCGGCAAGCGGGCGTTCGGAGAGTGCCGGAGTTACCGGTGCGGAGGCAGGAGATGCCTGTTTCAGGTCTTCGCTCCTGGCGATCACCGCGCCGGAAATTGCGCCGAGTCCGATGCTGAACGCCATCACGTTCATGAGCATTCGGCGCAGCGGGAAACGGATGGCAACGACTTGTGCAGGCATCTTCGCTCCCCGGCAGATGTAGTCACGCGAGCCTATCGCCTGCGCCCCGTTTGGCAAATGGCTGTGCGGTCCTGTCCAAGAGAAAGGGCACTCTCCGTCTGGATCGCTCCGGCCGCAATTGCGGCTTTGCCCAAGCCGAAGCGAGAGTGGGCGCACATCGCGCAGTGCAGTCCCAGCCATCGCCAATTGGTCCAGCGAATGCGAGAGGCTCCGGCTTCCGAGAGGGGAAATGGCATGCTCGACTTCAATGGCCAGCGTATTCTCGTCGCTGGCGGCAGTTCCGGAATCGGACTGGCGACCGCAGCCCTGGCCGCCGAATACGGCGCATCGGTGACCATTGCGTCGCGGTCGGCTGCGCGGCTGGAAGCGGCAGTGGCGCAGATCGGGAAGGGCGCGCAGTCAGCCATGCTCGACCTGATCAGCGACGAAGACGTGGCCGCATACTTTGCCGAGTCCGGCGCGTGGGACCATGTGGTCGTCACCGGATCAGAGGTGAAGATCGCGCCCGTGCGCCAGTTGCCGCTGAGCGATGCGCGGCAGGCGTTCGAGAGCAAGTTCTGGGGCTTCTACCACGTTGCTCGCTCGGCCCGGATCGCGCCTGGCGGCTCGCTCTCGGTCGTCGCCGGGTTTCTGGCAACCCGCCCGGTCGCAGGGCGCGCGCTGATGGGGGCGATCAACGGCGCGCTCGAAAGTCTGGTCCAAGGCCTCGCGCTGGAATTGAAGCCGGTGCGGGTCAACGCAGTTTCGCCGGCCATGGTCGCGGGGGGAATGTGGTCGCACCTTAGCGCAGAGGAACAGGCCGCCATGTATGCCACAGTGGGGGCGAACTATCCGGCAGGACGTGTCGGCACAGGCGAGGAAATCGCCCGCCAGCTGCTGCTCCTTGCCGCCACCGGTTATGCCACGGGTACGATCGTCACGCTCGATGGCGGCGCCTCCATCGCCTGAGGAAAGGCTTCCATGTTCAAGCGGATGTCCGTTCTGGTCCGGCGCGATGGCGACAGCCAGGCGCAGTTTTCGCAAGGATGGCTGCACCATGGCGAGTTCATCACCCAGCTCCCAGGCCTTCGTGGCTATGTCCAGAACCATGTCGAGGAGGAATTCGCGCCTCCAGGCGGCGCGTTCCTGCGCGCGGATGGCTTCGTCGAACTCTGTTTCGACAGTCCCGAAGCCATGGCGGAGGCATTCCAGAGCTCCGCAGCGGTCGCCATGGCGCAGGATGAGCCGAATTTCCTCGGCCATGGATCAGGCTATTCGCTTGCAGGATACACCGGGCTGAGAGACGCGGAAGAGGGCAACAAGCTCATCGTGGCGGTGGAGCAAGGCGATGCCGCGCAACTGGAAGCTGCCATCGCGACCCTGCCTTCCCAGGCCCTGATCCGCGACGAAGTCACGGCCCTGATCGCAAAAGCCGCGATGGCGCCGCCACAACCCGTAAAATGCTTCTTGCACCTGTTCTTCAGCAACGCGGAGGAAGCCCGGAATACGGCACGCGCTCTCGCTGCATTGACCACGAAAACGGGGCTGCAAACTGCGGTGTTCCGGGTGAGGACGATCCGCTTTGCATGACGGCACCGTCACAGAACAATTTGGGGAGAGGATCTTCTTGGTGCTGAGATAGCCGGACTGCGCGGGAATGACGGCGTTGGCGCTTCAATCCGGCCGCTTGTCCCAGATACTGATCGTGCCGGCATCGCCATCGACGCGGACCCAGTCGCCGGTGCGGATCATGTCGAGCGGGTCGGCATCGCAATCCGTCACCGTCGGGATTCGCATCACCACCGCGCCCAGGGCGATCTTGGTCGTCATGACCGTGAAGATCATCGCCCGCGGCGCCGTGCCGCGCAGCCGCGCGAGGTGAAAGGCGCCGGACCAGCCGGACGAACCCTTGGCGCCGGGAAAGACGAGGACCTTGCCCGCGAAGCTCACGCCCCTCAGTTCGTGCCGGCTTTCGATCACCGTGCCCGTCGTCGAATCGATGCCGCCCCAGCCGGAGATCGTCTCGCGCGTCACCAACGCTTCACCCTCGGCAACGCCGCCAACGACCTTGCGGCCACGGATCACCAAGCGCGGCTCCATGCGCATATCGATCACGCCAGTCTCCCCTGCCATTTGCCGGTACAGGCGGCATCGATGCATTCGGCGGTCGTGCCGTACCAGCCCTCAATGCCCATCATCGCGGGAAGGTAATGGACCTGCTTGGCGCTATCGAGCGCGGCGACCTTCGTGCCCTTGGGCACGGCCTGGCTGATCGCCGAGCAGGTGTCGGTCATGAGATAGGCACCAGCATCGCGGAGGATTTTCGTATAGCCGCTCGCGTCCGCATTCGCCTTCACCGCCCGGCTGGTGAACACCCAGAGCGCGGAGTTCACATGCACCTTGCGCCCTTCGATCAGCGCCGCGATCTCCGCCACCTGCTCGATCGAGGCATGCGGGCAGCCGAGCATGACGTAGTCGACGTCGGTGCTGCGCCCCACGCTGTTCAGCGTATCGTAGATGCGCCGCCGCGCCGCCGCGTCATAGACGAAGCGCTCGCCGCGCGGAGCTCCACCGAATGCCGCTTCGACGCTCGGCGCCTCTGGCGTGATGCCGACCATATGATACATCTCGACCCCGCCTGAGCTGGCCGCCGCCGCGCCGAAATGCTTGTGGCGGATGAGGTTGGCGTCGCTGATCGCGCCGGTGATCACCGGGATCGTATCCTGCACGGCATCGCCGACATAATAGCCCAGCATGCCCCATTCGAAGATCGAATCGACCGGCACTTCGACCGATATCGAATGATGTCCCTTGCGGAAGTCGTCGCGATGGAAGCCCCAGTCGGGGATACGTTTCGCCAGCATCGCGGCGCTGGTCGATTCCCGGCCCTCGCAGTTCGTGCGGGCACCGACCACCGAATTGGCGAAGACCACGGCGCTCGATTCCATCCACGCGCAATGCTCGCCCATCACAGGCATGTTACCGGCCAGATAGGGCGTGCAGGTCTTGAGCAGCTGGATGCCGTGCGCCTCGACCTGCGCGCTGTCCGAAACGAAATTGCCATGCGCCGCTTCGCTCATGCCCTGCTCGCGCCACAGCTCGGGATCCATGCCACCCTGCAGATGGCACGAAAAGGCGTTCATGCGCGGCACGTCGACCACCTCGTCCGAATCGAGATCGAAGCGCGAGAAGACCGCCCGATAGTCGCCGCCATCGGCCGCGTAATAATCCTTCACCCATTGCGGCGAGGAGCCCGGCACGCCCGCCACGTTGTCGGTCTCGACGAAGCGGTCGGCACCGAGCGCATCGGCATAGCGGATCAGCAGGTCCATCGCCTTGGCGATCGCCGCGCCTGACTCGCCGTCCAGCATCGCCCGTTCGACATCGGTAAGAGCAACCATCGTCTCGTCCTTTTCCTCCTGCCGCTTGGGCCTAAAAGATCCCCGGACCGTTCATTGCATTTCATCGAGCCGCTTGAGAATGTCGCCCAGCACCTCCATTGCGATGTCCAGTTTTTGCGGGTCGATATTTTCGAGCAGGTTCGCGCGCAATTCGTTGGTGATACCCATGATGTCACGGACGGTTTGCCGCCCTGTGTCCGTTATCCGGTTGGTCGTCACGCGGCGGTCCGCCAGATGCTGCTGGCGTTCGATAAGGCCATCTCTTGCCAGCGCATCGAGCATGTGAACCATGCTCGGCCCTTCGATCGAAATCAATCGGGCCAGTTCGCCTTGCGTAAGCTCTTCCCCGGAATATGCGACGAGGTAAAGCGTCTCCCAGCGCGCCATGGTCTGCTTGAGCGGTTTGATGCGGTCATTGGCGAGCTTGCGCCAACGGCGCGCAGCGACGACCAGCGCGCGCGTGAGACGAAAAAAAGCCTCGTTTCTACCTTCGATGCTGCCGTCCTTGCAGTAGTTGACCAGATGACGCTCGGCATCGTCCAGCGGAAACCCGCCATAGGGCGCCGCGACGGCGCGCGACGGTGCTCGGATCGGCCGAGGCGGCGCTTTCTTCGGCCCGCGACGACGATCGCTCCGGGACGACGTTTTCTTTTCGCCGGCCGATTCTCTGTCGTGGGAAGCCTTGGTCGTCATCCCATATCCGTGAGCACGGCGCCGGTCGCCATCGGGTGGACATCGCGGCGATATATGCCCAGCCAGCCGTCCGCCGGGACCGGGACGGCGTTGGGCGGGCCAGGGCGGCGCGCCAGTTCCTCGACCGGAACCAGCACGTCGATGCGTCGGGCCGCGACATCGATACGGTCGCCATCGCGGCCCCTTCCGACCGCCCCTTCCGGCGCCACCTCCGCGATGGTCCGCCCCTTGAGGCACAGACCGGACAGTTGGCCGTCCGTGATGAAAGCGACGTCCTTGGCGAGCCCCGCCGCATTGATGGCGAAGAGCATGATGGAGGCGCCGCCGCCGATGGCCGGACCGCCTGTCAGCCCCTGCCCGCGTGGCGCTTTGCCGCGCGATACCATGCGCGTCTCAGGGTCGAAGGGTCGCTCGAACATGACAGGGGCAGCCATGATCGGCACGGACCAATCGGATGCCGGCGAGGTTTCAGAAGGCGGCACGAACACCAAATTTGTACATCCGCCCGACAGGATTGAAGAGCACATTGTTGCCGCTCCCGTTTGCGCCGGGAAAATTCGGCGGGTCGACGTTGAACAGGTTGTCGATGCCGGCGAAAACGCTGAGCGGGTGACCGCCATTAAGTGGCATTTTCACGGTGCCGAGGATGTCGACATAGGTGCGCGACGGCATGGCGTTGGTGCTCGAGCTGTCAGTCCGCGTGATCGTGTAGCCGGCCTGTTCGGGTCCGACGAACGCGGCGTTGTAGAAACCCTTGTTGATCCAGCGAACATGGGTCGAGAAGGAGAAGATCTTGCCGAGTTCAAACACAGCGGTCGCATCGATCGTCCAGTCGGGAATACCAGGAGGCGTACCGCCACGCAGGCCGGTTTGCCCGGCTCGCTGCGTCGGCCCCACGGCGTCGATGGTGATGAGGTCACGCATGTTGCTGGCCAACACCGTGAGATTGAGCGCGCTCTCGGCCCCGATCGGCTGGCGATAGGCCAGTTCATAGTCCACACCGCGCGCGATCAGCCTGTTCACGTTCTGCACCGTGTCCGAGACATTGGTGATGACGCCCGAGCCGTCACGGGTGACGAGGGCGCAGCTCAGCGCGTCGCCCTGGGAGCAGCGCGTCACGATGTTCTGCTGGCCGAGGGTGCTGATCGCGTCCTTTATGCTGATGTCATAATAGTCGACCGAGGCCCGGAACCGGCCAAGAAAGCCCTCGCGTGGCTGCAGCACGACACCGACGGTCAGCGTATCGGCCCGCTCCGGCCGCAGATTGGGGTTCGAACCGCTGGTCACGCCGACGACGGTCTGGATGCCGCCACGCTGCGGATCGTTAAGGATGCCCGAACCGCTGGTGATCGGGCCGAACAGCTCCGCGACGTTAGGTGCGCGAATGTCGCGCGAGCGCGTGACACGGAAGCGCAGCGCGTCGACCGGCGCCCACACCCCGCCGACCTTCCAGGTCGTCACGTCGACCGTGCTGCTCGGGAAGAGCGCGCTCGAGCGGCGGTAATGCGTGCGACGGATCGCTCCGTTGAGGCCGAGCTCCTTGAACAGGGTCACGTCGCGCAGGATGGGTATCTCGGTTTCGCCATAGATTTCCGCCACTTCGATCTTGCCCGAGATGACAGAGCCGTTGCCGGTGAAGAATTGAAGCGTCTTCGAGAGGGCATCGGCATCGCCGCTCACGGAATCGCTGCGATATTCGCCGCCGATTGCGATGCTAAGCTTACCTGCGGGGAGATCGACGAGGCCGCCTGTGACGTTGGCCGCGACGACATGCTCGGTCGTGTTATTGGTCTGGAAGGCGTTGGCCTTGATATACGCCTTGGCGGCCGCGAAGGTCGATCCCTGCCCCGAGCCGAACGGATTGAGTGCGACACAGGCCGGATCGTCATCGGTGGTGATCGCATTGGCATTGACGCGGCAGACCGGCGTGCCGCCCGTCCCGGCCACGGCATCGAGAGCCTTCAGAATACGCGAGGTGACCGTGCCGCCGAAGATGTCGCTGCGAAATTCGTTGCGACCGAACTGGTAATAGATATCCGCCTTCCAGCCATTGCCGATATCGTAGGCGGCCGAGAGGACAGCGCGATAAACATTGTTCTTCACGACGAGGTCGCCCGGGCCGACATCGTTAAAGCCTTTGCCAAGCGTGAAGCTGGTGAGATTGTTCGCCGCAAGGATTGTCGGGATATCGAGAGTCGGGTCCGACGATCGCGGGAGGAAGGGATTATCATTGCGGATGGTGATCGCCGTGTTCCGGTAGGCGACCGCGCGGTGATAACCTTCGCCATGGCCATAGTTGAAGCCGAGCTCGAAGGTGAGCGCGGGCGTCGCGTCCCACGTCAGATAACCCATCGCATTGTAGCGTTCGGTGGGCGAGACGATGGGGAAATCGAAATAGATGTTCTCGCCCGGGCCGTCATTGGTCCCGCCCTGCTGGTAAAGTGTGTTGGCAAGGACGCCCTGCGTGGCGCGAAACGGCGTGCCGTTGGCGGTGAAGGCAATACCGTCGATGGCCCGCAGCGTCGGGAGGAGCTTACCGGTATAGGCCGATGAAGGCGGCGTGGTGATGCCATTATAGGGCGCGGTCCACGGGTAGACGCCCGCGAGAATGTTGTTCGCCGGGATCGCGGTGACGCCCGGATTACGGCTGATATTGATGAGGCCATTCGCGCACCAGGCGCGCACCCGGCAGGCCTCGACGCCCTCCGACTTTTCGAATTCGCCGCCGACGACGAGGTGCAGGGTCTGAGACAATTGCCAGCCCGCGGCTGCTCCGGCATGGCGTGTGAAGTTGTCGCCATATTGGGAGAAGCCAAGTTCGGCGTTCCCCTTGTACCCGGTGAACTTCTTGTCGAGGATGAGGTTCGCGACACCCGATACCGCGTCCGAGCCGTAGACGGCGGAAGCGCCGCCCGTCACCACCTCCGCGCGGGACAGCAGGATGCTCGGAAGCATGTTGGTGTCGACCGTCGCCTGTGTGGTCGAGGGAACGAAGCGCTTGCCGTCGACCAGCGTCAGCGTGCGGACCGAGCCCAATCCGCGCAGGTCGAGGATACGGCCGCCGACATAGCCGGCAGCTGCGCCGAGACCGGATGAGGCAGGTGTCTGTGTGGGGCGGAAGGCGGGCAGTTCGTTGAGGGCGTCGCCGAGATTGGTGGTGCCGCGCTGCTCGAGGCGCTGTGCGCCCAGCACGGTGACCGGCGTCGGCCGATCGAAGCCGGACGCGATACGCGAACCCGTGACAACGATGGCCCGGTCGCGTTCGGTGCTTCCGTCCTCGGCAGTCGCGGACACACCCGTCGGATTCTGTGGCGCCTGGGCTCGTGCGCCCTGGGAACCGGCTCCAAGTGCCACTGCGGCGATCGCGATCATGCAGGCAGACTGACGCAATCCGACAATGACTTTCAGCATTTCCCTCTCCCTCCGAGTCTCGGATTTCTTTTATGTAGAAATCTACTTATTATCGCAGTTACATTGCAAGCTATCTTTTTCCCTCTCGCCTCCCCCATGGGGATCTCGTCGACACCCCCACGCACCTCGCAACATGCATGGATCCAGTGATCCCGTTGACGTCATTGGACACCTACCTTATCGACGATAAATAAATGACGCTGCGATTCGACGTGGCGCTGCAGGCCGAGGAGAGGAGGGCACGTGAAGATTCAGCGTGTTAATGCCCCGAAATGCATGGTCGGCGAAGGCCCGATCTGGGACGTCGCCGAGCAGGCGCTCTATTTCATCGACATCGTCGGCAAGGCGGTCCACCGCTTCGACCCCGCGACCGAGGAAAGCCGCAGTTGGGATGTCGGCCAGATCATCGGCTCGATGGCCCTCCGCGAACAGGGCGGCGCGATCGTCGCGCTCAAGGACGGCATCTTCACGCTCGATCTCGACAGCGGCGTGATCGAGTTGCTTGCCCATGCCCGCCACCTGCATCCGCGGGCGCAGCTTAACGACGGCAAGACCGACCGGCGCGGACGCTTCATCGTCGGCTCGGGCGATTCCGACATTCGCGACTGCCAACCCTATGGCACGCTCTACCGGCTGGACCCCGATCACAGCCTTCACGAGCTCGACCATCAAATCGCGATCAGCAACGGCCCTTGCTGGTCGCCCGACAACCGTACCCTCTATTTCTCCGACAGCCTGCCGTACCGCATTTATGCCTATGATTATGACATCGACACCGGTGCCGTCGCCAACCGCCGGCTGTTTGCCGACACGAGAGAGCTTGGAGGCATTCCCGACGGCGCCACCGTCGACACCGACGGCCTGATGTGGATGGCGATCTGCGAGGGCGCGAAAGTGGTCGCGTTCCGTCCGGACGGAAAAGTCGAGCGAATTGTCGACATGCCGGTCAAGCTTCCCGCCAGCGTGATGTTTGGCGGCCCGAATCTCGACCTGCTCTACGTCACCTCGATAAATCCGCAACTTGTCGGACGCGAACCGGATGGCGGCGGCGACACCTTCGTGATCAGCGGCCTTGGTGCGCGCGGCATCGCGGAAGCCCGCTATGCCGGCTGACGCGGCCTCAGCGCCGGCCCTGCCGCTCAAGGCGCTGCTGCTGATCCTGGTCATCGTGTTCGTCAACTTCGCCGGGTTCAGTCTGGTGATCCCGCTCCTGCCCTTTTACGGGCGCGAGCTTCACGCCAGTCCGGTGGAGGTCACCCTCCTGTTCGCGGCTTATTCGTTCGGCGGCATCTTCGGCGAAATCTGGTGGGGGCGCACCTCGGACCGGGTCGGCCGGCGCAAGGTGCTGATCGTGACGACCGCCTGCACCGCGCTCAGCTATGTCGCCTTCGCGTTCGTGCCGAACCTTGTCGCGGCGCTGGTCATCCGCGTCCTCACCGGCTTCTTCAGCGGAACGGTCGGCGTCTGCCAGAGCTACATCGCCGACGTGACGCGTCCCGAGGAGCGGGCGCGGAGCATCGGCCTGCTGGGCGCCGCGCTCAATCTCGGATTCGCGGTCGGTCCCGCGATCGGCGGGCTCCTCGCCTCGCCCGATCAGGGCCTGGCGGGCTTCCGTCTGCCGATCCTCGCCGCGGCCGCCGTCGCAGGCCTGGCCGCCCTGTGGAGCGGCCTGGTGCTGGCTGAGAGCCACAAGCCCGGCGCAGCGCGTCCGCTTCCCAAATGGGGCGAGGCGATGGGTTTCGTTGCCGGCAATCAGCTGCTGGTGCGGCTGTTCGCCATCGCCTTCATCGGAATCGGCGCCTTCGCCTCGATGGAGGCCGTGTTCGGGCTCTGGACCGCGCGCAATTTCGGCTGGTCGACCCACGAGGTCGGCCTCACCTTCATCGCCGTCGGGCTGACCGGCTTCGCGGTCCAGATCCTGCTGATCGGCCGCGCCACCCGCAGATTCGGCGAGGCGCGGGTGATCGTGGGCGGCTTGGCGGTGATCGCGCTCAGCATGCTGCTCCAGCCCGTGCTGAGGAACCCGGTGATGGCGGTGGTGCTGATGTCGATGCTGATGGGCGGGCACAGCATCGCCTTTCCAACCGCCGGGGCGCTGATCTCGCGCTCGATCGGCGGGGAGATCCAGGGCAGCATCAATGGCCTGCTGATGGCCACCAATGCCGTCGGCCGCATCCTGATCCCGCCCGCTTTCGGCATGATCTATGCCGTGGGGGGACCGGATTTTCCCTATTTCGTCGGCACCGCCCTGGTGGGGGTCGCGATCGCGTTCGGACTGCAGGTCGTGCGGATCCGGGACCGGAGCATCTGATGCGCGCGACGCTCAATCATCCCATGGGCCGCGACGGTCGCGCGGGCGCGCTGACGCCGGCCAATGCCGTACCGCGCAGCAGCATCGAGATTCACGCCCTAGCAGTTTACGAGACTTGAGGTTGGACAGCCCATGATGACCCCGCCTGAAATCAGCACCGCACAGCTCGCCGCGGCTCTCAAGGCCTTCGCCGGCGCAATCGGAGCCGCCAATGTGTTCTCGACCGACGAGGACCGCACCGATTACGGCGATCATTTCGCCGCGGACGAGAGCCGGCACCTGCCGTCTGCCGCGTTGGCGCCCAAGACGGTCCAGGAAGTCCAGGCGATCGTTCGGATCGCCAACCAGTATAAGGTGCCGCTCTGGCCGATCAGCCGCGGCAAGAATTTCGGCTATGGCGGCTCCGCCCCGGTGCTCAAGGGGTCGGTGGTGCTCGACCTGTCGCGGATGAAGGCCATCGAGGTCGATCCGGACAATGGCACAGTGCTGGTGGAGCCGGGCGTCGGCTTCTTCGACCTCCACGACTATCTCCAGCGCCACAAGCTTCCATTGTGGCTGTCGGTGCCGGGCAACAGCTGGGGTTCGGTCGCAGGCAACGCGCTCGACCGCGGCGTCGGCTACACCCCATATGGCGATCACAGCGCGCAGATCTGCGGCCTTGAGGTGGTGCTGCCGACCGGCGAGATCGTGCGGACCGGAATGGGCGCCATGCAGGGCTCGCCCAACTGGCAGCTCTACCGCAATGGTTTCGGGCCGGGGTGGGACCAGATGTTCTGCCAGTCCAATTTCGGCATCGTCACCAAGCTCGGACTGTGGCTGATGCCGGAGCCGGAAGCGGTGATCGGCGCCGATTTCGAGTTTGACAAGCCGGAGGACCTCGGCTGGGTGATCGACACGATCATGCCCTTACGCCGCGAAGGCCTGATCAGGCAGTCGCCTTCGCTTGGCAACTGGTTGCGCTCGGCAGCGGTGATGACGACACGGGACCAATGGACCCAGGATAAGGGGCCGCTTGGCGAGGATGTCGTCAACGCGATCCGAAAGCGCTTCAACATCGGCTGGTGGAGCGTGCAGATCCGGTTCTACGGCCCGCTCGAGATCGCCGAGGCATCGCTCGACCGTCTCAAACACGCCTTCAACGGCAAGCCGGTACTGGCAATCAAGCCAGCCCGCTGGGTCAAGGGCGATCCCCCCGAGGGCTCGCCGTTCAGCGGCGTCCCGGTCAGCTTCCCGCTCGCCAACGCCAACTGGTATGGCGGTCGCGGCGGCCATATCGGTTACTCACCGGTGCTGCCGCCGAAGGGCGATCTGGCGATGGACCAGTTCAAGAGGACCTACGAGCTCTACCGGCAATACGGCATCGACTATCATGCCAGCTTCGCGATGGGCGAACGCTCGCTTACCAATGTCAACCAGGTCCTGTTCGACAAGGACAATCCAGAGATGATGAAGCGCGTCGATGGGTTCTTCCACGCGCTGGTCGGCGATGCCCGTGCGCACGGGTACGGCGAATATCGCACGCACATCGACTATATGGACCTCGTCGCTTCGACATATGATTTCGGCGACGGCGCGCTGCGGCGGCTCAACGAGCGCGTCAAGGATGCGCTGGATCCGAACGGCATCCTCGCGCCGGGGAAGAGCGGCATCTGGCCGGGCCGTCAGCGGGAGACCAAGAAATGAGAGCCATACTCTTCATCGCGGCTTCGATGTTCGCCGCCAGTATCGCTTATGGCCAAAGCAAGCCCGCCGGCACCGAAATCAAGAATGCCACGGGGGGTGTGATGCAGGACCGATCTTCACATACGCCGCCCGAAGCCTTGTTCGTCGAGAAATGCGGCATGTGCCATCGCCAGATGGGAATGGGCACTGTGATCCTCGCCCGGCGCATGGATCCCGCGGTGGCGATGCTCGAGCAGCGCAAAGACCTCATGCAAGACTATGTGATCCAGGCCGCCCGCACAGGCATCGGCAACATGCCGCGTATCAGCCGCGGTGAAGTCAGCGATGCAGAGCTCAAGGTGATCGCCGCCTATCTTTCGAAAGGTTCCAAATGATCGAGATCGCAGCTTCGAGGCGTCAGTTGCTCGTGGGACTTGGGTTGGCGAGCATCGCTATTTCGGCCGAGGCGCGCGCGGCATCGCCGCCCAGCCAGCGGCGGTTGCTGCTCGATCCCGCGCTGTCGCCGGCCGAACGGTCGGTCGCGCAATCGGTCTGCGCCTGCACCACTCCTCCTCATCTGCTCGCGGCCGACATCGTCCGCGACTGGCGCGATGGCCTCGGCACCATCGTTGCCGATCGTGGGGCGTTTGCGGTGACGCGATGGGACAAGGCAATAATCCTCAAGGGCCTGGCGCGGGAAGCCGGCCTGTCCATACGTCAGCGGCGAATCGGACGCTCGCTGTTCCACTCCGAAATCGGCTAGTCAGCTTGGTCTAGCACCCACCGACCGTCGATGTCCGCAGCGCAAGCCCGCCAATCATCGCGTGGGGGCCGGCAGCCGCACTGAGACGAACGGCATGGACAGCCGTACCGCAAATCTTGAACTCGGCAGCGGCGCCAGTGCGTTTACCCCTTGCGATGAATATATATATCATCGATAAGGAAGAATGTATCGGCGATAAATTGGACTGCTTGCGCAGCGCCGACCAAGGGGAGGAATGGTATGAGGACGAAGACCTCGGTGCGCCTGCGTCATAGCGCTGCATTGCTGGCTGTTTCGACGATGATCGTTGGCGGGGTGCCGGCGCTCGCACAATCGAGCGATGCCCAGACCACAGCCCAGACTGGAAACACCCAGAGCGAAGACTCATCCAGCACCGATGCCGCGGACATCGTCGTTACCGCGCAGTTTCGCACCCAGCGTCTTCAAGACACGCCGATCGCCATTACCGCGATGAACAGCGCGACCCTCCAGGCGCGCAGTCAGACGAACATCGTCGACATCGGTCAATTTGCCCCCAGCGTGAACCTGTCGAACGCGGCCTCGTTCAACGGCAATGCCGTGGCTGCCTTCATTCGCGGCATTGGTCAGGAGCAGGCGAGCTTCGCCTTCGAGCCGGGTGTCGGAATCTATATCGACGACGTCTATTACGGCACCACGTTCGGCGCGGCGCTCGATTTGACCGACCTTGATCGCGTTGAGGTGCTGCGTGGCCCCCAGGGCACATTGGCCGGCAAGAACTCCCTGGGCGGCGCCATCAAACTTTTCTCAAAGAAACCCGATGGGAATGGCGGCGGCTTCGCCGAGGCGACCTACGGCTCGTACAACCGAATGGAAGTTCGCGCGAGCGGCAACTTCACCATCGCGCCTGGCCTGTATGCGCGCGTTTCGGGCGTCGCACGCCGCCGGGATGGCTTTGTCAAACAACTCGACTTCGGCTGTGTCTATCCAGCCGGCGGCACGGCAACGTTCGTCGATGCAGGCGGCGTGAGCCGACCGGTAAATCCACCCCTCGCCCAAGGTGGCATCCCAGCGGGGACTGCGACCGACAATTGCGTGGTCGGTCGCGAAGGCGGGGGCAATTTATTCGCGCTACGCGCCTCGCTGCGATACGCGCCCACGGGCTCGCCGTTGGAAGTGAATGTCACCATCGACCATTCGCGCGACGATTCAGAGCAAGTCGCCACCAAGCTGGCGGTCGCCACCAATCCGCTCAGCCTCGCCAACTCGCGCAGTTATTTTGCCGCCAACCCGGCCGGGGGCATTCCGTTCGATAACCGCTTCATCACCGGTGCGCGAAGCTACACCAATTTCGCCAATTATTCGGCCTCGGGCAATTATACGACCGTGTTCGGGACGCCTTATCAGGTCGCGCCGGGCACGTTCACGGATCGGCCGGAGAATAGTGCGAATTCATGGGGCATCGCCGGCACCGTGGATTATGATCTTGGTGGCGGCTTCAGCATCAAGTCGATTACCGCCTACCGCAAGGCGTGGGGCACCTCGGTCACCGACAGCGATGGCACGCCCGTCAACGTTCTCAAGCAGCGCCTCGACAACACTCATAAGCAGTTTACCGAAGAGCTGCGCATCAGCGGCAAAATAGGCTCGATCGCCGACCTGACCATTGGCGGTTTCTACTACAAGGCGAACGACCTGGCGCGCTATCGCATTCAGATTCCGATCGACCTCTTCGACTTCCTCACCGACGATCCCGTGAGCAATCGCAGCATCGCAGCTTTCGGCCATCTCGAGCTTCATGCGACTGAACGGCTCAATCTGATCGCCGGCCTGCGCTATACGGACGACAAAAAGACCTACACCTTCCATCGTTTGAACCCGGATGGCGTTCCGATCGGCTTCCGGCCGGGCGAGGAAATCATCTCGGTGCCGTCGCCGGTGCCGGTGTTTCCTTTGAATGCGCTCAATGGACTTGTCGCCGGCCTGAACGGTGCGGCATCGACCGCCAAGGATCAGCGAGTCGATTACCGCGCCGGCATCAACTACCGCTTCAGCGACGCGCTGATGGCCTATGCGCAGATGTCGACTGGCTACAAGGGCGGCGGCATCAATTCGCAGCCGTTCGTCCTGGATCAGGTACAGCCGTTCAGCCCGGAGAAGTTGACGACCTACGAGGCGGGTTTCAAATCCGACCTGTTCGATCGGCGCGTTCGCCTGAACGGCGCCGCATTCCTGTCGAACTACAGCGACATCCAACGTACGGTCTTCTTCTGTCCTGAGAGCACAAGCACGCAGTGCGCGCAGACCAAGAACATCGCCGACGCCCGATACAAGGGTATCGAGCTTGAAACGACGGTGCGTCCTCTGGACGGGCTGACCTTTGACGGCTCGCTGACGTACATCCACGCCGAGTACACCAAGATCAAGGATGCCAGCGCGGGCATCACCCTCGGCATGGCTCCGCCGTTCGCCAGCGAATGGCAAGCCAGCGCCGGTATCCAATATAGTTTCGATCTGGTGGGAGGCCGGCTGACGCCACGCGCCGACTGGAGCTACTTGTCGGACTTCTTCTACAATGCCCAGAACCGCCCCGAGAACAAGGTGCCGGGAAGGGACCTGTTCAATGCCCGGCTCACTTATGAAACCGGGGATGGAGCGTGGAGCGTCAGCGCAGCTGTCACAAACCTGTTCGACAAATTCTATGAAGTCGGCGTTGGGGAGAATATTGCGGGCCTCGGCAATTCCAACACGGTGCTGGGTCGGCCACGCGAATGGTCGCTGAGCGTGCGGCGCAAATTCTAATATGGCCGGCGGTCGACGCTGGGGCGCCCTCGCATTCGCGATGTTGTGCACGGCAAGCGCACCGCACGATGAAAAAGCCGCATGCGATCGCGCCTGCCTCAGCGACCTGCTCGATCGTTACCTTGCGGCTTTTATTTCGCACCAGCCGCAACGCGCGCCATTTGGCACAGGACTAAAAATTACTGAAAACGGAGCCCCTATCCGGGTTGGCGGCGGGGCATGGCAGACTGTCTCAGGTCTCGGCACCTACCGCATGCGCGCATTCGACCCCGTGACGGGCCAGGCCGCATATATTGGTGTCCTGAAGGAGGCCGGAAAGTCCACGATGTTCGCCCTTCGCCTCAAAGTCGATGATCGGCAGATCGGCGAGGTCGAGACAGTGATCGCGCGGGTCGGGCTTCCTGGCAAGGAAGGCCAAGCGGCTGAGACACTGAAAAGCGCCCGCCCGGGTTTCTCGGAAACCGTTCCACCGAGGGATCGCGGTTCCCGCGCAGAAATGTTGGCCGCAGCGGACTCATATTATCGTGGGATCGAATTGGGCACGGGAAAGGTCGTTGCCTTCGCCGACGACTGCCATCGTATCGAGAATGGCGTGCCACTGGTCAACAATCCTGATTACCATTTCGACGTCGTCTCGCCGACGGGACGCGAGCTACCCAATTTCGCGGCGATGGGCTGTCGACAGCAATTTGACACCGGCTTCTGGAGCACGGACAGCGTCGCGGACAAGCGCTTTCCCGTGGTCGACACGGAGAGAGGCGTCGTCGTCGCGTTCACGCGCTATCGTGGTCATGCGAAGGGCAATTGCGCAAACGTCAAAGGTGTTGGCGCGGTCTGCCCGTCCCATCCGACCGGGCGCTATGATCTGGATCTGGTCGAGTGGTTCCACGTCAGGAGCGGAAAGATTCACGAAATGGAATCCGTCTGGACAGTGCTGCCCCAACACCAGGGAGTCGGCTGGTGAACCAATCTCTCCTGTTCACGCCCTTGCAGGTCGGCAATATCATCCTGCCCAATCGGTTCGTCATGCCCGCGATGCAGCGGGGCTATTGCGCGGACGGCCGACCGCTGGAGGCACTTGCGGACTATTATCGACGCAGGGCCGAAGGCGGCGTCGCTCTGATTATCGGCGAGTCTTGTGCGATCGATCATCCGTCAGCGACCCGCCAGCCCGCGGCCGCACGAATGAATCCGGCAACCCGTGACGGGTGGGCGCGATGCGTGGAAGAAGTCCATGCCGCCGGCGGGCGAATGTTGATCCAGCTCTGGCACGAGGGGGCACTCCGAAACGCGGATGACGGCCGCACGATCAGCCCATCGGGGCTTGTGCGACCAGGTCAGCAAAATGGCCGTGCTGCCAGCCTTGCCGAACTTGCCGAGCTGCGCGAGGCCTATCTGATGGCCGCGCTTGACGCCCAAGCGATCGGCGCCGAGGGCGTCGAAATTCATTCCGCGCACGGATATCTGCTCGACCAGTTCCTCTGGTCTGCCACCAACCTCCGCGACGACGGCTACGGCGGTGAGCAAATAGCGGATCGAGCTCGGCTTCATGCCGAGATCGTCTCCAGCATCCGCGCGGCCTGCGGTCCCGAGTTTCTGATTTCGGTGCGCTTCTCGCAATGGAAAGAAGTCGACTATGCGGCAAAGATCGCAAGGACACCGGCCGAGCTTGAAGTCTTTGTGCGCACCCTCGAGCGCGCCGGCGTCGATCTCTTCCACGCGTCGACGCGCCGTTTCTGGGAGCCGGAATGGATCGGCGATCCGCGCGGCCTGGCTGGCTGGGTCAAATCCTTCTCCACCGTGCCCGTCATTGCCGTGGGCAGCGTTGGCCTCGACATCGATATCATGACCACCTTCATCGAGCAGGCCGATCCCAAGCTGCAAGTGCCCGAGGCGATGGACGAACTGGAGAAACGCGTCGCGGGGGGCGAATTCGACCTGGTGGCCGTGGGACGCGCGCTGATCGGCGACCCCGACTTCGTCCACAAGGTGCGGGAAAATCGAATGAACGAGATACGGCCCTTTTCCCGCTCGGACCTTGGTCAGCTTGAATGGGACAGCTCGATCGTCGAGGAAGCACATGACGTCCAACCATGATCTGACCGCCGAAGATCGGCTTGCGATTCTGGATCTGATGGCTCGTTATTCGTGGGCCTATGACGATGGAAATGCTGAGGCCTATGCCGCCGTCTTTACCCCCGATGGCATATTGGCCGACGAGTTCAGCATTCTCGGCACGGGTCGGGACGAGATCAAGCAAGCTCTAAAGCTGTTCATCGATCAGCGCGGAAGCGACCTTTGGCGCCACTATAACGACCAGCATTTGTTCGAAGTCGGTCCGGACCGGGTGCGCATTCGGAGCTATTGGATGGTGGTGAGCACCAACATCTCGGGCGAAAGTCACGTGCTGGGACAGGGACGCTATGTAACGGAAGTGCAGCGTCTGCACGGCGAGTGGCTGATCGCACGTCGCACATTCTCGGTGGACCGCAAACGCGTTCAAGCGCACCAAAAATGAGCAAATGAGGATGTTTTAATGAACGTTATCTTCGAGTTCTCCGGCAAGGTGGCACTCGTAACCGGGGCTGCCTCAGGGGTCGGCCGAGCGACAGCAAAAGCATTTGCGAAGGCCGGCGCTCAGGTTGCCGTCGCCGATCTCAATCGCCAGGCCGGTGAGGACGTGGCAGAGCAGATTCGCACGGAAGGCGGCGTCGCCGAATTCTTCCATGTTGATGTGGGGGACGAAGCTTCAGTCGCCGCCCTCGTCGCAAGCGTGGTCGAACGCTTCGGCGGGCTCGACTTCGCCCACAATAATGCCGGGATCGAAGGAGCTCACGTTCCGGTTGATCAGGTTTCTCAGGACGACTGGCAGCGAGTGATGGACGTCGATCTGAGCTCCGTCTTCTACTGCATGAAGTCGCAAATCCCCGAAATGGCCAAGCGCGGCGGCGGCGCGATCGTCAACACCGCCTCGGCAAGCGGTCTGATCGGCGGCTATCAACTGGCGAGCTACACGGCCGCGAAACATGGCGTCGTCGGCCTCACGAGAGCGGCCGCCGCGGATTGCGCGCGACACGGCATCCGCGTCAATGCGCTTTGCCCTGGTCCAATCGATACCGCCTTCATTGCGCAGATGCCGCAAGCCATGCGCGAGCGACTGATGTTCGGCGTTCCGATGCGCCGCCTGGGAACGGCCGAGGAAATGGCCCTCCCGGTGTTATGGCTTTGCTCCGACGCGGCGTCCTATGTAACGCGGCATGCCTTGTCGGTTGACGGGGGCGTGGTTTCGAGCAGTCCGGTCACCTTCATGGAAGACCTTGCCGGCGCTTGAACCGACCCGCTCGCTATCGGATGAAACAACAGGAGCGCTGCATCGGCCGCTCTCCGCTCAGTTCTCGCGCGGCCCCGAATCTGCATCCTTCCCCATCGCGGCGACGGTCTCCGCAATTCCATTCACGAACGATGTGAGGAGCATTTCAAAGGCAACGTCTGGATCATGGTAGGCCTCGACGAATTTACGAGTAGCAGGTCGCTGTTCGTAAATGATCCAACCGAGCAGGAACGATGCCACGCCGCCTGCGGCCGCGCTTGCGATCTCCGCCGGCAAGCGACTCTCGAGAAGCGGCGCGAGCATCCGCTCGAACACGTGGGTGCGTAACCGGTCCGAGGGCGGGGCAAGCGATGCAATCAGCCCGCTGTCCCGGTGTGAAAGCAGCAGCCGGTGCTGGTTTCTGGCGACCGCCTTCAACCATTCCTTCCAGTCCAGATTCTGCGGTATGCCATCCAGACTATCGAGCAGCAGATGCTCCATCATCAAGCTCAGCAATTCTTCCTTGCTGCGCACGTGCCAGTATAGCGCTGGACTTTTCACATCGAGCGCGGCGGCAAGCGTCCGGGTCGAAAGACGACTTAGTCCCGCTTCATCGACGATCGACCAGGCGGTCTCCACGATCCGCCGGATATCGAGAACGCTTTCGCTGCCGGACGGGCGTCCGGGCAGTCTTTGAGGGGCACTCTCTGCCAATGAACCGCTTCTTATCAGTGATCAATAATGGCCGTGTTTAATGATATCGCGAGAGAGGGCAATCCCCATCGTCCGGCTGGCACGCGGCCGCCGCCGGTCACTCAACATGAGACCGATTCTTGTGCCCCAAGCGAATTCCTCTTGGCGGCGATGCGATCAGGATTGTCCGGAAGCGAAACTGCGTCGCATGCGCTGCTGATCCGCAGCGTGGCCGGTGATGATTTCAAATGCCAAGGCAGCCTGCGCAATCACCATGCCAGTGCCATCCAATGTCGCACAGCCTTTGGCTCTCGCGGTCCGCAACAACTCGGTCTCGACCGGAAAATAGACAATGTCCGCGACCCAATGCCGCGCGTGGATCAGGTCCGGCGCAATGGGCAATCCCGGCTGGGCTATCATACCCATGGGTGTGGCATTGACGATCCCGTCCACCATGTCGGTCGATAGGTCTTTCAGATCGAAAGCGCGAACGCGATCGGATCCGACAAGGGCGTTCAGCCGGGCCGCCAGTGCCTCGGCTCGGCCGAAGTCTGCATCCGCCACGTCCAGGCATTTGACTCCGAGCAGCAGGAGCGCACTGGCCACAGCGGCACCGGCGCCACCGGCGCCAAGCAAGAGAGCTCTGTTCATCGCGACGTCAGGCAATCCTGCAGCGAAGCTGTCGCGGAACCCTTCCATATCCGTATTGTGGCCGATCAACCGCCCGTCGCGCATGGCGATTGTATTGACTGCGCCCACCATGGCGGCGTTGCGCGAAAGATCGTCCAGCACCGGGATGACGCGCTGCTTGAAGGGATAAGTGATGTTAAGGCCGGCAAAGCCTTCGCGGGCCCGATCCTTGACGAAGCCGTCCAGCGCATCGTCGTCGAGATGTCGATCCGTAAAATCGAACAGCTCGTAGGTCAGCGCCAGTCCCTGCGCCCGGGCTTCCTGTTCGTGGAGCCAGGGCGACTTGGATGACAGGATGGAGCGACCGATAAGGCCGGAGCGGATCATGGTTCTCTACTGCCAAATTAGGCCCGGCGCCGCTAGACGCCGGGCCCCGGGAGAATTAGAAGCTCAGCTTTGCGCCAATGTAGAACGAGCGGCCAACGGCGTCATAGAGCGCTGTGTCCGTGCCATTTTGCGAGCTCGAGACAACCGGCAATCCCTTGTTGAACAGGTTATTGACGCCGGCTCGCAGCTCGAACGCCTTGGCGACCTTGAACGATCCGAACAGGTCCCAAAGCGCATAAGCCGGCACGCCAGCCGAAACGTTGGTTGGCGTGAGCACGGCGCTCACATCGTTCATCGAGCTCTGATAGCGCCAGCGCAGGCCCGCCGTCAGCACGGCGGACTTGTAGCCGAACGTGGTCAGCGCCTTCCAGCGGGGAGCAGCACGCGGCGGCACGGATCCGGGGTTGGTGCCGCCGACGCTGACGCCGGTATAATCGACGAAGGCCGCGCCGGGCAGGATCTGCACCCGATAGCTGTTCAGATAGCCGATCGCGGAGTCGACATAGAGCTTGCCTGACTGGCCCAGGAACGGCGCGCCGATCCCCCAGTGCACCTGCGCCTCGATGCCGTCCGTCTTGAGCCCGCCCAGATTGAGATAGGGTGTCGACACCTGCAGGATCTGACCGGTGGTCGGATCGCGCTGGATCAGCTGGCAATAGGAATTGGAGGTCGAGTAGCTCGGGTTCGACCCATCCAGATTATAGCATTTGGACAGCACGGTAAGGCCCGGCACGGATGAGATCACGTTGCTGATCTTGATGCGGTAATAGTCGAGAGACAGCGAGAAGTCCGCGAGAATGCCGCTCTTCATCGGCGAATTGAATACCAGGCCGACGTTGAATGTATTGGCCTTTTCCGGCGTCAGCGCGAGGTTGCCGGCAACCGTCTGTCCGGTCGCCGTCGTCGGGAACTGGTAGGTGCCGATCGCCGCGCTCGGGACGCCCTGGGCGACGCACAATGTAGCGATCTGGGACGCGTTCGCGCCGGAACGCGCCGCCGACCGGGAGTCGCACGGATCGCCAAGGGACGCCGGCGGCGTACCAATGACGAGCTGCGAACCCGAGGGCGGTGAGAACAGCTCGCCGATATTCGGGGCGCGAACGGCGCGCTGATAGGAGCCACGGAACAGGAGATTGTCCGCCGGGCGCCAGCGCGCATCCGCTTCATAGCTCCAGACCGAGCCGGAAACCGAATAGTCGGATACGCGAGCCGCAGCACCGATCGCGAGTTCCTTGGCAAACGGCTTGTCGGCAATCAGCGGGATGTCCAGCTGACCGGCCAGCTCCTTCACGGAAACGGACTTGCGCGGAATGGGGATCGTCGCGGTGAATGCCTCGACATTGGCGCCTGGCGCCCAGCCGCTCAGTGCCGTCAAATCGCTGTCGGGCGAATATTCGTACGTGTTCTTGCGCCAGTCGGCGACGACAGCAATCTGCGCGGCGCCGGCGCCCAGGTCGAAAAGCTCGCCGTTGATCTGCCCCTGGACCTGGGTCTGGGTAAGGCGTTCGCGGCTCAGGGCATCCTTGGAGATGTAAGCAGCACAAGCCGCCGACAGACCACGCGCATGCGTGTCGCCGAACGGATTGAAACCGCCGGCGCAGATCGAGGCGCCACCGTCAGCCGCATTGAGCAGAGTCTGAACGCGGCTCTTGAGCACCGCGTTGTGCATGATCTGATTGTGGTCCGAGCGATCATAAGCGGTGAAGAGATCGAAGCTCCAACCGTCCGTGATCTTGCCCTTGATGCCCGCCATATACTGCTGGACCGCATAATTCTCGTCCCAGTTCTTCCACGGCACGCCGACATAGCGCGCGCTCCAATTGAAGGGCGCCGTCGCGTTGGGACGGGAAGCCAGGACCGTCCTGAGGTCGTTCGGAATGAACGGGTTGGTGACGGGAATGGTCGTCAGCGTCGGGAACTGCGTGAGGCTGCCGCCGCTGTTCGTGTTGACCGACAGATCGACATACATGAACTGACCATAGAGGGTCAGGTCGGGCAGGATTTCGTAGTCCGCCTTGATGAAGCTGGTCTTGCGGTTGACCGCATTGAGCAGCACGCCCTGGAGGCCAACGGGCATGCGGACATTGCCGCCGATCACGGCGTAACCGTTGGTGCCGTTGGCGCCCTTGTAGTTGAGCGCGCCGGTTTGGGTGAACAGCGTGCCGTCGTCATTGAAACCGAGGTTCGACGCGAGCGGATTGCGCGCGCCGGCAACACCATATCCGTTGAACAGGGCCGTCAGCACAGCCCCATTTGGCGCATTGGTGGCGCTTGGCACATAGGTGCCCGTTCCGATGAAGGACGATGGGGTCTTGTCGAAGAAGAAGGACGCGCGGTCGGCACCGTGGAGCGGGTTCTGCTTCGCGAAGCTGAATGCGCCGACCACATTGCCACGCCCGTCAGCGAAGTTGGCGCCAAAAGCGAGAGAGGCATTGAACCGATAGGCATCGCCATGCTCGCTGATCGAGTTGAGCACGTCCAGCTTCACGCCATCGAAGCGACGCAGCGTCCTGAAGTTGACGACGCCGGACATGGCGTCCGAACCGTATACCGCCGAAGCGCCGCCCGTGATCGCGTCCACGCTCGAAATGATCGCGTCCGGCAGGATGTTGATGTCGACATTGCCGTTGATGTCGGAGACAGGCAGGCGCTTGCCGTCGAGGAGGACCAGGTTGCGGTTCGTGCCCAGGCCGTGCAGGTTGATGGTGGCGCGACCACCGCTGCCCTGGCCGCCGGTTGCCGAATTGCCGCCCGTCGTGAAGCTCGGAACCTGGTTGAGCGCATCTTGCAGCGTCGGCGTACCGGCTTCCTTGATCGCATTCTCGCCAACCGTAACGATCGGGCTCACCGCGGTATTGTTGGGGCGCTGAATGAGCGACCCGGTCACGACAATGACGTCGGACTGAGCCTCCCCGGCCGCAGGCGAATCGGTCTGCGCAAATGCGGG
Source organism: Sphingobium sp. (assembly GCA_017744605.1). Taxonomy (GTDB): domain Bacteria; phylum Pseudomonadota; class Alphaproteobacteria; order Sphingomonadales; family Sphingomonadaceae; genus Sphingobium. Next base: position 23,067 of record JAGIAZ010000018.1, on the reverse strand, counting down.
CGCAGCCATCATCGAAACGACGGTCAGAAAAGAGGCGGAAAGCGTCAAGCGCGGGCGATTCAGTTTCATGATCATCACTCCCCAGGGCCGGTCCCATCACCGGTTTATGGGGCTGCATTTATGTTACGAACTAGTTCCTGTCAATTTGGCGCATAGTGCCATTGGACGATCGCCAGACGCGCCATGCGCAAAAGCCACACACGAGAAGGGGGGCGCAGTAGCTCAAGAAAAGCATGCCCAGCGAAACCTTGGCGGCCATGAGATAGCCGCCCAGCATCGGCCCGATGATCGCGCCGCTACGGCCGATGCCGATCGCCCAGCCGATGCCGGTCGCGCGAAATTCCGGCGGATAAGCCGACGCGGCAATCGGCCAAACGCCATTATATCCACCCTGCAGAAGCACCCCGATGAGGAAGGCAACGAGCAACGTCAGCTCGACGGTCATCGACATTGTGCCGAAGATGAGCATCGCAATGGTCGCCGAGCCGAGCATGACGGGGACAAGGCGGCCCAGCGGCATTCGTACGGCCAGCACGCTCATGAGAAATGTGCCGACGAAAGCGCCGAGATTGTAGAGTGCGCCCGCGTAAATGCCGTTGGTTTCCGAAAGCCCGGCTTCGATCGACAGCTTGGGAATCCAGCTGACGATGAAATAGAGCACCATGAGCCCGAAAAAGACCGCTGCCCACAGGAACAGAGTGCGCGAGCGAAAATCGGGACTGAAAAGTGCGTTGACGCGTCGCGCCGCCCCCTCTCCGCCGGCGCGGGCATTGGCCAACGGCAACAGCAGCCACGCGGCGGGAAACAGAATGACTGTGATGATACCTGCCCCGATGAGCAGGACTTCCCAGCCATGGGTCGGCAGGAGATGGGCGACCAGAAGGCCCGTAAAGACCGCCGCGAAGGGATAACCGGCCTGGACCATGCCGACCGCGAGATTGCGCTGGTTGGCCGGCGCGCATTCGGAAGCGAGCGCTGCCATGGCCGCCAGGACCGTCCCGATGCCCGCGCCAACGATCACGCGCATGAAGAAGAACTCGACGACGCCAGTGACCAGACCGCTCGCGACCATGCCCGTCGACATCAGGGCAAGCGCCGCAAGAATGATCCGCCGGCGACCGAACCTGTCGGCCAGCGGCGCAATGAAGATGCCCCCGATCGCCATGCCAAGCAGGCCTGCGCTGAACAGATTGCCCATCGCATCCGCGCCGATTTGCCACTCGGCCTGTAGCCGAGGTGCGATGAAGGACAGGATTGTGACGTCGATGCCGTCCGCCATGTTGATGGCAAAACACAGCAGGACGATCGCGAGCGTGCGTGACGTCCAATGCGCGTTTTCACTCGCGGCAGTGCTGACCGTGGCGACAGCCATATCCCCTCCTTCTTTGTCCGCTGACGTTCAGCAACGCCGACCGGAGAGGAGCGCCGGGCATTTGCCGGGCGCGCCGCTCAATCGATCTTGGTCACCCACGCCAGAATGATGTCCGCAACCTGCTTTGCCCTGCGTTCGATTGCTGCCGCACTCGACATGTCGATCTCGAAATTGTGGGAGAAAGTGAACTGGTTGGAGACGTTGTAGAAACTGAGCGCCGAGATGTTCATGTGGAGCTCGATGGGATCGATGCCCTTGCGAAACGTCCCCTCGGCCTCGCCCCGCTCGATAATCCGCTCGAGCAGCGCGATGACCCTCCGGTTGCCCTGGGGCAGCCCCTCGATCTGCTTGAGATGCTCGGCACGATGGATGTTCTCGTTCATCACCAGCCGGACGAGTTCCTGATGCTCCTGATGATAGTTGACGTCGTGCTCGATCAGGCGACGCAGCGCCTCGATGGCGGAGCCCTTCTCGATATCGACATGGCTTTCGCTCTCGCGGACGCGCTTGTAGGCCCGTTCGAGAACAGCCCGGTAAAGCTCATCCTTGCCCTCGAAATAATAGTAGATCTTCCGCTTGGTGGATCGGCCGGCAATCTCGTCGATGCGCGCGCCCGCCAGGCCTTTCTCGACGAATTCCTGGGTCGCGATGTCGATGATCTCGTTGACGGTCTGCTCACGCGTTTCCGCGTGGGAACGACGCGGCGCCTTCTTGGTCTGCGTCATCAAATCTCCCTCGTTTCGTCCCATGCTAATCGGCCGGCGACAATCCGCCCGCAGGCAGAATGTCCGCTCCGTTAGCCTGAAACCATACAAGGGTCTTCATGATCAATAGGCCCGCCAAATCGCAGCATGTCGCCCAGCTTCATCGCCCCTTCCGGGGCTGAAGAAATATGCCGCGAAACATCCTCTCATTAATGTGACGAACTAGTTCCTATCATTTTTGCTTTTGTCAATGCAAGGATCGTGATACGCCCCATTCGCTGCCCAACGAAGGCGGTATGCGGAAGAGGATGCGGGCCACGATATGAAAACCTCGATCGCCACAGTCTCGATCAGTGGCACGCTCGATGCCAAGCTTCGTGCGATTGCGGCAGCGGGTTTCGCGGGCGCCGAAATCTTCGAGAACGATCTTCTCTCGACGAATTTGAGCGCGCGCGATGTCGCGTCATTGATGGCGGACCTCGGCATCGCCTGCACGATGTTCCAGCCCTTCCGTGACCTCGAGGGCTTGCCGGAGCCGCAGCGCACGCGCGCATTTGACCGGCTCGAGCGGAAGTTCGACGTCATGGCGGAGCTTGGCACGGACCTGTTGCTCGTTTGCTCGAGTTGCTCGCCTCTGGCTGATGGCGATCGCGAGCGGATGGTCGCAGACCTCCAGGAAGCGGGCGAGCGTGCCGCAAAGCGAGGCCTGCGCATCGGCTATGAGGCGCTCGCCTGGGGGCGGCATGTCAATGACCATCGCGATGCATGGGCGCTGGTGCGAGATGCCGACCATCCGTCGATCGGTCTCGTGCTCGACAGCTTCCACTCGCTCGCGCGCCGCATCCCGTCCAGCAGCATTGGCGACATCCGCCCCGAAAAGCTGTTCATCGTCCAGGTTGCTGACGCGCCCATCCTCGACATGGACTATCTTGGATGGAGCAGGCATTTCCGGTCCATGCCAGGCCAGGGCGAATTTCCCTTGGACGACTGGGCGGCCGCGATACGCCGCATCGGCTATGAGGGCTATTGGAGCCTCGAGATTTTCAACGACCGCTTTCGCGCGGGCTCGGCGAGCGGCGTCGCGGTCGATGGATACCGGTCGCTCAAAATTCTCGAAGGCGGCATTTCGCGACGATCCGAAGTGAAGACCGACATGCCGCCGCGCGTCTCGACGCAAGGCGTCGAGTTCATCGAATTCGCCGCCAGCCATGAAGAGGCCGAGACGCTCGGCGGCATGTTGCGGCCCCTGGGCTTCAGGCCCACAGCGCGCCATCGCCACAAGGACGTCACGCGCTGGACCGCCGGCCCGATCAACATCGTCGTCAACTGCGAGCCCGAAGGCCTCGCACACAGCTTCGATAGCGTCCATGGCGCCTCGGTCTGCGCCATCGGTATCGCCGTCCAGGACGTGGCCGGCGCATTGGGGCGCGCTGACGCCTTGCATATTCCGCGCTTCGAACAGGCCGTTGCACCAGATGAATGGCCCATTCCGAGCGTACGCGGGGTTGGCGGAAGTCTGATCTATTTTGTCGATGCCGCCACGCGCGACGCGATGTGGGCGCATGAGTTCCCGGTCCCGCTGGAGGCACCCTCGGCAGGCTTTCTGACGGGTATCGATCATATCGCCCAGACGATGCAATATGAGGAATTCCTGAGCTGGCTGCTCTTCTATGTCGGCCTGTTCGACGTGCAGAAGACGCCGCAGCTCGAGATCGCCGACCCCATGGGCCTCGTGCAGAGCCAGGCGGTCGAGTCACCCGATCGCTCCTTGCGCTTCACGCTCAACGGCTCGCTGGCCTCGCAATCTCTCTCGTCGCGTTTCATCCAGAATTATTTCGGCGCCGGCGTGCAGCATATCGCCTTGGCGACCGAGAATGTCTTCGCACTGGCAGAGGCGGCCCAGTCGCTTGGCCTTGCGCCGCTCGAAATCCCCAGAAACTATTATGACGATCTCGAGGCCAAGTGGGATCTCGATCCCAACCTGATCGACCGGATGGCAGAGCTGAATATCCTCTACGACCGCGACGGCGAGGCGGAATATTTCCAGTTCTACAGTCGCGCCTTTGCCCGGCGCGTCTTTTTCGAGCTCGTCGAGCGACGGGGATATGACGGTTACGGCGCTGCGAATGCGCCGATCCGCCTCGCCGCCCAGGCGCGCCACAAACCAGAAATCATAGACTGAAGGGAGAAGGAACGATGGGACGATCGAAGGCGATGCGCCTCGCCGCGGCATGCGGCGGCATCACGCTGACGGTGTTGGCTGCGCAAACCGCGATCGCCAAGGAGCGCGTCTTCCCGGTCGAGGCCCAACCCGTGCTGGACGACCGGTTTCCCTCCGTCCCCGTCGCCTTCCCGGGCGGCGTGAAAGCCTGGCGGGATGTCGTCTACCAGTCGCTGCCCGGTTATCGCCCCCAGATCATCGACATCTACGTGCCTGCGGCGCCCGGCAATCATCCGCTCATTCTCTATATTCACGGCGGCGGATGGGTCGGCGGGCATACACGTCATTCTGGCGCTCTGGGCGACTTCCCCAAGGTCCTGGCGTCTCTCGCCGCGGAGGGCTTCACGGTCGCCAGCCTCGAGTATCGGCTGTCCAGCGAAGCGAAGTTTCCCGCCCAGCTCCAGGATTCGAAAGCCGCGCTCCGCTTCCTCAAGGATCATGCCGCGCAATATAAGATCGATCCGACGCGCGTCGGCATCTGGGGCGGATCGGCCGGCGGCCATCTGACCGCCCTCACCGCCCTCACTTGCCACGATACCAGGCTCGATCCGAACGCGGCGAAGGACCTGTGCCCGACGGCCGCCGTCACCTGGTATGGGGTTTTCGATTTCGGCAAGATCGCCGCTTCAAAGGAGGCCCAGTCGCCGGTCGCGACATTGCTCGATTGCGCCGGCCCGTGCCCGGCAGAGAAGATCGACGCCGCCAGTCCAGTCACGTACATCGACGCCAAAGACCCGCCGTTCCTGTTGATCCATGGCGATGACGACAAGACTGTTCCGGTCGAACAATCCCACATCGCGGAAGCTGCGTTTCGCAAGGCCGGCGTACCGGTCGAGGCAATCTATATTCCCGCCGTCGATCACAGCTTTATCGGAAAGACGCCGCAGGTGACGCGCGCTGCCACATTGAAGGCGACAAACGCGACGTTCGATTTCTTCCATCAGAAGCTCGGTGCCCCGCAGAAATGAAAAGATTTTTCAGCACTTTGGCGGTCGCGACCCTGACGGTTGCGGCGCCCGCCCAGGCAAAGCCCCTCATGGTCGATGGGGGGCAGATCGATGGCATCACGCTCAACTCCGGTGTCGCAGCTTGGCTGGGCGTGCCCTTTGCCGCGCCTCCACTGCGAGCCTTGCGCTGGAAACCGCCTCAGCCCGTCACTCCCTGGCAGGGCGTCCGCCATGCCGACCGCTTCGCGCCCGAATGCCTGCAGCCTCTGCGCGGATCGAGCCAGAACCACTATTTCGGCGAAGAAGCGACCAGCGAGGACTGCCTCTATCTCAACATCTGGGCGCCGAAGACAGCCAGGAAGGCGCCCGTCATTGTCTGGATCTATGGCGGCGGCTTCAACATCGGATCGGCCAGCATGGCCAACTACTCCGGTGAACCGCTGGCCCGCGATGGCGTGGTGCGCGTCAATCTTGCCTATCGCGTCGGGCCGCTCGGCTTCCTCGCTCTGCCGGAGCTATCCAAAGAATCGGGCTATGGCGGCTCCGGCAATTATGGCCTGATGGATCAGATCGCCGCGCTGCAATGGGTCAAGCGGAACATCGCCAAGTTCGGTGGCGATCCCGACAATGTGACAATCGTCGGCCAGTCGGCGGGATCGATGTCGGTTTCATCGCTGCAGATAAGCCCTGCAGCGAAAGGTCTGTTCCATCGGGCTGTCGGCATGAGCGGCAGCGCCTTTGGCGGTCAGATCGGCCCTGCGCCATTGGCAAAGGCGGAAGCGGATGGGCTTGCCCTGCAGAAGGAGATGGGCGCCACGTCCCTCGCCGAGCTTCGGGGTCTTCCCGGGGACAAAATCACGGCGGCAATGACGCAGCGCACGGCAATCACGATCGACGGCCGCGTCATGACCGGCACAGCCGAGGACGTGTTCACGGCGAAGCGCCAGAACGATGTGCCGGTCCTGATCGGCTACACGCGCGACGAAACTTTCCGCCCACTTGGCCCTATCCGTTCCGCAGCCGATGAGGAAAAGGCCGTAAGAGAGCGATTTGCGGGACAGGCTGATGGCATCCTTGCGAGCTATGGCCTCTCCGACCCTGCTCGCGCCGCTGCCGATATAGCGCGGGACTCGACGGTCGGCCTGCAGATGGCCGACTGGGCGCGCTTCCAGCATAATTTCGGCAAGGAGCCTGCTTATGCGTTTCTCTTCACGCGCAGGCAGCCCTATGCGCCCGGCATCCAGTTCAGCGATCATGATCCGGCGACCGCAGGGGCCTATCATAGCGGCGACATTCCCTATTGGCTGAAGACGCAGGACGCCTTCAACCTGTTCCGGCCGACACGCATTTGGGAGCCGGGCGACCGCTCGCTCGCCACCGACATGTCGCAGGCGCTGCTCAGCTTCGCACGGACCGGCAAGCCGGTGAGCAAGACCCTGGGTGCATGGCCCGCGTTCGATCCCGCGGCTCCCCGCCTGATGTGGCTGGGGCTGGAGAGCAAGGCGATCGCCTGGCCGCATTTTGCCGACATGCCCTTGTTTGCGAGCGGTCCGCCGATCGAGCGCAACCCCAACACGCGTCCACGCGACTAGGTGCGATATGGGCATGCTGCTCGCCGCATTGATGCTCGCCGCCGCCGCGACCGACTGTCCGCGGGGCGAGGCGCTGGATTATGTGTGCGGTCCTGAAAAACCCGAAGACGTGCTGGCTTTGCCCGGCACGTCCTGGCTGATCGCGAGTGGTTTCGCGCCCGGTGCCGGTCTGAAGCTGGTCGACACGAGAAGCCGAACCTTTGCGCGGTGGTATTCGGGAAAAGGGGATCAGATCGCCTGGGATCGGCGCGCTTTTCCCGCATGTCCCGGCCCGGTCGACGCGACTCTCTTTAACGCGCGCGGGCTTTCGATCCGGAAAACGGGCGATGGCTGGAGACTGTTGGTCGTCAACCATGGCGGCCGTCAATCGATCGAGGTCTTCGACATCGCGGCCAGCCAAGCTACGCCCGGTCTGCGCTGGCGCGGCTGCCTCCTCATGCCGGAGGGCCAGGTCGCCAACAGCGTCGCGAGCTTCGCCGACGGGACGATCCTGGCAACCGTTCTCACTCGCCCCGGCACGTCGATCGCCGACTTCGTTCAGGGCCGCGCGACAGGCGGTGTCTGGCAGTGGCGCCCGGGGGAGCAGAATGCGGCCCTGCTGCCGGGCACGGAGCTGCCCGGTAATAACGGCCTCGAGACCGATGCTGACGAGACGCATTTCTATGTCGTCGCTTTTGGATGGCATGCGGTGATCAAGTTCGATCGAAACCGGACGGCCCAGCCGGTCGCGCGGATCGAGGCGCCCGACTTCATGCCCGACAATATCCATTGGACGGATGGGCGGCTCTTGCTCGCGGGAATGAGGCTCGACGAGCCCGCCTGCGGTGGCCTCCGCAAGGTGGTCGATGGCGTTGCCGACCCCATGCTCTGTCATCGCGGTTGGATCGTGGGTGAATTGGACCCGACGGCCAATCATATTTCGACCGTTGCATATGGCCGGCCAGAAGCGGAATTTAACGGGCTATCCGCAGCGGCCATCGCCAATGGAGAGCTCTGGCTGGGCTCCTTCCAATCCGGCCGGCTGGCGGTCGTTCGGCCGGCGGACACCCAGGACGGCGCCCGCAAATGACATGCTTTTCCGCCCGAGAGGCGTCTTCCGCGTTCTCGCCAAACGACATCTGATACGAGACGAATAGCCCGGCGCTCTTCGTTCGGCGCCTGAACGGATGGCCCCCTTCAGGACATGCCTTTCATCGTCAGTCTCCTTGGCTCTGGCGACACCTCCTGTTCGATGTTAGCAGGCGGATCGGCGAAGAGCCGGCGCCACGGGGAGAGGACAAGCATGACCGACAAGCGCAGGAAAGCGGCGGCCTTGGCGCTGACGATCGCGGGAAGCCTTCTCGCAATCTTTGGAGCGCTGTCGGCGGCCCGCTCGCAGGCGCTCACCGGTCCCGCCGCGGTCACCAACGCCACGCTCCTGAATGCCGATGCGCCCGCCAATGTCGGCGACTGGCAGAGCTACAGCCGCACCTGGGACGAGCAACGCTATTCGCCGCTCAAGCAGATCAACGACGCGAATGTGAGCAAACTGGGCCTTGCCTGGTATGACGATCTGCAGACGATGCGCGGCGTGCAGGCGAGCCCGCTGGTGATCGATGGCGTCCTCTACAATGAGAGCATCTACAACGTCGTCACCGCCTATGACGGGAAGACCGGCCGCAAGCTGTGGACCTATGATCCCAAGGTCGACAAGATCTGGGCACGCTGGGCCTGTTGCGGCCCCTCGGCGCGCGGCATCGCCGCCTGGAAGGGCAAGATCATCATCGGCGCGCTCGACGGCCGGCTGATCGCCATCGACGCCAGGACCGGCAAGGAAGTCTGGGTTTCGCAGACTTTCGAGCCCAACAAGGACCCCTATTCGATCACGGGTGCCCCAAGAGTCTATGACGGCAAGGTGATCATCGGCAATGGCGGCGCCGACTATGGCTCGCGCGGCTTCGTCACCGCCTGGGATGCCGAGACCGGCAAGAAGCTCTGGAAATTCTTCATCGTCCCCACCGATCCCGCCCGGGGTCCGGACGGCGAAGCCTCCGACAGCGCGATGAAGATCGCCCAGCCGACCTGGTTCGGCAAATTCTGGGAAGCGGGCGGCGGCGGCAATGCCTGGGACAGCTTCGCCTACGACCCCAAGCTCAACACCGTCTATATCGGCACCGGCAACGGCGCGCCGCACATGTGGCACTTCCGCAGCGAGGGGAAAGGCGACAATCTGTTCCTCTGCTCGATGGTGGCGGTCGATGCCACCACCGGCAAGTATAAGTGGCACTATCAGATGGTGCCCGAGGAGGATTGGGATTACACCTGCACCCAGCCCATCGTGCTCGCCGACATGAAGATCGGCGGCGTAATGCGCAAGGTCGCCATGCAGGCGCCGAAGAACGGCTTCTTCTACGTGATCGACCGCGTGACGGGCAAGCTGATCTCGGGCAAGAGCTACGTCTCGGTCAACAGTTGGGCGACCGACATCGACATGAAGACCGGCCGCCCGAACGTGCTGCCGACGGCGCACAACACGACCATGCCGCACCTCATGTCGCCGAGCTGGATGGCGGGCCACACCTGGCATCCCATGAGCTACAATCCGAACACCGGCCTCGTGTACCTCCCGGCACAGGAGCAGGGCTCGGTCTATGCCCGCGCCGAGGACGGCCAGTATAAGTACACGCCCGGCATGGGCCGCACCAACAGCGGCCAAGGCTATGCGAACGAGCCGGAGCTGCGCAAGAAGCTGAACGCCGAGGCTGCCGCGACCGAGAAGGGCTACCTCCTCGCCTGGGATCCGCGCACCCAGAAGGAAGCCTGGCGCGTCCCCTACCCGCATCCCGGCTCTGGCGGCGTGCTGAGCACGGCGGGCAACCTGCTCATCCAGCCGACGATCAACAAGACCGTCGCCATCTACCGCGCCGATAACGGCAAGAAGCTCTGGGAGATGAATGTCGACCAGGCCGGCGTCGCCGGGCCGATCACCTATACGATCGACGGCGAGCAATATATCGCGCTCAACGTCGGCTGGGGCGGCTCGCCGGTGATGAACCTGACCAAGGACGGCCCCTTCCGCCTCGCCACGGCCAAGCTGCTGGTCTTCAAGCTCGGCGGCACCGCCAAGCTCCCGCCCATGCCGGCCGCGGACGACGATCCGGTGCAGCCCAACGACCGCGTGGCGGCCGATGTCGCGACGCGCGGCGCGACGCTCTATGGCGAGAATTGCTCGAAATGCCATGGCGACAGCGCCGTCGGCGGGGTCAAGGACCTGCGCAAGATGAGCGCCAGGACCCGCGCCGCCTTCACCGACATCGTCCTCAAGGGCACGCGCGAGGACAAGGGCATGCCGAGCTTCGCCGGTCAGGTCAGCGAGGCGCAGGCCAAGGATATATACGGCTATCTGGCGCAACGGGCGCAGGACGACTGGTAGGCGAGGCACCGCGAAAGGTTCTGAAGGTTCCGGGTCCCTGGGAGATAAAAATTCTCTGCTCCCAGCGCGCGCGGTTAGCCGCGCAAGGCGCATGATTGGGGGGAGGGAAACGAGCGCATGGTCCCGCATGACATGAAGGAACGAGTGTAGGACAGAGACGTCGATGCGCATGAATCGCAAGGCGGCCTTGTTCGGGAAGCGCCTCGGTCGAGCCGCGACGGCCGTGCGTTCTCGTCCGCTTCGTGATTGCGCCGGAAAGCCGGAACACGATTCCCCTCGTCCAGTCATTATCCGCAGATGCCCCAGCCAGCCGGTAAGACAATTGGATCGCGGATGACAGGCGACGCCAGCCGCTGAATCACTCGCCCGCATTCCCGGCAAAATGACCGCGACCCGTAGGGATTGGCGACTTCGACTCCTTTATCACCCAGTTGTTCGGACCACAGATGCGTCTCCGCCCGCAGCCCACTAAGGCAGCAAAGAGCTAGACTCCGATCCAGCAGAGCTGAATCGTCATTGCGAGCGACGCAGTCGCGCGGCAATCCAGGCCGATCTTACCCGCCCCTGGATTGCTTCGCCCGGCTCAAGCCGGGCTCGCAATGACGAGCGATTCAACATCGATGGATCAGCCTCTAGACGCGCTCGAGCGGCAGATAGGGCTCTGGCGGCCTCTCCACACCGATGGCGTCGCCAACCCTCACTTCGCCACCGCGCAGGACGATGCCCATGATGCCCGCCTTGCGAACGATCTCGCCATCCGGCCTCTTACCGAGCATGGCCTTCAGCATGCCCGGCGCGAAGGCGTCGATCTGGCCGCAGGGATTGCGCAGGCCCGTTACCTCGACCACCGCCTCTCGGCCGAGATGCAGCAACGTGCCGCGCGGCAAGCCGATGAGATCGATGCTACGCGTCGTGACATTCTCGCCAAGATTGGCGGGCTTCACATCGAAGCCCTGCTCGACCAGCTCGTCTAGCAACTCGGCGGCGATCAGGTGAACCTGCCGCAGATTGGGCTGGCTTGCATCGACCGCCACGCGCGAGCGATGCTGCACGGTCTTGCCGAAATGGGCGTCACCCTCGACGCCCAGCCCTTCGATCAGGCTGATCGCCTCGACCGGCTGCTTGGAGAAACGATGCGCGCCGTCGCGTGAAACAGAGACGACGCACCCGTCCATGTTAATGCGGCCCCGCTTCGGTCTTCTCCGTCGAGCGCCCCCAATCCTCGTTGGCGCGTGCGATGAGATAGCCGTGGATCGCGTCGGCATCCTCGGGCTTCAGCAGGTCGGCGAAGCTCGCCATGCCCTTGTCCTGGTAGATGCCCTTCAGCACGATGTCGTTGAACTTGCCGTGCGTCTCGCGGGTCATCTTGCGCAGGTCCTTGACCCCGCCAATGGCCTGCTGGCCGTGGCAGCGCGAGCAGGTGTCGCCGAAGAGCTGCGCACCCCTGGCGATGGTCGCCTCGCTGGCCGTCACCGGCGGCGGATCGGGCGCCTTCTCCTCCGCCTTGAGCGGGGGCAGTTGCAGCTTGCCGCCGAGCTTGAAGACGAGCAGCCGGGCCGAGGCGCGCGGCAGTTCGATGCCCGAGCCGCGCTCGATCTGCGCCGCGCCGCCGCCCCAGCCGGCGTTGACCGCGATATATTGGACGCCGTCAAGCATATAGGTGATCGGCCCGGCGACCGGCGCGCTCTGCACCGGCATCTCCCAGAGCAGCTTGCCGGTCCGCGCGTCGAACGCGGCGAAGGTCTGCTTGGTGGTGCCCTCGAAGACGAGGTCGCTGCCGGTGATCATCACGCCGCCATTGCCATGGCGCGGCAGCTGCACCCGCCAGGCAGCCTTCTGCTTCACCGGATCCCAGGCGACGAGGAAAGTCTTCTCCATCGCATCGATCTGCTTCTGGATCTCGGCGCGCTTCTTGAGCGCGTCACCCGAGAAGCCGCCCCAGCCGCTGTTCGAGCGGAAGGGCTTGGGCGTCCAGTTGGGATCATAGGCATAGGCGAAGCCGCTCTCGAAGGTCGGGAAATAAGCGAGCTTCGTGCGTGGCGAATAGCCCATGGGAAACCAGTTGTGACCGCCGCCGGGGCCTGGCATCAGCAGGACTGGATCGGTGCCATAGTGCATGCCCGGATTGACCGTCGCCTTGCCCGTCTTGGGATCGACCGTGCCCCAGTTCACCGGCACATAGGGCTTGGCCGAGATGAACTGGCCGGTTGCCGCGTCGAGCACGTAGAAATAGCCGTTCTTGGGCGCATGCATGACCACGCGGCGGTTCTTGCCGTCGATCGGCAGCGTCGCGACCGTGATCGAGCTGGTGCAGGTATAGTCCCAGTCTTCCTCGGGCACTTCCTGATAATGCCATTTATATTGGCCGGTGGTCGCATCGATGGCGACGATGGAGCAGATGAAGAGATTGTCGCCCTTGCTGCCCGAGCGATAGTGCCAGCTGTTGGAGCTGCCATTGCCGGTGCCGATATAGACGAGGTTGAGCTTGGGATCGTAGCTGATCGAATCCCATGGATTCGCGCCGCCGCCCAGGGTCTTCCACAGGCCGTCGTCGTTCCAGGTCTTGCGGATCGTCGCCAGAATCGAGTCCGAGGCCTCGCCGTCCGGCTTGTCCTGCGGATTGGGCGTCAGGAAGAATTTCCACGCCTTCTTGCCGGTCTCCGCATCATAAGCGATGACGAAGCCGCGCACGCCGAGATCGCCGCCCGAATTGCCGATCACGACCTTGCCGTCATAGACTCTTGGGGCGCCCGTGATCGAATAGGGCATGTCATGGGTGAAAGCCTGCTGGACCCAGACCTCCTTGCCGGTGCGGGCGTCCAGAGCGATGACGCGGCCATCCAGCGTCGCGATGATGACCTTGCCCTTCCACAGCGCCAGGCCTCGCGCCACAGGCTCGCAGCACGCATAGCGGCCATATTCGCGCGGCACCTTGGGGTCGTAGGTCCACAGGCGCTTACCGGTGCGCGCGTCATAGGCCATGGTGATGTTCCACGGCAGCGTGTTGTAGAGCACGCCGTCGGCATAGAGCGGCGTCGCCTCCACGCCCCGCATCGTGTCGAGCTCGTCATACCAGGCGATGCCCAGCTGCTTGACGTTCGCCGCGTTGATCTGCGTGAGCGGTGAATAACGCTGGGCATCATAGCCGCGCCCGTCGCTCAACCAGTCCGTGCCGTCCGTCGCCTGCTTGGCGATGCGTGCGCCGTCGATCCATGCCGGGCCCTTGCCGGCATCCGCGCTGGCAAGACCGAGGCCCGCGAGCGACGTGACGATGGCAGCCGCAAGCGCGACAGGGCGCAACCAGTTTCTCATTCGCTTCAGTCCTTTGGCGGCGTGTAGATCGGCTGGGAGCCGTATACGAGACGGCCGGTCTTACGCCACTTTTCCTGCAGCGGCGTGCCCGGGGGCGCAGCATAGGCGCCCACTTCGTCCATATCCGGCTGGAATACCTTGCCGGTCACCGGGTTCGGATAGTGGAACGGGATGATGTAATAGGCCGGATAGGTCAGGTAGACGGTCGACGGCGGCAGGTCCGGCGGCGGATTGAACTTGTCCGGCCAGGTGTTGTTGAGGGCGTTCTTCCCCCAGCCTTCCCAGCTCGAATACATGGTGAAGGGCCCGGACTCGCGCTTGAACTTCCAGGTGCCGTTCTCCTTGACGAACTCGTCCTCATAGAGCGGCAGGCCCCAGCCGCCGTTCGACATCACCCAGGCGCGCGAGCGAATCCAGCCGGTCTTGCCGTCCGGCGAGACGTCGGCGATCGGCTGGAACTGCATGTGGTTGGCAAGGCCGCCCTCGCGGACGCCGTCCGGCCCGAAGGCGGTCTGCATATATTCGAGCACGCGCTTCTTGCCCAGGAAGAGCCCCTTGCCGCCGATCTCCAGCGTGGCGTCGTCCGCGAACAGTTCGGAGAGCTGGGTCCACTGGCCCTTGTCGACGAAATAGCCGTAGAGTCGCTGGAGGCGCTCGATCTGGTTCTGGTCCTCGAGCCGCGTGATGCGGGTGTCGAGGGCATCGAGCTTCTCGGCGGCGCTCGGTTGGGCGACAGCGGGCGCACTCAAGACCAACCCAGCTGCAAAAAACGCCGTTCGTATTGTGCGAGCGAGACGCGTGGCTCGCTCGAATGTCGAAGGGCGAACGGTTTTGAATTTGAAGGGAGTCTTCATAATCACTTGCCCCTCCCCGTGACGCTGTCGCCAGGCTGCGCAATGTCCTTCAAGGGCTTGCCCGTCACCGGATGATCGAAATTGAACGGCGGAATATAGGCGCCCGGGAAGGAGCGATATTGCACCGTCGGCGGCCTGTCGGGCGGGAAGACCGCGCTCGGACCCTCGATCGGCAGCGCCGACTTGGTGAAGCCGAGATCATAGTCGGTCTGCGCGGTCACGAAGAAATGCAGGCTGGCAATCTTCCAGACGCCCGCCTCCTTCACATAATCGGCATTGGTGATGCCGACGCCCCAGACGCCGTTCTGTCCCGGCTGGGCGAGCATCATCATGCCCTGCCAGCGCGCCGTCGCCGTTCTCCCGTCCCTGGCGACGACGATATAGGGCTGCAGCATCATGTGCGTGTTGAGATGGCCGGCGGCGAGCCCCTGCGGCCCGAACAGCAGCATCGCCTTCTGGATGCGCGCCGGGCCGATATAGACGCCGCGCTGGCCATATTCGAAGCTGCCGGTCCTGGTGAACAGGCCGGCGGCCTGGTCCCAGAGGCCCTTGTCGAAATAATAGCCGTAGGTGGCCTGGAGGTTCTCGATCGCGTCCTGGTCCTCGAGCAGCTGCACGCGCTGCTTGTAGGCGGCGACACGGCCGGCGAGGTCGGCTTGGGCGAATGAAGGTGCGGAAGTTGCCAGCAAGGCAAACACCAATCCCAAAAACACCGTTCGCCCTGTTCGAGCGAGACGCCTAGCTCGAACAGGCCGAACGGAAGTGGATGGGGCAAGATCTCGCATCATTTCGCACCTCCCAGCACGACCGGTTTGCCGGTCACCGGATTGGGGCCATGGAACGGCGCCACCTCGGGATCGGGATAGCTCGCATAAGGCGCGGTCGGCGGCCGGTCGGGCGGGAAGTCCTTGGAGGTCTGGCTGGCGGCGAGCCCCTCGCCCGGCTTCAGCCGCGCCCAGCCCTTCTCATAGGGCGCCACGAAATTGACATAGAGATGGAGCGCCTTGATCTTCCAGACGCCGCCTTCCTTCACATAATCATTCTCATAGGTGCCGTCGCGCCACTCGGCGTGCTTCTTGTACTGGCCGAGCATGCCGAGATCGCGCCAGCGGCCCTTGGCGCTGAGCCCGTCGGGCGCGACATCGACCACCGGCTGGAGCGTCACCCACTCGTTGAGCTGGCCGTAGATCAGGCCATCCTGGTTGCCGTGCAGGCGCTTGAGATAATCCTTGATGCGCACCTTGCCGACATAGACGCCGTCCATGCCGATCTCGATCGTGCCATTGTCGGCGAAGAGGTCCGCCGCTTCGTCCCACAGGCCGCGGTCGACATAGAAACCGAAGGCGCGCTGCAGCTTCTTGACCGCGCGCGCGCCCTCCAGCTTCTCGACGCGCCGGGTGAGCGCGTCGATCTCCTGGTCGATGCCCGGCGCAGCGGCGGGCGCCGGCATGGCGGACAGCAGCAATGCGGCGGCGAAGGCACCGGCCACGCAGCGCGCCCTGCGACCCCACAACCCACCGTCATTCCGGCAAAAGCCGGAAGCCATGGGCGCCATGTCCGAGACTCCTGCATGTGGAGCCCGGCCTTCGCCGGGATGACGGGAGAGGAGGCGGCCGCTCATTTCGCGGCTCCGATCGGCACGGCTTTCATGATGAAGGGACCGGGATCCTGGTCCTTGAGCTTGGGATCGAACATATAGTTGATCATCCCGCTGACCGAATAGGCGGTGTCGCCGATATGGGTGACCGCGGCCGGCCCCTGGAAGCTGCCGCCAAGGGGCTTCACGTCGACATTGTCGCCATTGATGGTCAGCAGCGCGATGCGGTTGTTGCCGGTCTCGGCCTGGAGCAGCTGGTTGCCCTTGTAGAGCCTGAGGCCATCCGGGCCCTTGAACTCCATCGAGACATTGAGCCTGGTCAGGCTCTGATAATTGCCATTGCCGTCGCGATTGACCCGGAAGAAGGTGTTGGCGCGGGTGTTGTTGGCATAAAGAATATTGTCCGCCGTAAACGCGATGCCGTCTATGCCGTTGAGCTGCGCATCCTGCACCTCGAGCTTCACGTCTCTGGCATCGGGCGCGATGCTGAAGATGCGGCCGCCCGATGTCTCCGCGATGTAGACCTTGCCTTGTTGGCTGACGGTGATGTCGTTGCAGGTCGCATTCGGGCCGGGCAGCACATAGCGCGCCTTGAAAGCGCCGGTCTTGAGATCGAAGGCCACGGCGGCGGAGTCCGCGCCGGGCGTCGGCGGCCCGCCGAAACCGGGAATGGAGCAGACCCAGAGCGTGTTGGACGCATCATGCGCAACCACGCCGAGCAGCATCCTAATCTTGTTGCTGTCGTCCGGCTTGATCCAGGCGACCGCCTTGTCGCTGCCCGGCGTCGCGCGGAAGACGATGCCCTTGGTGCTGCCGGCATAGAGATTGCCCGCCGCATCGGCGCTGATGCTCTCGGTGAAAACCTTCGTGTCGTCGATGGTCACGTCCCGGGCAAAGGCGGATGCGCTCGCGAGGCCGAGGGCGATTACGGTTCCGACAAGGGCGACGGTCCTGATGTTCATGGTCTTGGTCCTCTCGGCTCCTGCCAGGGCGGCGGCATGAGATAAGGCAATTCGGTGGCGATGCTCTCGACCCGCGCGATCGCGTTGCCCTCGATCTTGAACACGGTCACGAAGCCGAAGCTGCGCGGATAGTCGGCCTCGGACTTGTAGCCCTTGCCGTCGCTGCCCGTGAAGCTGGTGGTCGCGCCGGGAAGGTCGCGCACGCCGCTGACCACCACCAACCCGCGCGCGTCGTCATAGGCAACGATACGGCGGCGGATAGCTTCGAACTCGCCGAACAGACCGCGCGAGAAGCTTGTCGCGCAATCGCCGCTCTCGCCCTTGGCCGCGGGCAGGTTGCCCGTCATCGGCACGCCATTTTCGATCAATACGCAACCCTTGCCGAAGGCAGGCGCCTTACTCTTGCCGCCCTGCGCTTCGAAATAGGCCTGGACGAGGCCGGACATGATCGCACGGGGCGTCTCCTTGCCCTTGGCGACCGTGGCCGAAAAGGCCGGGTCATGCGTGAAGGCGATGGGGTCGCCGAAAGGCGGCCGCCCTTGCTGGCGCCGGATGGTTGCCTGCACGCTGACGATCCTGCCGCCCCGCGCCGTCAGCTCGATGGCATAGAAGCCGGGCTGGCCATGCTCGTCGACCGAGCCGATCCAGACCGCCTTGCCGGCCTTGGCATCCGCCACGATCAGCGGCGATGCGCCTTTGGCGGTCGCCGTCGCCCAGGTGCCGTCCGAGACCATGATGGTGACGCCATTCTCGGCATAACGGACCCGATCGGCCCAGGGCAGCTTCGAGCCATCCTGCTTGACCAGCGCGTCCATATATTGCTGCGCGAGCCCCTTGAGACAGGCGTCGTCGCAATCCCGGGGCGCATCCGAAGACGGCGGCACCATGAGCGGCACCGATCCGAAGGGACGAAGGATCGGCTTCTGCCCAGCGGGGGCGGCCGTCGGCGCCTGCGCGAGCGCGCTGCCGGCCGTGGCGACGAGAATGGCGCCCAATGCCGTTGCGAGACGAGCCCTCATTGGCCGAGCTCCGAATATTGGCGGCCGACGGCCCAGGGATTGTGCATCGCATAGGGCACATAGGTGAACACCACCTCGATCCGCTGGATCTGGCTGTCCTTCACGCGGAAGGCTTCGAGCAGCGTGATCGAGTTCGGCCATTTGAGCGCCGTCTTCATCTCGCCGCCATTGTTGATGGGATAGCGGTCGAAGCTGTTGTCATGATCGAAGAAGCCCGAGGCAACGACCACGCCGCGCTCGGTATCGACGATCGGAAAGCGGCGCTCGCGCACCCGCTTGTTGATATAATAGATCCCCAGCAGGAACTGGTTGCGGCAGCCCGTGGCGATGTCGGCGGCATTGCCTCCTCCGCCCCCGGGCGGCGGCGCGGTCGTGCTGATGCCGTTCTCCAGCCGGGCGCAATCCTCGGTGAAGGGCGCGAAGACGGCACCGTCGTTGCGCTCCACCGTGTTGAAATAGCTCTGCGCGACCGCGATCAGCCGCTCGCGCGAGCGGCGCTCAGTCGGCGCCAGCACCTGCTGGAATTCAGGATCGTGCGCCACCTTGTCGATCGGCCCGAAAGGCGCCGGCAGGCCGGTCTTGCGATGGACGACGGTCTCGATCTCGTCGATGCGGCCGCGCGTCACATGGATGCGCATCGCATAATAAGCGGGCTGGTCATGCTCCCAGACCACGCCGAACCAGGCGGCATTGCCGGTTTCCGGATCGGCGACCTCGAGGCCTGTGTCGGCGACCTTGTTGACCGAGCGCCACAGGCCCTTGCCGACCGGGATCATCACATTGTTCTCGGTAAAGCGCGCATTGGGCGCGATCGCCACAGCCTTGGGATCCTGCTTGGCCAACGCGCCCATATATTGCCGGACGAAGCCGATCAGGCAGGCGCGGTCGCAATCGATCTTGAGCACGGCGCTCGGCTGGCCGGGAAGCTGGGCATTGGCGGGCATGGCCGCAAGTCCCAGCAGGGCGGCGCCCGCCAGCATGGCGTGCCGCGTGAAAGTCTTTAGAAGCGACGTCACTGATCCTCCCCCTCGGTTTCCCGGGCCGGTCACGCCGCGCCGATCTTGGGTGCCGGGTTCGCGGAGTCGGCGGACCATAAGACGAGCGCACGCAGCTTGTCACGTGCCGACAAGCGATGAACGCAAGAAATAGAATGCTACTTACCTGCAGCGGAAATGTGCGCCGCTCTACAGCCCCGGGATGGGCGGAACGAGACACGAAAGGCCGCATGTCATCCGCCGCGCCGACGCACCGGCACGGGAGGCTTGCCGGGCACCGTTGCCATTCGGCACAGGCGTCCGTCATTTTGCGCGACGACCAACACCGCTCCGTGCAGGAGCGGCGGCCCGCGGTCATTCCAGAACGTCGATCCGGAAACCGGCGATCCCCCGACCGCCATCCTTCGAGACGCTGACGATATGGACAGGCAAGCCCGCGCAGGCCAGCAGCGAGCGCGTCTCGCCGATCTTCGTGCGCAGCGTGTTCAGCGTGTCCCAGCCCATGGCATCGAGCAGGTCGTCCGTCTCGACCACGGGTTCAGCCATGATGGATGCAATCAGCTTGATCGTCGCGGGCCGGAAGCCATGACGAATTTGCCCGCCCCACCAAAGAGCCGGCGGGCGAAGGCTTACATCCAGCTTGCCACGCCGAAAAACAGGTACTTCACGAGTCAACAACACTTAGGAAATTCTCCGCAACCCGGCGGCCTGAGGCCGCTTCCGATCTCCTTCTCGCCGAGACGCAACCCCGTACGATAGGGGCGATGCGGCGACGCGGGCTCGAACAGGGACAAACGGAGGAACCCCTCTTTTCGGCCGCATTGCAGTCACGCTTCGCCGCTGGCAACGCACCGTTGACCGGCCGCCGACGGCACGCTAGGCCGAGATCGCCGCCGCGTGGCGATGCGGGTGTAGCTCAATGGTAGAGCAGCAGCTTCCCAAGCTGACGACGGGGGTTCGATTCCCCTCACCCGCTCCATGATTTTTCTTATATTTCAATCGCCTATAAGGAACGATTTGGGATGCGCCAGTTGGCACGATCCGGCGGGAATCCCCATCGCAGCGGCGTCCACGCCCGGATGATCGTCGAGCGCCGGACCGGCCCGGTCAGATTCCCCCATCCGTCACCGCAAAACCCGCGTCGGTGAGCGCCGCGATCAGCGCCTGTGCGCAGGTCGCCAGCGCGGCCGGGTCCGCCGAGCGGATCACGAAATTCGCGCCCGTGCGGCCTTCACGGAAGAACGGATAGCTGCCGATCTGGCAGGCCTGGTGGGCCTTCTCCACCGCCTCGAGGATGGGCGCCACTTCGCTCTCCGCCACCCAGCCGCCGATGCTGTGGCTGACAAGCGGCGCGCCGCCTTCCAGCTCGCCGGTCAGCGTCTCGAGCATGGCGGCCGCGATCGCCGGCACCCCCGCCATGATGAAGATCGACCCCAGCCGAATGCCGGGCGCGCCCGAAGTGCGATTGGGGATGAGATCGGCGCCATGCGGCACGCGCGCCATGCGCAGCCGGGCGTCATTGAGCCCGCCGCGCGTCTCGTAATAGGCTTCGAGAATGGCCCGCGCTTCCGGATGGACCACGACCGGCAAGCCGAAGGCCGCGGCGATCGCATCGACCGTAATGTCGTCATGCGTAGGTCCGATGCCGCCGGTGGTGAACAGATAATCGTGATTGGCGTTGAGCTGCCGCACCGCCGCGCCGATCGCCGCCATGTCGTCCGCCACGATGCGCACTTCCTTGAGGCGGATGCCCTGCACGTTCAGCCATGTCGCAATCTGCGCGACATTCTTGTCCTGCGTCCGGCCGGAGAGAATCTCGTCGCCGATGATGGCGAGCGCCGCTGTCCAGATGCGGTCGGTCATGCTTGCGCCGCCTTCTGCGCTTCGCGCAGCGCCGCCAGCGCCTTCATGCGCGCGAAACGCGCGGGCGGCAGCAGTTCGGCCGGATTGTAGACTGTCTCGAAATGCGGAATGCCCTCGGGCAGCGTAACCCAGGGCATCTTGTCGGCCACGAAGATCGCCGCATCGGCCGGCGCAGCGCCCGGCGTGTCCAGCGTCCCGACGCGTACGCCCGCCGCCAGCCGGCCGAGGCGCGGATAGAAGCTCCACAGGGCCGTCCCGCAGGCCGCACAGCGCACGATCACATGGTCGCCGCCGCTCCCGGTCTTGACCACATTCTCGGAGGTTTCGCCGGACAGCAGCCTGATATGCTCGCTTTCGATGAAGAGGTTCACGACCGAGGTCGAGCCGGTCTGCTTCTGGCAGAGCGTGCAATGGCAATTGTTGACCACGATCGGCGCGGCGCCGATCTCGTAGCGCACCGCGCCGCACGCACAGCCGCCGCTCAGCTTTGGATCGACCTCCGCCATCGCCATCTCCCAATTTCCCGCGACTTGCCTCTCGCCACTTGGACCCGCTGCGCCTATATCGCAAGCCATGACCACCTATGTGACACCGACCGCGGAGATCGCGACCGTCCGCACTTCCGCCATCAAGCTCCATGGCGAGGATGGCTTTGCGGGCATGCGCAAGGCGGGACGCCTCGCCGCCGAGATCCTCGATGCCGTCGTGCCGCTCGTGCAGCCCGGCGCCGTGACGAGCGATATCGACGACTTCATCCGCAACATGATGCTCGAAGCAGGCGCCGTCCCGGCAACGCTCGGCTATCACGGCTATCAGTACAGCTGCTGCATCAGCCTCAACAACGTCATCTGCCATGGCATGCCGGGCGACAAGGCGCTGCGCGAGGGCGATATCCTCAACATCGACGTGACGCCGCTGGTCGATGGCTGGCACGGCGACACCAGTCGTATGTACCTGGTCGGCGATGTGCCCATCAAGGCGCGGCGCCTGGTCGACGTCACCTATGAATGCCTGATGCTGGGCATCGAACAGGCACGGCCCGGCAACACGCTGGGCGATGTCGGCCATGCCATCCAGACCCATGCGGAGAAGCACCGCTACGGCGTCGTGCGGGACTTTTGCGGCCATGGCCTGGGCCGCGTATTCCATGATTCGCCCGAGGTCATCCATGTCGGCCGGCCGGGCACGGGCCCGGAGCTGCGGCCCGGCATGATCTTCACCATCGAGCCGATGATCAACGCCGGCAAGCCGGGCGTGCGCATGCTCGACGACGGCTGGACGGCCGTCACCCGCGACCGTACGCTCTCGGCGCAGTTCGAGCATTCGATCGGCATTACGGAAACCGGCTGCGAGATCTTCACCGCGAGCCCCAAGGGCCTCCACCGCCCGCCTTATTGACCCCCATCGCGCAGCCTGAAGCCGAGCTGGTTTCGCTTCTCGAAATTCGCCCTTCTGCGCCGCAGCATATCTGCCCATTTTTTAGGCAGGTCATTCCAAAAATGCCCGAAATCCGGGCAATATCGACAAGCGCCGTCAAAGCCGCCAATGCTGCGCTGGTGATTCGCGCTGCGACGCGATAGCAATGGCGCTCGGTCGTGGGATTCGGTCGGGGCCGCGCTGTCGACGAGCGCAGGAAAGCGGAATATCGCTGCATGCCCGCCATTATGCAGCGCGCGTTGAGAAGGGTGATTTGGGCATGAAAAAGATCGAGGCGATCATCAAGCCATTCAAGCTGGACGAAGTGAAGGAAGCCCTTCACGAAGTCGGCGTCTCCGGCATCACGGTGACGGAAGCGAAGGGCTTCGGCCGTCAGAAGGGCCATACCGAGCTCTATCGCGGCGCCGAATATGTCGTCGATTTCCTGCCCAAGGTGAAGCTGGAAGCCGTGGTGGAAGACGCCATGGCCGAACGCGTCGTCGAAGCCATCGCCAATGCCGCCAAGACCGGCCGCATCGGCGACGGCAAGATTTTCGTGGTGCCCGTCGAAAAGGCGGTGCGCATTCGCACGGGTGAACTGGACGAAGCCGCCATCTGATCTGGCAGCATCCAGGCGCAACAACTCAAGAGTAACGGGAAGGTACCGACATCATGGCCAACACGCCCAAAGACATTCTGAAAATGATCGAGGAAAAGGAGATCGAGTGGGTCGATCTGCGTTTCACCGATCCCAAGGGCAAGTGGCAGCACCTGACGATGTGCTCGGGCGTCCTCGGCGAG
>JAGIAZ010000017.1 GCA_017744605.1 Sphingobium sp. | reverse complement strand
GGGATACCAGTTCTGCACGGTCGAATATTTGATTTCGGCATCGTCGAGCGCGACCAGTTCGACCACGGCGGCGTGAAGCTGGTTCTCGTCGCGCTGCGGCGCGGTGCAACCCTCCAGATAGGAGACGTAGGCGCCCTTGTCGGCGACGATCAGGGTGCGCTCGAACTGGCCGGTATTCTCGGCATTGATGCGGAAATAGGTGCTCAGCTCCATCGGGCAACGCACCCCTTCGGGGATATACACGAAGGTGCCGTCCGAGAAGACCGCGCAGTTCAAGGTGGCGAAGTAGTTGTCGTGCATCGGCACGACCTTGCCGAGCCACTTCTTCACGAGGTCGGGGAATTCGCGGATCGCCTCGCTGATCGAGCGGAAGATGACGCCGGCTTCCTCCAGCTCCTTGCGGAACGTGGTGGCGACCGAGACGCTGTCGAACACCGCATCGACCGCGACCTTGCGCGATCCGGACACGTTGGCGAGCACCTTCTGCTCCTCGATCGGGATGCCGAGCTTCTCGTAGGTGCGGCGGATTTCCGGATCGAGCTCGTCCAGGCTGGAAAGCTCGGCCTTCTTCTTGGGCGCGGCGTAATAGTACGCATTCTGATAGTCGATCGGCGGCACGTCGAGCTTCGCCCAGTCCGGCGTTTCCATGGTCAGCCAGTGGCGATAGGCCTTCAGCCGCCACTCAAGCATCCATTCCGGTTCGTTTTTCTTTCCAGAAATGAACCGCACCGTCTCTTCGCTGAGGCCCTTGGGCGCGAATTCCTGCTCGATGTCTGAGACGAAGCCCCACTCATAGTCGCTCGCCTTCTTCGCGGCGGCGAGGGCTTCCTCATTCTTGGGGGCGACAGGCGTTTTCACGGGCGCGGTCATTGGACGGCCTCCGGAGCGGGAGCGGAAGTGGCCATGGCGGCGGCGAGCGCGCCCGCCGGCACGGCGTGGGGCGCGGCGATCATCTGGGTGAGCGTCACCTGGGCGAGTGCGTCGCGGACCAGCTTGTTGACGCCGATCCAGTGCGGGCGAATCGCGCAGGGATGGTCGAGCGCGCAGCAGTCCGATCCTTCCGCGTCGAGGCAGGCAGTGAGCGCGATCGGGCCATCGACGGCCTCGATGATGTCCGCGAGCGTGATCGCGGCCGCCGGGCGGGCGAGCTTGATGCCGCCGCCGCTGCCCCGCGTCGCCTTGATGAGACCAGCGCGGCCAAGCAGGCTCGCCAGCTTCTGCGCGGTGGGCACGGGAATCCCCGCCTCTACGGCCAGGTTCGCGGCATTATGGCGCTCGCCGCCGCAATGGGTGGCCGCCGTGCGCATCATCAGCACGGCATAATCGGCAAGACTGGACAGGCGCATCTGCGAACGATTCTCAAATCGGAGTAAATTGGTCTGATTGGGCGCAGATGGGAGGGTTGGGCACGGAAATCAAGCGGAAAAGGGATTCGCCATAAGACCGCGATCCACATGCACCACGACAGCGGGGAAGTGTGTCGCTCACGACACCAGCATCGTCATTCCCGCGAACGCGGGAATGACGAGGGCGGAAAGACCTCACCCCGCCAAAGAGTCAGCTGATCCGGCTCAGTCGCGCAATTTCGCCCTGCACTTCGGCGCGGTTCATCGAGAGGCGGATGACGATGCTGGCGCGCTCGCGCAGTTCGGTCGGCGTGAGGCCGGTGAAATGCTTGAGCTCGCGAATGAAGTGCGACTGGTCGTAGAAGACATCGCCGCAGCATTCGTGCCAGGCGAGTTCCTCGCGCGCGAGAATCTGGGCGCAGCGCAGGGCGCGATATTTGCGGGCCAGATATTTCGGCGCTGCGCCATAGAGTCTGTTGCACCAGCGGGCGACCTGGCGGGCGGACAGCCCGGTCACTTCCTGCAGTGCGTCGACGCGGGGCGACTGCTCGTTGGTGAGCCAGCGGTCGGTCTCCTCGACGAAGCGGACCTCCATCTCGCTCACGTCCTGCAGCTCCTCGCGCAGGAAGGTCCATACGGCGTCGGAGGCCTTGCCGCTGTCCTCCTGGGTGCGCAGCCAGTCGAGCATGTCGCGCCACTGGCGGCCGAAGCGGGCATCGAGATCGAAGGCATCGTCGGCGGCGAGATGCGCCTCGCCCGCCCGCAGCGCCGCCCAGCCAAGCGGCAACACGGTGAGGCCGAGCACCTGCATGGGGCCCGCGACGTCGAAATGGGTGGCCATGCTGGTCGGGCCAAGAAGGCAGCATTCGGGCGTCTCGACCAGCCGGCCGTCGCCGAAGCGATATTGGCCGGCGCCGGCGAGCATGAAGCGAATCTGCGCGAAATCCGCGCGCGTATGATCGACGACGCGCGCACGATCGGCCGTGAACAGGTACATCGCGCCGAAATAGCTGGCGAGGTCCGCCGGCGGCGCGAAGTAGCTCAGTGCGACCATATCGGCCGCATCGGCGACTGCAAACTTATGACGCATGTGCGACCTTGTGCATCTCCAACTGAGGCATGCGACAGCCTCTGCTGACTTTGCGGACAGGCTATTTGGGATGAACGCGTTCCACCACCCCGGCTCGCGTCAAGTACATGCCCTCCGCGGGCAGTATTCGCACGAATATGGGTTAATTGGAACAAAAAAGCGGCTTGCCCGGCACGCAGCCAGGCAAGCCGACAAGTGCAAGGTCTCTTAGCCGGACGACTGAGAGCCCTTCGGGTCGCAAAGTTTGGATACACCGATTCGGAGGCAGGCGATTGGACGGAATCGTCATCGTTAAAAGAAGAGCGGATTTTGCGCGTGCGGTCTGCCGCCGCCGCGACGCAGCGGGAATGCCCGGCCTGGCCCGCATTCGCGCGGCTTTGACCGCGGCGGCGACCGATGGCATAGGCCCGACCTCATGTATGCCCTGCTCCGTCCGCTCATCTTCGCGCTCGACGCGGAAACGGCCCACAGGGCCGCGATCTCCTCGCTTCGCCTGCCCTGGCCCGACCGCGGCGGCATCGACCCGATGTTGCGGCAGAGCATCGCGGGACTGGACTTTGCCGGGCCGGTGGGCCTGGCGGCGGGCTTCGACAAGGACGGGTTGGTGGCGCACGGAATGCGCCGTTTCGGTTTCGCTTTTGGAGAGATCGGTACGCTGACGCCGTTGCCCCAGGCCGGGAACCCGCGCCCGCGCCTGTTCCGACTCGCGCAGGATGAGGCCGTCATCAACCGGATGGGCTTCAACAATGGCGGCCAGGCGGCGGCGATCGCACGCCTCCAGGCGCGCCAGCGGCCCGAGGGCTTCGTGCTCGGGATCAACATCGGCGCCAACAAGGACGCCGTCGACCGCATCGAGGATTATGCGCGCGGCGTGCGCGACATGGCGCCGCTCGCCGACTATCTCACCGTCAACATCTCCTCGCCCAACACGCCGGGCCTGCGCGCCCTGCAGGACCGCGGCGCGCTGGACGAACTGCTCGGCCGGATCATGGCGGCGCGTGGCACGGGCGGACCGCCGATCTTCCTGAAAGTCGCCCCGGACCTGGAGCCGGCGGATGTGGACGACATTTCCGAACTGGCGATGGCGCACCGGCTGGACGCGCTCATCGTCAGCAACACGACCATCTCGCGGCCCGCGCTCAAGTCGCCGCTCGCCGGAGAGACGGGCGGACTTTCGGGCGCACCGCTGCATGACCTCGCCCTCCAGCGCCTGCGCGATTTCCGGCAGCGGTTGGGGACGGCTTTGCCGCTGATCGGGGTGGGCGGCATTGCCAACGGGGCGCAGGCCTATGCGCGGATCCGCGCGGGTGCGAGCCTGATCCAGATCTATTCGGCGATGGTCTATGAGGGCCCCTATCTGGCGGCCCGGATCAATACCGAACTGGCGGACCTGCTGCGGCGGGACGGGCTGGCGTCGATCGGCCAGGCCGTCGGGTTAGATGTCGACTGATGCCTCCTCGCCCCTTCAGGGGAGAGGATAGCGCAGCTTGCCGATAGAATCGGCTAGCGAAGCTTGAAGAGGGTCAGCGCCGCCCCCTCTCCAACTACGCCTAATCGCTTCGCGATAAGGCTTCATATCCTCTCCCCTGAAGGGGCGAGGAAAATTGAACTCCGCCAAAAGACGTATTGTGCATTGCATCAAAGCAAATGGGTCTTGCCCATGGGCCTTCGATCCTTAGTTTGCGCGGCATGATCCGCCCCCTGCTGCTCAGCCTTGCGCTGCTTCTCGCTCCCGCCGCCCAGCCGGCCCTCGCCAAAGGCAAAGCCAGCGCCACGCCCAAAGCGATCCAGAGCGCCGGGGCCATAAGCGCGCCCGATCCGCGCGCGGCGGCGGCTGGCGTCGAAATCCTGAAGGCCGGCGGCAACGCCACCGACGCCGCGATCGCGACGATGCTGGCGCTCAATGTCGTGGAGCCGCAGAACAGCGGCCTCGGCGGCGGCAGCTTCATGATCGCTCATGACGGCAAGACCGGGAAGCTCACGAGCTATGACGGGCGCGAGACGGCCCCCGCCGCCGCGACGCCGAACTGGTTCCTCGATGCGCAGGGCCGGCCGATCCCCTTCCAGCAGATGGGCCGGGGCGGGCGCAGCGCGGGCGTGCCGGGCAATCTGCGCATGATCGCGTTTGCCCACAAGGCCGGCGGCAAGCTGCCCTGGGCGCGCCTGTTCGCCCCGGCGATCAAGCTGGCGCGCGACGGCTTTTTGGTGTCGCCCCGCCTTCACAACGGCCTTTCGCTCTACGGCCGCAACATGGCCACCGATGCGCGCCCGCTTTATTATGATGCGAGCGGCAATGCGCTGCCCATCGGCAGCACGTTCAAAAACCCCGAACTGGCCGCACTACTCGAGCGCGTCGCCAGGGAAGGACCGGACAGCTTCTATGTCGGGCCGCTCGCGCAAAAGATCGTGACCGCGCTCAACACCGCCGAGGCCAGCCAGTCGGCGATGACGACGGGCGATCTCGCCGGCTATCAGGCCAAGGAACGCGCGCCCGTCTGCGGCGCTTATCGCAAGTACAGGATCTGCAGCATGGGGCCGCCCTCCTCAGGCGGGCTCACCGTGCTGATGATCCTGGCGCAACTCGAGCGCTTCGACATGAAGGCGCTAGGCCGGTCCTCGCCGGTCGCCTGGCACCTGTTCGCCGAATCCCAGCGCCTCGCTTATGCCGACCGCGACCTCTATATCGGCGACCCGGATTTCGTCAGCGTGCCGGTCGCGGGACTGCTCGACCCCGCCTATCTCGCCCAGCGCTCGGCCCTGATTTCGGAGGGTAGCACGCTCGCCATCGTCGAGCCCGGCAAGCCGGCCGGAGCGCCGGAGCGCACGCGCGTTGCCTTCAAGGACGATCCGGGCACCAGCGACCTCGCCGTCGCGGATGCGCACGGCAATGTCGTGCAGGTGACCACCACCATCAACGGCTATTTCGGGTCCGGCGTCCAGGTCGAGGGCATGTTCCTCAACAACGAGATGCCGGACTTCGACGCCGTGCCGGTCAAGGACGGCTTCTATGTCGCCAATCGCGTGGAGGGCGGCAAACGGCCGCGCAGCTCGATGGCGCCCACGATCGTCTATGGCCCGGACGGCAAGGTGCGCCTCGCGATCGGGGCCGCCGGTGGCGCGACGATCATCGGCCAGGTCTCCAAGGCGATCATCGGCGTGGTCGATTGGGGGCTCTCGGCGCAGGACGCGATCGCGATGGGCCTGCTCTATTCGCCCGGCAAGGGCGGCACGCTCGAGCAGGGCACGGAGCTGGAAGCCCTCCAGCCCGGCCTGCAGGCGCTGGGCGAGCAACTGCGCATCGCGCCCTTGGGGCTCAAGGCCAATGCGGTCGAGTTCGTCGGCGGCAAATGGGCTGGCGCCGCGGATCCGCGCAGCGAGGGCGTGGGCATGACCACCACCGGTGCGGTCACGACGATCAAGCGGCGCTCCAACGACCTCAACGGCGCGCACGAATAAAGCTTAGCCCTCTCCCGTTTGCGGGAGAGGGTTGGGTGAGGGTCTTCCTTCAACCTTACGCCGGGCAGACTTGCGTCCGCTGCCCCCACCCCGGCCCTCTCCCGCAAGCGGGAGAGGGAGAAGGGCCACCCCGGGAACCCCATCCCGATCTCGCGCAATAAGCCATGGTCCTGCCGGGCCGCGCTCTCTATAGATGGAGATCGCAGGGCCGCGCGAGACGGCTCACTTGGGGTGAGAGGAACCGCAACGGGTGCGCGCCGACGAGAATTTTGCCAGCCTGACGGCGCTGTTCTTCTCGCGCGCCGCCGAGTTGGGCGACAAGCCTTTCCTCTGGACCAAGCGCGACGGCGCATGGCGCGCGCAAAGCTGGACCGAGGTCGCGCGGGCCGTCGCGTCGCTGGCGGAGGCGCTCAAGGCCCATGGCGTGCGGCCCGGCGACCGGGTCATGCTGGTGAGCGAGAACCGGCCGGAGTTCTGCATCGCCGATCTTGCGATCATGGCGGCGGGCGCCATCACCGTGCCGACCTACACGACCAACACCACCCGCGATCACGAGCACATCATCTCGGACAGCGGCGCCTGCGTAGTCATCTTCTCCACGGCGAAGATCGCCAAGCCGCTGATGCCTGCGGTGATCCGCTCCAACATGCGCGTCGCCATCAGCATGGAGCCGCTCGGCGTCCTGCAGAGCGGCTCCGTGGCGCAGTTCCAATGGGACGCGCTGATCGCCGAGCATGCCGCCGATGTGACGGCCTGCGCCGCCGCGCAGACGGCGACGCGCGAGGACCTGGCCTGCATCATCTACACCAGCGGCACCGGCGGCGCGCCGCGCGGGGTCATGCAGCATCACGGCGCGATCCTGCACAATGTCGAGGCCTGTGTGGACGTGATCTCGCAGGATTTCGGCTGGGACGACGAGGTATTCCTCTCCTTCCTGCCGCTCTCCCACGCCTATGAGCATTCGGCCGGGCAGTTCCTGCCGATCGGCCTCGGCGGGCAGATCTATTATGCCGAGAGTCTGGAGAAGCTGGGCGCCAACCTTGCCGAGGCGCGCCCCTCCGTGATGGTGGTGGTGCCGCGCCTGTTCGAGCTGTTCCGCATGCGCGTCACCAAGGCAATCGAGCAGCAGGGCCGCCTGCCCGCCTTCCTGCTCGAGCAGGCGCTGCGCATCGGCGCGCGCAAGGCGAACGGCACGATGCGGCTGGTCGACTGGCCGCTCGACGCGCTGCTCCAGCGCACCATCGTCCCCAGGGTGCAGGCGCGCTTCGGCGGGCGGATGAAGGCGCTGGTCTCGGGCGGGGCGCCGCTCAATCCGGAAGTCGGCGCCTTCTTCCAGTCGCTCGGCCTCACCCTGCTGCAGGGCTATGGCCAGACCGAGTCCGCGCCGGTCGCCAGCGTCAACCGGCCAAGCACCGGCATCCGCATGGATACGGTCGGCACGCCGATCAAGAATACCGAGATCCGGATCGCGCAGGACGGGGAGATCCTGATCCGCGGCGAGCTGGTGATGAAGGGCTATTGGCGCAACGAGGCCGAGACGGCGAAGGCGCTCAGGGAGGGCTGGCTGCACACCGGCGACATCGGCGAATTCGACGAGGGCGGACGGCTCAAGATCACCGACCGCAAGAAGGACCTGATCGTCAACGACAAGGGCGACAATGTCTCGCCCCAGAAGGTCGAAGGCATGCTGACGCTGCAGGAGGAGATCGGCCAAGTCATGGTCCATGGCGACCGCCGGCCGCATCTGGTGGCTCTGGTCGTGCCCGATCCGGAGTGGATGAAGGCCTGGGCGGCGGCGCACAGCCTGCCCGGCACGATCGAGGCGCTGCGCCACGAACCGGACTTTGTGGGCGCGATCCGCACCGCGATCGACCGGGTGAACAAGGATCTGTCGGTCATCGAGAAAGTCCGGCGCTTCGCCTTCGCGGACGAGCCCTTCACCATCGACAATGAGATGCTGACGCCGAAGCAATCGATCCGCCGCCATGTGATCCGCGCACGCTACCAGGCGCGGCTGGATGCGCTGTACGGGAACGAGCGTTAGGCGATCGGAATCGACGGGGAGCCGTCCTGGTTCGCTGAGCTCTCCCCCGATCTGTGATCCTTATACCCCAGTCGATCCCGCGAAAGACAAGTGCCGGTTGACGATTCGGCCGAGGTGAGTCACAGACTCGCTCATGCACGCGACCATTCGAGGTAAGTGGAACTTTGCAGCCTGCTCCGGCGGGACTGGCGGGTTGCGCGCATAAGACGACCCGGCCGTTCCTGCCCAAGATGGCGGAACGGCATGTTTTCCTTTCTCCGTCATCGCAAGCAGCAGCGGCCTTTCCGAAAAGGGAGACCGAGCATGACCGTGAGACACGCCCATCCGCCCGACTGGCAGCCGATCCTCGTCGGCGAGACCGTCCTGTTGCGTCCGACCATGGCCGACGACTGGAAGGAAATGTACGTCGCCGCGTCCGATCCGCTGATCTGGGCGGTCCACCCCGTGCGCGAGCGCTACAAGCAGCCGCTGTTCCGCGAGAATTTCCAGACCGGCCTTGCGGGCCGCATGATGCTGACCATCATCGAGCGCAGCACCGGGGCGATCATCGGCACCAGCCGCTATCATGGCCATGACCCCGAGAAGAGCGAAGTGGAGATCGGCTGGACCTTCCTCGTGCGACGTCACTGGGGCGGCCGGACCAACCGCGAGGTCAAGCGGCTGATGCTCGACCACGCTTTCCGCTGGGTCGACTGCGTTTATTTCCGCGTCGGCGACATGAACTGGCGTTCGCGCGGCGCCATGGAGAAGATCGGCGGCAAGCTGCGCGAGGGGCTGATCGAGGTCGTGCAGAACGGCGTGGCGATGCCTTATGTGGTCTACGAGATCCGGCGCGAGGACGTGGCGGCGGTGGCTTGAGGGCTCCTTTAGCCCTCTCCCGCAAGCGGGAGAGGGTTGGGTGAGGGTCTTCTTCCTTCTGCTGAAAACAGAAAGACCCTCATCCTCCCACCGCTATGCGGCGGGGCCCTCCTTCTCCCGCAAGCGGGAGAAGGCTCGAACGAGCAGCCCAAACGCTTAATGGGGGCCGGCATTGCTGCCGACCCCCACTGCACCCGTCGCCTTCATTCCGTTGCCGGAAGTCCGGCGACTGGCATGGCGGTGTCGTCCAATCGCGAAAGCGATTCTCTGACCGCCGGAACGAGACCGTTCGCGGAGCGATCTGTCTCATTCCTCCCCCGTCTCGGCCGGACGGCCTCCACAAGGGTTGGAGAACGCGGCGCCTCGCGGCGCCTGGCTCATCCGTTGCGGGCATTTCCTTCAGGCCTAGACGGTCTGACCTCATACCCAGCCTTCGGTCCGGTTCGTGGGACAGCGCGTGAGCGCCGGTCCAACGGTTCCTCGCCATCGGCTTCATGTCGGGATCACCGCTCGCACGGGATGCTCCTTCATGTCGCCAGACCACTCATAAAGCTTTGATTTCTCTCTGCTTTCTCGTCGTCTTGCAGGATCAAAGTGTCATGAAATCCGAGTCGCTCCAAGAGCGAATCGACGCCGCAGCGCGCCCGAATCCGTGGAATCCGTGGATTGATGTGGATAAGTGTGGGGATGGTTCGCCCACAGCCTCGTAAGGCGCGAAAAAGGGGCGATTCCTTGCGGAACGCGCCCCTTTTCAACAAGGCCGACCGGGAGTCAACCTGTCATGAGCTTGGCTCTGAGACCGAAGCTCAGAACGGACCGTGGATCGGGCCGTACTTGGCAACGGACTCGAGATAGACGCCGAGCACCTTCTTAAGAAAACCTACCATCTGATACCTCCTTGGAGACAAGCAGGCATCCAACTCACTTTAAGACTTCCGAGCGCGATGTATGTTGCAGTGCAGCAGATTTCAAATGCAAAGCGGTCTGTGCGATTGCAGAAAATGCAATCGTGCATGGTGCTCCTGCAAAAGGAGGGGCCTAGGCGGTATGATGGCTTGCTTGCGCCCTGGGCTCCTGCTTTCGCAGGAGCACTATCATTCTCAGCCCTTCGCCATCTCCAGGATGCGGGCATATTCGGCATCGGTAACCGGTGAGACGGAGAGGCGCGACTGGCGGATCATCTCCATGCCCGCCAGCGCCGGGTCGGCCTTGATCGCCTTCAGCGTCACCGGATGGGCGAGCTTCTCGACCGGCTTCACGAGCACGGCCTTCCACTTGCCGGTCTCGTCGGTGCTGTCCTGCTCGGCAGTGCGGCTGATCTGCATGATGCCGACCGCCTCCAGCCCGATGTTGCTGTGGTAGAAGAGCGCGCGGTCACCAACGGCCATCGCCTTCATGTTGAGCTGCGCGGCATGGTTGCGCACGCCGTCCCACTCGGCCTCGCCCTTGGCGACAAGATCGTCGAAGGAGAACACGTCCGGTTCCGATTTCATCAGCCAGTAGCGCATGCGTCTTCTCTTCTTCCGTCCGGTGACTTTCGTTGCCCACGCCTTTCCATGAGCGGGGCCGCCATGCAAGCCCGTGGGACGTGACAGGCGGCGGCGGAACGCCTAGTCAGGAAGGCAATCAAACCCTCTTTATGCATGAGTCCTGCATGAGCACTTCCACTGATATCGAGCGCATGCCCGTCCTGTCGCTCGCCAGCCTGTCGGACGCGGATTTCGCCCAGGCGATCGGCGGCTCCTTCCGCGAATTCGGCTTCGCCCTGGTCACGGACCACGGCATCGACCCGGATCTGATCGCGCGCGGCTGGGACCTCGCCAAGCGGTTCTTCGCCCTGCCCGAAGCGGCCAAGCGCGCCTATCTCGTCCCCGGCGGTGCGGGCCAGCGCGGCTACACCGCCTTCGGCACCGAGATCGCCAAGGGCGCGTCCGAGAACGACCTCAAGGAATTCTGGCACGTCGGCCGCGAACTGCCCACCGGCAGCCCGCTCGCCGAGAGCATGCCGCCCAATGTCTGGCCGGGCGAGGTCCCCGGCTTCCAAGAGACCTTCTCCGCCCTGTTCGCCGCCATGGACGCGACCGGCGCGAAGATCCTCCAGGGCGTGGCCCGGCACCTCGGCCTGGACGCCCATTGGTTCGACGACAAGATCGACGAGGGCAATTCGATCCTGCGCCTGCTCCATTATCCGCCGGTCTCGGTCGACGCGCCGGGCATCCGCGCCGGGGCGCATGAGGACATCAATCTCATCACCTTGCTGCTGGGCGCCGAGGAAGGCGGGCTGCAGCTCCTCACCAAGAGCGGCAACTGGATCCCGGCGACGCCGTCTCCGGGCGCACTCGTCATCAATGTCGGCGACATGCTGCAGCGACTGACCAACCATGTGCTGCCCTCGACCAGCCATCGCGTGGTCAATCCGCCGCCCGAGCGCCGCCATATCCCGCGCTACTCCATGCCCTTCTTCCTCCACCTCGAGCCGCAGGTGATGATCGAGGCGCTGCCCCAGACGGTGACCGCGGACAATCCGCTGCGCGAGCCGCCGATCAGCGCGCACGACTATCTCCACCAGCGCCTGCGCGAGATCGGCCTCATCAAGTGAACGCAGGCAAGGGAGCGCTCTTTTGACCGTCGTTTCGGCCAGGCGCTATCGCAACGGCGTCGCCGTGGACGACATCGAACTCGCCGACCGGGACAAGTGCACGCCACCCGGCGACCATGAGTTCGTCTGGATCGGCCTGGTCGAGCCCAGCCCGGACGAACTCGCCACGGTGGCGGACCGGTTCGGCCTGCATCCGCTGGCGGTCGAGGACGCGCAGATGGAGCGCCAGCTCCCCAAGGCCGAGCAATATGGCGACCAGCTGTTCCTCGTGCTGCGCACTGCCCATCTCGAGGAGGAGCGCATCGCCTACGGGCAGACGGCGATCTTCCTGGGCCCCGGCTTCATCGTCACCGTGCGGCAGGGATCGGCTCGGGCGCACAGCGACCTGCGCGCCCATCTCGAGGCGGCGCCGAGCGCGCTCGCGCATGGCCCGGACTATGTGCTCCACTCGATCATGGACTTCATCGTCGATGGCTATTTCCCGATCGTCGAGCAGCTGGAGGACGAGGCGTTGACGATGGAATCGACCGCGGAGGATCATTTCCTCGACCGCGATTCGATCGTCCGCATCTTCACCATGCGCCGCGAGGTGGTACGCTTCCAACGCGTGCTGGGCGTGATGATCGATGTGGCCGCGCGCCTCGCCAACGTCTCCATGCCGCAGATCGACACCGACATGCGGCCCTATTTCCGCGACGTATACGACCATATCGTGCGCGCCGAATATCGCCTCGGCGGCCTGCGCGAGATCCTGACCTCGGTGGTCGAGACGAGCAACCTGCTCGAAATGCAGCGGCAGGGCGACAACACCCGGCGCCTCGCGGCCTGGGCCGGCCTGCTCGCCGTGCCGACCGCGATCGCCGGCATCTACGGGATGAATTTCAAATATATGCCCGAGCTGGAATGGCGCTACGGCTATGACGGCGCGGTCGGGCTGATGGCGGCGATCTGCCTCATCCTCTACTGGCGCTTCCGCCGGTCGGGGTGGCTCTAATCGGCTTGGCCCCTCCTCTTCAGTGGAGGGGTTGGGGTGGTGCTGCAACGCTGCTCCTTGTCGCTTCGCGAACGATGCTGCGCATCGTCCCCACCCCTTGCCCCTCCCCTGAAGGGGAGGGGGTATTTGGTGTCACGCCGCCAGCGTCGCCGCGTCGTCGTAGAGCTCGAACGACACGTCGCTGCGCATGTCGTCCTCGCCGGCGTCCTCGTAGACAGCCGAGAGCGCTTCCTCGCCTCGTCCCGCGCTGTAGCGCCGGATGAAGTCGCCGGTCGGGCGGAAGCCGATCTTGCGCATGACGCGACCCGAGGCGGGATTGTCGACGAAGTGGCTGCAGGTGACGCCCTGGAGCCCGGTCGAGCGGGCGATGCGCATCACCGCCTGCGCGGCCTCGGTCGCAAAGCCGAGCCCCCAATAGGGACGCGCGACCCAATAGCCGAGCTCGAGGCTGCCATCCTCCTGGCGGCCGATGCCACAGCCGCCGACGAGCAGCGGCTTGCCCTGCGTGCGGTTGAACGCGAGGAAGATCGGCAGGCGCGGATCATGCTCCCGCGACAGGAAGGCTTCGGCGTCGGCAAGCGTATAGGGCCAGGGAGCGCGGGCGAGATTGCGCACGATGCTCTCGTCGGCCATCGCCGCGTGCAGCGCGCGCGCGTCCTCGTGCCAACCTGGCCTCAGCAACAATCTGGAAGTCCGAGCAAACATTTGGGCTCTCCCTTATCAACGCGGCCCCTGCCGCGCTTTGGTGACGCTTTGACGACAGCCTTTCGACATGGCTGCGGTTGCATGTGCTGCAATCGCGTCGGGGCCGTCTCGTTCCAAGGGAGCAACAAAAAAGGGAGGAGGGGCGACCCCTTCTCCCTTGGCTGGTTTGGAAGATCCGTTTCCGGTCTGCCAAGGGATCGCCCTGATGGACGATCCCGTAAAATCGTCCGCTTATTCGGCTGCTTCCGCCATCATGTCCACGGAGACATATTTGCGGCCGAGCTTGCCGTCGTGGAACACCACGCGACCCTCGCCGAGCGCAAACAGCGTATGGTCCTTGCCGATGCCGACATTGCGGCCCGGGTAGAACTTCGTGCCGCGCTGACGGACGAGAATGTTGCCGCCAATCACCTGCTGGCCGCCGAACTTCTTGACGCCAAGGCGCTTCGATTCTGAATCGCGACCGTTGCGCGACGAACCGCCAGCTTTCTTATGTGCCATGGTCTAAACTCCTCGAATCTCTATCTGCGGCTCAGGCTTCAGCGGCGGTTTCGGCCGGAGCGGCCTTCTTCGCGGCGGCCTTCTTCTTCGGCGCTTCACCGCCGATGGCGACGATCTTGAGGATCGTCAGGCTCTGGCGATGGCCGTTGCGGCGGCGATAATTGTGCCGGCGGCGCTTCTTGAACACGATCACCTTCTCGCCGCGCGTCTGCGCGACGATCTCGGCCGAAACCGTGAGGCCCTTGGCGTCCTTGATGTCGGCGCCGTCACCGGCGAGCAGGACGTCGTCCAGCACGACAGTGTCGCCGGCTTCACCCGCCAGCTTCTCAACGGAGATCTTGTCTCCTGCGGCAACGCGATACTGCTTGCCGCCCGTGCGCACGACTGCGAACATGGGCCTAAACTCTTTCGGTCATCAATTGCTTGGCGCAAGCGACATGGCACAGCCACAGCTGCCCGCGCGGGAAAGGGCCCCTTAGTTGCGCTCTCCGATTCTGTCAACGGCGCAAATCCGCGAAAAGTGCGAGAGGTCGCCGGGAAACAAGTCAGGACTTATCTCGTTCATCATCGGGCAAGGGGCGAAGTCGGACTATGACCGGCGTGGCGGGGGCTGAATTCAATGCTGAAGGAGAATAAACATGAAAGCGACACATCTGACAGCAATGCTGCTCATCCTCACGCTGGGCGCTGAGGGCGCGATGGCCAGAACGACGCTGAGCGCCAATGAGCGAGCCCGCGTCGCCCGCGCCGCGCCGCGCGACCGCGCCGCGCTGACCTCCTGCTTCATCGAGCGCAAGAAGGCCCAGAAGAAGGGCACGGTCATCGGCGCAGCGGGCGTCGGCGGCACCGCGGCCATTGCAGGCGGCGATGTCGGCGAATCGCTGCTCGGCGCCGGCATCGGCGCGCTGGCGGGCAACCAGATCGGCAAGGAAGCCGGGACGAGCCGCCGCTGCCACGCGCTTCTCGAGCGCAACCGCTAAGTCAATGAGGCGGCGGCCCGTTGAACCCTGCGCGACGGCTTCCTAGATGTTGCCCGTCATGATTCGCCGCGCCGCCGCCTTTCTCGCATTGCTCACCCTGGGCGCCATCGACGCCCAGGCGCAAACCCGCAGCTATCCTTCGCTGGCCAAGCGGCCGGTGGAAGCGACCGACCGGCTCGCCGAACGGACGCCCGCGCCGGTCCAGCCGGCCGCGACCGACGCCGCGCTCGTCCAGACCGTCACCTCTCTGCAGGCCAAGGCCACGACGGCCGACGCGGCCTTCCGCACCAAGCTCGCCAAGGGCCGCCCGCTCGTCGCCGCCGCCTCCGGCGCAGCGCCGGTGAGCGAAAGCTGGGTCCAGGCGCAGATGGCGATCAGCGCCGCCGACGCCGCCCGCTATGAGAGCATCGCCTCGCTGGCGAGCCTCGACACGCTGCAGGTCAGCCATATGGACAATGAAGACGGCGCCCGCGTCGCCGCAGATGTTGCGACCATCGAGCCGGTGCGCACCCGCGTCCTGGCGTTGGTCGATGCGCAGAACGACGCGCTGGATGCGCTCAGGAAGACGCTTTCAAATCCCTGAGCGCCTTGGCGTGCAGCGGGGCTTCGTGGACGTAGCTGGTCACGCCGCGCTGCATTTCGGCGATGCCCCGATCGTCCAGCTCCCGCATGAACTTGGCCGGGCGGCCGGACCAGAGCTGGCGTGACGGCAGCCGCCTGCCCGGCGTCAGCATGGCGCCGGCGGCGAGCATCGCATCCCCTTCGATCACGCAGCCGTCCATGACGATGGCGCCCATGCCGACGAAGGCGCGGTCCAGCAAGGTGCAGCCATGGACGATCGCCATATGGCCGATCAGCACGTCGTCGCCGATGATCGCCGGATGGCCGCCATCGCCATAATCGCTCTCAACATGGATGACGCTGCCGTCCTGGATATTGGTGCGCGCGCCGATGCGGATCGCGTTGATGTCCGCCCGAACCACGACATTGTACCAGATGCTCGCCTGCGGCCCGATCTCGACGTCGCCGATGATCACCGCGCTCGGCGCGATGAAGGCGGTGTCATGGATCTTCGGTGTCTTGCCCTCGAAGGGCAGGATGAGCGGACCGGTCATGCGGGTCTCCCGATGCTGTAGGTGATGTGCCGGCGCAGCGAGCTGTCCGGCGGCAGGATGGACATGTCGAAATCGAGGTCGGCGTGGCGCGTCATGCCGAGCCGCTCCATCAGGCCCCAGCTGCGGCTGTTGCCCATCGCGGTAATGGCCCAGGCCCGCTCGTCGGGAAGGTTCCCCCAGGCCCAGTCGAGGCTCGCCTGCGCCGCCTCGCGCGCATAGCCCCGGCCCCAGGCGTCGAAGCGCAGCCGCCAGCCGATTTCCAGCCTGCCCTCGATCGGCGTGTCCGCCATGCCGGGCTTGATGCCGCAAAAGCCCAGAAAAGCGCCGTCCTCCTTACGCTCGACCGCCCAGAAACAGTGGCCACGCTCGGCCTGGCCCGCGCGCTGGCGGGCGATGCCGGCGGCGCACTCAACCTCCGTCGATGGCGCTCCCAGAAATTCCATGACCCGTGGATCGCTGCACATGGCGAAGAAGGGCGCGAGATCCGCGTCGCGCCAGTCCCGCAGGACCAGCCGCTCGGTTGGATACTCGAACCTGTCCGTCACGGCCGCCAGTCCTCGCGCGCCAGGGCGTAGATGATGGTCGGATTGTCCTCGGCGGGAAAGTGCGGATCGTCATAGTCAAGATCCGGCCGGCGCGACATGCCGAGCTTTTCCATGACCCGCCACGAGGCGCCATTGCGCAGCGAGGTCTGGCTGTAGAGCCGGTCCAGACCAGCGAGGCCGAAGGCAATGCCCGCCATTGCCCGCGCCGCCTCGGTCGCGAGCCCTCGCCCCCATTGATCGGCCCGCAATTGCCAGCCGATCTGGACGGCGCCCCGCAATTCCTCGGGCGCGGCGTCCGTCGCGATCCGCGCAATACCGCAGGTGCCGAGAAAGGTGCCGCAGGACCGCAACGCCATCGCCAGGAAAGAAAAGCCGTCCTCGTCCCAGGCGCGGGTCATCTTCGCGAACTTTTCCGTGACCTCGTCGAGCGAACGCGGCCCGCCGAGATGCTCCGTCACCGCGGGTGTATTGAGGTGCTCCAGCCAGGCGGCGACATCGCCCTCCTCCCAGCGGCGCAGGACCAGCCGGTCGGTCGTCGCGATGACCTCAGCCATTGAGCAGGCGCGCGGCGTGCAGCGCGTGGTAGGTCAGCACACCGGAACAGCCGGCGCGCTTGAACGCCATCAGCGTCTCCAGCACCAGCGCGTCGCGGTCGCCCGCGCCCACCGCCGCCGCAGCCTCGATCATCGCATATTCGCCGCTCACCTGATAGGCGAAGACGGGGACGTTGAACGCGTCCTTTACCCGGGCAACGATGTCGAGATAGGGCAGGCCCGGCTTCACCATGACGCTGTCCGCGCCCTCGGCAATGTCGAGCGCGACCTCGCGCAGCGCCTCGGCGCCATTGGCGGGGTCCATCTGATAGCTCTTCTTGTCGCCTTTCAGCAGGCCGCGCGAGCCGACGGCGTCGCGGAAGGGGCCATAGAAGGCCGAGGCATATTTGGCGGCATAGGCCATGATCTGGACGTTGGCATGACCCTCTGCCTCCAGCGCCTCGCGGATCGCCCCGACCCGCCCGTCCATCATGTCGCTGGGCGCGATGATGTCCGCGCCAGCGGCCGCCTGGTTGAGGGCCTGGCCGATGAGGACGTCAACGGTCGCGTCGTTGACGACATAGCCGGTCTCGTCGAGCAGCCCGTCCTGGCCGTGCGCCGTATAGGGATCGAGCGCGACGTCGGTGAGCAGCCCGATCTCCGGCACCGCATCCTTGATGGCGCGGATCGCCTGGCACATGAGATTGTCCGGATTGAGCGCCTCGGCGCCATCGTCGCTGCGCCGTTCGGCCTGGGTATTCGGGAACAGCGCCAGGCAGGGAATGCCCGCCGCCACCGCGTCCTTCGCCCGCTGGACCGCCAGATCGACCGACCAGCGCGACACGCCCGGCAGCG
This sequence comes from Sphingobium sp., assembly GCA_017744605.1. Lineage (GTDB taxonomy): Bacteria > Pseudomonadota > Alphaproteobacteria > Sphingomonadales > Sphingomonadaceae > Sphingobium. Next base: position 45,097 of record JAGIAZ010000017.1, on the reverse strand, counting down.
AACCGATCGGCTCCTCGACGCCGCTGCCGCCTGTGACGAACAAGGGCCAGATGAAGTCGGCGGGCGAGAGGCGGTTCTCGGCATGCATGGCCCGGCTCCAGGCGGAGGCGCGGGTGCGGCGCAGACGGAGGGCGGGATAGGCGGCCAACGGAGTCTTGCTTGTCATGGCGGCGGAGATAGGCCGGGGAGCGCTTGCGATCAATCGTCTCGGCCCGGCCGCCTCCCTCATCGTTTACGACCGGGAGTTCCGCAGGAAGTCAGATCGGTCCAGCCGAAGAGGCGAACGGCATTGTTGAACAATATGTCCCGCCGCTCCGCCGGGCTGAGATAGGGCGCCGTCCGGAAGCGTGCGATCGCCTGGGCTATGCCCTCCGGCCACACCATCTGGTCCGATCCGAACAGGATGCGCTTGCCGAAGCCATAGGTCATCAGCTGTTGCAGATAATGGTCGAAACCCGGTCGCGGCTCGATCCAGTCCACCGCGCCCAAGTCGACATAGACTTGCGGGTAGGCGTGAAGCAGCGCCACCGTGTCGTCCAGGAACGGCCAGCCGGCATGCATGATGATGAGCTTCATGCGGGGGTGGCGGACCAGCACCTCCTCCAACGAGGACGGGTTACCGAAGCGTTCGCGATGCTGCGGCGAGCCTTGATAGACGATCCCCGAAGGCCCGGCGCCCGAATGGACGGCGATCGGCACCTGCAGCTCTTCGGCCAGCGCCCAGAGCGGCTCAAGGCGCGGATCGTCGTGGCGGATGCCGTTATATTGATAGGCGACCTCGCCGATCATCGCGAGCTTGCCCGCGGCATGGCGGCTTCTCATCTCGGCGAGCTCGGCCGGGGTGGGGACATTGTCGATCGCGAAACCGCCGCGCAGGCGATCGGGGTCGAGCGCGATCATGCGATCGTCGGACGCGCGGTGCTCGCCGCCGACGATCCCGCGCACCACGCCGGCGCTGCGCAGGGCAGCGACCGTGCCGCTCGCCTGCGCCCGGCCGTCCAGCGCGCTCATCGGGCGGCCATCGCCGGGGTTGGGCACGCGCGCCTCGAACCGGCCGTCATGCTCGTAGCTGTGAAGATGCACGTCGATGACCGGCTCGCTCACGCCGGTGCAGCTCGCCGCCGCTGCCGCTGCCGCCAACAGGAACATGCCCATATGCTTCCCCCGGAGCAGACTGCTCGAAAGTCTCTGCGAGCGAGCATGTCGGCTTTCGGGGTTCTTGGCAACGGAGGCTCTGTCCTACAGGCCGCCCGGCATGGCATGAAGCCCGTCATGGCCCTCTTTCGCATCTCCCCGGGGTGCCCTGCCGGAGCGCAAAACACGCCGTGGCGAAAGGTGAGGGAGCGGAAGGTAACGGGGGCGTGTCGTTACTTTTGGGAAGTTCCGGGCCTGGTGCGCCCGGCGGCGCTCGGGCCGCGTCGCCCCTACCCAAGCGCCCTGTCGCTTGCTAATCGCCGATGATGACCGATCTTCCCCAGGCGCCCCAGGGCGTCAGCGACCGTCCGTTCGATTCCGCCCTGTCCGAGCGTTATCTTGTCTATGCGCTCTCCACGATCACGGCGCGCTCGCTCCCGGACCTGCGCGACGGGCTGAAGCCGGTGCACCGCCGCCTGCTCTGGGCGATGCGGCAGCTGCGTCTCGAACCGTCGGGCGCCAATCCGGACATTCTCGTCGCCAATCCCGAGCGCAACACGACGACGTACAAGAAGTGCCAGCGCGTGGTGGGCGACGCGACGGGCAAATATCACCCGCATGGCGAGGTCTCGGTCTACGACGCCATGGTGCGCCTGGCTCAGACCTTCTCGACGCGCATGCCTTTGGTCGACGGCCAGGGCAATTTCGGCAATATCGACGGCGATAACGCCGCGGCCATGCGCTACACCGAAGCGCGGCTCACCCAGGCCGCGGCCGACCTCATGGCCGGGCTCGACCAGGGCACGGTCGATTTCAAGTCGACCTATAATGGCGAGGAGGAAGAGCCCGAGGTCTTCCCCGGCCTGTTCCCCAACCTGCTCGCCAATGGCGCGGCCGGCATCGCGGTCGGCATGGCGACCAGCATCCCGCCGCACAATGTGGCGGAAGTCATCGATGCCGCGACGCTGCTCATCGAGCAACCCGAGGCCGATCATGACGCGATCATGCAGATCATCCAGGGGCCCGACTTCCCGACGGGCGGCATCCTGGTCGATCCGGCGCATGTCATCTCCGAGGCTTATGCGACCGGGCGCGGATCGATGCGTGTCCGCGCACGCTGGCATAAGGAGGACGAAGGCCGCGGCACCTGGATCACCGTCATCGACGAAATCCCCTATGGCGTCGCCAAGGGCAAGCTGATCGAACAGGTCGCCCAGCTTATCGCCGACAAGAAGCTGCCCATCCTCGCCGACATTCGCGATGAATCGGACGAACAGCTGCGCATCGTCATCGAGCCGCGCGCGCGCACCGTCGATCCTCAGGTGTTGATGGACGGCCTGTTCCGCATGACGGACCTGGAGAACCGCTTCCCGCTCAATCTGAACGTGCTCGACGCCAGCCGCACGCCGCGCGTCATGGGCGTGCGCGAAGTGCTCACCAACTGGCTCACCCACCAGATCGAGGTGCTGGTCCGCCGCTCCGCTTTCCGCATCGGCCAGATCGACAACCGGCTCGAGCTGCTCGACGGCTACATCATCGCCTATCTGAACCTCGACCGGGTGATCGAGATCATTCGGACCGAGGACGAGCCCAAGCCGGTGATGATGGCCGAGTTCAGCCTGACCGATCGACAGGCCGAGGCGATCCTCAACATGCGGCTGCGCAGCTTGCGCCGCCTCGAGGAAATGGAACTGCGCAAGGAGCATAAGGAACTGACCGCCGAGCGCGAGGATCTGCAGAAGCTGCTCGATTCGCCGGCGCGGCAGCGGACCCGGCTCAAGCGGGACCTTGCCGACCTGCGCAAGCGCTATGGCCCCGAAAGCGGCATCGGCAAGCGCCGCACCAGCCTGGAGGAAGCGGCGGTCGCACGCGAGATCCCGCTCGAGGCGATGATCGAGCGCGAGCCGATCACCGTCATCATGTCCCAGCGCGGCTGGATCCGCGCGATGAAGGGCCATGTCGACCTCGCCGGGACCGAGACGCTCAAGTTCAAGGAGGGCGACGGCCCAGCCTTCGCCTTCCACGCCCAGACCACCGACAAGATCCTGCTCGCGGGGTCGGACGGTCGCTTCTACACGCTGGGCGCGGACAAGCTGCCGGGCGGGCGCGGTTTCGGCGAACCGGTGCGCCTGATGATCGACCTTGCCAACGAGACCGGCATCGTCGCCTTGCTGCCCGCGCGCATGGATACGAAGCTCCTCCTCGCGGCGAGCGACGGGCGCGGCTTCGTGGCGCCGGTCGCGGAGATCATCGCCGAGACGCGCAAGGGCCGCCAGGTGGTGAACCTCAAGGACAAGGCGGCGCTCAAGATCGTGCGGCCGCTGGGGGCCCAGGACGACGCCGTCGCGGTGATCGGCGACAATCGCAAGCTGGTCATCTTCCCGCTCTCCGAGCTGCCCGAGATGACGCGGGGCCAGGGCGTGACGCTGCAGCGCTACAAGGATGGCGGCCTGTCCGACGCCACCGGCCTCGTCATGGCCCAGGGCCTGAGCTGGACGATGGGCGGCGAAAGCGGGCGCACCCGCACCGAGACCGACCTGCTTCCCTGGCGCGCAGCCCGGGGCGCGGCCGGGCGCATGCCGCCCAACGGCTTCCCGCGCGACAACCAGTTCGGCTAACCGATTCGGACAATAGGCATTCCCGGCGGCTCCTCCGGTTCGGCTCGACGCACGAAAAAGCCTTGATTTAGCCTTCGTTTACCATGGACCGATTATGCCGGTCGCATGACAGCCCGCGCAAAAAGCAGCGCTAATGATTCTACGCCCCTGGTCGCACCTGCGGCCAAGCGTACGGCTGCGCGTCGGATTGGCATACATCCGGGTGCGCAGGCGGGCGGCTATGGCGCGTTGCTTCAGGCTCTGCCCTACCCCGCGGCGCTGCTTCACCGGCAATCCGACCGGATCGATATTCTCGCGGAAAATCACGAATTTGGTCAGTTTTTCGACGAGATGCAGGGCAATCGGCATCAGGTCGAGCGGCGCGCCAGCCGCCAGCATGACTGGCGCGAACGGGCCGAGGCGATGTTCCAGTCGCGCCGCCCGTCAGACCGTTTCGAGATCGAATTCCAGGGCCAGCTCGGCACCCGAGTCTATAGCTGCTCGCTCACTTGGGTCGAAGGCAGCGACGGCGACGAATCGCTTCTGCTGCTCGCCGCGACCGACCGGACCAGCGAGCGAAAGGCCGAAAGCACCCTCCGCAAGGAGCTGCTGACCGACAGCCTGACCTCGCTTCCGAATCGAATCGGCTTCGTCGAGCAGATCGAGGGCCTGCTGGACGAACTGGACGGCGACCAGAAGAAGGCGAATTACGCGGTCATCGCGCTCGATCTCGTCCGCTTCAGCCGTATCAACGAATCGCTGGGCGCCATGGCGGGCGATGAGCTGATCATCACGGTGGCGCGCCGCGTGAAGTCGGTGCTGCGCGCCGGCGATATCCTGGCCCGAATCGGCGGCAATGAATTCGCGATCTTCGCCCATGTCGGCCATGGATTGTCCGAAGTGCTGCAGATCGCCGAGCGCGTCCGCAAGGCGTTCGAATCGCCGATCCGCCTCTCCTCCTATCTGATCAGCGTCGAGGTCGCCGTCGGCTGCGCGCTGGCGCAGGAGGCCGATGGCGACGCCGAGAACCTGCTCCGCCAGGCCCAGGCGGCGGTGAAGCGCGCCAAGCGCTCCGGCGCCCTGGAAGTCTACCGCGCCCACGTGCTTCGCGAGGCGCTGAAGCGCTTCACGCTGGAGAACCGCCTGCGCGAAGCCATCGAGGCGGGCGCGCTCGAACTCGCCTTCCAGCCACTCATCAACCTCGAAGATGGATCGGTGAAGGGCTTCGAGGCGCTGTGCCGCTGGAACGACCCGGTGCTTGGCCCCGTCTCGCCGACCGAATTCATCCCCGTGGCCGAGGAATCGGGCCTGATCGTGCCGCTCGGCCGCTGGGCGCTGTGCGAATGCACCCAGACCATGGCCAACTGGGACCGCCAGCATGGCGAGCAGTTGCCAATCACGATGAACGTCAACCTCTCGCCGGTGCAGATGGTGCGCGACAACGTGCCGCGTGCGGTCGAGGAGGCGCTGCGCTACTCAGGCATCGATGGCAAGCGCCTCACCATCGAACTCACCGAGAGCGCATTGATCAGCGACCCGGACAAGACCCGCCAGTTGCTCGGGGCGCTGCAGGCGATGGACGTGACCGTCGCCATGGACGATTTCGGCACCGGCTTCTCGAACCTCGCCAGCCTGCAGGCGCTGCCGATCGACGTGCTCAAGATCGATCGCAGCTTCGTCAAGGACATGATCGGCAACACCGACAAGATCGCCCTCATCCGCGCGATCATCAGCCTCGCTGGCGCGCTCGGCATGAAGACGACGGCGGAAGGCATCGAGGAAAAGGCCATGGCCGAGGAGCTGCGCCAGCTCGGCTGCCATTATGGCCAAGGCTATTTCTTCGCCAAGCCGCTGGCCCCGACCGACGCGTTCAACTACTGGTTCAAGCGCAGCCAGGAAACCAGGATCTGATCCGCGAGCGCGCGGGTTTCCGCCTCGCCGGGAAAGCCTGCCGCGACCCACTGCTTCTCCAGCGCCTGCAAGGCCCGCGCGACCTGCGGTCCCGGCTCCAGCCCCATTCCAATGAGATTTCCGCCTGAGAGCGGCAGCCTGGGCGGCGTCCAGTCGACGATGTCCGCGAGCTGCGCGAGATCGAAGGCGCGGCCGAGCAAAATCTGGTCCATCGCCGCCGCCGTGCCGATCCCATAGACGAGGCCCCGGGCATGGGGCGTGTCGCGCGGCGTCAGCGCCGCCGTCATGCGCACGCGCGCCTTGTTGGAGAGTCGCAGGCGGGCGGCGACCTGATCGGCGACGGCGGCGTCGGGCGGAAGCAGCGCCAGCAACCGGCGCAGCGCGTCGGGCTCCGTGCCGGTCGCCTGCTCGGCGGCGACGAGACGTTGCAGGACGGCAAGGCCGTCGATGCCGATTTCCGGGAGCACCGGCTGGAAGATGCGATCCTCGATCATCGCGGCGACGACGCCGGACGGATCGGGCAGCGCGAGCAGCTTGAACAGCTCGTCGGCGATGCGCTCGCGGGAGAGCGCCATCAAGCTGGTCGCACGATCCACGCAGGCGCGATAGTCCGCGCTCGCCCGGTCGACGGTCCCGAAGCGGGCGGTGAAGCGGAAATAGCGCAGAATACGCAGGTGATCCTCGCCAATGCGCGCGTGGGGATCGCCGATGAAGCGCACGCGATGGGCGGCGAGATCGTCGAGACCACCGAAATAGTCGAACAGCGTGCCATCGACCGGATCGGCATAGAGCGCGTTCATCGTGAAGTCGCGCCGGGCGGCGTCCTCGCGCCAGTCCGTGCCGAAGGCGACCGTCGCCCGCCGGCCGTCGGTCGAGACGTCGCGACGCAGCGTGGTGATCTCAACCGGCCAGCCATGGACCACGGCGGTCACCGTGCCATGTGCGATGCCCGTCGGCACGGCCTTGAAGCCGGCGCCGGTCACGCGCTCCACCACCGCCTCGGGCAAGTGCACGGTCGCGATGTCGACATCCTTGACCGGAATGCCAAGCAGGCCGTCGCGCACCGCGCCGCCGACGAAACGCGCCTGCCCCTCGCCCGCGCCCAGCACCGCGCACAGGCGCGCGAGGCCGCTGCGCGCGCGCCACTCCGCATCGGGCAATCGCTCCGGCAACACCGCCTTCATGCCAGTCCCCCCGCCGCCTCGATGCGCCGGGCGAGATTGACCAGCATCGCCGCCGTCACGCCCCAGATGCGCTGTTCCTCCCAGAGAAATTCGTAATAGCTCCGCTTGCCGCCTTCCCAATCGACGGTCTTGAGCGCGCGATTGCTGGCGTCGAGCAGATAATCGAGCGGCACTTCGAAGATCGCGTCCACCTCGCCATGCGCCGGGCTCAGCGGCAGGTCGGGGGGAACGATGCCGACAATGGGTTCGATGGCAAAGCCGGTGCCGGTGCGGAACAGGTCCGAGCGGCCGATCACCTCGACCGCGTCGCGCGGCAGGGCTATCTCCTCCTCCGCCTCGCGCAGCGCGGCGGCGATGGCGTCGGCGTCCTCGGGATCGAGCCGGCCGCCGGGAAAGGCGACCTGCCCGCTGTGCTGGCGCAGGTTCGCGTGGCGCTGGGTGAAGAGCATTCCGGGCTGCGGCCGGTCGGTGATGGCGATGAGCACGGCAGCGGGCGTGAACGGCCCATCCGGCAGCGGCCGGTCTGTATACAGGAAGACGTCCTGCGTCTGCGGCTGGTCGAGCGCCGGCACGAGCGCCGCGGCGAGGCGTGCGCGCAGGGAGGATGCCGGGGCGGTCATGGATTTCGCATTAGGCTGCGGGGGCGGACTTGGCAAAGGGGGAGCGGCCTTTAGCCCTCTTCCGCAAACGGGCGAGGGAGTTTAGGCGGCCGCGATCTCGCGCGGGCCCATCATGCCCGTTTCCGGCAACGTCATCCCCGCCGGCACCCGCGCCAGCAGGCGATGCCGCTCGACGGGGCCGGGCACGTCCCAGCCGCCGGTCGCCTGCGTGGTGAAGCCCCAGAAGCGGCCGTAATAGTCCGGGTCGCCGATCATCGCGAGCGGCGGGCTTTCCCCGGCCGGCAGCGCGTCGACGGTGGCGATGAGATGATCCATGAGCTTGCGGCCGAGGCCGTGCAGCTGCAGGTCCGGGCGGATCGCGACGGGGCCGACCATGACCAGGGGCATCTGCGCGCCGTCCGCGCCGGTCAGCGCCACCGGCCAGCTCTGCAGAACGCCCGCCAGAGCGCCGCTTTCATCAAAGGTCGCGAAGGAGAGATCGGTGAGCCAGGCCATGCCGCGACGGATGCGATAGGCGGTGCGTCCATGCCGATCCGGCCCGAAAGCCGCGTCGAGCAGGCCGGCGATGGCCGTGTCGGCCGTCCCCGCCAGTCTGTGGATCGCAAACATCGCTTGTCCGTTCACCGCTTGCCGTTCTGCCTCCAAGCGGGCAATAGCGCCCGAGCCGGGGGCCTTTAGCGCCTGCCGCCCAAATGAAAAGGACAAAGTTGAGGGTGCAGATGACCCAAGCTGGACCGGGCACGCTGGACGACATGCTGGTGCTCGAGATCGAGGATCTGGAAGTGGATGTCCTGACCGGTATCTACTCGGAGGAGACTCACCTGCCGCAGCCGCTGCGCATCAGCATCCGCGTGCTGCTCGACTGCGCACGCCATTACGACCCGGACGCGCCCCTCACCATATCCAAGAACTATATGGACCTGAAGCACGCCGCGACCACGGCGCTCACCCGCGGCCAGCATTTCACGCTGATCGAGGCGGTAGCGGACCATATCATCGACACCGTCTTCCTGCAGGATGAGAAGTCGCGCCATGTGACGGTGAAGATCGTCAAGCTGGCGCTCTCCGAGCGGCATGAGAAGATCGGGATCACCATGTCGCGGTGGCGGAAAAAATAAACCCTCTCCCCTTGCGGGGGAGGGTTACGGAGGCTTGGCGCTGCGCGCCTGGCCGCAGTTGGGTGAGGGGTATCGACGCCGCCCTCCTCACCAAGCTTCGCTAGCGTCCGCACGGACGCAGCTCCGCTATCCTCTCCCACAAGGGGAGAGGAATAGATGTGTTGCAGCCCCCAGTCTGGCCTTTTCGGCGCGTCTCCCCTAAAGGCGCGCACATGCATTTCCTCGATCAAGCCAAGATTTATATCCGCTCCGGGACGGGCGGGCCGGGCGCCGTGAGCTTCCGGCGCGAGAAATATATCGAATATGGCGGCCCCGACGGCGGCAATGGCGGCAAGGGAGGCGACATCATCTTCGAGGCGGTCGAAGGCCTCAACACGCTCATCGACTTCCGCTACGCCCAGCATTTCAAGGCGGCGCGCGGCGAAGGCGGCGCCGGCAAGAACCGCACCGGCGCTGGAGCCCCCGATCTCGTCATTCCGGTGCCGGTCGGCACGCAGATCATCGCCGACGATGAGGAGGGCACGCTGCTCGCCGACTTCATCGAGCCCGGCCAGCGCCAGGTCCTGCTGCGCGGCGGCGATGGCGGGCGCGGCAACCTCTCCTACAAGACCTCGACCAACCGCGCCCCGCGCCAGCACGGCACCGGCTGGCCGGGCGCCGAGATGTGGGTCTGGCTGCGCCTGAAGCTGATCGCCGATGTCGGCCTCGTCGGCCTGCCCAATGCCGGAAAGTCGACCTTCATCAACCAGGTGACCAACACCAAGGCGAAGGTGGGCGACTATCCCTTCACCACCACCAAGCCTCAGCTCGGCGTGGTGCTGCACAAGCATCGCGAATTCGTGCTGGCGGACATTCCGGGCCTCATCGAGGGCGCGGCGGAAGGCGCGGGCATCGGCGACCGGTTCCTCGGCCACATCGAGCGCTGCCGGGTGCTGATCCATCTCGTCGATGCGACCCAGGACGATCCGGTCAAGGCTTGGAAGATCGTCAAGGGCGAGCTCAAGGCCTACGGCGCGGGGCTGGAGGACAAGCCGCAAATCCTGGTGCTCAACAAGGGCGATCTGCTCGGGCAGGAGCTGATGCAGGACATCGCCAAGCAGTTCGCGCGACGCAAGGCGGGCAAGCCCTTCATCATCTCGGGCGCGACCGGGGAAGGCGTCGAGGACTTGCTCGATGCGATCATCCCGCTGGTGGGCAAGGACGCAACGCCCATGAGCGAGGAAGCGCCCGCCGAGGAAGCACCCAAACCCTGGTCGCCGATCTGAGCTTTATCCAGCTCCCGAAAACACCGTTCGTGCTGAGCCTGTCGAAGCACGTTCCCTTATCCTGAAACGTGGATAAGAAGGAAGAGAACGTCCTTCGACAGGCTCAGGACGAACGGATCTTTGCAGGGTTCTGACGTGACACGCGAACTTACAGGTTTCCCTCCCGCGCAGATCAAGCGCCTCATCGTCAAAGTGGGCTCGGCGCTGCTTGTCGCCAAGGACGGCTCGGTGCGGCGCGACTGGCTGGCGAGCCTGGTGGCGGAGCTGGCGGCGCGGCGCGCGGCGGGGCAGCAGATCGTCGTGGTGTCCTCGGGCTCGATCGCGCTCGGCGCGCGGCGGCTCGGCCTGCCCAAGGGCGGTCGGGCGACGCTGGAGGATGCGCAGGCGGCGGCGGCGGTCGGCCAGATCGCGCTCAGCCAGGTGTGGGCGGACCTGCTTGGCGATCACAATATCGCGGCGGCGCAGATGCTGGTGACCTTGGGCGATCTCGAGGACCGGCGGCGCTATCTCAATGCGTCGGCGACTTTGGAACGGCTGATCGGCCTCGGCGTGGTGCCGGTGGTCAACGAGAATGACAGCGTGGCGACCGAGGAAATCCGCTTCGGCGACAACGACCGGCTCGCCGCGCGCATCGGCCAGGCGGCGCGAGCGGACGCGGTGGTGCTGCTCTCCGACATCGACGGGCTCTATACCGCCAATCCGCATAGCGATCCGGAGGCGCAGCTGGTGCCGCAGGTCGAGAAGATCGACGGCAAGATCCTGGCCATGGCCTCGGCCGAGTCGGCGTCCGGCATGGGATCGGGCGGCATGGTCTCCAAGCTGCAGGCGGCGCAGATCGCCACGGGAGCGGGCGCGCATCTCGCCATCACCTCGGGCCGCGTCGAGGCGCCGCTGGCGCATTGGCAGGAGAGCGGGCGCGGCACCCTGTTCCTCGCTTCGGCCAAGCGCGGCGCGCGCAAGGACTGGCTGGCCGGGCGGCTGACCGTGAAGGGCCAGCTCGTCGTGGACGCGGGCGCCGCCACTGCGCTGCGCCAGGGCCGGAGCCTGCTGCCGGCCGGCATCACCGCGACGAACGGCCGGTACGCGCGTGGCGACGTGATCGACATAACCGGGCCGGACGGCGCGGTGATCGCGCGCGGCCTCGCCCAATATGACAGCCAGGACGCCGAGCGCATCATCGGCAAGCGCAGCGAGGATGTCGCGGCGCTGCTCGGCGGCACACCTCGCGCCGCCATCGTCCATCGCGATCATATGGTGCTGCTGTGAATTTCCTCGCGGTGACAGGCGGCACAGGGTTCGTCGGCAAGGCCGTCATGGAGCGTGCGCTAGCGGAGGGCCTCACTGTGCGCGCGCTGGCCCGGCGCCCGCAGGCGACGCGCGAGAATGTCGAATGGGTGCAGGGCGATCTCGACGATCATGCGGCGCTGGAGCGGCTCGTCGCCGGGGCGGGCGCGGTGATGCACATCGCCGGCATGGTCAATGCGGCGGACCGCGCCGCCTTCGAGGCCTGCAACGCGCATGGCACCGCTGCCCTCATCGCCGCGATGAAGAAACAGGGCGTGCGCCGCCTCGTCCATGTCTCCAGCCTCGCCGCGCGGGAGCCGCAGCTCTCCGATTATGGCTGGTCCAAGGCGGAAGCCGAGCGGCATGTCATGGGCAGCGGACTCGACTGGACGATGGTGCGGCCACCGGCGATCTACGGCCCCCACGACGCGGAGTTCCTCGAGCTGTTCCAGATGGCGACGCGTGGCTTCATATTGCTGCCGCCACGCGGACGCGTCTCGATCATCCATGCCGACGACCTGGCCAAGGTGCTGGTGACGCTGGCGCGGACGCAGGATCACGCCACCCACGACCAGACCTATGAGGTCGACGACGGCCGCCACGGCGCCTGGACGCACAACACGCTTGCGAAGGCCATCGGCCACGCGGTCGGCCGCAAATGGGTGCTGCCGGTCAACCTGCCCGGCCCGCTCGTGAAGCTTGGCGGGCGGATCGACCGGCTGGTGCGCGGGCAAAAGGCGCGGCTGACGCCGGACCGCGCCTCCTATTTCTGCCATGACGACTGGACCGCCCGCGGAGCGCTGCGCGTGCCCGAGGCGATCTGGAAGCCGGAGATCGAGACGGGGCAGGGGCTGATCGATACGGCGCGAGCCTATCGGGAGAAGGGGTTTCTCTGACTTTGGGCTCCTGCTTTCGCAGGAGCACCGCTCGGCTCTTTGCGGCGAGGCTCGCGTCCGCTATTGCTGACAGCAACACCATCCGGCCTGATTGCTGCCCGATTGCCGCCTTATTCGCTTGCCATGAGGGCGGCGGCGCGCAAGTGAGCGCCCGGTTGCCAAGATTATAGCAGAAAGCCCCCATTCCATGTCCGACCGCCAGGCCGTTTTCGACACCGTCGCCGCGCAGATCGAGCCGTTCAACAAGAAGGGCGTGGCGCTCACCGGCGCGACCACCTTTGCCGGTGATCTCGAATGGGACAGCCTGACGGTCATGGATTTCGTCGCGGCGATCGAGGACGAGTTCGACATCATCATCACCATGAACATGCAGGCGGAGATCGAGACGATCGGCCAGCTGGTCGACGCCGTCATCAAGCTGCGGGAGGGCTGAACCCATGGCGACGACGCTGGACAATGACACCACCATGCGCGCGGTGGACGCCGAGAAGGACCTTTTCTCCAAGTTCGATCCGCTGATCGCGGAGCGCGAGGCGCTGCTGGCGACGGGCGTGCGCGATCCCTATGCGATCGTGATGAGCGAGGTGAAATCGCCGACGCTCGCCGTGATCAACGGGAAGGACACGATCCTGCTCGGCACCTACAATTACATGGGCATGACCTTCGACCCGGATGTCGTGCAGGCCGGCAAGGACGCGCTCGACAATTTCGGCTCCGGCACCACCGGCAGCCGCGTGCTCAACGGCACCTACCAGGGCCACAAGGAGTGCGAAGAAGCGCTCAAGGACTTCTACGGCACCAAGAGCGCCATGGTCTTCTCGACTGGCTACCAGGCCAATCTGGGCATGATCTCCACGCTCGCCGGCAAGGGCGACTACATCGTCCTCGACGCCGACAGCCACGCCTCCATCTATGACGGCTGCTACCTCGGCAACGCCGAGATCGTACGCTTCCGCCACAACAGCGTCGAGGATCTCGACAAGCGCCTCGGCCGCCTGCCCGCCGACGCGCAGAAGCTGGTCGTGCTGGAGGGCGTCTACTCGATGATGGGCGACGTCGCACCGCTTCCGGAGATGGTCGCGGCGGTGCGCAAGCATCCCAACTGCATGATCCTGGTCGATGAGGCGCACGGCATGGGCTTCTTCGGCCCCAACGGCCGCGGCGTCTATGAGGAGCAGGGCGTCGAGCATGAGGTCGACTTCGTGGTCGGCACCTTCTCCAAGTCGGTGGGCACGGTCGGCGGCTTCTGCGTCTCCAACCACCCGAAGTTCGAGGTGCTCCGCCTTGTCTGTCGGCCCTATGTGTTCACCGCCTCGCTGCCGCCGAGCGTCGTCGCGACCGCCGCGACCTCGATCCGCAAGCTCATGCATGCCGGCAACAAGCGCGCGCATCTCTGGGAAAACAGCAAGCGGCTGCACAAGGGCCTGCGCGACCTCGGCTTCACGCTGGGCACGGAGAGCCCGCAATCGGCGATCATCGCCGTGATCCTCACCGACCAGACCCAGGCGGTGGCGATGTGGCAGGCGCTGCTGGAGCTCGGCCTCTATGTGAACATGGCCCGCCCGCCGGCGACCCCGGCCGGCACGTTCCTGCTGCGCTGCTCGCTCTGCGCGGAGCATTCGGGCGAGCAGGTCGGCCAGATCCTTGAGATGTTCGGTGCGGCGGGCAGGATGACCGGAGCGATTCCGGGCTGAGCCGCCCCAAAATCGGGCTTGAGTCGAATAGTGGACGCTGCGCCGGGGTTCCCAACCGGCTAGCGCCTGGCCTAGACTGCTGCCATGGCAACCGACCCGGAAGCCTCTGAGGTCACAGACGAATTACCGCCCTGGTGGCGGACGGTCCCGCTCATGCTGGCGGTGCTGTTGGCCGTTGCGCTCGGTCTGATCGTCTATCTCGCCGACCGCGCGGCCGAGGAGCGCGACAGTGCCATCGCGGCACAACGCCGCAGCTTCGAGGTAATGATGCTGGCGACGCGTCTCGACGGTACCATCGCCAATTCCGAGGCGCTGCTCGCCCGCTATGTGGTGGGTCTCGACAAGGAGATAGGCCGGCAATTCCAGGCGGAATGGAACACGGCCCAGGCGGAGCTGAAGGAACTGCGCCGTGCGACGCGGCGCAGCGATGACCAGGCAAAGAATGTGGAGGCGCTCAAGGAGGCCGTCGACGCGCGCGGCAAGGCCTTGAACCAGATCGCGCTGCGCACCTCCTACGATCAGAAGATGGAAGCGCTCGGCGCTTATTATGCCGCCTTCAACAACACCCGCGATGCGGCGACGATCGCCAAGATGCGCAACGCGCTGAAGGCCATCAACGACCATGAGGAAGCCGAGCTCACCAAGATCGGCCGGGACATCGACCGCTCGGAGAGCAAGGTCGCCTGGGCCAATGACAGCTATACGATGATCGGCCTGGGGCTGCTCGCGGCGGCCCTGCTGGCGCTCTGGTTCGCTTATGGCTCGGCCCGCGAGCGCCGCTTCCAGCGCCGCCTGGCCACAACCGAAGCACAGCGCGTCGATCAGCTGGAGGTCGCCGTCCAGCAACGCACCGAGCAGCTGCAGGTCGCCAACAGCCAGCTGCGCAGCGAGATGGAGGAGCGCGCCCGCGCCGAGCAGAGCCTGCGCCACCTCCAGAAGATGGAGGCGATCGGCAAGCTGACCGGCGGCATCGCGCACGACTTCAACAACATGCTCGCGGTGGTGGTGAGCGGCATCGATCTCGCCCGGCGCGCGCTCAAGCGCGATCCGGTCAAGGCGCGCCAGCATCTCGGCAATGCCATGGAAGGCGCCAAGCGCGCCGCGGCGCTGACGACACGCCTGCTCGCCTTCGCCCGGCCGGACTCGCCGACCGCGGGCCATGTCGACATCGACGCGCTGGTGCTCGACATGCATCCGCTCATCTCCCGCGCGACCGATGACGGCATCCACATCCAGTTCGATCTCGATGCGGCGGGCTGGGCGCTCTGGGTCGAGCCGACGCAGCTCGAAAACGCGATCCTCAACCTCGCCATCAATGCCCGCGACGCCATGGAAGGGCGCGGCGCGCTCACCATCGAGACGCGGCGCGTAACGCTGGCGCAAGGCGAGGTCGGCCAGTGCGCCCCGGGCGATTATGTCAGCATCAGCATCACCGACACCGGCTCCGGCATGACGCAGGAGGTGATCGACCGCGCCTTCGAGCCCTTCTTCACGACCAAACCGGTGGGCAAGGGCACTGGGCTGGGCCTCAGCCAGATCTTCGGCTTCGTGCGCGGCGCCAAGGGCGAGATCGATATCCATTCCACGGTCGGGGTGGGCACGACGATCCGGATCCTGCTGCCGCGCGACATGGAGGCGGACGAAACGGCGGGGGACATTGCGCAGCCCGGCCTCGCGCTCGAGGACGATGCCGATGTCGAGGAGAGCACGCCCGCCGAGGGCCAGCTGATCCTGGTCGTCGAGGACGATCCACGCGTGCTGCGCTCGACGCTGGCGGCGCTCGAGGCGCTGGGGCATCGCGGCATCAGCTGCAATCATCCGAGCAAGGCCGAAGCGCTGCTCGCCCGCCACCCCGACACGGCGCTCATCCTTTCCGATGTGCTGATGCCCGACATGACCGGGCCGGAGATGGTCGCGGCGCTCGGCGACTCCCTGCTCGGCAAGCCCATCCTCTTCGTCACCGGATTTGCCGGCGAGGGCGAAAGCGCGCGGCAGGTGGCGGACATGCCGATCCTGCACAAGCCTTTCACCGTGGCGCAGCTCGGCCATGCCATCGACGAGGTGCTGTCCGCGCATGGTGCGTCGTTGCTGGCCGCGGTCCGCGCCGCATCGACCGGTCCTGCCCCGGTTTCCTCCTGACGGCCCCCTGCACAGAAAGGTTGCGAGCGGCGGCCAAGCGCCGTAACGGCTGGTGCCACGGGCCTGGCGCGCGCCAGGAAATGCCCCGCAGCGCAACGGAAATGGCGACCAGGACGCAATGCTGACCGCGGTGGACAGATATATGGCCCGGCTCATCGCGGTGCCGCTGCTCTCAAGCCTGTTCATCGCCGCCATGCTGCTGGTGCTCGACCGGATGCGGCGCCTGTTCGATTTCGTCGCGACCGAGGGTGGGCCGGTGAGCGTGGTGTGGCGCATGCTCGCCAACCTGCTGCCGGAATATCTGGGCCTCGGTATCCCGATCGGCCTGATGCTGGGCATCCTGCTCGCCTTCCGAAAGCTCGCTTTGTCCTCGGAGCTCGATATCTTCCGCGGCGTGGGCCTCAGCTACACGCGCCTGCTCAAGGTGCCCTATATGTACGCGCTGGTGCTCGCGGTGCTCAATCTCGGCATCGTCGGCTACCTCCAGCCCTGGACGAAGTACCAGTATGAGCGGCTGCGCTTCGAGCTGCGCTCCGGCGCGCTCGGCGCCTCCATCAAAGTCGGCGAGTTCACCAAGCTGAGCGACGACTTCACCGTGCGCATCGAGAAGAGCGAGGACGAGGGCCGCAAGCTCTCCGGCATCTTCATCCGCATGGCGGCCAAGGACAAGCAGTCGCTGGCGGCCACCGCCGCGCGCGGCCAGTTCCTCGCCACCGACGATCCCGACACGATCATCCTGCGCCTCTCCGATGGCGTGCTGATCCACGATGCGCCGAACTTCAAGCAGCCGCGCATCCTCTCTTTCTCCAGCCACGACCTGCCGATCGACCTGCCCAAGATGGAGGCCTTCCGCGGACGCGGCGACGGCGACGTCGAACTCAGCCTGCATGAGCTGTTCAACGCGGGGCTCAAGCGTAGCGCCCAGCCGATCGAGCGGGCGCGGGCCTGGGCGAACTTCAACTATCGCGTGGTCGAGGTGGCGATGATGTTCCTGCTGCCCCTCGCAGCGGTAGCCTTCGCCATTCCGCCGAAACGCTCGACCTCGGCGCTCGGCGTGTTCCTCTCGATCGTGTTCATCGTGACCTATCACAAGATCAACCAGTATGCGCAGTCGGTGGGCTCGCTGGGCAAGGTCGATCCGTTCATCGCGCTCTGGGGGCCGTTCCTGCTGGCGGCCGCTTTCATCTGGTGGATCTACTACCAGACCGCCTATGTGCCGGGCGGCCAGCCCATCGGCGCGGTCGAGCGGCTCTTCGCCCGGGCCACGCGCGCGATGATGGCACTGGTGCGCCGGATCGGCGGCGGCAAGCCGGCGGAGCAAGGCTAGGCGATGCTTGGCAATTTCTTCCCGTCGCGCGCGCTCGCCGTCTATGTCGGCAAGACCTTCCTGTGGCGCTGCCTCGCCATGCTGGCGATGCTGGTGCTGGTGCTGCAGATCCTCGACCTGTTGAGCGAGGCCGGCGCGGTGCTGGCCTATCCGGGCAATGGCGATGCCGAGCTGTGGCGCTATGTCGGCCTGCGCGTGCCCCAGATCATCTCGCGGTTCCTGCCCTTCTCGGTTCTGCTCGGTACCCTGGTCACGCTGGCGACGCTCAATGCCAATAGCGAGGTGGTGGCGATGAAGTCCGGCGGGCTCTCGGCCCACCAGATCCTCGCGCCGCTGATGATCGTCTCGGCGGCGACCGCGCTGATCAGCTTCGCCTTCAACGAGCGCGTCGTGGTGCGATCGACGGCGGCGCTGACCGCCTGGGAAAATGCCGAATTCGGCCCGGTGCCGCAGGACAGGGGCGTCAAGTCCAACGTCTGGGTGCGCGACGGCGACGACCTCGTCCGGGCGGCGACCATTGCCGGTAGCGGCAGCAACGTGGCGCTGCGCAACGTCGACATCTACGACCGCCATGGCGACCGGCTCGTCTCGGTCATCCATGCGCAGCGCGGCCATTATTCCGGCAAGGGCTGGGACCTCACCGACGCGACGGCCTTCGACGTGAGCAGCGGGACGAGCCGGCCGCTGGGGAACATCCATTTCGGGGACAGCGTGCGGCCCGACCAGTTCACGCTCTCCTCGGTCGATCCGGAGGCGCTTTCGCTTTGGGAGCTGCGCGAGGCGATCGACACGCTGCGCGCGGCGGGGCGGCCCGTGGCGAGTCTGGAGGGATCGCTCTGGCACAAGATCACGGGGCCGTTGTCGGCGCTGCTGATGCCGCTGCTGGGATCGGTCGCGGCCTTCGGCATCGCGCGGTCCGGGCGGCTTTTCGTGCGCGCGGTGATCGGCATGGCGCTCGGCTTCACCTTCTTCGTCGCCGACAATTTCGCGCTGTCGATGGGCAATCTCGGCGTCTACCCGCCGATCCTCGCGGCCTGGGCGCCGCTGCTGCTGTTCTTCCTCGTCGGCGAGGCGGTGCTCATCACGACGGAGGAGTGAGGCGGCCAACTGCACGCCTGTGTGAAGTTAAAACGCGCCGTCATGCTGAACTCGTTTCAGCATCCATTTCTTCGCGGCAGCGCCGCCCATGACGGCGCGATGGACCCTGAAACAAGTTCAGGGTGACGGATTTTGGGGAATCAGCGCCGGACCATGGTGCTGCGGGCGATGCGCATTACCAGCACGATGAGGCCGGGATGATTGGCGTGGTGGTAGGTCGACTCGAAGCCGACCGCCGCGACCAGCCGCCGGTGCGCCTCGCCATAGCTGTGATAGGGCATGCTCGGCAGCAGGTGGTGGAGCGCATGATAGCGCAGGCCGACCGGCGCCCAGAGTTCCGCCACGAAGCCCGGCGGCGGCACATTGACCGAATCGAGGAACTGGCCGGTGACGGTCATCGGCTCGCCCTCATTCTCCCAGAGATGGGCGACGAGCGTGCGCAGCTGGTTGACCACCGCGACGCCGGAGAAGACCGCCATGCCGATGAGCAAGGGCCGCCAGCCGTAGAGCGCGCTCGCGGTGAGGATACCCATCGCCCAGAGCGACGCGGCGGTCTCCTGCACGATCCACATGCGCCTGAACGCGCCCTCGGGCGGGCGGCGGCGATAGCTGGCGTTGATCGCGAGTCCGGACAGGGCCGAGACGATGTAGCGCCGCAGCGGCGGGATGATGAGGCCAAGCGGTGCGATCACGGCGAAGCGGATCAGCAGCGCGACCGGCGCCAGCAGCGCGGCGAGGATGAAGAGCGGCAGCGACCAGGGCTTCATCAGCGCCAGCGGCAGATATTCCGGATCCTCGATCGTGCCGTAGCGCGTGCGAGCGTGATGATGGGTGTGCACCTCCTCATACATGAAGGAGGGGAGCAGCAGCGGAATGCCGATGAGCGCATTCCAGGCGAAGCGGAAGCCGGGGAGCGCGCCGGCCCGGATATGGGTGAGCTCGTGGATGAAGCTCGCCGCGCGGAACAGCGCCAGTGCGGCGACGAAGGCGCCGGCAAGCGCCAGCAATGTGCTGTGCGACAGGATCGCGACGGCGAGGCCGCCATAGCCGATGAGCGTGCTGGCGAGGAAGTCGGGCCAGTAGACCGCGCCCTTCGCCACCAGCAGCTCGCGCGGCAGTTCGGCGGCGGCGCGCAGCATGACCTTGTCGTCGGGCGTGCGCCCGATCGCCGCCTTGGCGGGTTCGCCGGCCGTGGCGCCGTCCAGCTTCATCGTCTCTGTCTGTGTTGTCATGCGATCACCTTGCGGGGGCCATTGGGCGCAGAACGTGGCAGCAATATGGTTGGATGCTAGCCTGCGGGCCAGCCCTTTCCCTTGACCTTGGACAAGGATGGGGGCGGTGGCGGGTAAGGAACCCCTCTCCCCTTGCGGGAGAGGGAGTGAGGACCGGAGGTCCGGAAGGGTGAGGGGTATGACCTCGCCCACCCCCTCACCCTCCCACCGCTACGCGGCGGGCCCCTCCCTCTCCCGCAAGGGGAGAGGGATATATGCGAGGCGGCGTTGTCCCGCCGCCGATGTTCATGCAAGATCCGCCGATGCGCCTCCCCTCACTCCTGCGGCAGGCCGTGCGATGGCCGGAAGCGAAGCTGCTCTGGCTGATGCTGGGTGCGAGCGCGCTGCTCCTGCTGGTGCTCAAGGCATGCTCCGAGATCGCCGAGGGCGACACGCTCGCCTATGACCGCGCGATCCTGATCGCGCTGCGGACGGCGACGGAGGGGAGCGATGCGCTGCGCACGGGCCTGCGCCAGTTCATGCTGGACGTGACCGCGCTCGGCAACAACGCGCTGCTTGCGCTGGTCGCTCTCCTCGGCGTGGGCTTCCTGGTCGCGGCGGGGAAGCGGCATCTCGCGGCGCTGCTCGGCGCGGGCATCGTGACCGGCATCGGCGCCAGCGTCATCCTCAAGCTCGCCTTCGCGCGGGCGCGGCCGGACGTGGTGGCGCATCTCGTCGACGTGCAGACGGCGAGCTTCCCGAGCGGCCATGCGATGAATTCGGCGGTGGTCTATCTCACCATGGCGGCGCTGCTGGCGCGCGGGCAGAAGGGGCGCGGGGCGCGGCTCTATATCCTCGCCGTCGGCATGGGGCTGACTTTTCTGATCGGCCTCTCGCGGCTGTATCTGGGCGTACACTGGCCGACCGACGTGCTGATGGGCTGGATGTTCGGCGCGAGCTGGGCGGGGTTGCTCGCCTGGGCCGGCGCGCGGTTGCAGGAGCGGGGCGCGGTCGAGGGGGCGGACGAGGCATGATGATAGCCCCTCCTCTTCAGAGGAGGGGTTGGGGTGGTGTTAGCGACGCGGCGAATTTCGCTTCGTGAGCGATGCTGCGCATCGCCACCACCCCCGTCCCCTCCTCTGAAGAGGAGGGGTGATTTTGCGGCGCTTGACAACCCACCCCCTGCGCCGCACCTGCTGCGCCACATCCTATTCGTGGGGAGCCGCTCGTGGCCGCATCCGATCTCGTCATTTCGCCCGTCTCCGGCAAGGCCGACCTCAAGGCCTTCGTCGACCTGCAGTGGGACATCTACAAGGACGATCCCGCCTGGGTGCCGCAGCTCAAGGACGAGATCTACGGGCTGCTGACGCCGGGCAAGAACCCGTTCCACGAGCATGCCGAGCACCAATATTTCCTCGCCCGCCGGGGCAGCGAGGTCATGGGCCGGATCAGCGCGCATTACGACAAGCAGGCGCTCTCCATGCCGCCCGAGCAGGGCATGGGGCCGGGCACGGGCAATTTCGGCCTGTTCGAGGCGAAGGACGGCGAGACCGCCGCCGCGCTCATCAAGACCGCCGAGGACTGGCTCCGCGCCCAGGGCATGACCCATGTGCTGGGGCCGATCTCGCTCTCCATCTGGGAGGAGCCGGGCCTGCTGGTGAAGGGTCACGACCATCCGCCGACGGTGATGATGGGCCACAACCGCCCCGAATATCAGGCCTGGATCGAGGCGGCGGGTTATGAGCCGGTCAAGACGCTCAACACCTATGAGCTCGACATCACCCAGGATTTCCCGCCGCTGATCCAGCGCATCGTCCAGTCCGGCGAGAAGAACCCGCGCATCAACATCCGCAAGGTCGACAAGTCGAAGTTCGACCGGGAAGCGGCGATCATCCTCTCCATCCTCAACGACGCCTGGGGCAACAATTGGGGCTTCGTGCCGATCACCGACAGCGAAGTGGCCTTCACCGGCAAGAAGCTCAAGCCCATCGTCTTCGAGGACCTGATCCGCATCGCGGAGCTGGACGGCGAACCCGTCGCCTTCATGATGACGCTGCCGGACCTCAACGAGCCGCTGAAGGGCATGAACGGCAGCCTCTTCCCGTTCAACTGGGCCAAGCTGCTCTGGTGGCTGCAGCGCCCCAAGTGCCGCACCATGCGCGTGCCGCTGATGGGCGTGGTCAAGAAGCTGCAGGCCAGCCGCATGGCCAGCCAGCTCGCCTTCATGATGATCGAATATATCCGCCGGGCCTCGGTCGAGAAATACGGCGCCACCCGCGGCGAGATCGGCTGGATCCTGGAGGACAACCAGGGAATGGTCGCGATTGCGGACGCGATCGATAGCCGGATCAACAAGAGCTATGTGATTTATCGGAAGGGGTTGTGAGAGACGATCAATCTTCGTCCGGCTGCATGTCGGGTTCGACTTCTCCAAAATCGACTCGAACAAAACGAGGCGTCTCTATCTCAAGCGAGATAGCGCCATCTTCTGGCCCGCTTTCTCGCGCAACTTTCATAACCACATGCGATTCTACTTCCACGACGCGAGATACTTCGGTTGTACCCAGGGTCAGGTAGTCATCGTCGATTGAATCGTGAATCGAAAACGAGAACTCTGCTGTAATATTTACCTTCAAGATGGCGTCAAAAGCAAGCGTGACTGAGTCTTTATCGGAGTCAATAATTGTTACGTCGTGCTCTTGAACGGCATCCCGCCCTTCATATTCTGCACTCACAAAGTCTGCATCGAAGAAAAGGAATGAATCTGCTTCGATAAGTGGATTTATATTATCTACAAACTTAACGACCTCACGATCAAAATCGTCCGCAAGCGCAAATTTCTCGGCATCCTCCAGCATAGTTACTGCACGACCAACAACGTAGCCATCGGCTCGATGGAAGAACCCGAGGGCCACAGGCAACTCGTCCCGGATGATTAGCCACTTCGCATCATTTGCAAAGGCGCTCCAACCCTTGTCCTTGCTCACGGCAAGCACGTATTTTTGGTCACGCTCTCCGCGCGCCTCCAATTCCAGCAAGGCAATGGCGTCAGGAAACTCCGCCTTCTTCTCCTCGTTGGCCTCAAAAGGAGGCTTCGTCCCAAAATAGCTCGCGACAAGCGCGTCGCTATTCAGATACTCCCCCGCCGTAAGCATTTCCGCATTCGTTGCATCCACGAATGCCGTCCATCGGCCCTGCACGTCGGCATTAATGTCGTCGCCGACACCCAAAAGAGCTTCCACGTCGGCCAAGACTTTAGCCGACGGACGGCGCGCCTTTCGGAAATCACGCAAAGCTGATCGAAGCTGAGCAGTTGCCGAAATCGAATTTCCGGACATTCGATTTCTCACTTCTCCCTCAATAATGTCGGGGAGAACGAACGCTATGGGCGATTTTGCAAACTGTCCCAAGGCGGTGAGAGAGGGCGACGTTAAGTCATAGCCAAACCGATGAAAAATATTGGTATCAATTGTGATGAGGCCTAAGTCGCCAGCATCAATGATTTTTGAAAGCTCGATGTCGGTCAATGTAGGCATCTGGTACAACTATCCGAACTCGACGTTGTTGTCATTGAAACAGTACCCCTTGCCAAATGCTGCGCCGCACACTAAATGCACCCCCGATCGATGCGCGGGCTCAGCCCTGACGCAGTCCGGTGCAGCGTGAGGTCCGCCTGAGAGCGAGACCGCTCCGGCGACGATCAGCGAACCATCGCCAGGCTTCCTTTATCACGCAGGGTCGCATCGAAAGCACCCTGCTCGCGCGCGCCCTTCATGCAGCGCGCCGAAGCCGCATTTGAAAGTACACAATACCCATGTCTTATTTTGAAGAGCTCGGTCTTGCCGAGCCCGTCCTGCGCGCGCTTGGCACCAAGGGCTATTCCGACCCGACGCCGATCCAGCGCCAGGCCATTCCCGCGCTGCTCGAGGGCCGCGACCTCCTGGGCATCGCCCAGACCGGCACCGGCAAGACGGCGGCCTTCTCGCTGCCCTCGATCCATCGCCTCGCCGCCAATCCGCAGCCGCGCAAGGCCGCGTCCTGCCGCATGCTGGTGCTCTCGCCCACGCGTGAGCTGGCGGCGCAGATCGCCGAGAACATGAAGGGCTATGCCAAGTATCTCAATCTCAGCGTCCAGTGCATCTTCGGCGGCGTGCCCGTCGGCAAGCAGGCGCGGGCGCTGGTGCCGGGCTGCGACATCCTCGTCGCGACGCCGGGCCGCCTGCTCGACCTGATCGACCAGCGCGCGCTGACGCTGCGCAATGTCGAGATCTTCGTGCTCGACGAGGCCGACCAGATGATGGACCTGGGCTTCATCGTGCCGCTGAAGCGCATCGCCAAGATGCTACCCGCCGAGCGGCAGAGCCTGTTCTTCTCCGCGACCATGCCGCAGTCGATCGCGGAACTGGGCAAGCAGTTCATCAACGATCCTGTGCGGGTCGAGGTGGCGCCGCAGTCGACGACGGCCGAGCGCGTCGAGCAATATGCGACGATGATCAACCAGAGCGAGAAGCAGGCGCTGCTGACGCTGCGGCTGCGCGGCGGGTTCGCCGACGGCAGCATCGACCGGGCGCTCGTCTTCACCCGCACCAAGCATGGCGCGGATCGCGTGGTGAAGCATCTGATGACCGCGAAGATCGCGGCCGCCGCCATCCATGGCAACAAGAGCCAGGGCCAGCGCACGGCGGCGATCAAGGGCTTCCGGACCGGCGAAGTGCCGGTGCTGGTCGCGACCGACATCGCGGCGCGCGGCATCGACATTCCGGGCGTGAGCCATGTGTTCAACTTCGAGCTGCCCAATGTGCCCGAGCAATATGTCCACCGCATCGGCCGCACGGCGCGCGCGGGTGCGGACGGCATCTCGATGAGCTTCGTGGCGCCGGACGAGAAGCCCTATCTGCGCGACATCGAGAAGCTGACGCGGGTGAAGCTCGACATCATGCCGCTGCCCGAGGACTTCGCGAAGGAGGCCTCGCGGCTTCCCTTGCCCGCGCGCAAGGCGCTACCGGTGGAGACGCCGGAGCGCGGCGCGGGCGATCGGCGAGGTGCGCCGGGACGCGGTGCGCGTCCGCAGGGCGGACAGCGGCCCGCACGCGACGGACGCCGGCAGGATGGCCGTGGCGGTCGCGACCGCATCGAGGAAGTGGGCGGCTGGACGCCGCCGGTCGGGCCCAGCGGGCGCGACGAGGCGCCGCGCCATGCCCCCAATCATGCCGAGGCACGCGGCGAGCGCCCGGCGCGTGGCCCGCGCCACGAACATCGCAGCGGCGATTCGACGCGTCATGAGCGCGCCGAGCGTCCGGTGCACGGCGAGCGGCCCCATCATCACGAGCGCCACGCCGAGGACGGCCCGCGCCATCGCCGGCCCGAGCGCGCCGACGGCGCGCGGCCGGAGCGGCGCGGAGAGGGCGCCGGGCAGGCCCGGCCTGCCCGGGGCGACCATGCGCGCCCGGCCCATGGCGAGCGCCAGGAGCGCGGCGACTTCCAGCGCAACGGCCGTCCCGACCAGCGGACGCGCCAGGACGGGCGCCCCGAACGCCGTGACGATACCCCGCGCCACGGCCGCCCCGAGCGGTCCGGCGCACAGGGCGATGGGCAGCGCGGCGATGCGCAGCGGCACAGGCAGGGCGGCCAGCCCGCCCGCCACGGTCAGGCCCATGGCACTGACCGCAACGAGGCACGCGGCGGCGACCGTCCGATCCAGCGCCACGGCGTCCAGCAGGAGCGTCGCGGCGGCGAGGGTCATCGCGGTCCGCGTCCCGAGGGTGCCGGCCGTCCCGGCGGTCCGCGCGGCTTCAGACCCAAGCAGGGCGGCCGTCGCGAGGGCTGACAGGCCTACCTCACCCTTTCCCTTCATCCCGGCGAAGGCCGGGATCCACCGCATCGTCGCATGGACCCCGGCCTTCGCCGGGGTGACGGAATTTGGCTGATAGGACATTTCTCCCCTCCTCTTCAGAGGAGGGGCAGGGGGTGGTGGCGATGCGCCAGCATCGCTCGCATTGCGATCATTCGACGCCGCTCTTGCGCCGCCCCCGCACCACCCCAACCCCTCTGAAGAGAAGGGGCTTCAGGTGCTCTCAGTGCCGGGCGCGAAACGCGCTGTCCTACAGGGCCCTTGGCATGCCGAAGCTTGCGCGCATGCAGGCCTGGACGCTTCTCGACCCTTCCGGTCCGTCCCGATCGACGGGGCCAAAAAATTCGTCTGACACTGTCAACTTTGTCAAGTTCCACGGCCGTGGCCGCCCCCGAGTTGGCGGTGCCCCCGCTCCGCTGACGCATGGCTGCAACGGGCCGCGCCCAAGGCGAGCTTGCCGCATCGCAACGATGAATAGGCTGGCGTTTCCGCCATATCCGTCTATTTGGGGCCCACTATGACAAACACCGTCCTCGAAAACCTCGCCGCAACGAACGCAGACTCCGAAATCTGGTGGGACAGCTCGCCGCTGATCTTCCCGAGCTGGCGCGTGGAAACCCTGGCCAAGGCCCCCGCGGGCAAGGAAGCCGACTGGGACGCCGCGCTGACCCGCATGATGGACGCCGAGATCATCGCCGAGAAGGGCGAGATGGGCTTCCGGGGCGTGACCACCAATCCGCCGCTGTCGCTGCAGGCGATCAAGCTGGCGCCGCAGCAATGGGCCGACGACGTGCGCGCCATCGCCAAGGCCAATCCGGGCATGGACGTCGAGGGCGTCTACTGGACGCTGTATCTGGGCCTGGTGAAGAAGGGCGCCGACGCGATCCGCGCGGTCTATGACAAGAGCGGCGGGAAGTATGGCATGCTCTCCGGCCAGGTCGACCCGCGCTTCGTGCGCGACGGCGACAAGATGCTGGCGCAGGGCCTTTCCATCTACGAGCAGGGCCCCAATGTGATGGTCAAGCTGCCCGGCTCGAAGGAAGGCTATGAGGTGCTCGAGGAGCTGACCGCGCGCGGCATCTCCACCAACAACACCACCAGCTTCACCGTGCCGCAATATATGCGCTGCATGGCGGCGGTGACGGCCGGCCTGCAGCGCGCCCGCGCCGCGGGCGTGGACCTTTCCAGGTGGCGCTCGGTCATCACCCACATGTCGGCCCGCCTGGGCGAACTCGGCGACTGGCGCACGGAAGCCAAGGCGCGCGGCATCGAGCTGACCCTGCCCGAGATCCGCGACGGCGAGGAAGCCGTGCTCAAGCGCGCCTATCATTGGGGCAAGCAGAACAACCACCCATCCAAGATGCTCCAGTGCTCGATGCGCGTGGAGAAGGACGAGCGCACCGGCAAGACGGTGAGCCGCCACATCCAGGATTATGCGGGCAGCGACATGGTCTACACCTGCCCGCCGAGCTACATCGCCGGCCTGATGGCCGCGCAGGACGATCTCGAGCCCTTCGACAAAAACGCCATCGACCGCGAGCCCAACAAGGCGAGCATCGAAAAGCTGCTGAAGCTGCCGAGCTTCCGCCAGGCCTATGAGTTCGAAGGCATGAAGCCCGACCAGTTCGCGCATTTCGGTTCGTTCAAGGCGACCGAGACCGAGTTCGCGGCGGCGACGCGCCAGACGGTCGACTTCGTCCGGATGACGATGGAAGGCTGACGAGGAAGGCCAAGGCCTCCCTTCGGGAAGAACATAAGAAGGGCAGGCCCCCTCGGTGGCCTGCCCTTCTCTTTAGGCCGGCATTCCCACGCGCCGGCATCGGAACGCCGTCAGCCCAAGGCGAAGCGAACCGTGGACGCCATGAGCGTCCTTCTAGATGCTCCAAAAGGCGGCGGCGTCCACCAGATGGTGGAGCGCGTCACTTCGTCCTTTCCCGGGTCAGTGAGAGAGGGCGAGTCCCGCGGCCATGCGGACCAGATCGGCCTGGCGGCGCACGCCGGTCTTATCGAAGATATGCAGCAGGTGCGTGCGCACCGTGCTGACGCCGATGCCGAGGCGCCCGGCCGTCTCGGCGGGCGTGAGACCCTGCGCGATCAGATCGAACACCCGCGCCTCGCCGCCGCTGAGGCCGAAGAGCTGCGCGACGAGCCCGCCGGCATCGGCGGTATAGGGCGCGGCGTTGCTCACGAAGATGGCGGCCACGGCCTGGTTGACGAGGCCCGGACGCAGCGCGCCGCCACGCAGGGGCAGCACATGAAGGGCGCGCGCCGTGCCGTCGCTCGCGAGCAGCGGGATGCCCAGGCCCCGGCGGCCGATCCCCGCCTCGTCCCGCGCCGCCTGCGTGACGGCCATGGCAAGCGCCTGCGTCGCTGCGGGGAGAGCGGTCGCGAGTCGCCCGCCGGCCAGCATCAGCGCATCGCGCGCGTCGAGCAGGGCCTGCGCCGCGCCATTGGCATGCAGCACATTGAGCTGGCCGTCGGTGACCAGGATCGGCGTGGCGGCGAGATCGATGACGGATTCGAAGGTCGCGGCGGCGACCGCACGCACGTCGAGCAGCCGGCTGATCGTGACGGCGCGGCGCAGGTGCGGCGCAAGCAGGCGGATCGCATCCATCTCGCCAAGGCCGATCGGCCCCTGGCTCTCATGGCGCGTCAGGCTGATCGAAGCGAGCGAATGACCATCGCGCGTGAGCACGACGGCAGCGGTGTCGATGAGGCCCTGCGGCCGGTACCATTCGCGGTGGAAGGCATTGTCGCAGCTGCCGTCGTACAGGCCCGGATTCACCTCGCTGAGCAGCACCGGCTCTTCCATGGGCGTCGCGGCGATGCGGGCCGGGCCGCCCCAGCCCGCGATGACCGCCGGTCCATATTGCCTGCTGCTCTCGAGCAGGTCATCCGATATGCCGCTGGCGACACTGAGCAGCACGACCCCGCCGGGCATGGCCTGAAGCGTAAGTGTCGCCTGCAAGAAGCCGAGCCGGCTGTTGATCTTCGCCAGCACCTCCGGCCAGAGCGCCGGATCGAGCGCACAATCATAGATCTGTCCGATCAGATCGGACAGCAGTTCGAGCGAAAGAAGCATGGGGCGGCATCCATTCAGATGGCCTAGTAAGGGAAGGTTGCCGTCCCGGGTCAAGTGGATTTGCCCTCCAGCCCCCCGACACGCCACGCCCGTGCTCACCACTTCCCTTTCACCGTCATCCCGGCGCAGGCCGGGATGACGGTGAAAGGGGCTGCGACCCGCGAAATGGGCGCGCATCACCGCACCCTTAACCCTTTGCTAACCCTGTTCCCCAATAAGCGGCAGTGGACCAGACCGGACTCATTCCGGGACGATAGGGGACTGCAGACCCATGACGCTCGCCGTTCGCGCCTATGATTTCGCGCATATTCTCGATTCCGCGCCCGAGGGCGTGAAGATCCTCTCGCTCGATTGCTTCGACACGCTGCTCTGGCGCAACTGCAACCTGCCCGTGGACGTCTTCGCCGAGCTGCCGCTGCGCGGATCGCCGATGGAAGCGCGCATCTGGGGCGAGACCCGGGCCCGCCGCGTCGTGCCGCTGACCCGCGGCGTCGACGAAGTCACCATCGGCGAGATCTACGCGAACCTGATGCCGGCCGCGAGCGAGGCCGAGCGCCAGACGTTCATCGACGCCGAACTCGAGGCCGAAGCGCGCAACTGCTACGGCTTCAAGCCGACCGTCGAACTGATGCGCGCCGCAAAGGCGCGCGGGCTCGAGGTCATCATCGTCTCCGACACCTATCTCTCCAAGGAGCAGCTGCGCACGCTCATCGCGCGCGCTGCGGGCGAGGATGTCGCGGGTCTTATCGATCGCGTCTTTGCGTCCTGCGAATATGGCCTGTCCAAGAGCGGCGGCCTGTTCGTGCCGGTGCTTGCCGAGCTGGGCGTCTCGCCCTCGGCCATCCTCCACTGCGGCGACAATTACGGCGCCGACGTCACCGCGCCAGAGAAGCTCGGCATCCACACCTGCCATCTCGAGCAGTTCGACGAGGAGACGGCGCAGCGCCTGCGCATGGAAGCCAGTGCCGCCTGCATCGTCGACCCGGACACGCGCATCAAGGTGCCCGCCTATCAGCCGCACCGCCAGCGCGTCGCGCTGCGCCGGAGCGACGAGGATGCTGTGCGCCTGGGCCATGACGTGCTCGGCCCGATCTTCCACAGCTTCGCGGGCTATATCCATGATGAAGCCGCCAAGCAGGAAGCCAAAACCGGCAAGCCGACCAAGCTGCTCTTCCTGCTGCGCGACGGCTTCCTGCCCGCCGAAACCTATGTCGCCCGCTATCCCGAAGCCGCCGACCGCGTGGCGATGGTCGAGATCAGCCGCCTGACCGCAGCCCGCGCCGGCATGAGCGACCGCGCCGCGATCGAGCGCTATGTGCTGCCCGAGCTGATGGCCAGTTCAACCGAGCTCTTCACCAAGCATCTCATGTTCGAACCCAATGAGGCCGAACGGCTGGCGCGCCTGCCCAAGACCAAGTTCGCCGAGCATGTGCTGAAGCCCGAAGTTGTGCGCCACATCGTCAAGCGCTCGGACAAGTTCGCCGAGAAGCTGGTCGCCCACCTGCGCCTGCACGGCGTCGAGAACGGCGATTCGGTCATGTTGGTCGACCTCGGCTACAATGGCTCGGTGCAGAACCTCATCGAGCAGCGGCTGCGCGAAGAAATGAACCTCACCGTCTGCGGCCGCTACCTGCTGCTGCGCGAGACGGCCCAGAGCGGCCTCGACAAGGCCGGCTTCGCCGACCACGACCGTTACGACTTCAAGCTGCTCCACGCACTTTCGGAATCGATCGCCATCGTCGAGCAGCTCTGCACGCTCGCCCAGGGTTCGGTCATCGACTATCGCTCGGACGGCAGCCCGATCCGCGAGAACAACAGCGTCAAGAGCGCCCAGAGCGACATGCGCGACGTCGTGCAGCGCGCCTGCGTCGATTTCTGCGCCGATTCCGACAGCGGCTTCGTGAAGGTTCCGCTGAGCGACAGCGCCGACATGCGCCGCCGCATGGCGACCGCCTCGCTCGCGCGCTTCCTGTTCCTGCCGGTCGAGAGCGAAGTGCGCGTGCTCAGCAACTTCGACCATGACGTCAATCTCGGTACGGACGAGCTGCTGAAGTTCGTCGACGTCGAGGCGGCGACCCAGGGCCTGCGCCGGCGCGGGCTCTTCTACATCAAGAACGCGCTGCGCATGTATCTGCCGGGCGAGCTGCGCCAGCACGGCCTGCCGATCAATCTCTCGGTCTTCGCGTCGCGCCGCTTCGGCCTGGATCTGCGCAAGCCGGACTTCGACGTCGGCGCGATCCAGCTGCCGGTGATGATGATGGACGCGAATGGCGAGGCCTTCACCATGGACGTCGACGCCATTCCCACCATCGACGGCTATTATCAGGCGGTCGTTCCGATCGGCGCTTCGCAATTCACCGTCGGCGTGCAACTCGGCCGGCTTGCCGAATGGGTGCAGATCGACGAGACCAGCTTCCATCCGGTCGCCCAGTTCCTCGAAGCCTGCGCGGACGAACTCTCCTTTGAGGCCGTCTCGCTCGCCGAGGGCATGGAGGATGTCGGCAGCGGCCTGATGCGCTGCACGGCCGGCGACGCCTCCTTCCTGCTGGTGCCGCCGCCCGCTGACGCGCCCTGTGACGAGAATTTGCTGCTCAGCATCGTGTTCCGCCCCGTGGTCCGCCGCCGGGAGCCGGCAGCCGAGGTCCGCGCCGCCGCATAAGCTTGCACCCTCCGGTGCCGAAGCCTAGGACCCTCCGGTCAGAACAACGACCGGAGGCCCCATGCTCAAGCAACTGACCAGCGACATCTTCGTCGCGCCGCAGATCAGCGTGGAAGACGTCGCCGAGGCCAAGGCGCTCGGCGTGACGCTCGTCGTCAACAACCGGCCCGAGGGCGAATCCCCCGACCAGACCCCCGGCGACGCGATCGAGACGGCCGCCCGGGACGCGGGCATGGATTATGTCGCCATTCCGGTCGGCCATGGCGGCTTCGCGCACTGGCAGCTCGACGCGCTCGACGAGGCGCTGGCGGGGAAGGCCGGCAAGGCGCTCTGCTATTGCCGCTCCGGCACGCGCAGCACGCTGCTGTGGTCGCTGTCGCGCGCCCGCGCCGGCGACAGCCCGGACGACCTTGCCGAGATCGCCGCCGCGGCGGGCTATGACGTCTCGCCGATCATGGAGATGATGCACGCGCTCGCGGCGCGTTGATACGCCTCCATTTTTTCTCGTCATTCCCGCGAAAGCGGGAATCCAGAACGACAAAGCGACTCACGCGAGGGCCGACTGGATCCCCGCTTTCGCGGGAATGGCGAGGGTTCAGGAAAAGCTGGCGGCCAGCGGCGGCCAGAGCAGCAGCAGGATTCCGACGAAGCTGACGCCCCAGACGAGCGTCCGCACCACCGGAACGCCAAAGGCGTAGAGCGGCAGATAGACGAGCCGCGCGCCGAACCAGAGCGACGCGCCCCACGGCGTCACGCTGCTCGAGGGGACAAGCCCGGCGATCAGCAGCAGCAAGGCGGCGATCGGGAAGGTCTCGAAATAATTGGCCTGAGCGCGCATCAGCCGCCCGACCACCGGCGACGGCGGCGGCGGCAATTCGGCGTCACGAGCGCTCACATTCCAGTCCCGGCCATATTGCCGCGTCTTGGCCTGGCCCGCCGCGAAGATGTGCACGAGGCCGAGCACGCAGCCCCAGACGAGTATCTTGAGTTCGAACGCCATGGCGAGCTCCCTTCGATGCGGAGCATGTCCCCGCATCGGCCGGTCGCCAAGCCAAAAAAGAGAGGCCGATGCGTGAAGCACCGGCCCCTAGTCAATTCCGCAGGTGGGAACGCCCGGACAGCGTGCGGCCGTCATGAGGCCGCGCGCCGAATAAGGTTCGATCATGGGTGCTCTCCATACCCGCCGCACGAGGGACGGGACCTGCTGCGACTGCCGGGGAACGGCTTCGGCCGTTTCTTCCTGGGCGATCAGCGTCGCGGAGGTGGCCCTTAGCGGGATGGATTCCGCGCGCCAAGCCCGGCTTGGCCGTAGCGGAAAGATCGAACCGCCGACGCGACATATCCGCCACATGTCAGATATGTGAAAAAGGAGGGGCCGGTGCTTGCCGCACCGGCCCCAGTGATGTTCGCAGGAGGAACCTCTTGTGGCCGGGCGACCTGCTCAGGCCGCCCATGCCGAATTTCGCGTCACATGTTGTAGGCGCGCTCGCCATGCTCGGCGAGGTCGACACCCTCATGCTCGGCCTCGACGCTGACCCGCAGACCGATGGTCTTGTTGATCGCGTAGAAGAGGACGAAGCTGACGCCGCCCGAGAGCAGCAGGGTGACGAGGACCGCCTTGAGCTGGGTGATCAGCTGGGCGCCGATGCTGTACTGCTCCGGATGGAAGGCAGCCGGGAACACCGTGTAGTCGAAATAGCCCTGACCGCCGAGCGACGGGGCCGCGACGATCGCCGTGCCGAGAGCGCCGACGATACCGCCGATGCAGTGCACGCCGAACACGTCGAGGCTGTCGTCATAGCCGAGCTTGGGCTTCACCTTCGCCACGAAGAGGTAGCAGATCGGCGAGACGACGAAGCCGAGGACGATGGAGGTCATCGGCGCAGCGTAACCCGAAGCCGGGGTGATCGCGACGAGGCCGGCGACGGCACCCGAAACGGCACCGAGCAGCGAGGGCTTGCCATGGGCAACCTTCTCGACCAGCGCCCAGCTCACCGCAGCCGCGCAGGTGGCGACCATGGTGTTGACGAAGGCGACGGCGGTGACGCCATTGGCTTCCAGGTTGGAACCGGCGTTGAAGCCGAACCAGCCGACCCACAGCAGGGAAGCGCCGATCATGGTCATGGTCAGCGAGTGCGGCGGCATCGGCTCCTTGGGATAGCCCGAGCGCTTGCCGAGCACGATGGCGCCGGCAAGACCGGCGATACCGGCGTTGATGTGCACCACGGTGCCGCCCGCGAAGTCGAGCGCACCCCAGCCCCAGAGCATGCCGTAATCGGTCGGAGCATCAACCAGGAAGTCCGGGCCAGCCCAGTACCAGACCATGTGCGCCATCGGATAATAGACGATGGTCGACCACAGGACGATGAAGATGATCAGGCCCGAGAACTTCACGCGCTCGGCAAACGCGCCGACGATGAGAGCCGGGGTGATCATCGCGAAGGTCATCTGGAAGACGACGAACACGAGCTCGGGGAGGTAGACGTTGTTGCTGAACGTCGCGCCCGAGGTGGTGCCATCGACGCCCATCAGGAACGCCTTCGACAGGCCGCCGAAGAAGTGATTCTCGCCACCGCTCGTGAAGGCCATCGAATAGCCGTAGCAGCACCAGAGCAGGCCGGTGACCGAGACGATCATGAACACCTGCATCAGCACCGAGAGCATGTTCTTGGTGCGCACGAGGCCGCCGTAGAACAGCGCGAGGCCCGGGATGGACATCATGAGGACGAGGGCCGAGGAGACCAGCATCCAGGCGACGTCGCCCTTGTTCCACATCGTCGCCATGGCGGCGGCGTCTGGCCCCTTGACCAGATCGGCCGCGAAGGCCGGTGAGGCGGCGAGGAGCGAGAGGCCGATGGCCCCCGCAGCGCCGCAGAGTTTCTTGGTGAAGCTCACGTTGATTTCCCCTTCTTTACAGCGCGGTTTCGCCGGTCTCGCCGGTGCGGATGCGCACGGCCTGACCGACCTCGAGGACGAAGATCTTGCCGTCGCCGATGGCGCCGCTGTTGGCGGCCTGCTGGATGCCCTCGACCACGCGGGGTGCGAGCGCGTCGTCGCAGACGACCTCGACCTTGATCTTCGGAACCATGTTCGTTGAGTATTCCGCGCCGCGATAGATTTCGGTCTGGCCCTTCTGCCGCCCGAAGCCCTTCACCTCGCTCACCGTCATGCCGGCGATCCCGAGACCGGAGAGGGCCTCACGGACCTCGTCCAGCTTGAACGGCTTAATGATTGCCATGATGAGTTTCATGTCGCCCCCTTGTCTGGTGTGCAGAAACGACCAAGCAAGGACCGCGCCAGTTTCTCAACGACGCGTTAGAGCGGCCCGATCCGGTGGATAGCTCCGTTGCAGCGCACAAATTCCGTGCACTGGCGAACGCCTGCCTAAAATTTGGGCAGATAGAGTCTTTTCAACGGGATGATTCAGATCAAGTCGAGGGAACCTTCGCCCGCGCCGCTTCGTTTGCCGCCGAAGGCAGGAACGGCCGTTACGAGCGGGAGCGACATGCGACATGATTTCAAGCTGACAGGCAACCAGGCGGCCTATCCGTTGGCGGCGGGAGCGACCGAAGTGGACCGGGACATGGAGGGCATCTTCGGCACGGCGGGACATCGCGCCGTGGACCCCGACTCCGATCCCGATCCGGTCGTGTCGATCGCCGGCGCCAAACCGGCGAAACGACGCTCATGGCTTCCGGCCATCGCGGTCGCCATGCTGGCCGGCCCGTCGATCGCTGGTGGCGCCGTCTGGATGGCGCTCCAGCCCGCGAGCGGCACGCCCGCCCCGTCCCAAGCTGCGGCACCGGTGCAAGCGCCGACGCCCATGCCGACGCCCGCGCCGATGCCCATAAAGGTTGCGGCGCCCGCCGAGGTCGCAGCCAGGCCAGAGCCCGTCATGCGCCCGCCGGTGGCGCGCGTGTCCCGAGCGCCGGCCCCGATCGCTGAGGCCGCTGCACCCAAACCCATGGCGGCCGCGCCGCACCACAAGCCGAAGGCGACGCCGCGCGTCCGGGCTTCAGATGGGAAGCGTCTCGACGGCGACGTCAGCCCGCGCATGCGTGCGACCAGCTCATATCCGGACCTCGCCGCCGCCGACCGGGAGATGCGCGAGGCCTATGCCCGGGCAGCCTATGTGGGGCTCGATCCGAAGGTGCTGCGGATCTACCGCACGCGCTGGCAGGAGGTGCGCGAGATGGCCGGGCCCGATCCGGCTTATGCCGTCGAAGCCTATTACCAGCTGGCGCGCCAACTCGATGCCGCACGGCGGGGCAGCTGATGGCGAGCGCCATGCCCCTCGCGGCGCCGGAACCGGCGGCAGCGCTGCCGCTCGGCAAGGTCGACGGCCAGATCGTCTATGCGATCGGCGATATCCATGGCTGCTATGACCAGCTCCGGCAGCTGCTGTCGCTGATCAACGCGGATGCCGGGCGTCACGCGGGCGGCCGGACGCCGACGCTGATCTTCTGCGGCGACTATATCGATCGCGGCCCGGCCTCGCCCCGGGTGCTCGACGCGCTCTGCTGGCTCAAGCGGCGCAGCCCCTTCCATGTCCACTTCCTCAAGGGCAATCACGACCAGGCGATGCTGGATTATATTGCCGATCCCGTGCCCATGCGCGTGTGGATGACGGTCGGCGGCCAGGCGACGCTGCAATCCTATGGCGTCATGCCGCCGAGCGCGCAGGATTCGCCGGACAGCCACCGCGAGGCGCGGGACGATCTGCTGGAGCGCCTGCCGGTCGCGCATCTGCGCTTCCTGGAAGGGCTGGAGCTCATGGTGGGGCTGGGCGATTATGCCTTCGTCCATGCCGGCGTGCGCGCGGGCGTCGCGCTGGCCGACCAGAGCGAAGATGACCTGCTCTGGATCCGCGAGGGCTTCCTCGACAACGAAAAGCCGCACGAGCGCATCATCGTGCACGGCCACACATGGACGAGCGACCGGCCGATGATTCACCCGCACCGCATCGGCATCGACACCGGCGTCTATGAAACGGGCGTGCTCACCGCGCTGCGGCTGGAGGACGGGAAAAGCGCGCTGCTCGCGACGCGGTGAGGGGCAGACCGGGCGGGATCAAAATGCAGCCGCCGATTTGGCGCGCATCCGTACCAGTGCCTCACCACCGCGGGAATATGGCGCCATACTGCCAGTATGACTTCATGGGCTTCCCGTCAGCATCCAGCGCTGGCCGGAAGCGGGCTCGCTTCTTAATCCCGCGACAGACAGCATCTTCGAACGGTCCCGGCAGCGCGACATTCGGAATACAATTCGTAACCGCACCGTTCTCATCGATCAAAAGCCGGACCGGCACCACACCGCCTTTGTGCGCGCGCCACATTTCCTCCGGATAATCCTGCATAGACAGCCAATAGCGGGGAGAGTTCATCGGCTCGATCATGCGTTTCGGGTTCCTCATAAGCCGGGGATCGACACCCCAGCTCCTCACAAGGTCTTCGACACAGGCATTCATCGCCTTCAGCGGCGCGGCCATCGGCCCGATTTCGAATTCGGGGTCGCCGATGAAACCATCAGTGAAGGAAATGGAGGTTATCTTACTCGCCGCCGCCGCCTCAGCATTATCCATGGCGTCCCAACGCTGGGCATATTTTGCCTTTCTGACGATCGCGAGCATTTGATCGCCCGGCAAAAATTGCGTGCTCATCACGATGAAACTATCGCGGCCGTCAACCAGCACGGTCTTCAGAAGAGCGCTGGATCGGGCGCCGTTGTCCACATTGTATCGGAAGCGAACCATGGAGGCGTTGCTCGGTGTCCGCAGCGTTTCGCCGGCAAGGCCGAGAGACAGCGCTGCCCCGAGACCTGTCTTTTCGAAAGCGAGCGTGACAACGCCGTTTCCGTCTGAGAAATTACGAATCAGCCGACAGGTCTGATCGGCATATTCCATTGCCCAGGGTCCGGTCGGCTTGAAATGCTGCGCAGACTTGTCAGCGGCCGCTGCTCCAGTGGCCAGGAATGCCAGGCCGAATATCGCCATCCGCTTCACGATGAATGCACCGATAGACATGCGCATGTCCTCCCCCCACGCAGGAGATGGCAGAGGTCGCATGAAACTTGAACACCGAATCTTGATCGTATCTTCAGAAATATTTGCGCGGAAAGAAGACGAAGCTGAAGCCCGGATCAAATCGGCGATGATACCCTTAAGATGAAGGAATGGGCTGTTCCCCGGCGTAGGCCGGGGTCCAGACTGAACGGAGACGTGCGTGCAATGGCAGGCATTCGACGCTTCGCGTCGAGACTGGGCCCCGGCCTGCGCCGGGGAACAGTTACCTGTTCGAACGGATCATCACCGATCAAATCCAGGGTGACGAACTGGTCGCGATGGCGTCGGTCTGGGTCACTGGCGTCGAGCGCCGATCACACCGACCGCGGCCGGGCCTGGCGGTAGCTGCCGAGCAGGCGCACCCATTTCGAGTGGAAGGCCAGTTCTTCGAGCGCGCGGTCGACGCTGGGGTCGCCGGGCATGCCTTCGATGTCGGCGTAGAATTCGGTCGCCGAGAAGCTGGCGCCGCGCTGGTAGCTCTCCAGCTTGGTCATGTTGACGCCATTGGTCGCAAAGCCGCCCATCGCCTTGTAGAGCGCGGCGGGGACGTTCTTCACCTCGAACAGGAAGCTGGTCATGACCGGGCCGGCTTCGCTGTCCGGCGTCACCGGATCGCGGGCCAGCACGACGAAGCGGGTCATGTTGTCCGGGCTGTCCTCGATGTTCGAGGCGTGGAGATGCAGGTTGTAGAGCCTGGCGGCGAGCGCCGGGGCGATGGCGGCCGCGCCGGTCTCGCGCACGTCCGCGACGAGCGCCGCCGCGCCGGCCGTGTCGGCATAGACGATCGGGCGGATGCTGTTCGCGCGCAGATAATGGCGGCACTGGCCGATGGCCTGGGCATGGCTGAGCGCACTGACCGGGGCGCTCTCGTCCGCGCTCATCAGACAGTGATGGATCTGCAGGAAATATTCATCGACGATCGACAGGCCCGATTCCGGCAGCAGGAAATGCATGTCGGCCACGCGGCCGTGCAGGCTGTTCTCGATGGGGATGATGGCGCGGTCGGCAATCCCGTCGCGCACCGCATCGATCGCATCCTCGAAGCTGAAGCAGGGCAGCGGCAGGCCGTCGGGCGCATAGTCCATCGCCGCCAGATGCGAATTCGCGCCGGGCGCGCCCTGAAAGGCGAGCGCGCGCCCGGGCGCGGCCGCAGCGGCGTCCGACATCTCGGCGACGAGGCGCCGCGCTGGGAGCGGGTAATTGTCCATATCCGGAACTCGCGCTTGGGACCGACCGACGTTCAGGCCATGCGGGCCCGCAAATGGCGCCGCCCGACCAGAATCTCGCCCGGTCCCTAGAGCCTCACCGACAAGCGCGCAAGGAGCGCACAAGACAAGGGCAATCCGGTCCGCTCATGCGGGAAACGGCGCCAGCCGAACCGTTTCGGCGAAGCCGGAAGAAGCGCGCACGCATGGCTTGCGTGCACGGCGTTCCCTCATTAATGGGGGCCCCAAACAGGGGCGAACGCGCCTGCTTGAGTGGCGCAGGGCCGGGGCAAATCGGAGAAAGACGCGGAATGAGCGATCGTTTCAATACCATTGCGGGCTGGACCCTGTTCGCCGGCATCGTCGCGCTCGGCGCGGGCATCGTCGGCACGAAGATGTTCCATCAGGAGCGCCCCGAGCCGATGGGCTATGCCATCCAGGGCGTCGAGGCCGAAGGCGAGGGCGGCGGCGCAGCCGGCCCGTCGCTCAACACGCTGCTCGCTTCGGCGGACGTCGCCAAGGGCGAGAAGGTCTTCGCCAAGTGCATGGCCTGCCACACCATCGCGCAGGGCGGCGCCAACGGCATCGGCCCCAATCTCTACGCCACGGTCGG
This sequence comes from Sphingobium sp., assembly GCA_017744605.1. GTDB lineage: Bacteria > Pseudomonadota > Alphaproteobacteria > Sphingomonadales > Sphingomonadaceae > Sphingobium. The sequence continues at coordinate 6,148 of JAGIAZ010000017.1, read as the reverse complement.
CGAGGGCATCGCCGAGGGCAAGGGCGGCTTCGCCTTCTCCGAAGCCCTCAAGAAGGTGGGCGGCAAGTGGACCTTCGAGGCGCTCGACAAGTGGCTGACCAACCCGAAGGGCTTCGCCGACGGCACCAAGATGAGCTTCGCCGGCCTCGGCAACCCCGAAGACCGCGCCAATATCATCGCCTATCTGAACGCGCAGGGCTCGAACCTGCCGCTGCCTGCCGCCGACGCGGCGCCGGCACCGGCCGAGGGCGCCAATGCGGCGGCCGGCAATGAAGCGGCACCCGCCGCCAACGCGGCAGAGCCCGAGAAGAAGTAACGGGCTCCCGGACGAACGAACAGAAAAGGCGGGCCGCGATGCCCGCCTTTTTCTTTGGGTCTTCTCCCTGGACTCCGATCCAGCAGGCCTGAAGCGTCCTTGCGAGCGACGAAGTCACGCGGCAATCCGGGCCGATCTTGCCCGCCCCTGCTTCCCCCGGCTGAAGCCGGGCTCGCTATGACGAGCGGTTCAGCACGATGGATCGGCCTCCAAGCCATGGCCGCAGGAAAGCGGAACTCCGGGCCAAGCCCAGGGTGACGGCGTTGCGCCACTCTGTCGGGAGCCCGTCACTCGTCGTCGGAACTGCCGTCCGCATAGAAGCGGTCGACGACGTCCCAGCCCTCGTCCGCCGTCTCGACCCAGTTGATCAGTTCGAGATCCTGATGCGCGATGACGCCCTCGTCGGCGAGCGCCTCGAAGTTGACGACGCGCTCCCAGAAGTCGCGCCCGTAGAGCAGCACCGGGATGCGCTTCATCTTGCCGGTCTGGATCAGCGTCAGCACCTCGAAGAACTCGTCGAACGTGCCGAAGCCGCCGGGGAAGATGGCGAGCGCCCGGGCGCGCAGCGTGAAGTGCATCTTGCGCAGGGCGAAATAGTGGAAGCGGAAGGAGAGGTCGGGCGTCACATAGCGGTTGGGCGCCTGCTCGTGCGGCAGCAGGATGTTCATGCCGATCGTCTTGGCGCCGACATCCGCCGCACCGCGATTGGCCGCTTCCATGATCGAGGGTCCGCCGCCGGAGCAGACAACGAAATTGCGCCAGCCGTCGGCATTCACCGGATATTGGGCGGCGATGCGGGCGAGCTCGCGCGCGACATCATAATAATGCGACTTGGCGGCCAGGCGCTCGGCGACGTGGCGTGAGCGCTCGTCGGTGGCGGCATCGATCCGCGCCTGCGCGTCCTCGGGCGACGGGATGCGCGCCGAGCCATAGAAGACGAAGGTGGAGGCGATCTTCGCCTCGTCGAGCAGCAGTTCCGGCTTCAGCAGCTCGAGCTGGAAGCGGACGGGGCGCAGGTCCTGGCGCAACAGGAACTCGTCGTCCTGGAAGGCCAGGCGATAGGCCGGGCTCGCGGTCTGCGGGGTGTGGACCTCCTCCTGGACCCTCACTTCCTGCTTGGCGGGGCGGAAGCGGGGCTGCTCGACGGGATCGCGGTCGCTCATAGATATGGTTTCTGTCTTCCGGAAAAGCGGCGAGGCGTACGCCAGAGGGAACTCAACGGCAATAGCGCCCTTTGCCGCCCATGTCGAAATGCAAGTGGTCGCGATGGGCGGCGTTGTAATCGGGGCTCAGCACGGTGCGGAACCGCTTGCAGGCGCTGTCGTGGATGATGTGGAGAAATTGCGACGTCGCGCCGTCGGCGCGCCAATCGTCCACGACGCTGACCCGCCGCCCGTCCGCCAGCACGAAAGCCGAAACATCGACGGCATTGGCCCGACCATGTTCGGACAGGCGCCCGGCGATGGTCCCGCCCGAGCCCCGCACATCGCGGCACGAGTAGGTGCCGAAGGTCTCGATGCGCACGACTTCGCTCCCGAAATAGAGGCGCGCGGCAGGGCGGACGGCATAGCGCACCCAGGCGGCGAACTTGTCGGCGAGTTCGCAGGTCATCGCGCCGAGATTGGCGGTGGGCGTGCCGAAATCGAGCAGCTTCACGGCATCGATGATGGCGCAGCCGCCGCCATGCTGCTGGTCGGGCAGAACCTCGAACCGCACCGCCGCCTGGTCGAGGCGCGCCTTGCACAGCTTGAAGGCCTCGCTGCTTGGCAAAGGCCCGGTCGGCTGGGGCTGGGGACGCGTGGCGACGCGGGAAGGGGGCGGTCCGCCGCCGCCGACGCAGCCCCCGACACAGGCCGAGACCAGGGCGAGCACCAGCAGTGCCGCCCCTCTTGCGTTACGCCAGCCTGCGCACCCGCGACCCATGGGCCGCAGCTATAGGTGAGGGAAGGAAAAGCCGAAAGGCGAGGCAAAGGGCAGGCCAGGCGCGCTGCGACGAGGCGAGTCCGAAACGGGATGGCGCGAATGCGCGACGCGGACATGCGCAAGGCGGGCCATGCGGCCCCAGGCAACCGCAAAAACGGGAAAGGCCGGAGCGTCCTGCGACGCTCCGGCCTTCCTTCAAGCCCGTGTGGGCGAGCTAAATCAGGCGAAGCTGACCGCGGTCTTGCGACGGCGCATCGACGCACCGACGACACCGAGGCCGGCGATGAGCATGGCCCAGGTCGTCGGCTCGGGAACGGCCGAGGTGCTCAGACCTTGCAGACGGAACTGCTTTTCCGTGTCGATCCCCGGATCGAACGTGAACGCCAGAGTCTGGATGCCCGCGCCGCTGAGCTTGAACGCTGTATTCCCGCTCGGGATCGTAATGTTGGAAATGGTCGTCGTGCCGTTCACCACGAGGTTGAAGATCCCGTCGCCCGCGAAAGCGAACCCGGCCACATTGTAGCCCGGCGCCCCGATGTTGATAGAAAGATCCGTAAGCACGCCCTTCTTGGCGGCCGCGTAGATCGTCGCGGCGCCCTGATTGAAGGCCAGGTCGGTCGTGCTCGTGAACGTAACCGTCCCGCCGTTGTAATCGCCGATGACGGTCTTCTGGTCAGCGGAAATGCTGTTCAGATTGACGGGCTGGCCACCAACATTGACGTCTTCGAGCTTGAAGGTGCCGTTGTCGAAGAGCACGGCAGCCTGAGCCGGCACGGCGACCGACAGAGCGGCGAGCGCAACGCCCGTTGCGAACGAAATTTTCGTGAAGTTCTTCATGATTTTTCCCACTTCTACCCTCATCAGCCCCCACGGCTGAAAGAGCACGCGAGTCGCGTGACAAGGCCGTTTGTATCAAAATTGTCGCCGCGGCAATAGTTTGTTAACCACCATAATGCGGGCAGCCTGTTTCAATTCGAGGCATGATCGCGAGTCGGGAGCGACGGAAATCCATCATTTTCCTGCGGATATGGCGGTCCCGGCGAAAGGCCGCAACGACATGTCCCGAGTCTTCGGCACAACGGGCAAGGCCGGCGCGTCGGGTGACGCACCGGCCTTGCAAAACAGGATCAGCTATTGGGTCAGGCGAAGCTGACGGCGGTCTTGCGGCGGCGCATGGAAGCGCCCACGATGCCCATGCCCGCGATCAGCATGGCCCAGGTGGCCGGCTCGGGAACCGGAGCCTGCGTGCCGAAGAAGGCCAGGTGCGACAGATTGGGCTGCTGACCGCCATTGTTGACAATGCCGAGCGTCGACCAATCGCCCGACGACACGCCGCCCAGATAATAGAGGAACGTCTTGTTGCCGCCGGAAACGGCAAGATACTGGATCAGATAGCCAGGCGTGGACCAGCTGCCCGATTGGGTGCCCGCGCCGGTCATCGAGCCGAAGTTCGTACCCGGATTCGTACCCAGCAGCAGGCCGCTCAGATCGATGTCCGGATTGTACTGGACATTATAGGCGTTCTGCACGGCCGCCGCTTCGGCGGTGTTGGCGAGGTTCACGCCGTTGAACAGGCAGCGATTGCCGACGACGGTCAGATTGCTGCAATTCGCGGTATCGACGGTCACCGCGGCTTGGGCCGGGGCGGAAAAAGCGACGAATGCGGCCCCTGCGGCCAGTACGGAAAGAGTGATGCGCTTCATGATAATCATCCCACTGATTGGCGGCTGCTCCCCAGTCAGCCGAGCGACGCGTCCCTTCGCGCCACACCCTCCCTCTAGGTGGCGTTTCCGGGCGGTAAAACCCGGTTAATCATGATTTTAGACCCGCGTCCCGCGCCGGGACAGGCGACGGCCGAGTCATTAACGCGGCAGCGGCGGCTTGTGGCGCGCGGCCCGGCGGCCCCTGTTCAGGCAGTGGTTCAGGCGGTGCTTGACTTTTAATCATTGGCCGGTAGGGCCGCCGACGGGCCACGCGGTCCCAACGCCGCGCGTGCTCTCTGCAAGGAGACGCATTACATGACTGAGGTTACCAAGCCGGGCGTGAAGCCCGTGCGCCCGCATTTCTCGTCCGGCCCGTGCGCCAAGCCGCCCGGATACGATCCCGCAAAACTCGCCGCCGACGTGCTTGGCCGTTCGCACCGCTCGAAGCTGGGCAAGAACCGGCTCGCGCTCTGCATCGACCTGATGCGCGAGATGCTGGCCCTGCCCGACACCCACCGCATCGGCATCGTGCCCGGCTCGGACACCGGCGCCTTCGAAATGGCGATGTGGACGATGCTCGGCGCCCGCCCGGTGACGACGCTCGCCTGGGAAAGCTTCGGCGAAGGTTGGGTCACCGATGTCGCCAAGCAGCTCAAGCTCGATCCGACGATCATCCGCGCCGACTATGGCCAGCTGCCCGACCTGAAGGCGATCGACTGGTCGAACGACGTGCTGTTCACCTGGAACGGCACCACCTCCGGCGTGCGCGTCCCCAATGGCGACTGGATCCCGGCCGACCGCGAGGGCCTGGCCTTCGCCGACGCGACCAGCGCCGTCTATGCCTATGACATTCCGTGGGACAAGATCGACGTCGCCACCTTCTCCTGGCAGAAGGTGCTGGGCGGCGAAGGCGGCCATGGCGTGCTGATCCTGGGCCCGCGCGCCGTCGAGCGCCTCGAAACCCATACACCGGCCTGGCCGCTGCCCAAGGTCTTCCGCCTCATGTCCAAGGGCAAGCTCGCCGAAGGCGTGTTCAAAGGCGAGACGATCAACACGCCGTCCATGCTCGCGGTCGAGGACGCGATCTTCGCGCTCGAATGGGCGAAGGGTCTCGGCGGCCTCAAGGGGCTGATCGGTCGCGCGCAGGCCAATGCCGACGCGCTCAACGCCATCGTCGAGGCGCGCTCCTGGCTCGGCCACCTGGCCCCCGATCCGGCCACGCGCTCGATCACCAGCGTCTGCCTGACCGTCGAGGGCGCCGACGAGGCGTTCATCAAGAAGATGGCCGCGCTGCTCGAGGCGCAGGACGCGGCCTATGACGTGGCCGGCTATCGCGATGCCCCGCCGGGCCTGCGCATCTGGTGCGGCGCGACCGTCGACACCGCCGACATCGTCGCGCTCGGCCCATGGCTCGACTGGGCCTATGCCGAGGCGAAGGCCGCGCTGGTCGTCTCCGCTTAATCGCTATTCCGGTGCTCCTGCGAAAGCAGGAGCCCAGGGCTCAGCAGCAGTGCCATTTCGCCCTGGGCCCCTGCTTTCGCAGGGGCACTGTCTCTCCTCAAAGGACAGTAAAATGACCACACCCCGCGTACTCATTTCCGACAAGATGGACCCGCAGGCCGCGCAGATCTTCCGCGACCGCGGTGTCGAGGTCGACGAGATCACCGGCAAGACGCCGGAGGAACTCAAGGCCATTATCGGCCAGTATGACGGCCTCGCGATCCGCTCCTCGACCAAGGTCACCAAGGAGATCATCGACGCGGCGACCAACCTCAAGGTGATCGGCCGCGCCGGCATCGGTGTCGACAATGTCGACATTCCCTATGCCTCGGCCAAGGGCATCGTGGTCATGAACACGCCGTTCGGCAACTCGATCACCACCGCCGAGCACGCCATTGCCCTCATGTTCGCGCTCGCCCGCCAGCTGCCCGAGGCCGACGCCTCGACCCAGGCCGGCAAGTGGGAAAAGAACCGCTTCATGGGCGTCGAAGTGACCGGCAAGACGCTGGGCCTGATCGGCGCGGGCAATATCGGCTCGATCGTGGCCAGCCGCGCGATCGGCCTGCGCATGAAGGTCGTCGCCTTCGATCCCTTCCTGACACCCGAGCGCGCGCTGGAAATGGGCGTGGAGAAGGTCGATCTCGACACGCTGCTCGCCAAGGCGGACTTCATCACGCTGCACACGCCGCTGACCGACCAGACGCGC
>JAGIAZ010000016.1 GCA_017744605.1 Sphingobium sp. | reverse complement strand
CTTCATGCCTTCGCGAACGATCGCCTGGGCGAGCACGGTGGCGGTGGTGGTGCCGTCACCGGCGATGTCGTTGGTCTTCGAGGCGACTTCGCGCACCATCTGCGCGCCCATGTTCTCGAACTTGTCCTTGAGCTCGATCTCCTTGGCGACGGTGACGCCGTCCTTGGTGATGCGCGGTGCGCCGAAGCTCTTGTCGATGACGACGTTGCGGCCCTTGGGGCCAAGCGTCACCTTGACGGCGTCGGCGAGGATGTCGACGCCGCGCAGGATGCGCTCGCGGGCGTCGCGGGAGAATTTGACGTCCTTGGCTGCCATGTTTCTATCCTTTCTTGAAAATTCGATGCGGTGGCGAAATCAGGCGAGGACGCCCAGAATGTCGCTTTCCTTCATGATGAGCAGGTCCTGGCCATCGACCTTGACCTCGGTGCCGCTCCACTTGCCGAAGAGCACGCGGTCGCCGGTCTTGACGTCGAGCGGCGTGACCTTGCCGGCCTCGTCCTTGCTGCCGGTGCCGACGGCGACGATCTCGCCCTCTTGCGGCTTTTCCTTGGCGTTGTCGGGGATGATGATGCCACCGGCCGTCTTCTCGTCGGCTTCAATACGGCGGACGAGCACGCGATCGTGCAACGGGCGAAATGCCATGATCCAAGTCCTTCCTGTTTGGGCGAGGGGCTTCCGCCGGCAATGCGCTGAAACGAGTCGACTTGATACTCTTGCCGTCGACCCCAGCCATTCCCAGATACCGTCTGCTCCCCGCACGTGAATCGATTGCTAGCACTCTGTCTCGGAGAGTGCCAACGCGCGCCATATGGGCCTCGCTCGGCGAGGGTCAAGGGTTTGGCGGTAGAAAAGCTTCAAGCCGAGGCAGAATTTGATCCGCTCCCACAGATGAGCGGCGCCGTGCTGCTTCGCCTATGTCGAAACAGCGACTGATTGCGGCACAAGTCCCAGGCGCTCGCGGCGGGCCCAGCGCTGCAGCATCAGCGCGGCCACCACGACCAGCCCGACCAGAAGCCCGATCCAGACGCCCAGGCCACGCAGCGGCGTGAAGAAGCCGAGCACGATGCTCGTCCCCATGCCCGGCAGCCAATAGCCGAACAGCGCATAGGCCATTGGGATGCGCGAATCCTGCAAGCCGCGGAGCGCCCCGGCGCCCACGGCCTGCGCGCCGTCGAAGAGCTGGAACGCGGCGGCGATCATCAGGAATTGGGTGGCGTGGACGACCATCGCGGCATTGGCTGGCGCGTTCAGGTCGACATAGGCGGAGAGGATGAGGCGCGGAAAGGCGATCATCGCCAGCGCCGTCACCGCCATGAAGCCGATTCCCATGACGAGGCTGGTCCGGCCCGCCAGCGCGATACCGAGCCGATCGCGTGCGCCATAAGCGAGTCCCACCCGGATCGTCGCCGCCTGGCCGACGCCGAACGGCACCTGGAAGGCGAGCGCGGCCACCTGCAGCGCGACGGCATGTCCGGCGAGTTCGGCCTCGCCGATCCGCCCCATCAGGAAGGCGGCGCCGGCGAACAGCCCGGCTTCGGCCAGGATCGTGCCCGCAATCGGGCCGCCCAGGCGCACCATTTCGATGAGCCGCTGCCATTCGGCGCGCCACCAGCGGCCCATGATGCGGTAGCGCCGAAGCCGCCTGTCGAGCTTGATCACGATCACATAGGCCAGCACGGCTGCCCAGCTTGTGGCGACGCTCGACATCGCCGATCCGATCAGGCCCAGCGCCGGGAAGCCGCCATGGCCGAAGACCAGGAGCCAGTTGCCGAGGATGTTGGCGCCCAGGGCCAGGAGATTGATCCAGGTCGCATAGGCGGCCCGGTCGAGCGTCGAGATGAACTGGCGCAGCGTCGATGCCAGCAGCATCGGCAGGATCGCGAAGGCCAGCACCGCGAGGAACGCGCCCGCATGCGCGGCGAGGACGGGCGGCTGGCCGGTGGCGAGGAAAAGCGCCTCGCCGAACTGGAAGACGAATGCGAGCAATACCCCGATGGTGACCGTCAGCCAGAGTGCCATGCGGGTGGTCCGGCGCACCTCGCGCACCGCATGGTTGCGGCGGCCCAGCTCCGCCGCTGCAATCGGCGCGAGCGCAATGAGTCCGGTCGAGCTCCACACCAGCAGCGAGAAGGCGGCCACACCCAGGGTGGAGGCGGCCAGCTGCGCCGCGCCAAGGCGCGCCACGAACATCACGTCGACGGCGTGGATCGCCATCTGCAGGAGATTCGCGCCCACCAGCGGCAGGGCGAGCCGCAACGTGGCCGAAAGCTCGGCACGGAATGGGGAAAGAGGCGCGACATCGGACATAAAGCCGGTCCGGATAGGCGCCCAGAGCCGCGGAAGGAAGTGACAATCGCCATAGGCTCAGTGCGTTACGCTCCTGCTGCGGCCGTGCGGCCACGGCCGGGGCGCCAACTGGCCCCGTGCATCGGGCACGAAAATGTTCTAGCGAGGGCGCAATTGCAGAGGACCATTGCCTGTGAATTTCGCCAAAGCTGCCTGGAAGCTCGTCGTCGCCGTCAAGGACCTCATGGTCCTTCTGTTCCTCATCGGCTTCTTCCTGATCGTCTATGCGGCAATCAAGCAGGCTCGTTCGGCCGACGCCGCGCCGAGCACGGGCGCCCTCTTCCTCGCGCTCGATGGCCCGATCGTCGAGCAGCCTTCGGCCGTGGACGGCCTGTCCGCCATTTCCGGCGGCGGCAGCGTCGCCCCCGAATATCGTCTGCGCGATGTCGTCCATGCGATCGAGACGGCAGCGGGCGACAGTGCGATCAAGGCGGTGGTGCTCGATCTCGACGGCTTCGGCGGGGGCGGGCAGGTCGCGATGGAGCGGGTGGCCGCCGCGCTGGACAAGGTGCGCGCGGCCGGCAAGCCCGTACTTGCCCACGCCTCCGTCTATGACGATGACGCCTATCTGCTCGCGGCCCACGCCAGCGAGATCTGGATGACGCCCATGGGCATGGTCGGTGTGACCGGTCCGGGCGGAACCATCGTCTATTACAAGGGCCTGATCGACAAGGTCGCGGCCAACGTCCACGTCTATCGCGTCGGCAAATATAAGAGCGCGGTCGAGCCCTATATCCGCTCCGACCAGTCCGAGGAATCGCGCCAGGCCAACAAGGAAATGGTCTCGGCGCTCTGGGATGACTGGCTCAAGAATGTCGGCCATGCGCGCAAGAAGGCGCAGGTCGTCAAATATCTCGCCGATCCGCTCGGCGCGACCCGCGCTGCCGGCGGCGACATGGCCAAGGCGGCGGTCGGTCTGGGCCTCGTCGACAAGCTCGGCGACGAGATTGCGTTCGGCACGCGGGTCGCGGATCTCGCGGGCCAGGCCAAGGACGGCGGAGAGGGCAGCTTCGCGGCCATAACGCTGAACACCTATCTGCGCCGGCACAAGCCCGGCACCGACGGCGGCGTCGGCGTCATCACCGTCGCGGGCGATATCGTCGACGGCGATACGCCGGCTGGCACGGCCGGCGGCTATACCGTCGCCAGCCTCATCCGCGACGCGACGGCCGACGACAACATCAAGGCGCTCGTGTTGCGCGTGGATTCGCCGGGCGGGTCGGCCGCCGCGGCCGAAGAGATCCGCGCCGCCCTGGCCGCCGCCAAAAAGATGGGCCTGCCCATCGTCGTCTCGATGGGCAATGTCGCGGCATCCGGCGGCTATTGGGTCAGCACGGCCGCCGACGCCATCTATGCCGAACCGGCAACGATCACCGGCTCCATCGGCGTGTTCGGCATCGTCCCGAGTTTCGAGGCGTCGTTGGCCAAGATCGGCATCACCAGCGAGACGGTGAAGGCGACGCCTTATTCCGGCGAACCCGACATCATCGGCGGCGTCAGCCCTGAATATGACGCCATGGCCCAGGCGAGCGTCGAAGATATCTACGGCCGCTTCATCGGCCTCGTCGCCAATGCCCGCAAGCTCACGCCCGCCCGCGTCGACGAGATCGGCCAGGGTCGCGTCTGGGTGGGCGGCATGGCGCATCAACTCAAACTCATCGATCATTTCGGGGGCCTCGACGAAGCCATTGCCGACGCCGCGAAGCGCGCAGACCTGTCCGGCGCCGACGCGAAAGCGCGCTACTTCGATCCGAAGGGCGACCGGCTCTCGCGCCTGATGCAACTGCTCGGCGGCAGCGATGAGAGCGAGGCGCGGCTGGGCGCGCGCACGGCCGTGCCGCGTGACTGGCTGAGCCTTGCAGCCATGCGCCAGAAGCAATGGACGCTGCGCATCCTCCATGACGTCCGGGCACTGGTCGATGGTCCCGCGATCCGCGCCGACTGCCTCGAATGCCGGGGCTTCCAGCCCCCAGTCGGCAGCGCGGCTGTTGCCGCAAGCGACGCCGGCTGGCTGGCCAGAATGGCTGCCTTCGCCAGGAGCCTCTGAGAATGAGTGGGCCTGTGACCGGCGGCTGCATGTGCGGCGCCTGCCGCTATGAGGCCCAGGGCGAACCGGTCGACGTGCGCGTCTGTCACTGCCGGAAATGCCAGAAGGCGACCGGTGCGCCGCTCTATGCGCGCGTGCGCATGCCGGGCGACGCGGTGAGCATATCCGGGCCGGTCGGCTGGTATCCGAGCTCGGACATCATCCTGCGCGGCTTTTGCCCGGCGTGCGGCACCAGCCTCTTCTCGAAGCGCGCCGATGGCAGCACGATCAGCCTGCTGATGGGCAGCCTCGACGACCCCGATCGCTTTGCGCCGACGGCGCAGATCTGGATGTCGAGCAAGCAGGCCTGGGTCGATCTCTCCGGCCTGCTCGGCTACGAGGCGGCGCCGCCCGCCTGAGAGCGCTTCAGCTTCAGCCAGGGATTGAGGTCCGGCTCGGCGATCTTGGTCAGGTGATTGCGGTCTTTATGCAGGAAGGGCGCCCCGCGCACGATGAGCGTCGTGTCGCTGACATAGCTCCACGTGCCGTCATCGTGGAACGTCACCTCGAGGCGATAGCTGTCGGTCCGGAACGCCTGTTCAAGGAACTCGGTCGAGCAGATGCCGTAATCCGTCGCGCCACGCTTCGCCTCGACCACCAGCGTCGTCGCATCCGCCGTCGCCTTGCCGCCTGCGAGCGCCGTCTGTCCGCGCGGGATGGAGAGCGTCTGCATGATGAGGCCCGTGTCGGGCTCCCAGAGCCAGTAGCCGGCCTGGTCGTGGAAGGCGATCTCTTCCTCGGGCGTGTTGATGTGGATGTGATAGCGCAGGCCATAAAGCAGCTGCGGCCCGTTGGACTGCGCATCGATCGGCTCCATGACGATGCGCTCGTAATAATCGCGCCGCTCGGGCCCGTTTTCCTTGGGATTGATATCGATGCCGCGCTTGCCCTCCCACGTGCCGGCGAGTCGCCGCAGCGGGCCGAGATGGGCGAGCGTATCCGGATCGGCGTCCTGCTCGGTGAAGATGTCCTTGGGAATGTCCACGGCTGGGCCTCTATGGTTTGGGCGGGTTGCTATAGGAGGGTAAAGCGAGCCCTTTGGCAATGGCCAGCGCGCGCAATGCGAAGCCGGCCAGCGCCGCGATGACGCCCGCCATCGCAGTCGGCACGCCGAACGGCACGAACAACGCATAGAGCCCCGCCGACAGCGCGGCGGCGGTCACGTAGATTTCCGGCCGCAGCAGGATCGAGGGCACGCCGGCCAGCAGGTCGCGAATGATGCCGCCGACGCAGCCCGTCGATATGCCCATCAGCGCCGCGGTGAACGGATGCACGCCATGGCTCATCGCCTTGGCGGTGCCGAACACGGCGAAAGCGGCCAGGCCGACCGCATCCAGCCAGTCGAGCGCGCGAAGGCTCCACCAGCGCCCTGGCGTCACATAGACGATGAGCGCGGCGCCTAGGCAGATGATCGGCTGGGACAGATCGTGGACCCAGAAGACCGGCGCACCGATCAAGAGATCGCGCACCGTGCCGCCGCCGACGCCGGTGGTCAGCGCGAAGAAGCAGAATGTGACCAAAGTCTGCTTGAGCCGCGCCGCCGCAAGGGCGCCGGAAGCAGCGAACACGAACGTACCGAGCACGTTGAGCGCGGTCAGCATCGCGCCGGTCGTCAGGACGGGATCGGGCGTGGGCATGGCGCTGATTAGACCTGTGGCCGTGGACCTGTCGAGGTGGCGATGCGCTATGCGTGTCATGCGAAGCGGATCGGGTTAGGATCGATCCCACCGTGACTCGCGTCAAAACAGGAAGCCGCTCCATGTCCTCATCGTCGTCCTCATCGTCGCCGCTCTATCTCCTCGTCTTCTATGGGTCCTATCGTGAGGCGCGGGCGGGCATTCGCCTCGCCGACTATATCGTGCGCAACCTCTCGGCTCAGGGCCATGTCGTCGAACTGGTCGACGCCAAGGCGGTCGGGCTGCCGATGCTGGACAAGCGCTATTTCGAATATGAGCCGGGCACGGCGCCGAAGGCCATGTCGGATCTGGCGGACAAGATCGCCGCGGCGGACGGCTATGTGTTCGTCGCGGGCGAATATAATTGGGGGATGCAGCCGGGCCTCAAGAATCTGGTCGACCATTATTTCAAGGAATTCTGGCGGCGGCCGGCGGGCATCGTCAGCTATTCGGCCGGGCGGCTGGCCGGTGCGCGCAGCAACTCCGCCTGGCATGCGACGCTCACGGAGCTCGGCATGGCGGTGATCCCCAATACGATCACGGTCGGCACCATCTCGACCGCGCTCGACGAGGACGCCCAGCCGATCGGCGAAGGCGGCGCGGCGCTCGACCGATCCTTCCCCGGCTTTGCCGAGGAACTGGTCTGGTGGGCAGAAGCGGTGAGGATGAAACGCGGGGGCTAGGCTGCCGCGCGAAAACGGTCAAGAACTGCATCAAAGCGGCAAGGTCTTTAGAAATGCACCGAGCCGCTCTGCCTCTTTTTCAGTCAAGTCCGCCGGCAAGCTGAATTTGATCTTCAAATCCCCCCTCAGCTGGAATTCGTGATCGAGCAACGCCAATTTCCCGAGACGGTCTGAAATTGCATCCTCATTTACAGCGTCAGATGGAACCTGTTCAAGTTTCCGGCCTTTTCCTTGGGCTACGGCGCTTAGGCTGCGAAGGCTATATTTCCACTCCATTCGAGACGAATGACCATGTCGGCCGGCGATAAATCTCCCTGCACCAATCTGGTCCAGCTTTTTAAACACCTGAATCATTGAACTATAGTCAGCATTGGCAGTCCGCGCGGCACGATCGACGGTTGTTGTACGCGAATCCTTTTGGCGCTGCGCAAAACCTTCAAAAAAAAGGCGACGAGCCGTTTCGTTGGCTACGCAAAGAGCCTGTAATTCCGAAACCAAAGATTGATCAAGGGACGCGTTCATATAATCTCCATAAAGTGTTTATGGAGCCGAATTGCGTTATATAAAATATAATGTCAATAAGTTTTATATGATCAAATATGAATCGGCTTGCCCTGCACGGCCATGGCCGCTTCCTTGAGCGCCTCGCTGTGCGTCGGGTGGGCGTGGCAGGTATAGGCGATGTCCTCACTGGTCGCGCCGAACTCCATGGCCTGTGCGGCCTGCGCGATCATGGTCCCGGCAACCGAGGCGATGATCCAGACGCCGAGCACCTTGTCGCTCTCCGCGTCCGCGATCACCTTCACGAAACCGTCCGGCTCGTGATTGGTCTTGGCGCGGGAATTGGCGAGCATCGGGAACTTGCCGATCTTGACCGCACCTCTTTCCTTCGCCGCTTCCTCGGTGAGGCCGACGCCGGCGATCTCGGGCATGGTATAGACCACGCTCGGGATGACATCGTGATTCACGATGCCGGTGAGGCCCGCGATATTCTCCGCGACGGCAATGCCTTCGTCCTCGGCCTTGTGCGCGAGCATGGGCCCGGGGATCACGTCGCCGATCGCCCAGACGCCCGCGACGCTCGTCGCGAACTCATGGTCGGTTTCGATCTGGCCACGCTTGTTGGTGGCAAGGCCGATCGTGTCGAGGCCGAGGCCATCCGTATTCGGACGCCGGCCGATGGAGACGAGCACGACATCGGCTTCGAGCGTTTCCGCCTTACCGCCCGCCGCCGGTTCCAGCGTCAGCACCGCCTTCTTGCCCTTGACCGCGGCGCCGGTGACCTTGGTGCCCAGCTTGAACTCGAGGCCCTGCCTGGCGAGGATCTTGTTCGCTTCCTTGCGGACATCGCCGTCCATGCCGGGCAGGATCTGATCGAGAAATTCGACGACGGTCACCTTGGCGCCCAGGCGCCGCCACACGCTGCCGAGCTCGAGGCCGATCACGCCGCCGCCGATCACGACCATGCTGGCCGGGACTTTCGACAACTCCAGCGCGCCGGTCGAATCGACGATGATGCCCTTGTCATTGTCGACCTCGACGCCGGGCAGCGGCGTGACCGACGAGCCGGTGGCGATGACGATATTCTTCGCCGTCACGCTCTTGCCGCCAACATCGACGGTATGCGCGTCCTTGAACGTCGCATGGCCCTTGAGCCAGTCGACCTTGTTCTTCTTGAAGAGGAATTCGATGCCGCCGGTCAGGCCCTTGACCGCGTCGAGCCGCTGGCCCTGCATGGTCGGCAGGTCGAGCTCGGGCTTCACCTTGATGCCCATCTTCGCCATCGCGCCGCCGGCCGCCGCCTCGAAATATTCCGATGCGTGGAGCAGCGCCTTGGACGGGATGCAGCCGACATTGAGGCAGGTTCCGCCCAGCGTCGCGCGGCTGTCCGCGCACGCGGTCTTGAGCCCGAGCTGCGCGGCGCGGATCGCGGCCACATAGCCGCCCGGCCCGGCGCCGATCACAAGGACGTCATAGTCGAACTGGTCTGCCATTCTTCGCTCCATTGCGACACCAAGCTGTGTTCCTGCGAAGGCAGGAACCCATAGCTACGCCGCGATACTGAGCCAGAGATCGATCCAATCAGGATTGCTGTCCTGAATGAGGCGAACTTTCCAGGCCCGCTTCCATTTCTTCATTTGCAGCTCGCGGAAACGCGCTTCCTGCAGGTCGTCATAGACTTCGTACCAGACCAACGTTCGACAGCCATATTTCTTGCTGAAGCCGTCGATCAGGCCTTCGCGGTGCTGGTGACATCTCTGGACGATGTCGCCGGTCACCCCGAGGTAGAGTGTGCCGTTGCGCCCACTGGCCATGATGTACACGAAGCCCCGTTTCGTTTCTCATCTCCGTTGCATGGGCTCCTGCCTTCGCAGGAGCACGAGGCAATTTAGAATGTCAGCACTTGTCATCAAAGATCGATCAGTAACCTTGTCGGATCCTCGATCGCATTCTTGATCGCGACGAGGAAGGTCACCGCCTCGCGCCCGTCCACCAGCCGATGGTCGTAGCTCAGCGCCAGATACATCATCGGGCGCACGACCACCTGGCCGTTCACGACGACCGCGCGGTCCTCGATGCGGTGGAGGCCGAGCACGCCCGACTGGGGCGGATTGATGATCGGCGTCGACATGAGACTGCCGAACACGCCGCCATTGGAGATGGTGAAGGTGCCGCCGGCCATGTCGGCCATGGTCAGCGTGCCGTCCTTGGCGCGCTTGCCGAAATCGGCGATGGTCTTCTCGATCTCGGCGACGCTCATGCTCTCGGCGTTGCGGATCACCGGCACGACGAGGCCGTTGGGCGCCGAGACTGCGACCGAGATGTCGCAGAAATCATTGTAGACGATCTCGTCGCCTTCGATCTGCGCGTTGACGCCGGGAATGTCCTTGAGCGCCATGCAGGCGGCCTTCACGAAGAAGCCCATGAAGCCCAGGCGCACGCCGTGCTTCTTTTCGAACAGGTCCTTATACCTTGTCCGCGCCTCGATGACGGCCGACATATCGACATCGTTGAAGGTGGTGAGGATCGCGGCGTTGTTCTGCGCTTCCTTGAGGCGCTTGGCGACGGTTTGCCGGAGTCTCGTCATCTTGACGCGCTCCTGGCCACGGCCGGGCCCAGCCACGACTGCGGGCGCCGCGCTCGGTGCCGCACCTGCCGGCGCCGCGGCAGCGGCGGTGCCCGAGGCGATGGCGGCCATCACGTCGTCCTTGGTGAGCCGGCCGTCCTTGCCGGTGCCGGCGATGCGGCTCGGGTCGAGGCCATGCTCCAGCACGAGGCGGCGAACGGCCGGCGAGAGAGTCACCGCTCCGGTGGCTTCGGCGTCCTGGGCCGGTGCCGGGGCTGGCGCTGGTGCTGCGGCCGGTGCGGGCGCAGCGGGGGGCGGAGCCGAAACGGCGGGTGCAGGTGCGGCCGCGGCCGGCTTGGCGGCGGCCGTCGCGCCGGCCTCGACCGTCGCGATCACCGCGCCCACATTGACCGTGTCGCCTTCCTTGACGAGCTGCTCGCCCATGACGCCGGCGACGGGTGACGGCACTTCCACCGCCACCTTGTCGGTTTCCAGGCTCGCAATGGGCTCGTCGACCGCGACGGCATCGCCCGGCTTCTTCAGCCACTGGCCGACCGTTGCTTCGGTCACGGATTCGCCCAGCGTCGGAACTTTGACTTCGGTGGCCATAAACTTGTCTCCTGGCGCCCCGCCTTTCGCGGGGACTACGCTTTCTTCTGGCGCTTGATTTCAGTGCGGACGCTGTGGCCCAGCGCATCGGCGATGAGGGCGCCCTGCTCGGCAAGGTGCCGCTTGGCGAGGCCGGTGGCGGGCGAGGCGGCTGCCTTGCGGCCGGCATAGCGGGCGCGCATCGGCGCTTTGCCGGCGGCGTCCAGCGCCTGCTCGATAAAGGGCTCGACGAAGAACCAGGCGCCGTTGTTGCGCGGTTCTTCCTGGCACCAGACAATGTCTTCGAGGCTCTTCATGCGGGCGATGCGGATCGCCAGCGCTTCGGTCGGGAAGGGATAGAGCTGCTCGATGCGGACGATCTGGGTTTCCTTGTCGCCCGCGGCGTCGCGCGCTTCCATGAGGTCGTAGGAGACCTTGCCCGTGCACAGCACGAGCCGCTTGGTCTTTTCGTCGGGGGCCGGGTTGAGGTCCGAGAGAATCCGCATGAAATGCGTGTCCCCCATGAAGTCCTCGGCCTTGGACACGGCGAGCTTGTGGCGCAGCAGCGATTTGGGCGTGAAGATGATGAGCGGCTTGCGGAACGAGCGCAGCATCTGCCGGCGCAGGATATGGAAGTAGTTGGCCGGGGTCGTGCAGTTCGCGACCTGGATATTGCCTTCCGCGCAGAGCTGCAGGAAGCGCTCGACGCGCGCCGAGCTGTGCTCCGGTCCCTGGCCTTCATAGCCGTGCGGCAGCAGCAGCACGAGGCCGTTGGCGCGCAGCCACTTGGACTCCGACGAGGCGACGTACTGGTCGATGATGATCTGCGCGCCATTGGCGAAGTCGCCGAACTGCGCCTCCCACATGACGAGGCTCTTCGGGTCGGCCATGGCATAGCCATATTCGAAGCCGAGCACGCCATATTCGCTGAGCGGGCTGTCCAGCACGTCGAACCGGCCGTGAGGCACGGTCGCGAGCGGGATGTATCGGCGCTCGCTGTCCTGGTCGACCCAGACGGCATGGCGCTGCGAGAAGGTGCCGCGGCCCGAATCCTGGCCGGACAGGCGAACGCCATAGCCTTCCGAGAGCAGCGAGCCGAAGGCCAGCGCTTCGCCGGTCGCCCAGTCGAAATTCTCGCCGGTGCGGAACATCTCGGCCTTGGCGTCGATGATGCGGCGCAGCGTCTTGTGCACGTTGAGATCGTTCGGGATCGTGGTCAGCGTGCGGCCCAGGCTTTCGAACAGCTTGCTCGAGACGGCGGTCTCGACATTCTGGCGCGCCGTTTCGATGTCGGCGGGCTGGTGCAGGCCCGACCAGCGCCCGGCGAACCAGTCTGCATGGTTGGCCTTGTAGGTCTTGGCGGCTTCGAACTCTTCTTCCAGCAGGTTGACGAAATCGTCGGTCGCGCTCTTGAGGAAATTGTCGTCGATCACGCCCTGTTGACGCAGGCGCGCGGCATAAATCTCGCTGACCGGCGGATGCTGGCGGATCTGCGCATACATGAGCGGCTGGGTGAACGAGGGCTCGTCGCCTTCATTGTGGCCGAAGCGGCGATAGCACCACATGTCGATGACCACGTCCTTGTCGAACTTCTGGCGGAATTCGACGGCGAGCTTGCAGGCGAAGGTCACCGCTTCCGGGTCGTCGCCGTTCACATGGAAGATCGGCGCCTGCACGCCCTTGGCCACGTCGGACGGGTAAGGCGAGTTGCGCGCGAATTGCGGCGAGGTCGTGAAGCCGATCTGGTTGTTCACGATGAAGTGGATGCAGCCGCCGGTTGCGTAGCCGCGGATGCCCTGGAAGCCGAGCGTCTCCCAGACGATGCCCTGGCCCGCAAAGGCGGCGTCGCCGTGGATGAGCACGGGGACGACCTGGTCCATCGCCTTGAGGTCGTCGCGGAACGTGAGCTGCGCGCGCACCTTGCCGAGCACGACGGGATCGACCGTTTCGAGATGCGAGGGATTGGGGACCAGGCTCATATGCACCTTGATCCCGTCGAACTCGCGGTCGGTGGAGGTGCCGAGATGGTATTTCACGTCGCCCGATCCGCCGACATCCTCGGGATTGGCGGTGCCGCCCGAAAATTCATGGAAGATGACGCGGAAGCCCTTGGCCATCACATTGGCGAGCACGTTGAGCCGGCCGCGATGGGCCATGCCGTAGACGATCTCGCGCACGCCGAGCTGGCCGCCATATTTGATGACCGCTTCGAGCGCTGGGATCATGGCTTCGCCGCCATCGAGGCCGAAGCGCTTGGTGCCGACATATTTGCGGCCCAGGAACTTCTCATATTGCTCGGCGTGGATTACCTTGGTCAGGATCGCCTTCTTGCCCTCGGGCGTGAAGGCGATCTCCTTGTCCTTGCCTTCCAGCCGGTCCTGCAGGAAGCGGCGCTCCTCCACATCCGAGATGTGCATATATTCGAGGCCGACATTGCCGCAATAGTTCGAGCGCAGGATCTCGACGAGATCGCGGACGGTGCTCCACTCCAGGCCGAGCGTGCCGCCCATATAGATTTTGCGGTCGAGATCGGCGCCCGAAAAGCCGTGATATTCCGGCGTGAGATCGGCGGGCAAGTCGAGGTGGGAGAGGCCGAGCGGATCGAGATTGGCGGCGAGATGCCCGCGCACGCGATAGGTGCGGATCAGCATCATGGCGCGGATCGAATCCTGGCAGGCGCGGACGATGTCGACATCGCTCATGCTGGTGCCGGCCTTGGTGGCCGCAGCCTTGATCGCAAGCTGCATCTGCGTCGGGTCGAGCGCCGCCGTCAGATCGTCCGTCGTGTCGAGCGGCCAGCCCTTGCGCTGCCAGCTCGGGCCCTGCTCATATTCCGAGCCGCCGGTGAAATCCTGATTCTCCACACCCATGGCCTGATCCTTCGTTCTGCCACGTGCCCCGGCATGTGCGCCGGAGCTGCCTCTGCGCGCCTGCCCTTACAGGCGACGCGTTAAAGGCCTGCTTACCATGTTCAGCCCTTCAGTACCTCGAGCAGCGTCGTGCCGAGCTCCGACGGGCTTGCCGCGACCTTGATCCCGGCCGCTTCCATCGCCGCGATCTTGCTCTCCGCGTCGCCCTTGCCGCCCGAGACGATGGCGCCGGCATGACCCATGCGGCGGCCCGGAGGCGCCGTGCGGCCCGCGATGAAGCCGGCCATCGGCTTCTTGCGGCCGCGCTTGGCCTCGTCGATCAGGAACTGGGTGGCCTGTTCCTCGGCGTCGCCGCCAATCTCGCCGATCATGATGATCGACTTGGTCGCCTCGTCGGCGAGGAACAGCTCGAGCACGTCGATGAAATTGGTGCCGTTGACCGGATCGCCGCCGATGCCGACCGCCGTGGTCTGGCCGAGGCCCGCGTTCGAGGTCTGGAACACGGCTTCATAGGTCAGCGTGCCGGAGCGCGAAACGACGCCCACGCTGCCCTTCTTGAAGATAGAGCCGGGCATGATGCCGATCTTGCACTCGTTGGGGGTCAGCACGCCGGGGCAATTGGGGCCGATGAGGCGCGACTTGCTGCCCGAGAGCGCGCGCTTCACGCGCACCATGTCGAGCACCGGAATGCCTTCGGTGATCGTGACGATCAACGGCACTTCCGCGTCGATCGCTTCGAGGATCGAGTCCGCGGCGAATGGCGGCGGCACATAGATGACGCTCGCCGTGGCGCCGGTCCTGGCGACCGCTTCCTCGACCGTGTCGAACACGGGAAGGCCGATATGCTCGGTACCGCCCTTGCCGGGCGTGACGCCGCCGACCATCTGCGTGCCATAGGCCAGCGCCTGCTCGGTATGAAAGGTGCCGGTGGCGCCCGTCATGCCCTGGGTGATGACCTTGGTATTCTTGTCGACGAGGATGCTCATTGGCAGGCCCTGTCCTTCTTTCCGTCACCCCGGCGAAGGCCGGGGTCCATTTCTACGAAAGCGTCGGGTAGAGGTCGTGCCAGTCGGGGTTGGCTTCCACGATCCGGCGAACCTTCCAGGCCCTTCGCCACTCCTTCATCTGTTTCTCACGCGCGATCGCATCTTCGACCCGATCAAACACTGCGAACCAAACCAATGTCTTGCATCCGTAGCGCTTGGTGAACCCGTCGATGACGCCTTCACGATGCTCCCAGACACGCTTCAACAAGTCGCTCATTACGCCGATGTAGAGCGTGCCGTTCGGCTTGCTCGCCATGATGTAGACGTAACCCCGTTTCTCCAATTCACCTCACCTCGTCTTACCGGCGAAGGTCGGTATCCATCCTGACCTGACCGTGGACCCCGGCCTTCGCCGGGGTGACGGCCAAGTTGAGTTCGATATGGCTCAAGCCAGGCTCGGCTCGATGCCCTTGCACGCCACCAGCAGTTCCTTGACCGCGTCGACGCTGACCTGGAGGTTGCGCTTGGCTTCGGCGTCCAGCTCGATCTCGACGACCTGTTCGACGCCGCCGGCGCCGATGATCACCGGCACGCCGACATAGAGATTGTCGACGCCATATTGGCCGGTCAGGTGCGCCGCGCAGGGCAGCAGCCGCTTCTGGTCGTAGAGATAGGCTTCGGCCATCGCGATGCCGCTGGTCGCGGGCGCATAATAAGCCGAGCCGGTCTTGAGCAGGCCGACGATCTCGCCGCCGCCGCTGCGCGTGCGCGCGACGATGGCGTCGATGCGCTCCTTGGTCGAGCGGCCCTGCTTGATGAGGTCGGGCACGGGAATGCCGGCCACGGTCGAATATTCGATCACCGGGACCATGGTGTCGCCATGGCCGCCGAGCACGAACGAGTTGACGTCCTTGACCGACACGTTGAATTCCTCGGCGAGGAAATGGCTGAACCGCGCGCTGTCCAGCACGCCGGCCATGCCGACCACCTTATTGTGCGGCAGGCCGGAAAATTCGCGCAGTGCCCAGACCATGGCGTCGAGGGGGT
The DNA here is from genome assembly GCA_017744605.1 of Sphingobium sp. GTDB lineage: Bacteria > Pseudomonadota > Alphaproteobacteria > Sphingomonadales > Sphingomonadaceae > Sphingobium. Next base: position 114,586 of record JAGIAZ010000016.1, on the reverse strand, counting down.
TGGTGATGCAGATGACGAAGGCGTCGGGTGCGTTGGCCTTGATGCCTTCGCCGACCGCTTTCATGACCTTGAGGTTGATGCCGAGCAGGTCGTCGCGGCTCATGCCCGGCTTGCGGGCGACGCCGGCGGTGACGATGATGACGTCGGCGCCCGCGATATCGGCATAATCGTTGGTGCCGGTGATCTTGGCGTCGAAGCCTTCGACCGGGCCGCATTGCGAGAGATCGAGCGCCTTGCCCTGGGGGACGCCTTCCACGACGTCGAAGAGGACGATGTCGCCGAGACCTTTGAGGGCTGCCAGATGGGCAAGCGTGCCGCCGATATTGCCTGCGCCGATAAGGGCGATCTTCTTGCGGGCCATGCGCTGATTTCTCCTTCGGGAGGGACAGTTGCAGGCGCCCATAGGCTCAATTGGTTACCGATTCAATGCGAAGAAGGGCGGATAGCCTGCTTTTCTTTGCAAATAGTTCGCAATTGCAATAAAGGCCGTTCCGGCATGAACCGGGACCGATTCAGCGCATCTTCCGCCAGCTGAACAATGCGGACATTGCATCGTTCCGGACGATGCGGCTGAAAGGATAGCGCAATTCCTCAATGCGTGTGGGCGCCGTGCCCCAAAGCGAGATAGTCCTCGGACTGCATTTCCATGAGGCGCGAGACCGTGCGCTGGAACTCGAAGCTGCCGTCGCCCGCCGGATAGAGCGCCGCCGGTTCGGCCGCGGCGCCGGCGACGAGCTTCACCTTATGCTCGTACAGCGCGTCGATCAGCGTCACGAAGCGCGCGGCCTCGTTGCGGTTTTCCGGGCCAAGAATCGGAATGCCCACGATGATGACCGTATGAAAACGCCGCGCGATGGCGAGATAGTCGCTGGCGCCCCGCGCCTCGCCGCAGAGGCGCTTGAAGGAAAAGACGGCGACGCCCTTGAGGCTCTTGGGCACATGGAGCATCCGCCCGCCGCCCACGTCGAGCGCCTCGGAAGGGACGTTGGCGCTGTCCTCGGGCGGATAGTCGGTCAGCCGGAAGAAGATCTCGCGCAGCTTCGCGGTCGTCGTTTCGTCATTGGGCACATGCCAGATGTCGACATCGCCGAGTCGGTCGAGTCGATAGTCGGTCGGCCCGTTGAGGGAGAGCACGTCCAGCCGCGCCTTGAGCAGCGCGATGAAGGGCAGGAACAGCTCGCGGTTGAGGCCGTCCTTGTAGAGATCGTCCGGCGGGCGGTTGGAGGTCGCGACCAAAGTCACGCCCGCATCGAGCAGCGCCGTGAACAGCCGCGACATGATCGCCGCATCGGCCATGTTGTTCACCACCATCTCGTCGAACAGCAGGACCTTGATCTCGCTTGCGATTGCCGACGCGACGGGCGGGATCGGATCGCCGCTTTCGCTCTCGCGCGCCATGCGCAGCCGCGCGTGCACGTCGAGCATGAATTCGTGGAAGTGGATGCGCCGCTTGGCCGGGCCCACCAGGCAGTCGCGCAGCAGGTCCATGAGCATCGACTTGCCGCGCCCGACGCCGCCCCACATGTAGACGCCGCGCACCGGCTCGGGCGCCTTGCGCAGCATCCGCCACAGGACGGATCCGCGGGTCGGGACGGCCTCCAGCTCTTCCTGCAGTTGCGTGAGTCGGACCGCGGCGGCGCGCTGGTCGGCATCGGGCTTGAGCTCGCCGGCGGCGATCAGCGCGTCATAGCAGGCGAGGACCGTGGTCATTGGCCGCCGGGCCGATCCTCCGCCGGACGGGTGACGTGGTGAGGCCTGGGGCTCATCCCCTCATGCTTGGGAAGCGCGGGGTCGAAGAAGTCCCAGGCGACGGCGTCCTTCATGTAGATGACGCTCTCGGGCGAAACGCGGTTCGGATCGTCGAGCGAACCCGCCTGCACCATGATATATTCGCCCGGCAGGTCGCCCGAGGTGAAGATGCGCCCGCCGCAGGTGCCGCAAAAGTGCCGTGTCACCGTTCCACCGGTGTCTCCGGCATTGGTATAGGTGGTGGGCGCGCCTTGAAGGTGCAGCTGGCTCTTGTGGATGCCGATGATCGTCGTGTGCCCGGTGCCGGTCGCCTTCTGGCAGTCCTTGCAGCAGCATTGCGAGACGAAGAGGAGAGGGCCGTCGATCTCGTATCGGATGGCGCCGCAAAGACAGCCCCCCTCCAGCCGATCGTCGTTTTTCATGACGTCCGTCCCCGCGTCAGCCGGCCCGTTCCACCAGCATTTTCTTGGTCTCGGCAATGGCCTTGGCGGGCGAGAGGCCCTTGGGGCACACATTCGCGCAGTTCATGATCGTGTGGCAGCGATAGAGGCGGAAGGGATCTTCCAGATCGTCGAGCCGCTCGCCGGTCATTTCGTCGCGGCTGTCGGCGAGCCAGCGATAGGCCTGGAGCAGGATCGCCGGGCCGAGGAACTTGTCGCTGTTCCACCAGTAGCTCGGGCAACTGGTCGAGCAGCAGGCGCACAGGATGCACTCGTAGAGGCCGTCCAGCTTCTCGCGATCGGCGGGCGATTGCAGCCGCTCCTTGCCGCTCGGTGGCGGCGTGACGGTTTGCAGCCAGGGCTTGATCGACGAATATTGCGCATAGAAATGCGTGAAATCGGGGACGAGGTCCTTGATCACGTCCATGTGCGGCAGCGGGGTGATGCGCACCTCGCCCTTGCAGTCCTCGATGGCGGTCGTGCAGGCGAGGCCGTTCTTGCCGTTGATGTTCATCGAGCAGCTGCCGCAAATGCCCTCGCGGCAGGAGCGGCGGAAGGTGAGCGACGAATCCTGCTCGCCCTTCATCTTGATGAGCGCATCGAGCACCATCGGGCCGCAATCGTCGAGATCGATCTCGAAGGTATCGTAATGCGGATTCTCGCCGCTGTCCGGATCGTAGCGATAGACCTTGAAGCGCTTGACGTCGGTCGCGCCGGCGGGTGCCCTGTGTACGGCGCCCTTGCCCTTGATCTTGCTATTCTTGGGAAGGAAGAATTCGGCCATCGCGTGTCGTCCCTGGGACTGGGCGCCATCATGTCGCGCCATAAGTGAGCCCGCCTCTAGAGCATTTTCAGAAAAAGTGGGAACCGGTTTTTCGCCTGAAAATGCTCAAAAGCCTTTAATCTGACCATTTTCCGAGCCGTTGGACCGGAAGGCCGCTTCCGAAAATGGTCTGCCTGTCGTTCGACGGCGCGTAAGGGGCGCCCGTTCGCGTCGAATTCGCCTGAATATGAAGCGATCCGTCCCATATCCAGCGCAGGCGGACGGGTGAGGCGGTTCTTGCGTGATGCGCGGCGCATGAGTCTCCTTTCCGGGATCGCCGTCTCGCGACCCATACGGCAATCGTCCTATTCCCAACCCGGCGCTCTCCTGCTCTACGTCGCGCATGACTCGCTTGTCCTTGGCGCTTGCCGCATCGCTTCTCGCACTCAGCGCCCCGCTTCGTGCCGAGCCGCCCGATCCCGCCGATCCCAATCTGCCGCGCCTCAAGAGGCTGCTCGCCACGGCGCCGCTGATCGACGGCCATAACGACTGGGCCGAGGCGCTGGCCGGCAAGGCAGGCGACAAGCGCTGGACCATGGACCTGACGAAACTGGATCCGGCCGCCTACGACACGGACATCGAGCGGCTGCGGCAGGGCATGGTCGGCGGGCAGTTCTGGTCGGTCTATGTGTCGCCCAGTCTGCCGGGCCCGGAGCAGGTCAAGGCGACGCTCGAGCAGATCGACCTGATCAAGTCGATCGTGCGCCGCTACCCGAATGATTTCGCGCTGGCGCGCACGGCGGCCGATGTGGTCGCGGCGAAGAAGGCCGGCAAGATCGCTTCCATGATGGGCGCCGAAGGCGGCGGTCAGATCGACGAGAGCTTCTCGGTGCTGCGCGCCTACGCGGCGCTCGGCGTCGGCTATTTGACGCTCACGCACAGCAAGACGATCAGCTGGGCGGACAGCGCCACCGACAATCCGCAGCATGACGGCCTGACGCCTTTCGGCATCGCGGTGGTGCGCGAGCTCAACCGGCTGGGGATGTTGGTCGATCTGGCTCATGTGAGCGAGGGGACGATGCTGGATGCGATCGCCGCGTCCAGGGCGCCGGTCATCTTCTCGCATTCGTCGGCGCGCGCGCTGACCGACCATACGCGCAATGTCTCGGACGCGGTGCTCAAGAAGGTCGCCGAAAATGGCGGCGTCGTCATGGTCAATTTCGCGCCCCAATATGTGTCCGACGCGCGGCGCATCTGGGGCGCGGAAGAGGGCTCGCTGAACGCCCTCTACAACCAGCCCCCGCTCGGCGGGCTCTATATCGGCGAGCCCGAAAAGGCGAAGGCGGCCAGGGAAGCCTGGCTCAAGGCGCATCCCAAGCCGGTCGTGACCGTCGCCATGGTCGCCGATCATGTCGATCATATCGCCAAGGTGGCGGGCCATGACCATGTCGGCCTCGGCGGCGATTATGACGGCCTGGTCGAACTGCCGCAGGGCATGAGCGGCGTCGAAAGCTATCCGGCGCTGCTGCTCGAACTCATGAAGCGCGGCTGGACCGACGCCGACATCGCCAAGCTCGCCGGCGGCAACATCCTGCGCGTGATGGCGGCGGCGGAGAAGGTGGCGGCCAGCATGGCGAACGAGCCACCTGCGACCGCGACCGAGAAGGCGCTGGATGGGGATGCAAAGGCGGCGGCGAAATAGGGGCCCCCACATGTGGGGGATGGTCGTTGCGCAGCCTATCTGACCACCCGCCCCTCGATCGGATAGGCCGGGTCGGTATAGCCCGGCGTCGAGGCATGGCCCGGCGGCACCAGCGCGTCGACGAAGGCTTCGTCTTCGGCATCGAGCACCGCGTCGAGCGCCGGCAGATAGCTGTCCCACTGCTCCTCGGTACGCGGGCCGGCGATGGCGGCGCTGACGATCCTGTTCCGGATCACCCAGGCGATGGCATAGGCGACGGTGCTGAGGCCCTTGGCGGCGGCCCGTTCGCTCACTGCCTGCGCGATGTCGAGCGACTCAGCGCGCCATTCGGTCTGCAGGATGCGGACGTCCTTGCGCGCGGCGCGCGACCCTTCGGGCGGCTCGGCGCCCGGCGCATATTTGCCCGAGAGGACGCCGCGCGCCAGCGGGCTGTAGGGCACGACGCCGAGGCCATAATGGCCGGCGGCGGGCAGCTGTTCCACTTCGCTCAGCCGGTCGACCATGTTGTAGAGCGGCTGGCTCGCGACGGGCCGGTCCATGCCGACCGCGTCGGCGGCGCGGCAGATCTCGGCGATCCGCCAGCCCTTGAAGTTGGAGACCCCGTAATAGCGCAGCTTGCCCTGCGTCATCAGATCCTGGATCGCGCGCAGCGGCTCCTCGAACGGGATGCCGGGGTCGGCCTTATGGAAGTAGAGCAGGTCGATATAGTCGGTGCCGAGCTTGCGCAGGCTGTCCTCGACATCTTGGCAGATCCACTTGCGCGACTGGCCGCCATGATTGGGCGCGGCGGAGATGCGGTGGCCGAATTTGGTGGCCACCACCCAATGATGCCGGTCGCCCGCGATGCTGCGACCGACCACTTCCTCGGACGCGCCTCCATTATAGCCGTCGGCCGTATCGATGAAGTTGATCCCGCGCCCGCGCGCCTTGTCGACGATGCGCTTGGCCGTCGCCTCGTCGGTCGCCCCGCCGAACATCATGGCGCCGAGGCAGAGCGGCGAGACCTGCAGGGCGCTGCGCCCGAGATAGCGATAGTCCATGATGCCCGCGCGCTCCTCATCCAACCGGTTCGCGCTTATCTCTCATGTCCGCCATGCCCGTGAAAGCGGGAATGATGCGGGAGGCATTTCAAAACGCGCTATACGCCTGATTTCCCGGCAGACCGAGCTTGGTGACGCCGGCGCGCTTGATGTCGGCGATTACGCCGTCGACCAGCTCGTAGCGCGCCTCGGCGGCGGGCACGAAGTCGAGCGCCGGCTCGACCGGCATGTGCATGGACGCCTTGAGCAAGCCGCGCAGACCTGCGCGATCCACGCGGTTGCCGTTCCAGGCGAGGCCGCCTGCGGCATCGATGGTGATGCGGTTGCGTACAAGGTCGGGCGCGATAGGCGTGGGCGGCGGTGCGGTCGGCAGGTCGATGCCGACCTTGTGGCTCTGCTGCGGGATGGTGAGGATGAACATGATGAGCAACACCAGCATGACGTCGATCAGCGGCGTCGTGTTGAGGTCGCTCATCGGGCGGCGGTCATCGGTGGATGTCGCAAAAGCCATGAACCCTCTCCTTTCATATAATGTTATACCGTATCAATAATCGAGACCGGGTTGTGGTGCAAGGGCACCGGTCGGGCGCCTCCGCAGGAACCGGTGCGGTGTCTCGCGGGTTTTGGAAGGGACGCTTTGGAAAGGAAAGAGCGATGAAACGGATGTTCATTCCGCTGGTCGCCGCGGCATCTCTGCTGTTGTCCGGCTGCGCGACTCTGGCCGGTGCCGGTATCGGCGCGGGGGTCGGCGCAGTCGCCGCGGGCGCGACCGGCGGCAACGTCAAGAAGGGCGCCGTCGTCGGCGGCGCAACCGGCGCGGTGGTCGGAACCGTGGTCCACTAAGCCATTGTCAAGTCGGGTGGACTCAGCTGACGACTCGGGAAATGCGATCAATCCAGGGGCGGGCAATCCAGGGGCGGGCAAGATCGGCCTGGATTGCCGCGCGATTGCGTCGCCCGCAATGACGCTTCGCGGCTGCCGGATCGGAGCCTAATGCCCGTGGCAGCCTAGCGTTTCGATCACATCGTCGAGCCGGGCGGGATCGCCGATGGCGATGACGTCGCCCTCGCTGGCGTCGGTGAGCGGTTCGCCCGACCAGTCGCACATGCGGCCGCCCGCGCCCTCGACGACGGGCACGAGCGCGGCGAGGTCATGCAGCTTGAGGCCGGATTCGACCACGATGTCGATGTGGCCGCTGGCGAGCAACGCATAATTGTAGCAGTCGCCGCCCCACACCGTGTCGCGGCATTGCCCGGCCAGGATGGAGAAATGCTCGCCCTTGTGCCCCGCGAAATATTGCGGGCCCGTGGTGGCCAGGACCGCCTGGTCGAGGTCCCGGCAGCGCCGCGTCGTCACCGGCTTGCCGTTCAATGTGGTCGGCTGACCCATCACGCCAATCCAGCGCTCGCCGATGATCGGCTGGTCGATGATGCCGATGAGCGGCCAGCCATCCTGCAAGAGCGCAATCAATGTGCCGAAAATGGGCCGCCCGGCAATGAAGCTGCGCGTGCCGTCGATCGGGTCGAGCACCCATGTCCGCGATGCGTCCGGCCGCGTCGTGCCATATTCCTCGCCGATGATCCCATCGCCGGACCGCATCTTCTCGAGAAGCGTGCGCATCGCGATCTCGGCTGCCTTGTCGGCTTCAGTGACCGGCGACGCGTCGGACTTGGTGTCGATCTCATAGGGTGCGCGGAAAAAGGGCCGGATCGCGGCGCCCGCGGCGTCGGCGAGGGCGGTAGCGATGGCGATATCGTCGGCGAGGCTCATGGCATTGCCTCATGCCAGCCTCCGGGGCGGGCTGCAAACGCCCTCGTCATGCCGAACTCGTTTCAGCATCCATCTCTTAGGTACGACAGGAGGACGGCGGGCGTCTACGCCCCTCATCCTCTCATCGCCTTCCCTAAAGGTCGCTTGCCCGGCGCCGTCCTTATGCCGTGGAGGACCGGACCGGCTCATGCGCCTGATCATGTGGATAATGACGATCGCATTCGCGCTTTCCGGGCTTGCCCTGCAGGCCGATGGCGCGTCCTGGTTCGCGCCCTATGGCTATCTTGCCGTCTATTTCTTCAGGGGCTGCGTCTTCATCGCGATATTGGCCTGCCCCTTTCTCTGGGCGCGGTCCTACGGTTTCGTGCCGAGCGCGCTCCGGGTCTCCGGCAAGTCGCGGCTCATGATGGCGCTGGCCGCCGTCGCCGCCATCCCGCTCATCCTGCCTTGGCACCATTGAGCATCTAGGCGGCGGCGCTTGCCCGCCCTATGTCGCCTCTCATGCCTGAGCTTCCCGAAGTCGAAACCACCGTCGCCGGCCTGCGGCAGGTGCTGGACGGCGCGACCCTGACTCGCGTCGAGGCGCGCCGGCCGGACATGCGCTTCGCCTTTCCCGTCGACCTGCGCCAGCGTCTCACCGGCGCGACCGTGACGAGCCTCGGCCGCCGCGCCAAATATGGTCTCATCGAGACCGATCGCGGCGACACGATGATCTTCCATCTCGGCATGTCGGGCCGCTGGCGGATCGATCCGAGCGATACGGCCAGGCATGACCATCTCATCCTCGAAACGCCCGGCCATCGCCTCGCGCTTTACGATCCGCGCCGTTTCGGTTTCGTCGACCTGGTGATCACGGACGGACTGTCCGCCTATCCGGCCTTCGCCGCCATGGGTCCGGAGCCGCTGGGCGACGAATTGAACCCCGACTATCTCGCCGGCAGGCTCGAAGGCCGCGTCGCGCCGATCAAGGCCATGTTGCTCGACCAGCGCATCGTCGCGGGTCTTGGCAATATCTATGTCTGCGAAGCGCTCAACATCGCCGGCATCGCACCCACATGCGAGGCGGGGAAGGTCGGCAAGGCGCGGCTGGTGAAACTTGTCGACGCCATCCGCCTCGTGTTGCGCGCGGCCATCGCTGCGGGTGGCTCCACGTTGCGCGACTATGCCCGACCCGATGGCGAGCTCGGCTATTTCGCCAAGGACTGGCGTGTCTATGGCCGGGAAGGCGAGGCCTGTCCCTGCGGCGGCACTGTCCGGCGCCGCATCGATAGCGGACGGTCGACCTTCCACTGCCCGAGCTGCCAGACATGAGCGGGAAGCGCGGAACCGCGTCGCTTTCACAGCTCGGCCGCGTTGCGGCTGGCATGATCGCGCTGATCGGCTTCGGCGCGATCGCGTTGCGCTTCGGCCTCCTCTTCGCCCGTACCGGCTCCGCCAGCGGGGCAATCTGGTCGATGTTGCGTTTCTACACGATCATCGGCAACGCGCTGGCCGCCCTGGTTTTCGCCGCCATCGCGCTCGGCTCGCGTCGGGCCTTCTCGCCGCTGATCACCGGCGGCGTGACGTTGAACATGGCGCTGATCGGCATCGTCTATGCGATCCTGTTGCGCGGTCTATTGCATCTGGAGGGGCTGTCGCTGGTCGCCGATTCCCTGATGCATGACGTGCAGCCGCTGCTCATCGCCCTCTTCTGGCTCGTCTTCGCGCGCAAGGGTGCGCTGCGCTGGCGCGATCCCTGGCTCTGGGCGGTGCCGCCCTGCCTCTATTTCCTCTACGCGATGCTGCGCGGCCAGGCCGAGGGAAGCTATCCCTATTTCTTCATCAACGTCGCCACGCTCGGCTGGCCGCAGACACTGCTCAACGCCGCGGCGATCTGCTTGGCCTTCGTCGCCGCCGGTTGGCTGCTGGTGTGGCTCGGCCATCGCATCGCGAAGGCCGGATAGTCAGCCGCTCACTTCAAGCCAGCGGCGCGCAGACCGCCTCCAGCCAGGCCAGATCCGCGCCGCTCAGCTGCGGGCCGACGATAGCCAGCGTTTTGGCATGATAGGCATCGACCCAGTCGCGCTCGGCCGGCGTCAGCAGGCTCGTGTCGATGAGGGTACGGTCGATCGGCGCATGGCTCAGCGTCTCGAAGCCGAGGAAGGGCTTGCCGTCTTCGCCTTCCGCCTTCTCCACGACCAGCACCAGATTCTCGATGCGGATGCCGTAGCCGCCGGTCTTGTAGTAGCCCGGCTCGTTGGAGAGGATCATGCCGGCTTGCAGCGGCTCGTCGCCGCCCCCGAAGGTCGCGATGCGCTGCGGCCCCTCGTGAACGCCCAGGAAGCTGCCGACGCCGTGACCGGTGCCGTGCGCGTAATCGAGCCCCTCGGCCCAGAGGAACTGCCGCGCCAGCACATCCAGCTGGCTGCCGCGCGTCCCCTGCGGAAACTGCGCCATGCCGAGCGCGATATGGCCCTTGAGCACCAGCGTGAAATGGCGACGCATCTCGGCGCTCGGCGTGCCGATGGCGACGGTGCGGGTGATGTCGGTGGTGCCGTCCTTATACTGGCCGCCGGAGTCGACGAGCAGCAGCGTCCCCGTCTCGACCGGCCGGTTCGTTTCCGCGCTCGCCTTGTAGTGGACGATGGCGCCATTGGGGCCGGAGCCGGAAATCGTGTCGAAGCTGGGCGTGACGAGCGAGCCGGTTTCCTCGCGGAACTGCAGCAGCTTGTCGACAACCGTCAGCTCGTCCTGGCCGCCTTTGGGGCCTTCGACGCTGATCCAGTGCAGGAAGCGCGAGAGCGCCGCGCCGTCGCGGGCATGGGCGGCCCTGGTCCCGGCGATCTCGACCGCGTTCTTGATGGCCTTGGGCAGGACGGCGGGATCGCGCAGCTGCCTGATCGTCGCTTTCGCCTTGTCGAGCGTCTCGAAGATCGCGGCGACCGAACGCTCCGGATCGACCGCGACCGTCTTGCCGCCCAGATCCTCGAGCGCGCGCGTGAATTCGGCGCGATCGCGAATCGTGACGGCGTTGCCCAGATGCGCGCGCACCGCGGCATCGATCTTTTCCGGCTCGACGAACAGTTCGGCGCGCCCGTCGGCGTGGAGCAGCGCGAAGGCCAGGGCGACCGGCGTGTTGCTGACATCGGCGCCGCGCACGTTGAAGGTCCAGGCGATCGAATCGAGCGCGCTCATGACGACGGCGTCGAGGCCTTCGGTCTTCAGCCAATCGCCGATCTCGGCGCGCTTCCGGGCGCTCGACTTGCCGGCATAAAGCTCTTCGTGCGGCACGAGATGCGCCTTGCTGGGTTCGGGGCGGTCCAGCCACACCGCATCGACCGGATTATGCGCGACCGCGACCAGTTGCGCGCCCTTGCGCGCCAGGGCCCGCGTCGCATCCTCGACCCAGCGGCGCGTGTGCAGCCAGGGATCGTAGCCGATGCGCGCGCCACCGGGCGCATGCGTTTCGAGCCAGGCCGAGACGCTGGTCTGCGGCACGCTCTCATATTGCCAGAGATTGCCGTCGACCTGGTCGCGGACCTGCAGCGTGTAGCGCCCGTCGACGAAGATCGCCGCTTCTTCCGGCATCACGACGGCACTGCCCGCGGACCCCTTGAAGCCCGTCAGCCAGGCGAGGCGCTGCGCATAGGCGCCGACATATTCGGAGAGATGCTCGTCGGTCAAAGGCACGACGAAACCCGTCAGGGCGTCACGCTCGAGTTGCGCGCGCAGGGCCTTGAGGCGGTCTTCATGGGTGGACATGATGGTATCCCGATCGAAGTGAAGCGCCCTACATAAGGATTTCCGGCATGCTTGCCAGCGTGGCGCGCCGATCTGGCGGGGCCTTTCTCTTGATGCCTTCCCAACCGCCCGTTAATCCATCACCTCATATGCTCCGGCTCTGGAGATCGAAACGCTTGGACTCGCTTGATTCGTTGTCGCTTTTTCATAGCTGGCCGCTTTTCGATGCCGAGGAGCGCGTGGGGCGCACGCAGCTCGAAGCTTTGGGGCGGATGTTGCGCGATCCGAGCGATGTTTCCAGCCCCGCTGCGACGCCCGGCATCGGCCTTTGGGCCTGCGACATCACCCGCGACAACCGGCTGCTCTGGTCTCCGCAGGTCTACGAGCTGTTCGGACTCGGTCAGGACGAACCCCTGACGCGCGCCGCCGCCGTCACTTGCTATACGCCGCGCTCGCGCGCCGGGATGGAGGCCTTGCGTGCGCACGCCATCCATCATCGCCGCGGGTTCACGCTGGACGCGATGCTGCGCCGGCATGATGGCGAGGCGCGCTGGATGCGTCTGACGGCCATGCCCATCATCGGGGAGAGCAAGGTGGTGCGTCTTTGCGGCACCAAGGAGGATGTCACCTCCGAATATGACGGGCCCGGCTGGAGGGGTTTCTGAACGCTCGCCATTGAGCCGGGCACCCGACGCCTCTATCTCGGCGCGCATGACAGATCAGATCAGCCCGCCCCCCATGCCTCCGATTGCGGGGCAGCGACCCCACCAGACGACGCATCACAATCGCATCCTGTCCGATCCATGGGCCTGGCTGCGCGATCCGGGCTATCCGGAGGTCAAGGATCCCGACATCCTCGCCTATCTCGAGGCCGAGAATGCCTATTTCGAAGCGCATATGGATCGGCACAAGCCGCTCGTCGATGCGCTGTTCGAGGAGATGAAGGGGCGCATCAAGGAAGAGGACAAGTCCGTCCCGCAGAAGGATGGCGACTATCTCTACTGGTCGAGCTTCGAGACGGGCGAGCAATATCGCCGTCACTGGCGCCGGCCGGTCGGCGCGCCGGACGACGGTTCGGCCGACCAGCTCATTCTCGACGAGCCTGCGCTGGCGGAGGGCAAAGGCTATTTTCGCCTCGGCGCCGTCTCCATCTCCAACGACGACCGGCTGCTGGCCTTCGCCGTCGACGACAATGGCTCCGAGCGCTTCACGGTCCGCATCAAGGACATCGCCACGGGCGCGCTGCTGGGCGATGTCATTCCGGACGTGCTCTCGGCGCTCGTCTGGACCAGCGACGATAGCGGCATCGTCTATGCGCCCGCCAATGAGCACTGGCGCACCGACTGCGCGAAGCTCCATCGCATCGGCACCGACGCCGCCACCGATGTCGAGCTCTTCCATGAGGACGATGAAGGCTTCCGCGTCTCGGTCGGCATGACGGCGGCGGAGAACTGGATCGTCATCGCGACGGGCGACCATGTGACCAGCGAGGTCCGCCTCGTGCCCGCCAACGACCCGACGGGACCGCAAATCCTCGTCTCGGCGCGAGTCGCCGAGCGTGAATATGACGTCGATGAGCATGACGGCTGGCTGTACATCCGCACCAACGACACGCACCCCAATTTCCGCCTCGTGCGCTCGCGGATCGAGACGCCCGACCAGTGGGACGAGGTGCTGCCCGCGTCCGATCGATTCTACCTGACCGATGTCAGCCTGTTCAAGGCCTTCTACGTGACCGAAGGCCGCGAGAACGGTCTCGATCAGGTCGAGATCCGCGACTATGCGACTCATCGGCCGACGCGCCTCGCTTTTCCCGAAGCGAGCTATGTCGCCGGGCTCGACGACAATCCCGAATATGACGTCGCAAAGCTGCGCATCAGCTATGAGTCGATGGTCTCGCCCGAGACGGTGTTCGATCTCGACCTGGCGAGCGGCGAGCGCACCGTGCTCAAGGTGCAGGAAATTCCGTCCGGCTATGATCCGGCGCTCTATGCCACGGCGCGCCTCGAAATCCCGGCGCGCGACGGCACGCTCATTCCGGTCTCGGTCATGCACCGCGCCGATCATCCGATGGATGGATCGCGGCCGCTCTACCTTTATGGCTATGGCGCTTATGGCATGGCGATCGAGCCGGGCTTCGGCACGGGGCGCCTGAGCCTCGTCGATCGCGGTTTCGCCTTCGCCATCGCCCATATCCGCGGCGGCGACGATCTCGGCCAGCAATGGTACAAGGACGGCAAGCTCGAGAAGCGGACCAACACGTTCAACGATTTCGTCGACGTGGCGAAGGGCCTGGCCGAACGGGGCTATACGTCGGCCGGCCGCATCGCGACCTCGGGCGGTTCGGCGGGCGGGGAGCTTATGGGCGCCATCGTCAACAGCGACCCGGGCCTATGGGGCGCGGTCGCTGCGCATGTCCCCTTCGTCGACGTGCTCAACACCATGCTCGACGAGACGCTGCCGCTGACGCCCGGCGAATGGCCCGAATGGGGCAATCCCATCGAGGATGCGGCGGCCTATGACCTCATCGCCAGCTATTCGCCCTATGACAATGTGACGGCGCAGGCCTACCCGCCGATGCTGGTGACAGCGGGCCTCAACGATCCGCGCGTCACTTATTGGGAGCCGGCCAAATGGGTCGCGCGGCTGCGCGCCACCAAGACCGACACCAACACGCTGCTGCTCAAGACCAACATGGGCGCCGGCCATGGCGGCAAGTCGGGCCGGTGGGAATCGCTGCGCGAAACCGCCGAGGAGTTCGCGTTCATTCTCTGGCAGCTGGGCGCGGCCTGAAATCCGGTCCGTTCCCCGCGCGGGCCGGGGAACAGCTCCGCAACTCGACCGTTATCTGTTCACGATTAAACAACAACGGAGACGAGTCTTGAAAAAGCCTCTTCTGGCCGCGCTAATGGTGGCGACGACATTGCCCCTCGGCGCCTGTGCGACCGATTATTCCGGCGACCGCTACGGCTATAATAACCGTCCCCGCGATGGCTATTATTCGGATCGTCGTGACCGGCGTGACCGCCGGGAAGATCGCCGTGGGCGCTATCTGGCCGATAGCGATATGATTTACCGCGACAATGACGGCCATTATTACTGCAAGCGCAGCGACGGCTCGACCGGCACGATCGTCGGCGCCCTCGCCGGTGGCGTGCTTGGCAACATCATCGCGCCCGGCGGCTCCAAGACGCTCGGCACGGTGCTGGGCGCGGCGGGCGGCGCGATTGCCGGCAACGCGGTCGACAAGAACAACGTGCGCTGCGAGTAGCTTTCCGGTCGCCCATGGCCCCTCTATAACGCAGCCATGGGCCAGACCTTCGAGATCAGCTTCACCGCGCAGCCCGACGACATCGACATCATGGGTCATGTCAACAATGCCGTCTGGGTGCGCTGGATGGAGGAGATCGCGACCGCCCACTGGATGAGCCTCGCCCGGGCTGACGACATCGCTCGTTACGTCTGGGTCGTGACCCGGCACGAGATCGATTATAAGGGCAATGTCGGGCTCGGCGAGACGGTGGTCGCGCGAACCTTCATACCGGACCCGCCCCGCGGCGCCCGCTTCGACCGGCGGGTCGATTTCTTTGGCCCGGACGAAAAACTCAAGGTGTCGGCACGGACGAGCTGGGCGATGATCGACGTCGCGAGCGGCCGTCTCGCGCGCATCCCGGCCGAAATGGCGGCGCCTTTCCTCGCCTGAGCGCGGTCACGGCCAGGCGAGACCCTCCGCGACTGTCACGGCCTGGCCCGAGCGTCGATCGGCTGGACTCCGATCCGGCAGGCCCGAATCGTCATTGCGAGCGACGCAGTCGCGCGGCAATCCAGGCCGATCTTGCCCGCCGCTGGATGGCTTCGCCCGGCTGAAGCCGGGCTCGCCATGACGAGCGGTTCAACGTCGATGGATCAGCCTCTTGAGGCTCCACATCTAGGGTTTGGACGCCCCGGCGGGTGGAGTGGCGAGAGCGGATGCCGCCGGCGCCGCAGCCTGTCCGGACGGCGCGGGGGCGACAGGCGTCGTGCGCGGCTCGAGGATCGCGGCCGCCTCGATCACGTCGAGCGCCCGGTGCGCCTCATTGTAGCGCCGCGCCTGGTCCAGCCATTGCGCGACCACCGGCTGGGTTGGCAGCGCGGCTATTTCCTTGATCGCATCCTCGATCTGTCCGGCTTCGACACCGCGCCGTGCCCGCGCCATGCGCTGCTCCGGATCGGGCGGCGGCGTGCCGGCGCGGCGGACGACGACGAGGCTACCCATGGTGCGCATCGTCGCGGACCACCAGCTTTCCGTGGGATCGCCCTTTTTGATGAGCACGTTGACGTCTTCCAGGCCGGCGCGCAGCTTGTTGGTGGTGACCGGGTCGCGCGCCGCGTTGATGATCGTCAGCACGGCTTTGGGCTGGGCGTTGCCGAACAGCAGGCGCAGCTGATTTTCGAGATAGCCGAGCGGCTCGCCGGCATCGATCGCGCGGCGGGCGGCGAAGGCGACCATGATCGCCTCGGCGCGATTGGCATAGCCGGACGCCGTCTGCGCCGCGACGGAAATGCGGGTGAGCCGCTGCTCCAGATCGGTCATCTGGTTCGTCATCTGCTCCGGCGTGGCACCGGCCGCAGGCTGGGCGGATATGCCGAGCGGCATATTCTGCGCGGCCACGGCGACATTGCCGGCGTCACCCTCGCTGGCGGCCTTGATCGCGTCGTCATGCCCGCGAATGAGCGTCCAGGCGGTCGCGCCGATCACGCCGACGAACAGCAGCAGCAGGACACCGATCAGCAGCCGCCGTCCGGCCGAGCTGGACTGGCTTATCTTGTAGAGATTGTGCTCGCCCGGCATGCCGTGTGGGTCCTATTCGGCTTGCTATCCAGCGCGAATACATAACGTTTCGACGCAGTGCAGCAAGGCCGTATCGTCAGGCGCGTCGCTGATGGTGATGCTGGCCCATCCCTTGCCGCAAACCCGCGCTGCCGCGTCGCTGATGGCCGCGATGTGCATCCGCATGCGCCGTGCCGCCGGGACGAGCGATGAGAATCGCACGGCGGCGCGGGGCGAATGCAGCGCCACGACCGCCGGGCCGAGCCTGCTCAGCACCGCGCGTATGGCCGCCATATCGCGTTCCACCGCGCGATAGACGATGTGGCGCCGGATGTTCATGCCCAGGCTGTCGAACGGCCGGACATGCTCGCCGGAAATATGCAGCACGTTGCGCCGCCCGTCGGCCACCATCATCGCGGCGGCGGACCGGGCATCGCCGCCGCCCGTGATCACGCGCTCGTGACCACCGGCGACGCGCGCGGCATGGGCCGTCGCCGCGCCGACGGCATAAGCGGGAAGATCGGCAAAGGCTGCCATGACCGTGGCGCCGAATCGCACGCCGTTGATGCTGGTCAGCAGCAGCGCGTCGAACGGGCCTGTCGGCGCTGGCCCGCCATCGGCCGGCAGCACATCGAACAGCGGGAGCTGGATGACGGTCAGGCCCATCTCCCGCGCTCGCGCCGCGGAGGCGTCGTTGCCTGGCTGGGGGCGCAGGAGGACCAGCGGGATCATGCGGCGATTATACCCTTAAGAGAAGAAATGGGCTGTTCCCCGGCCTGTGCCGGGGAACAGCGACCTGCTCGAACGGGATAATCACCGATCATGCCGTCCCGAACAGCGCGCGCAGGGCGGGGCTGGACTGGTCGAGCAGGGCGTGCGCGAGCGCCGTCGCGCCCGCCGTGGCGCCGCCGGGCAGCAGCGCTTCGCCGCTCACCTGCTGGCTGCCGTCCTCGGTCAGGATCTGCGCGCGCAGGCGAATGTCGGTGCCTTCCTCGCGCGCCAGTGCCGCGATCGGCGAGTGGCAGCTTCCACCAAGCGCCAGCAACAGCGCCCGCTCCGCCATCACGCAGCGACAGGTCGGGCGATGGTTGATCGCCGAGATCAGGGCGACGGCCCGCTCGTCATCAGCGCGGCATTCGATGCCGACCGCGCCCTGGGCGACGGCCGGCAGCAATGTGTCGATCGGGATGGCCGAACCGACCGAAGCCTGTCCCAGCCGGTCGAGCCCGGCGGCGGCGAGCAATGTCGCGTCGAAGTCGCCGGCCTCGACGCTGGCGAGACGCCTGGCGACATTGCCTCTCAGCAACCGCGTCTCGATGTCGGGGCGGATCGACTTGAGCTGGGCGGCGCGGCGCGGCGAACTGGTCCCGACAATCGCGCCGGGCCGCAGCGCCGCGATGGAATCGGCGCCGATCAGCCGGTCCTCGACGGCCGCGCGCGGCAGCATCGCGGCGATGGCGATGGCGTCGGGGCGGATGGTCTCGACATCCTTCATCGAATGGACCGCGCAGTCGATCTCCCCGGAAAAAAGCGCGCCATCCAGCTCCTTGGTCCACAAGGCCTTCCCGCCGACCTCGGCGAGCGGCCTGTCCTGGATGCGATCGCCGCTGGTGGTCACCGTGACGATCGCGATCGCCTCGCGCGGCCAGCCATGCGCGGCCATCAGCGCCGCCGCCGTCATCTCCGCCTGGGCGAGGGCGAGCGGCGATGCGCGCGACCCAAGACGGAAAGGAGAAGCGGCTGTCGGGCTGTGATCTGTCATATCCGACGTGCTCTAGAGCATCGCGAGGAAAAGTGAGAACCGCTTTTCCGGCTCGATGACGCGACCGCTGCGAAAAGGAGCAGGCACGCCCTTTTTGAACGTCGCCCTTGCTCCGCCCGCTCCGCGGTCTAGATGAAGGCGCATGCCCATCATTCTCGGCCTTGAATCCAGCTGCGACGAGACGGCGGCAGCGTTGGTGACGGCCGATCGCCGGATTCTGGCCCATCGGCTGGCCGGGCAGGAGGCGGAACACAGGCCCTATGGCGGCGTCGTGCCGGAAATCGCCGCGCGCGCGCATGTCGAAGCGCTGATGCCGCTGGTCGAGGCGGCGCTGGCGGAAGCGAAGCTGACGCTCGCCGATGTCGACGCCATTGCCGCCACGGCGGGACCGGGCCTCATCGGCGGCGTGATGGTCGGCCTCGTCACCGGCAAGGCGCTGGCCCATGCCGCCGGCAAGCCGCTGGTGGCCGTCAATCATCTCGAGGGCCATGCGCTCTCGCCGCGCCTCGCCAATCCGGACCTGCAATTCCCCTATCTGCTGCTGCTCGTCTCCGGCGGCCATTGCCAGCTTCTCGAGGTGCGCGGTGTCGGCGATTATCGCCGCCTTGCGACCACCATCGACGACGCGGCGGGCGAGGCCTTCGACAAGACCGCCAAGCTGCTGCGCCTCGGCATTCCCGGCGGGCCCCTGGTGGAGGCGCTGGCGCGCGAGGGCGATCCCAGGGCCGTGCCTTTGCCGCGCCCGCTGGTCGGGACGGGCGAGCCGCATTTCTCCTTCGCCGGATTGAAGAGCGCCGTCATGCGCGCGGTCGACTCCGGCAAATGGCAGCCAGCCGATATCGCCGCGAGCTTCCAGCAGGCGGTCGTCGACTGCCTTGTCGACCGGACGCGGATCGCGCTCGAGAGTTTTGGAACAGGCCCATCCGTTCGTGTCGAGCGAAGTCGAGACACGCGTGGCGCTGAGGATCCGGTTCTCGACTTCGCTCGAACCGAACGGGAGTTTAGTGGTCCGACTGCGCTCGTCGTGGCGGGCGGTGTCGCTGCCAATGGTGCCGTCCGGACGGCTCTTCAGCAGCTCGCAGCGGAGAAGGATCTGCCCTTCGTGGCGCCGCCGCTCTGGCTTTGCACGGACAATGCGGCGATGATCGCCTGGGCGGGCGCGGAGCGTTTCGCGGCGGGCCTTGTCGACGATCTCGCCTTCCCGGCCCGGCCGCGCTGGCCGCTGGATCCGGAGGCGGAAACGGTGCGTGGAGCGGGAGTGAAGGCATGAAGAGGGCCGCAGCGCGAGCGCTCGCATTCGCCGCACTGTCACTGATTCCGACCGCCACCAGCGCGGCATCTTCATGCATCCCACTCATGAGCCTAGCGTCGGACGCGATGTTCGCCCGCTATCCGGCGACGGTTGGCACAGGACCCTGGCGCGCGCCTGACGCGAGCCGCGGCGAGGCTCATTACTATCGCACTGTCTTTCGCTCGGAGGCCAAGCTGGCGCCCAATTTTGCAGGGCATATGCAGATCGTCCGGCTTCCTTGTGGCGCGGCCTGCGCTCAGTTGGCGTTTGTTGACAGATCGTCGGGCAGCGTTCGATCCTTTCGGGAAGTGAGGACCGTAGTCAGCTCGCTTGTCTACTTTACAGGCAAAGGCGCTGACGACATTGATCGCCTAGTCCATCGGCCGGACAGCCGACTTCTGGTGATCGTGGGAATGCGCAACGAGGTGGAGAGTACGGCGGGCGCAACCCTCTACGAATGGCGACAGGGCAAGCTGCATTTGATCCGCTTCATCCCACTGAAAGCTCTCTGCACGGAGGAAAAGCCATGACGACGGTCGGCATCATCGGCGGCGGCGCATGGGGCACGGCGCTGGCGCAGGTCGCGGCGTCGGGTGAGCGCGATGTGCTGCTCTGGGCGCATGAGGCCGATGTCGTCGAGGCGATCAATACGCGGCACGAGAATCCGCTGTTCCTCACCGGTCTGGCGCTCAGCCCGCGCATCCGCGCGACGAGCGATATCGCAGAGCTCGCCGGCTGCGCCGCCAATCTGATCGTGACGCCCGCCCAGCATATGCGCGCGGTGCTGAGCAATCTGCCGCAGCAGGGCCAGCCGCTGCTGCTCTGCGCCAAGGGCATCGAGGCGGGATCGCTCAAGCTGCTCCATGAGGTCGCGGCCGAGGTCCATCCGGCCTCGCCCGTTGCGGTGCTGTCCGGTCCGACCTTCGCTCATGAGGTCGCGGCGGGCCAGCCCACCGCCGTCACGCTGGCGGCCAAGAGCGAGGCCCAGGCGCAGGCCCTGACCGCCCTCATCGCCCGGCCCAATTTCCGGCCCTATTGGTCCACCGACCTGGTCGGTGCGGAGATCGGCGGCGCGGTCAAGAACGTGCTCGCCATCGCCTGCGGTGTCGTCGAGGGCGCGGGGCTCGGTCAGAATGCGCGCGCATCGCTCATCTCGCGCGGCTTTGCGGAGATGACACGTTTCGGCCTCGCGCTCGGCGCCCGGCCGGAGACGCTCGCCGGCCTGTCCGGACTCGGCGATCTCGTGCTCACCTGTTCCTCGACCAGTTCGCGCAATTTCTCGCTCGGCCTCGGGCTGGGCCAGGGCCTTGCGGCGAGCGCCCTGCTCAGCGACCGCCGCACGGTTGCGGAAGGCGCTTTCACCGCGCCGGTGCTGCGCGAGGCGGCGGCAAAGCATGGCGTCGACATGCCGGTGACCACAGCCGTCTGCGCCTTGCTCGACGGCAGCGTGAATGTCTCCCAGGTCGTGGGTACGCTTCTCGCCCGTCCGCTCCGCGCCGAGTGATCTTGAGCAACGCTTTGCTTTCCCAGCGCTTTACGCTTATGGTCCGGCCGCGAAGGTCAATGGGCCGCGCAAGGGGGAGCGCCGTCGATGATCAGTGAGCGGGGCGCGACGCGGGGCGCTTCGGGGGCCGCGGAGAAGGACGATATCGCCGCCCTCGCCAAGGGCGGGCGGACGAATATCTTCGGATTCCTGTTGCGCCTGGCGGCGCGCATGCCCTTCCTCTTCATCGGCAGCCGCGTCTACGGCGCCGCCGTGCTCGGCCGCTATGCCTATGCGATCCTCGTCGTCGAGTTCGCCGCGCAACTGGCGACGCTCGGCCTGAAGCGCGGCCTAGCCGAGAGCCTCGCGCATGAGGATCGGCCCCATTCCCATATCGTGGCCGATGCCTTGTTCATCTGCCTGCTCGGATGCAGCGCCGTCGTGGCGTTGCTGATGATCGTGCCCGAGGTGATGTTCCCCAGCAGCGGCATCAATGGCTCGGACCGGCTCTTTCCGCTCGTCATCTTCGCGATCGCCATTGCCGATATCGCGCTCGCCGCCTGTGCCTTTCGCTACGACATCGCCGCGACGGTTCGGGCGCGTTCGATCATCGAGCCCTGGACGATCAGCATCGCGGCCGGCGCCTTCTATTTCTACTCGCGGCGTGACGGCCTGATCCTGGCTTATGCCACCGCCATGGTCGCGGCGCTCATCGCATCGCTCTGGCCGATGTTGCGCCATTACGGGTTGCCGCGAGGCTGGACGCCTCATCCGGGGCGGCTCTGGCGCATGGCCCGGCACAACCTGCCGCTTGCCGCCGCCGACGCCATCGAATGGGGCACGCGCCGACTCGATTTCGCGATCCTCGGCCTGTTCGCCGCGGCTGATGTGGCCGGTATCTATTATGTCGCGCAGCAGGTGGCCTCGCTCCCGCAGAAGCTGAAGACCAGCTTCGAGCCGATCCTGGGACCGGTCATCTCGCGCAATGTCGCCATCGGCAATCTCGGCGCAATCGCGCGGCAGGTGAGCCAGGTCGGCTTCTGGATCGTCGCCGCCCAACTCGGGATCGCGCTTGCGCTCGGCATACCCGGCATGGCGCTGATGGGCCTGTTCGGTGCCAAGGGCGCGTTCGTCGGCGGCACGGCCGCGCTCGCCGCCCTGTTGGCCGCCGAAGTGCTGGCAGCGCCGGCGGTGGTGAGCGAGGCGGCGCTCGTCTATCTCGCGCGCCACAAGAATATCCTGATCTCGCTGGCGACCATCGGCCTGCAGGGCGTGCTCACCGTTGCGGCGATCATCATCGGCACCGATGTCGGGCTCGCGCCGCTTGCCGTCGCGGCCCTGCCGGCGATCGTGCTGGCGGTGGTGCTCGCGTTCGCCGCCATCGCCAAATGTTTGCTGCTCGGGTCGATCACCGCCAGCCGCATCCGCATCTGGCGCACCAGCCTCGTCATCGCCGGCCTGACCGGCGCCGTTGTCGGCATCGGCTTCACGATGCTGCCACACCGCCTCGAATGGGTCGAGCTCGTCTTCGGTATCCCCGCCATATTGGCGAGCTATTGCGCCGTCATCTGGCTCGTCGGCTTCGGCGCCGAGGAGCGCGAACTGTTCCGCAAGCGCGGGCTGGCGGGGGCGGAGTAACGGCCCGTTCCGCCATTCCCGCTTTCGTGGGAATGACGAGGTTTATGAACGCCAGGCCGGGCTAATTCTTCGCCCTGGGCTCCGGGGCGATGGTCACCTTGACCTCCTCGCCATTCTTGCCGGGGAAATCCTGGAACAATGCGTCGACCAGGTTGGGCACCAGATAGGTCAGCTTGTTGCTGAGCGACTGGGCGCGTGCCGTGCCTTCGAACACGCGGCCGCCTTCGCCGCCGGCCTTGTCGATCTTCAGGCTGAGCTGGCTCTGGTAGACGGTATAGCTGTCGACATCGCGGCCGAAGGGATCGTCCCAGCCCCAGCCCCAGCCCGAACCCCAGAGGAAGGGATCGCGATAGCCGACGACATAGCGCACGCGCGGTCCATACCGCCCGGGCACGACGACCGGATAGATGTCCGGGCCGAACATGGCGCGCCGCGAATAGCTCGTCACCACGCGTTCGTGGCCCTTGTCGACATCGTAGCCGAGCCTGACCACCAGGCGGGCGCTCGCCGGATCGCTGGCGCGGCTATAGCCCAGCGCCGTCAGCCGTCCGGCGACGACGTCGGCATAATGGGCGAATTCGAGGCTGCCGTTGTTCTTCGGATCGTCGGCGAGAATGGCGAAGCTCGCGCCCTGCTCGGGCGGCGGCACCGCGTTGTGGAAGCGCGTCACATTGGCGCGGAAGCTGTCGGCGCAAGCCGTGAGACCGCTGGTCGCCACCAGCGCGGCTGCGAGCATGAGAAGGCGAGACTTGATCATTTCATATGTCCATCTGCGTGGGCGCCAGGCGTCCGTCCCGATCACGGCCGAATAGCTCGATCCTATATAAGATCAAATGAACTCGCGTTGAATGGCTGTTCCCGCCCTCAGCGCATCAGGCCCATGGCTTCATAGGCGCCAAGCAGCGTTGGATGGGCAACCTCGGCAGCCTTCCGCGCACCCTCGATCAGGATCGCGTCGAGCGCGCCCTGATCGTCCTTGAGCGCGACATAGCGCTCGCGGATCGGCGCCAGCTTTGCGACGACCAGCTCGGCCATGGCCGGCTTGAACGTGCCGAAGCCTTGGCCGGCGAACTGCGCACAGACGGCGTCCGGCGTCGTTCCCGCCAATGCGGCATAGATACCGACGAGATTCTGTGCTTCAGGCCGGCCTTCGAGCCCTGCCGCCTCGCCGGGCAGCGGCTCCGGATCGGTCTTGGCCTTGCGGATCTTCTGGCTGAGCGTGTCGTCGTCGTCGGCCAGGTTGATGCGGCTCATGTCGCTGGGATCGGACTTGGACATCTTCGCCGTGCCGTCGCGCAGGCTCATGATGCGCGCGGTTTCCTTGGGAATATAAGGATCGGGCACGGTGAACAGATCGACGCCGAAGTCGGTGTTGAACTTGATCGCCACGTCGCGCGTCAGCTCGAGATGCTGCTTCTGGTCCTCGCCCACGGGGACGTGGGTCGGCTGGTAGAGCAGCACATCGGCGGCCTGCAGCACCGGATAGGTGAAGAGCGCGACGGACGCGCCCTCGCGGTTCTTGCCCGCCTTGTCCTTCCACTGCGTCATGCGGTTGAGCCAGCCCATGCGGGCGATGCCGTTGAGCAGCCATTGCAGCTCGGCATGGGCCGGGACGCGCGCCTGGTTGAAGATCACCGACCGCTCGGGATCGAGGCCGCAGGCGACGAGCGCCGCGGTCATCTCGCGGACGTTGGTGAGGCGCTGGGCCGGATCGATATGCTCGCTGATCGAGTGCATGTCGGCGAGGAAGAAGAAGCAAGGCGCCTCGTCCTGCATGCGGACCCAGTTGCGGATCGCCCCGAGGTAATTGCCTAGGTGGAGATTGCCGGTCGGCTGGATGCCGGAGAGTACGCGCATATGTGGTCTCAGTCCTGTCTGGCGGCGCCACGTCGTGCGACGAGCGCCTTCAAGTCGGCGATCCGGTAAGCGCCCGTGGCGAAACAGGCA
Organism: Sphingobium sp.; assembly: GCA_017744605.1. Classification (GTDB taxonomy): domain Bacteria; phylum Pseudomonadota; class Alphaproteobacteria; order Sphingomonadales; family Sphingomonadaceae; genus Sphingobium. The sequence goes on along the minus strand of JAGIAZ010000016.1, from coordinate 90,471 downwards.
ATGCCGTAAAGCGCGCAGCCGCTGCCGACGAGCATGGCGAGCGCGGCATAGCGGTGGTAGACGCTGCCGGTGAGCCACGGATCGAGCAGCCGGTCGAAGGCGAAGACGAGCCCGCCCATCAGCATCGCGGCGATCGCGAGACGCGGGATGCGGCGCTTGAGCTGCGCGTCGGCGCGGAAATGGCCGCGCTTGCGCAGGGTCGCGTAGAGCATGGCGACATTGATCGTGGAGGCAAGGGCCGTGGCGAGCGGGGGGCCGACATGGCCGATGGTCGGGATCAGCGCGATATTGGCGGCGATGTTGATCGCGATGGAGATCATCGCGAAGCGCACCGGCGTCTTCGTGTCGCCGCGCGCATAATAGCCTGGCGTCAGCACCTTCACGAGCACATAGCTGGGCAAGCCGAGCGAGAAGGCGCTGAGCGCCCAGCTGCACAGCCGCGCATCCTCGGCGGTGAAACGGCCATATTGGAAGAGGCCGCGCACGATCGGCTCCGAGGCGACGATGAAGGCGACGGCGGCCGGGATCGTGAGGAACAGCGCCAGCTCGATCCCGCGATTCTGCGTGTCCATCGCTTCGGCATCCTGGCCGCGCACGAGCATCCGCGAGACCGTGGGGAGCAGGACGGTGCCGAGGCCGATGCCGATCATGCCGAGCGGCAGCTGGTTCAGGCGGTCGGCATAATAGATGTAGGTGATGGAGCCTGAGGCCAGGAAATGCCCGGCGAGCGAGGTCGAGATCAGCAGGTTGATCTGCGCCGCGCCCGCGCCGGCGGCCGCCGGAACGATGCGCTTGAAGAGCTCGCGAATGTCGGGATCGATGCGCGGCATGCGGAGGCGCAGCGAGACGCCCACGCGCCGGCAGGCCAGAAGCAGCCAGACCAGCTGGAGCACGCCGCCTACCGTCACGCTGATCGCCTGCACCTGCGCCGTTTCATAATCGTTGGCGCCGTGGAAGAAGAACAGCCCGGTGATCATCGCGATGTTCAGCAAGGCAGGCGCTGCGGCGTTGACCCAGAAGCGGTCGAGCGAATTCAATATGCCGCCGAGCAGCGAGGCGAGGCTGATCAGCGCCAGATAGGGAATGGTGATGCGCGAGAGCGTGACGGCATAGGCCAGCTGGTCCGCGGTCGGATGCTGCCTGGCAAAGCCGCCGGAGAGCAGCAGCGTCAGCGGCCACGCGGCCACGAGCAGCACGGCGGTGAACAGCACCAGGATCGGGAACAGCAGGGCCAACGCGCGTTCGGCGAAGCGAAAGGCTTCGCTGACGCCTTCTTCGCCCTCGGCCTTCTTGTTGAACATCGGCACGAAGGCGGCCGAGAAGGCGCCCTCGGCGAAGAGCGCACGGAACATGTTGGGCAGGCGGAAGGCGACGCCGTTGAAGGCATCCGCCGCGAAGCCGGCGCCGACATAGCGGGCCGCCAGACTATCGCGGACCAGCGCGAGGATGCGGCTGGCGAGCGTCAGCCCGCCGACCGATCCGAGCGCCTTGACCAGGTTCATCGTCGAGATCCGCCCATGCGGTCCGCGGTGCCGGTCCGCGCCCCCGCCCGGCCCCCCAGACATGGTATCCTATGGGAGGCCGGGTGGGGGAGTGGGCTGGTGCCGCCCCGTTTCAGCGCCGCTGAAACGGACAAGGCTTTACGCTTCGCCGACAGGCTGCGCCTGTGCGGCCGCCTGGGCCTGCAGCTGCTGCTGATAGAGGCTGCCGAAATCGATCGGGTCGAGCAGCAGCGGCGGGAAGCCGCCATCGCGCACGGCGTCGGCGAGGACGCGACGGGCGAAGGGGAACAGGAGGCGCGGGGCCTCCGCGTAGAGGAAAGGCTGGATCTGCTCGTCGGGGACGTTGCGGATGCCGAACAGGCCGGCGAACACCAGCTCGACCGCAAAGACGGTGCCATTGTCGGCAACGGCCTTGGACGAGATCTTGAGCGCCACTTCGTGCACATCGTCGGCGGCCTTCTCGCTGGCGATGTTGAACTGCACGTCGATATTGGGCTGCGACTGCCAGCTGTAGACATTCGGCGCGTTCGGGTTCTCGAAGGAGAGATCCTTCACATATTGCGCGATCAGGCCGATCTGCGGCAGGTTGTCCTCGCCATTCGGCACGGTATCGGTCATGTTTCCTCATCCTCGTCTTGCTGTCGCGCATGGGATGCCGGTCAGAGGTGCCGGCATGGCCAAGCGCGGGGAAATCGGCAGGCGACGGCCTTGTCCGGCCAGCCCGTGGAGCGCGCCGCTTAGCAGGCGCTCTGCCGCAGGGCAATGACTTCGGCGGGCGCTTCTTCGTTCCGGTTCAGGGCAAATCCGGACGATTTTGCCGCTCGAAAGCGCCGCCTTCGGGCGCCGGCCCCGGCGCATTGACGCCGTTTTAAATGTTGTGCGTTTGAATATTGCGGGAAAGACGCCTATGTCTTGATGGTTGAGCCGTCCTCGAAGGGTATTGTCGCCTCGTGACCGTCATTGTCATTCTCGCCATGATTTTCGCCCTGCTGGCCCTGCGGCTGTTCGCCGTGCTCGGCCGCCGCACGGGTCATGAACAACGCCAGCTGCCGACGCCGGCCGACGATCTCGCCATCGCGCCGCGCGCCGCGACGCCCGCGAAGGGCGATGCGCGCAACGATGCGGGGCGCGATGCCGACAGCGCCGTTGCGGTGCCCGCGCAGACCGGCTTGCGGACGCTCATCCAGCTCGACCGCAGCTTCGATGTCGCCCAGTTCCTGGTCGGCGCCCGTTCGGCCTATGGCATGATTCTCGAGGCCTATTGGAGCGGCGACCGCGAGACGCTGCGTCGCTATTGCGATCCCGAGGTGTTCGCCGCGTTCGAAAGCGCGATCGATGAGCGCGAGGCGGCCGGCCACAAGCTCGAAAACCGTCTGGTGCGGATCGAGGGCGCCAATATCAGCGACGTCCATGTCGATCATGGCCAGGCCCATGTCTCGGTGCGCTTCGAAGCCGATATTTCCGCCATTACCAAGGACAAGGACGACACGGTGATCGCCGGATCGCTGGTCGACGCCGTGCAGACCGTCGAGATCTGGACGTTCGCGCGCGATGTGCGCAGCCGCGATCCCAACTGGCTGCTCGTGGAGACGGACGGGGACTGACGGCCGGTATCGGAGGGTGGCATGATGGCGTTCCACCGCCTCCAGACGTTTCCGATATTGCGGCGAAAGCTCGCGCCCGGACTTGTCGGCGGGATGCTTGGTGCCCTGGCTTTGTCCGGCTGCACTGTCGTGCCGCAAGGCAGGCCGGCGCCCGGCCCCGCACCGAAACCCGCCGTGCCGCGCCCGACGCTGCCCGCGCCGACACCGGCCCCCAAGCCGACACCTACGCCATCGCCGACGGCAACGCCGACGCCGGCCGGCCCTGCGCCCGCCATCGCCGCAGGCGTCGTACCGGCCCCGGCGCTTGGCACGCTGCTGCCGCAGGACAGCAATCGCACGACGCTGGCGCTGCGTGCCTTCAAGGCGTCCTGTGGCGTCCTGCAGCGCCGCACTGACGGCAGCGGGCTCACCACCGGCGCGGACTGGCAGCCCGCATGCGCCGCCGCGGCGGGGTGGAGCGAGGGCGACGCGCGCAACTTCTTCCTGCGCTATTTCGAGGCCGTGCAGGTCGGCGACGGCAAGGCCTATGTGACCGGCTATTTCGAGCCGGAGATCGCCGGATGCCGCACGAAGCAGCCCGGTTGCGAGACGCCCCTCTACAAGCGCCCCGCCGATCTCATCGAAGTCGATCTCGGCCTGTTCAGCGACAGCCTCAAGGGGCGGCGCATTCGGGGCAAGGTCAACGGCACCAGCTTCATTCCCTATGACGAGCGCGGGCTGATCGCCACGGGTTCGCTCGCCGGCCGCGCGGCCGAATTGGCCTATGCAAACGACCCCGTCGCGCTCTTCTTCCTCGAGATCCAGGGCTCGGGCCGTCTCAAGCTGCCGGACGGATCGGTGATGCGCGTCGGCTATGACGGACAGAATGGCCGCGACTATACCGGCATCGGCAAGCTGATGCGCGATCGCGGGCTCATCCAGATCGGCTCGATGCAGGATATCGTCGGCTGGCTCCACGCCAATCCGGGCCAGGCCGACGCGATCATGAACGAGAACAAGAGCTACGTCTTCTTCCGCGAGATCGCCGGCGCCGGCCCGCTCGGCGCGCTGGGCGTGGCGGTGACGCCGGAAGCGACCGTGGCCGCCGATCCCACCTTCGTGCCGCTCGGCGCGCCGGTGCTGCTGTCGCTGGATCGCGCGGAGCCGAACGGCCTCTGGGTCGCGCAGGATACCGGCGGCGCCATCAAGGGCTCCAACCGCTTCGACAGCTTCTGGGGGCCAGGCGACCGCGCCTCGCTGATCGCCGGCGGCATGTCGGCGCGGGGCAGCGCGCTCATTCTGCTGCCGGTCGGCACCTATGCCCGCCTCGCGAGCCGATATGGCTGGCCGCCGCCTCAGCCCTGAGGAGCAGGCGCTGTGGAAGGCGGTGGCCAGGACCGTCCGTCCGCTGCGCCATCCCAAGGCCACCGTTCCCGCCATCGCCGCCGATGCGGCCGCGACGAAGGTTGAGACGCCTGTTTCGCCGCGCGTGCGCGGGCGGGTTCCGCCGCCGCGCCGCATCGATCCGCCCGCTCCGCAACGCCCTGCGCCCGTGCCGGTGCTCGATTCGAGCTGGGAGAAGAAAATCCGTGGCGGCCGGCTCGTCCCGGACCTCAGCATCGATCTGCATGGGCTCAATCTCGCCGCCGCCCATCTCCGCCTGGAGCGGTTGCTGGCCGAGGCCGTGATGCAGGATGCGCGGGTGCTGCTGGTCGTGACGGGCAAGCCCAGGAGCCACCGTCCGCTCCCCGGCGAGAGCGGCAAGCGTGGGGCGATCCGCGCGGAGATCGGCGATTGGCTGGGGCGTAGCACCCATGCCGGGCGCATCGCCAGCGTGCGGTCGGCGCATTTGCGTCATGGCGGCGAAGGCGCGCTCTACATCATCCTGCGCAGGCCCGAATAAGGCCGGCAGGCGCATCTCCGTCCCGATTTCAGATCGTTGACGCGGAGGTCAGGATGCGGCCGTAAATCGAGGCAAGCTGTTCCAGATCGGACAGCGCGACCGCTTCGTCGAGCTTGTGCATCGTCGCGTTCAGCAGGCCGAATTCCACCACCGGGCAGAGCGCGCAGAGAAAACGCGCGTCGGAGGTGCCGCCGCTGGTCGAAAGTTCCGTTTCGATGCCGGTTTCGGCGCGGATCGCATCGCCGATCAACGTCGAGAGCGGACCGGGCTGGGTCAGGAAGGCCTCGCCGCTGATCTGCGCCCGAAGCGTGCCGCCCTCGGCTTCGACCACCGCGCGAATGCGCTCGACCAGCCCCTGGCCCGTGTGCAGATCGTTGAAGCGGATCGAAATGCGCGCGCTGGCCTTGGCCGGGATCACGTTGGTCGCGGGATTGCCCACGGTGACGTCGGTGATCTCGATATTGCTCGGCTGGAACCAGTCCGTGCCCTGGTCGAGGTCGATCGCCTCGATGGCCGTCAGGATGCGCACCAGTGGCGGGATCGGGTTCCTGGCCAGATGCGGATAAGCGACATGCCCCTGCGTGCCCGCCACCTCGATCCACATATTGACCGAGCCGCGCCGGCCGATCTTGATCATGTCGCCCAGCCGGTTGACCGAGGTGGGCTCGCCGACCAGGCAGAGATCAGGCTTCACGTCGCGCTCGGCCATATGCGCCATCAGCGCCCGCGTGCCGTGGATGGCATCGCCTTCCTCGTCGCCGGTGATGATCAGGCTGACCGTGCCGGGCAGGTCGCCGGCTCGTGCGACGGCCGCGACGAAGGCGGCGACCGACCCCTTCATGTCGACCGCGCCCCGCCCATAGAGCAGATCGCCGTGACGCCGCGGCGCAAAGGGATCGCCCGTCCAGCCTTCGCCCGGCGGCACCACATCGACATGGCCGGCGAAGGCGAGATGCGTGCCCGCGCCGTTGCGGCGGACCGCGAGCAGATTCTCCACCGGCGCGTTCTCGCCGTCTCCGTCGAGAAAACGCATCACCGTGAAGCCGAGCGGCGCGAGCATCGCCTCGAGGCAATCGAACACCGCGCCGGTCGCCGGCGTGACCGACGGACAGGCGATCAGCGCCTCGGCGAGCGTAACGGGATCTTTGAGGTCGAGTGCATCGGTCATCGCGCGGGGTTAGCGGTTGCCGGTCGCCAAGGGAACCCTAGGACGGATCGACATTCAGATGATGAGGTGACGACAATGGTGGATATTCGTGATCCGGAGCGCAGCGTACTTCTGGTACGTGAGCACCGGAAGTGCGAAAAGCCACCATTTGCAGGCCCTCAGCGCTGAACGTCGATCCGTTCTAGACCAGCCCCGGCACCAGCCGCTTGGTCCGCGCCATATAGGCGGGGTAGCTCTCCGGGAATTGCTGGAGCATCAGCGCCTCTTCCTGTTTCAGCTTCACCCAGCAGCTCCACAGGATGCAGAGCGACCCGAGATAGACGACCGGCGTGTCGATGAAGAAAGCGAGCGCAAAGAAGAGCAGGATCAACGCCGTATAGATGGGGTGGCGGATGGCGGCATAGGGTCCGCGCGTCACCAGTTCATGATCCTCCTTGAGCGTGACGACGCCGCTCCAGTTGCGCCCGAGCGAGACGCGCGCCCACAGCGCGATGAGCAGGCCGATAACGGCCATCCCGGCGCCGATCCAGGCCAGCACCAGGCCCGGCCCCTCGATGCGCCGGGCAAGGAAGGCGAGCGGCGGCGCGGTGCGGATGAGGTTGCTCATCAGCAGCAGGCCGAGAAGCAGCGGCAGCGTATAGCGACGGCGCTCGTTGGCGGGCTGCTCGAGCCGGTTCTTCTTCACGCCGAAGGCCATGATCAGCCAGCTCGTCCAGAAGATGGTCCAGCAGGCCAATATGACCATGCGCGGGGCAAACATGTGTCCGTCCTTTCCGGACTGGCCTCTCCAGTGCAGGTGTTTTAGGGATGTATGGCAGGTTGGAAAAGGACAATTGCGTCATGCCGAAGATCGACCTCGATGCCGTCCCGCAGCAGAACAACACCGGCTACCCGGCGCCCTTTCACGAGCCCATGGCGGGCCGATGGATCCGCCGCCTGACGCCCGTCATCGGCCTTACCGAGATGGGCGCGAGCCAGGTCGTGCTGAAGCCCGGCGGCTGGTCGTCGCAGCGCCACTGGCATGAGGGCGAGGACGAGTTTCTGGTGATGCTGTCCGGCGAGGCGGTGCTGATCGAGGACGAGGGCGAGACGATCCTGCGCGCCGGCGATATGGCCGCCTGGCCGAAGGGCGTGCGCAACGGCCATCATCTCATCAACCGCAGCGAAAGCGATTGCGCCTTCATCTGCTTCAGCGCGGGCAATCGCGATGCGGGCGGCGCCTATTCGGATATCGACATGGTGTTCACCGAAGCGGGCTACCTGCACCGCGACGGCACGCCCTATCCGGCCAGGCGGATTCCATAACTTTGCCGAGATGGGGGTGTTCGGCGGTCAGTCGGCGCTCGCCGGCTCGAACTTCGGGATGACCATGTCTTCCTTCGCCGCGCCGTCCAGCCACTCTTCCATGAAGCAGTGGGCGTAGACCGCGTCCATATAGGCGCGGCCGATCGTCGTGACCGGCAGGCCGTAATTATGCAGCCGCGTGACCACCGGCGCGAACATGATGTCCGCCGCGCTGAATGAGCCGAACAGATATTCGCCTTCGCCGCCGAAGCGCGTGCGCGCCCGCTCCCAGAGCGCCATGATCCGGTCGATGTCGGCCTGGACCTCGGGCGTGGGGGTGTCGCGGCGCTGGAGGCGCAGGTTCATGCAGTGGGCGCTGCGCAGCGCCATATAGCCCGCATGCATCTCGGCGCACATCGATCGCGCCAGCGCCAGCGCCGCGCGGCCGACGGGCCAGAATTTTTTGCCGCCCGTCTGCGCGTCGAGATAATCGATGATGGCGAGGCTGTCCCAGACCGCGATGTCGCCGTCCCAGAGCGTCGGCACCTTGCCGCCTGATGGCACGAGGTCAGGCTGGCCGCGCCGCGCATCCCAGTCGTCGCCATAGAGCGAGACGACCACGTCCTCGAACGGCAGGCCGGACTGCTTCACCGCCAGCCAGCCGCGCAGCGACCAGCTCGAATAGACCTTGTTGCCGATGATGAGCTTCAGCATGCGCGCCTCCCGCTTGAGATGTCCTCGCCCTACCGCACGGCACGGCGAATGAGAACCGCCCGTGCCGGGGCTGTCGCCGCATCGTCGATAAACAGGACGGCGCCTGGATAGGCCCGGCTTGAACGGCGTTCAGCCGGCCGGGGTCGCCATGTCCTCGATGGCCTTCCAGCTGCCGTCCTTCTGCTTGGCGAACAGCGTCAGGTAGAAGCCGGAGAAGCCGGCGGCGCTTTTGGTCTTGGGGTCGGTGTAGCGGGCCGTGAAGCTGCCCTTGCTGTAGCCCGTGTCGCCCGCGCTGGAGACCGCCACCTTGCCCGTCGTGAAGATCAGGCTGAAGCCCGGGTCGGCCATGTCGGTCCTGGCGCCTTCCATGATCGCCTGCGTGCCCACGCGCGGCCGGATCTCGTTCGGTATATAGATGGTGGCGTCGCTCGCGTAGAGCGCGGCGAGCCTGGCCGGATCCTTGGCCTTATAGGCGGCGCGCATTCCGTCCTCGACGGCCTTGATGGCGTCGACATCGGCCTTGGGATCGGCGGCGGACGAGGCCGACGTGCAGGCTGAAAGTCCCGCGAAAGCAAGGCCGGACAATAGAATAGCGGAAACGACTCGTGTCATTGGCATCCCCCTCCAACTGTTATGGCGCGGAGGGAGCCACGGGCGGCGGCTTAGCGCAAGCGATAGACTGTCTGTGGGCCGGCCCGTTCATGTCGAACCACTCGTCATTGCGAGCCCGGCATAAGCTGGGCGAAGCAAGCCAGGGCAGGCAAGATCGGCCCGGATCGCCGCGCGACTGCGTCGCTCGCAATGACGATTGAGATTTGCCGGAGCGGCGTCTCAGCTCGAGATCGCTTCGATGACCGCGGCGCGCAGTTCGGGGATGCCCATGCCCTTCTCGCTCGAGGTCGCGATGATCTCGGGATGGGCTGCCGGGCGCTTGCGGATCGCATCGGCGGTCTTCGCGGCGACCTCCGCCAGTTCGCTCGCCTTCACCTTGTCGGCCTTGGTAAGCACGATGCGGTAGGAGACGGCAGCATCGTCCAGCATGGTCAGCAGGTCGGTGTCGACCTCCTTGAGGCCGTGGCGGCTGTCGATCAGCACGAGCACGCGCTTCAGCACCGCGCGGCCGCGCAGATAGTCGTTGATGAGGACGCGCCACTGCTTGACCAGGTCCTTTGGGGCCTTCGCATAGCCATAGCCGGGCATGTCGACGAAGCGAAACAGGGGCGCGGCGCCTTCGGGCAGGTTGGCCGATCCGGCAACGTCGAAGAAGTTCAGCTCCTGCGTGCGTCCGGGCGTGTTCGACGTGCGCGCGAGGCTGTTGCGCCCGCAGAGCGCGTTGATGAGCGACGACTTGCCGACATTGGACCGCCCGGCAAAGGCCACTTCCGGCGATACGGGCGGCGGCAGATGCTTGAGCTGCGGGGCCGAGAGCAGGAAGCCGATCGGCCCGGCGAAGATGCGCCGGGCGGTCTCGATCTCGGCAGCTTTTTCGTCCTCGGTCATCTCGGTCACTTCACTTGATCCTTCGTCATGCCGAACCTGTTTCAGCATCCATTTCCGCACGCCCGAAGCCGAAGGCCAGATGGACCCTGAAACGCGTTCAGGGTGACGGATGGACCTATTACTTCGCCACCGCCGGCTGCCGGAGCGCCGGGTGCTGGCGGTACAGCCACCATTGCTGCGCGATGGTCAGCAGGTTGGACGTGCACCAGTAGATGAGCAGGCCGGCGGCGAAGGGGGCCATGATGAACATCATCATCCAGGGCATGATCTGGAAGATCTGCTTCTGCATGTCGTCCATCGGGGCCGGATTGAGCTTGAACTGCAGGTACATGGTGATGCCGAGCAGGATCGCCAGCACGCCGATGCTCAGGAAGCCCGGCGGCGTGAAGTCGAGCAGGCCGAACAGGTTGAGGATGTGCAGCGGATCGGGCGCGGAAAGATCCTTGATCCACAGCACGAAGGGCTGGTGACGCATCTCGATGGTCAGCATCAGCACCTTGTAGAGCGCGAAGAAAATCGGGATCTGCAGGAAGATCGGCAGGCAACCCGCCAGCGGATTGACCTTCTCCTGCCGGTAGAGCTCCATGATCGCCTGCTGCGCCTTGGGCTTGTCGTCCTTATATTTTTCCTGGATCGCCTTCATCTTGGGCTGGATGGCGCGCATCGCCGCCATGCTGGCGAACTGCTTCTGCGCGATGGGGAACATGAGGCCCCGGACGACGAAGGTGAGACAGATGATTGCCACGCCAAAATTGCCGATCGCGTGGAACAGCCAGTCGAGCAGGTAGAAGATCGGCTTCTCGAACCAATAGAACCAGCCCCAATCTATAGCGCGGTCCAGCAGCTTAACGCCGCCTTCGGTATAGCGCTCGAGGAGCTTGGTCTCCTTGGCGCCAACGAAAAGTTGGCTTGTGGTGCTCGACCTTTTTCCGGGTGGGACCATGACCGGCGCGTAGCTTATGTCAGCTTGGTAACGTTCGCCTTTGTTGAAGCCGGCCGAAACCGGCCTATCTTGCGCAGGGATGATTGCGCTGTGCCAGTATTTATCGGTGAAGCCGACCCAACCACCCGTCGTCTCATAACGTGTTTGCGAAGTGGTGGGGCACAGGAAGGAAAAGATCGTGGCCCAAATGCTAGGTTGTTTTCCGTCAAGAGTGTCAAAGCTGATGCCGTAATTGGCGGAGCCGTCAAAGACTCCCATTGGGCCGGTGTGATTGTTGCAGGAGTTATGATCGGCACTTTGATTCCGGCGCGACACATAGCCAAAGACCACTGTCGAGACCGGCGTGGCACCGGTATTCTCGATGCTCTGCTGAGCCGTCAGCATATAGTTTTCATCAATTGAGAAACGGATCTTGAAACGTTGGCCCACGCCGTTGTCCCAGTTGAGTGTCACCGGTGTTTTGGGAGTCAGCGTCTTTCCGTCCGCCGCCCAGAGCGTTTCGCGGTCTGGTGTTTTTAGCCCGTCGCCGCGCCAGCCGAAGCCCGCGAAATAGGCATCTTTGGTTCCAATGGGTGCAAAGAGCCGGACGGGAGCGGCGTTTTTCTCAATCGTCTCCCGGTACGTCGGAAGCACGATGTCGTCGATGCGTGCGCCCTTCAGATTAATCGAGCCCTTGAGTTTTGGCGTATCGATCGCAACGCGAGGTGCCGAAGACAGGACAGCGTTAAGTGGCCGAATTGGCTCCTTCTTCTCCGCGGCTTCTGACGCGGCATCTGCGCCCGAAATCCCGGCCGGCGTCGCGGCCTGCGGCGTGGCGGGAGCGGCGGCCACGGGCGGTTGCTTGGGCGTCGGGAAGAAGCGCTCCGAGATGAGCGGCCAGCCGAACAGGATGGCCAGCGTCAGCGCGGCGGCCAGTATGAGATTGCGCTTGTCGTCCACTTGGATCTGCTTCCCGTCCTGTCTGGTCTTCTGAAATAGGGCCTCAGGGCATTGGCTTGAGGAACCGGCCTAAGGAACCGGATCATAGCCGTGCCCGCCCCAGGGGTGGCAGCGCAATAGCCGCTTCGCTGCCAGCCAGCCACCCTTTATCGCGCCATGCCTCTGGACCGCTTCGATCGCATAGTCCGAGCAGCTCGGCATATAGCGGCAGCTCGGCGGCAGGATGCGGCTGGGGCCGATCTGCCAGAAACGTGCGATCAGGATGAGGATGCGGCCCAACTCAGCGGTCCGCCCCGGTTCTGGCGTCCCTCGCCTTGGCCTCGCGCGCGGCGACCTTGGCCAGGGCCTTGGCGAGTTCCACCGTCAGCGCCGCAAAGTCGCGTTCGATGCCGTCGCCGCGGCCGATCAGCACATGATCCGCGCCGGCGAAGCCCTGCTCGGGCAGCAATGCACGCGCAATCTCGCGAAAACGGCGCTTCATCCGGTTGCGGATGACGGCGCCGCCGACTTTCTTGGTGATGGTGATGCCGAGCCTCGGGGTCGGATCGCCGTCCTTGCGGTCGCGGACCAGCAGGACGAAGCCGGGCATGGGCACGCGCTGGCCCTTGTTGGCGGCCAGATAATCGGCGCGGCGGGTCATGCGACCCAGCGCGCGCCGGTCAGTCGTGCTCAGGCCGACAGGCTCTTGCGGCCGCGGGCGCGACGCGCGCGCAGCACCTTGCGGCCTGCGGCAGTCGCCATGCGGGCGCGGAAACCGTGGCGGCGCTTCCGAACCAGATTGCTCGGCTGAAAGGTGCGCTTCATCGTTCATTCCTCAACATCGAATCGGTCTGTAACATCGACAAAAAGGGCCGCCACGCCCCGAAAAACAGGGCGGCGGCCGTTCGTCCGAAGGCGCGCGGATAGGCAAAGGCGCCTGATTTGTCAATGTGCCTGGGCCGGTTTTCGGTGCTGTCGCCGGCCGGTCAGACGGAGTAAGCAGTCAGGGCATGCGGGGTTTACATGGAGATCGCCATGTCGACAGTTGAAACCAATCGTCGTGAACTGCTTGCGGCAGGTGCCGCTTTGGCCGCGCTGGCCTCTGCCTCGGAGGCGGTGGCGCAACCGACTGCGCCGCCCCAGGCGCCCTTCGCGCCGCTGCCGCTGCCCTTCGAACCCGCTTCGCTCGGCTGGCTGTCCGAAAAGCTGATCGTCAGCCATCACGATAACAACTATGCCGGCGCCGTCACGCGGCTCGGGGCCATTCGCGCCGAGATCGGCAAGCTCGACATGGCCAAGGCGCCAGGCTTCCAGTTGAACGGCCTCAAGCGCGAGGAACTGATCGCCTGGAATTCGATGATCCTGCACGAGCTTTATTTCGCCGGCCTGGTGAAGCCTGCGCCCGTCGCCCCTGAGCTTGCGCGCGCAATCGAGCGCGATTTCGGCAGCATGGATCGCTGGACGGGCGAATTCTCGGCAATGGGCAAGGCGCTCGGCGGCGGATCGGGCTGGGTGCTGCTCACATGGAGCGGCCGCGACAGGAAGCTCGTGAACCAGTGGGCGGCCGATCACACAATGACTCTGGCCGGCAGCACACCCATCCTCGCGCTCGACATGTACGAGCATGCCTATCAGATGGACTTCGGCGCAAAGGCGGGTTCCTATGTCGATGGTTTCATGAAAGGCATGAGCTGGACCAATGCCAACCGGCTGTTCGCGAAACTGGCTTGAGGAGAGGTTGGGCCATCGAGTCGGGGCGCCGTGATCTTCGCCAATATGTGGGCGTCGTTGCGCGTTTTTTGCGAAGAAGGCGTCGCGAGGTGGCTCCCGGTCTTCGTCGCCATGGCGCAGGGATAGCAAGGTCATCGGGCATTTTCCCTCCCCCGCCGCCATGCTCTATAATGGGCGAACGAAGCGCCCGCTGAGTCGGGCCGATGAGGGAGAGAAGCCATGCACGAGATCATGCTCGATCCGGCGATGCGCGCGCGTCAGTCGGCGGAGCGGGGTGGAAGCCCCCATGTCGTCAAGCGGCTCGATCCCCGGCGCACCGCCCATGTCGTGATCGACATGCAGAACGGTTTCGTGGAGCCCGGCGCGACGGTCGAATGCCCGATGGCGCGTGAGATCACGCCGAGCCTCAACCGGATCAGCCGCGCCTTGCGGGAGGCGGGCGGGACCAACGTCTTCGTCCAGTTCACCACGCCGCCCGACAGCCTCGAGAGCTGGTCGGCCTTCTATGAGCGCTTTCCACCCGAGGTCGCCGCCAGCCACCAGGCGACGTTCGAGCGCGGCGCGCATGGCTGGCAGCTCTGGCCAGCACTGGATGTCGATCGCGCGGCCGATGCCTTCATCGAGAAGCAGCGCCTGGGCGCCTTCATTCCCGACACCTGCGACCTCGACGATTTCCTGCGGGCGCGCGGCATCGACACGCTGATCGTCACCGGCACGCTGACCAACATCTGCTGCGAATCCACCGCGCGCGACGCCATGCAGCTCAACTATCGCGTCATCTTCCCGGCCGATGCCAATGCGAGCCTGACCGACGAGATGCACAACGGCACGCTCAACAGCATGGCGATGGTCTTTGCCGATGTCATGACGGTCGACGAGATCGAGGCGCTGCTGGCGGAAGCGAAGGTGGAAGTCGCCTAGAGCCTGATCCTGCAGATTTGAATCGTCATTGCGAGCGACGAAGTCGCGCGGCAATCCAGGCCCGTCTCAGGCGCCACTGGATTGTTTCGCCCGGCTTCCGCCGGGCTCGCAATGACGAGCGGTTCAACATGGAGGGATCGGCCTCTAGCCCGCCTCGCATAGCGCCTTGAGCTGCTGGGCCATCACGCCCCATCCGGCTTCGAATCCCATGGACTTGTGCTGCTCATAGGCGTCTTTCGTCCAATGGCGGGCGGAGCCGGTGAAGCGCGTGCCATTGCCTTCGGGCGCGATCTCCCAGGTGCCGACCATGAACGGCCCGGCCGGTTTCCAGCCCGCGGTGAAGGCGTCGGTGCAGACGAAGCGGACACCCGGCGTCACTTCGAGAAAGACGCCTTCATTGGGCATGGTCTCGCCATTGGGGCCGTGCATGATCTGCGCCGCGCGGCCGCCGGCATGCCATTCCTGCGCGACGATCTCCGCGCGCCACGGCTTGGGGCACCACCATTCCTCCTGCCGCACGGTCATGACCTCCCAGACCGTCTCGGGTGGCGCGTCGATATAAGTGGTGACGGAGAGGGCGAGATCGTCGGACATGTCAGGACACTCCTTTGCCGATGAGGCGGCGTGCGAAATAGGCCATGGGCAGGCCGACCAGCGCGACGTGGGCGAAGATCGCCTTGGCCATGCTGACCGGGTCGGCGCCGGGATGGATGCTGGGCCAGCGCGTCGGCATCACCACCCAGTACATGACGAGATAGAGAACGAGACCATAGAGCGCGCCGGCCAGCCACCAGGGGCCGATCTTGCCGGCAAGGCCCTGTGCGGTGAGCAGACCGTAGACCGCGACCATTACGGCCATGAGCGCGAAATGCACCGCGAGGCCGAGCAGGGCGCCGCCCAGCCCCCAATCACCTGCTTCGGGGAACGGCCCCGACGCCACGAACCGCAGCATGCCCGCGACCGAATTGCCGCCGATCAGCGTGTTGATCGCCGCCCAGCCGATATCGAGCGTGCCGCAGATCAGCCAGGCTTTGAGGAAATAGCTTTTCATGGCGTCCCCCTTTGCTTGTCGTCGTCAGTCCCGGTCCGGCGCGCCGAGCGGGAAATAGGGCCGATAAGGCCGGGCTTCCTCGATGCAGCGCGAAACCGATGGCCGGGCGTTCAGCCGCGCGCGATAGGCGCGCAGGTTCGGCATCGTCTCGGGGATGCGGTGCACCCAGTCGGCATAGAAGAGCGATGGCGCCGCCGCGCAGTCGGCCATCGAAAAGCCATGGGGCGTCGCCCAGTCCTGTCCGGCCAGGCGCCGGTCGAGCCAGGCGTAGATGATCTCGAGCTTGCCCTGCACCGTCGCGATGGTCGCGGGATTGGGCGTGTCGTTGGGCGGCAGATATTCGGCGACGATCCGCTGCATCACGTTCATGACATGATTGTCGAACAGCCGGTCCATGAAGCGCACGTCCAGCGCCGCTTCGGGGTCGGCCGGGATGAGCCGCGCAGGCCCCGGATGGCGCAGGTCTAGATATTCGATGATCATCGTCGCCTCGATCACCGTTCGCTCGCCATCCAGCAGCACCGGGAACTGGCCGACCGGCCAGAGGTTGCGCAGCGCGTCCATCACCCCGGGATCTTCCAGCATCGCAAGATCGAAGGCGACGCCCTTCTCGTGAAAGGCGATCATCGCCTTCCAGCTATAGGAGGAGAAGGGATGCGCGAAGAGGCGGTAGCTCATGCGACGACGGCCTCTCGCGCGGCTTCGAGCGCGGCGATGTCGATCTTGCGCATCGTCATCATCGCCTCGAACACCGCCTTCGCGACCTTGCGGTCGGACCCGTAAGTGAGTTCCACGAGGCGCCGCGGCGTGATCTGCCAGCTCATGCCCCATTTGTCCTTGCACCAGCCGCACATGCTTTCCTCGCCGCCATTGCCGACGATCGCGTTCCAGAGCCGGTCGGTTTCCGCCTGGTCGTCGGTCTGGATCTGGAAGCTGATCGCCTCATTGAACTTGAAGTGCGGGCCGCCGTTCAGGCCGATATATTTGCGGCCGGCCAGCGTGAACTCGACGACCAGCGCGGCGCCTTCGCGCGTGGAGGGATTGTCGGCCGGCGAGCGATGGACCGCGTCGACCCGGCTGTCGGGCAGCAGCGAGACATAGAAGGCCGCGGCTTCCTCGGCGGTGCCGTCATACCAGAGGCAGGGGATGATCTTATCGGACATGGGTTGCTCCTTTCGTGCCTGTCTCAGGCGCCGCCGACCAGGACGAGCGTCGCGCCCTGGGGATCCTTGCCGTACATGACATAGTCGCCGCCGGGCACCTGGTGCGGGCCGTCGATCTCGGTCGCGCCGCGCGATTTCGCCGCGTCCACCGATGCGCCGATCGACGGCACGCGGAAGACATGGCGCCAGTAGGCCGGCTTCGAGGCATCGCTCGCGGGGCCAAAGGCGCCCAGCCTTTTGCTGCCCTGCATCATGAAGAGATAGTCGCCGCGCGGACCCATCGGCATCGCACCTTGCTGCGTCCAGCCGAACAGCGATCCGTAGAAATCGAGCGCGCTCTTTTGGTCCGGCGTCCACAGTTCGTTCCAGCCGAAATGGCCGACGACATTGTCCTGCCAGACCGTGCTGGTCCCGTCCGAAGAGCCGCACATGATGTAGAAGGGCGCCCCTTGCGGGTCCGCGCACATGGCGAGCCGGCCCTGGGGAATATCGCGCGGTCCCATGAAGACATGACCGCCCCTGGCCTTGATCGCCTCGGCGGTAGCGTCGACGTCCGTGACGCCGATATAGCCGATCCACAGCGGCATCGCACCATTGTCGGTCATGTCCTTGGTGAGCGCCAGCGCGCCGCCGACGAAATCGTCGCCATAGCGGATCATGCGATAATCCTGGCCCGGCGTGTCGGACGCCCCGCCCATCTCTCCGCCCGTCTCCCCGCCTATCTCCATGCCCGCGACCGCCTTGTAGAAAGCGCGTGCGCCTTCCATGTCGCCGGTCATCAGCTCGTACCAGATGAAGTCGCCCTGAGCGTTTGTCATGTCATGTCTCCCAGATGGACGATTGCTTCGAAGCCGCCGAAGATCATGCGCTTGCCGTCGAACGGGATCGGGTTGCCCTCAGAGCCTAAACGCTCGTCCGTCTCGAACAGTTCATTCACCCGGGCCATGCCCGCGTCGCGCGTCGCCTTGTCCGGCCATTCGATCCAGGCGAAGCAGACCGTCTCGTCCTCCTTCGCCTGCACCGCCTTGCGAAAGTCGGTCAGCGTGCCGTCCGGCACGTCGTCTCCCCAGCATTCGAGAATGCGCGTGGCGCCTTGCTCCATGAAGACGCTGTCCGCGGTCAGGGCATGGTCGATGAACTTCTGCTTGTTCGCCGTGGGCACGGCGATCACGAAACCGTCGATATAGGGCATGGATCCTCTCCTCTGTCCGTCACGGTTTGCCCCGGGGCCGATCAGGCCGACTGGTCGAGGATGCTCGAGAAGCCCCCGTAGATCATGCGCGCGCCGGCCATCGGATTGTCCTCCATGCCCTTCATGCGCTCGTCCTTCATGAGCTTTTCCCAGCCGGAGACGCGCGTCTCCTTGTCGGGCCACTCGACCCACGAGAAGACGACATCCTCGCCTTCTTCCGCGATCACGGCCGTGCGGAAGTCGTTGGTCTTGCCGACCATCAGGTCGTCGTTCCACGTTTCGACCACGCGCAGCGCGCCATATTCGATGAAGAGAGGCGCGGCCATGCTGGCCATCTTGATATAGTCGTCCTTCCGCCCCGGCTTCACCGGGCAGACAAATCCGTCGACATAGGTCATGCTGGAACTCCTTCGGGATCGGGCAGGAAATCGGCGAATTGCGCCGCAAGCGCCGCCTTGAAGGCGGGGCGGGCCTCGCCGCGCGCCACATAGTCGAGCAGCGTCTGCGGAATATCGGCGCTGGTGTTGCGCAGTGTTCGCAGGGTGCAGACCATGAGGATGTCGGCCACGCTGAAGACGCCGGCGAACCAGTCCCTGTCGCCGAGCGCGTCGGCGAGCTGGCCCAGGCGCCGCTCCAGCATCTCCGTCTGGCTCGGCTTGCGCAGCGTCGCCCATTCCTGGCCCTGCGCAAACACGTCGCAGGTGATCTGGTTCATCACATAGGGGTCGATGCTGTTCATGGCGGCGAGCAGCCAGGTCAGCGCCCTCGAGCGGTCAGGCTCGGTGCGCGGCAGCAGGACCTCGCTCTTCTCGGCGATGTGCAGCGCGATCGCCGCGCATTCGAACATCTCGACCGCGCCGTCCCTATAATAAGGCACCTGGCCGAAGGGCTGTTCCTTGAAATACCAGTCGGGCCGCTCGCGGGCGCTGATCAGGCGCGTGCGATAGGATAGGCCGGCTTCCTCCAGCGCCCAGCGGACGCGCAGGTCGCGGACCTGGCCGCGCGCAAAGGGCGGCACCCAGTCGAACGCGGTGACTTCAATCGGGCTGTTGGGGTCGATGGGCATGTTGGTCCTCCCGCTGTCATGGGGTGGGGCGTCGGTCCTTCGCGTGGGCCGGTCAGGCCGATGCTTCGGCGTTGCCGGCCATGGCCTTGGCCATGTCCATCCACACGACTTCCCAGATGTGGCCATCGGGATCGGCGAAGCTGCGGCCGTACATGAAGTCGCCATGCTCCTGCTTGGGATTGGGGTCGGCCTGGCCGCCCGCGGAGGCGCCGGCCTGCGTCGTCGCGTCGACCTCGTCGCGGCTGCCGCAGGACAGGCAGAGCAGCACCTGCGCCGTCTCATGGGCATTGGGGATGCGGCGCGGCGTGAAGCCCTGGAAGCGCTCGTGCGTCATGATCATCACGCAGATCTCGTCCGAGATGCGCATCATCTGGGTGTTCTCGTCGCGGAAATGCGGGTCGGCCGTGGCGCCGATCGCCTCGTAGAAGGCAATGGATTTCTGAAGATCGGTGACCGGCAGGTTCACGAAGATCATGCGGTTCATGGCAGCTCTCCCAATCGAAAAATCAGTTCGGTGATTCGCTTTGACCTTGACGACTCTGCCAGAAAAATTAGATAATGCAACTGTGGAGTTAGAAAAAATAACTATCGAGTCGAAATCGGCTAAAAAGCGCGTCTATCTGGACGCGTGCGGCATGGCGTTCGGACTCGAGATGCTCGGCGAGCGCTGGTCGCTGTTCGTCGTGCGCGAGCTTATGCTCGGTCCGCGACGCTTTTCGGACTTGCGCGCCGACCTGCCCGGAATCAGCGCCAATGTGCTGACCCAGCGCCTGGCCGAGATGGAGGCGCGCGGCATCGTCGTGCGCAGTACCTTGCCGCCGCCCGCCAATGTGCAGGTCTATGGTCTCACCGAATGGGGCTATCTCGCCGAGCCGGTGGTCCAGGAGCTGGGCCGCTGGGCCGCGCGCTCGCCGCTGCACGATCCCACTTTGCCGATCAGCCCGGTGTCGATCATGCTTTCGTTGCGCACCATGATCGTGCCGGAACATGTCGGCGTGCATGATTTCACCGTCGGCTTCCGCTTCGGCGCGCTGGAGTTCAAGGGCCATGTCAAGGATGGCGGCATCGTCATCACGCGCGAGGATGCGACGGGCGCCGATTTCATCCTGACCGGCACTGCGCCCGGTGTCGCGGCCTTCGTGCATGGCAAGGTCCCGCTCGCGGAGCTCGGTCCGCCCGGATTGCTGGCCGGTGAGGGCGATCTCGATCTGGCCGGCATCTTCCCCACGCTGTTCGAGCTGCCCCCCAAGGTCGCATATCCGCCGGGTTGGCCATGAGCTTCCTTATGTTCCCGCGTTGACCTTCGGTCGCCCTTCGGGTCGCAGGAACACGGGAATGCATTTATTCCTCGACTCCGGTCTTAACTCCGCATAGCAACGCAAAAGGGGAACAAAGGGGGATCAAATCACGTGATCGCGACGGTAGCGACGGTCGCCTTTCTAGGCCTCGAGGCGCGCCCTGTCGAAGTCCAGTGCCAGCTTGTCGCCGGCCTTCCCAATTTCATCGTCGTGGGCCTGGCCGACAAGGCCGTCGCCGAATCCCGCGAGCGCGTGCGCAATGCCATTGCCGCCATCGGGCTTTCGCTTCCGCCCAAGCGCATCACCGTCAATCTCTCGCCCGCCGACCTGCCGAAGGAAGGCTCGCATTATGACCTGCCGATCGCGCTCGCCTTGCTGGCCGCCATGGGCGTGGTCGATGCCGAGGCGCTCGGCGACCATCTCGTCGTCGGCGAGCTAGGTCTCGATGGCCGCGTCGCGCCCGTGCCCGGCGTCCTCCTCGCCGCGCTCCATGCCGCCCAGCGCGACCTCGCCCTGATCTGTCCTGCCGCCCAGGGCGCGGAAGCCGCCTGGGCCGGATCGGACGGCGTCCTCGCCGCGCCGGACCTGCTCACGCTGATCAATCACTTCAAAGGCGGCACGGTCCTGCCGCGCCCGCAAGCCGGCGAGGCCGAACCGCCCCGCCATGGCCCGGATCTGCGCCAGGTGAAGGGGCAGGAAACGGCCAAGCGCGCGCTGGAGATCGCGGCCGCGGGCGGCCATAATCTGCTGATGAGCGGCCCGCCCGGCGCCGGCAAATCGCTGATGGCGAGCTGTCTCCCCGGCATCCTGCCTCCGCTCACCCCGTCCGAAGCGCTCGAAGTCTCGATGGTCCAGTCCGTCGCCGGCACGCTCTCCGGCGGCCGCATCAGCCAGACCCGCCCCTTTCGCGCCCCGCATCACAGCGCGTCGATGGCCGCCCTGGTCGGCGGCGGCCTGCGGGTGAAGCCGGGCGAAGTCAGCCTTGCCCATCTCGGCGTGCTGTTCCTCGACGAGCTGCCCGAATTCCAGCGCGCCGTGCTTGACAGCCTGCGTCAGCCGCTCGAAACAGGCGAAGTCAGCGTCGCCCGTGCCAACGCCCATGTCACGTTCCCGGCCCGCTTCCAGCTTGTCGCCGCGATGAACCCTTGCCGCTGCGGCCATCTCGACGACGCCACGCTCGCCTGTTCCCGCGCCCCGCGCTGCGCGCTCGATTATCAGGCCAAGGTCTCCGGCCCCTTGCTGGATCGCATCGACCTCCATGTCGAAGTCGCCGCCGTCACGGCCGCCGATCTCGTCCTGCCGCCGCCCGCAGAGGGATCGACAGAGGTGGCCGCGCGTGTCGCCACCGCCCGCGCGATCCAGACGGGTCGCGCGGAAAATTGCGGCGGCGCGCGCACCAATGCCGAGCTCGAAGGCAAGGCGCTCGAAGAGGTCGCGACCCCCGACGAGGCCGGCCGCGCCCTGCTCGCGCAAGCCGCCGCGGCGATGAAGCTCAGCGCGCGGGGCTATACGCGCGTCCTGCGCGTGGCACGGACTGTCGCAGACCTCGCCGGGGCGGAGACGGTTGGCCGTATCCATGTCGCCGAAGCGCTGAGCTATCGGCGAAGAGCACCTGTCAATTGAGGAGACACGCATGGCCGGCCTCACCACCACCCCCTTCATCATGTTCCAGGGCGAGGGGCGTCAGGCGCTGGATTTCTATGCCGCGACCTTCCCGGGCGCGACGGTCGAGGGCCTCGCGCTTTATGGTCCGGGCGAACAGAGCCCGGAGGGCACGGTGAAGAGCGCCATCCTCACCGTCGGCGGCCAGCGCCTGCGAGTGTTCGACAGCCCGCCCGTCCATGCCTTCACCTTCACGCCCGCCATTTCCTTCTTCATCGACTGCGAATCCGAGACGCAGCTGCGCGATCTCGCGGCCGCGCTGGGCGAGGGCGGCGGCTTCATGATGCCACTCGGCAATTACGGCTTTTCGCAGCTCTTCTGCTGGCTGGCCGACCGCTTCGGGGTGAGCTGGCAGCTCAATCTCGCCTGATCCCGGCGGCCGCGCCATTGCGCTCCGATGCCGGCGCTTCTATCTCCCCGCCAACGGATGAGGGGAGAGGATATGGGCGAGATCATCGAGACGGTCGGCGTGACGGGGGCAACGGGCGCGCTGGGGCGGATCGTCGTGCAACTCTTGCGCGAGCGTCATCCGAATATCAGGACCGTCGCGCTGGTCCGCGACCCGGCCAAGGCTGCCGATCTGGCCGCGCTCGGCGCCGACGTGCGCGCATTCGACTATGATCGTCCCGAGACGCTGCGGCCCGCGCTGGCCGGCATCGGCAAGCTGCTGCTCATCTCCGGCAATGCGGTCGGCGAACGCGAACGGCAGCACCGCGCGGTGATCGAGGCGGCGCGCGATGCCGGCATCGGTCTCATCGCCTATACCAGCGTGCTGCGCGCCGGCGAGACGACGCTCGCCATCGCCGCCGAGCACAAGGCGACCGAAGCCGTGCTGCGCGAGGTCGGCGTGCCGTTCGTGTTGCTGCGCCATGGCTGGTATTGCGAAAATTACGTGTTCCGCGTGCAGGCCGCCGTGGCGAGCGGCACTCTTCCCCACCATGCGGGAGCAGGCCGGATTTCCGCCGCGCCGCGGGCCGATTTCGCCGAAGCGGCCGTCGCTGTCCTCACTGCCCCGGAGCCGCAGGCGGGCAAGGTCCATGAGCTGGCCGGCAGCAAGAGCTTCAGCTTTGCGGATCTCGCCGCCATGGCCGCCCGTATCAGCGGAAAACCGGTCGAGGCGGTCCATCTCGCCAAGCCGGAATTCGAAGCCGCGATCGTCGCGATGGGCATGCCTGCCTTCGTCGCCGGGCTCATCGCCAAATCCGATCATGGCGCCAGCGAAGGCGGCCTGCTGGAGGAAGGCGGCACGATGGAGCGCATCATCGGTCGTCTGACCGTGCCGATGGCTGATGTGCTGAAGGCGGCGCTGCGCGGCTGAGCCGAGCGCGCTCAATCCCGCAGCTGCACCCAGACCGGCGCATGATCGCTGGCCTTTTCGCGGCCGCGATGATCGTTGTCGACCTGCGCGTCGACCAGCCGATCGGCGGCGGCGGGTGACAGCAGCAGATGGTCGATGCGGAAGCCCGCATTCCGCGGCCAGGCGTTCATCTGATAATCCCAATAGGTCCAGACGCCCCCATCGGGATGCACGGTCGCCAGCGCGTCCGTCCACCCGTCGCCGAGCATGGTCTTGTAGGCCGCGCGGCTTTCCGGCTGCATCAGCGCGTCGGTCGCCATGGCCTCGGGTTTCCAGACGTCGCGGTCGAACGGGATGACATTATAGTCGCCGGCCAGGACCGCCGGGACTTCCTCCGCCCAGATATGCGCGGCGCGCGTCCTGAGCCTCGCCATCCAGCGCAGCTTGTAGTCGAACTTGGGGCCGGGCACCGGATTGCCGTTGGGCAGATAGATGGTGGCGATGCGCACGCCATTCACCTCGGCTTCGAGATAGCGGCTATGCTCGTCCTCCGGTTCGCCTTCCAGCCCGCGCGTCACCTCCACCGGCGTGGCGCCGCGTGTCAGAATCGCGACGCCGTTGAAGCCCTTCTGCCCGTGCCAGATCGCGCCATAGCCCGCCGCCTCGATATCCTTGATCGGGAAGCCGTCATCCTGCGTCTTGATTTCCTGGAGGCAGGCGACGTCGGGCTGCGTCTCGGTCAGCCATTCGACCAGCCGCGGCAGGCGCGCGCGGATGCCGTTGATATTGAAGGTGGCGATGCGCATGCCCACTCCCGTCATGCTGAACCTGTTTCAGCATCCATGGAAAACTCGTGAGCCGTGCTGGCGCAAAATGGACCCTGAAACAAGTTCGGGGTGACGAAACTTACACTGAAAAACTCGTGCCGCAGCCGCAGCCGGCCGTGGCATTCGGATTCTCGACCTTGAAGGACGATCCGCCGAGATTGTCGACGAAGTCCACGGTCGCGCCGCGCACCAGGTCGAGGCTCATCGCGTCCACCACGAGGCGGACGCCGTCGGTCTCGACGATCGTGTCGTCAGCCTCCGGGGCGTCGGCGAGGCCGAAGCGATACTGGAAACCCGAGCAGCCGCCGCCTTCGACGGCGAGGCGCAGGATCGCAGGCTTCTGCTGGCGCTCGGCGATCCAGGCGACGCGGCTCGCGGCCGAGGGAGAGAGGGCAATGTCCATGCTGCGAAGATAGGGGCTGGAGCGTTCGCCCACAAGCGGGACCGCTACCTACCCGTCATTGCGAGGGCATAGCCCCGAAGCAATCCAGGTCGGACAACGCTCTGGATTGCTTCGCTTCGCTCGCAATGACGATTTGCCTTGCAGTAAGAACTTCGTCCCAAATGAAAAAGGGAGCCGAAGCTCCCTCGTTCGCCAGCGTTGCGCCTGGGCTCAGCGGTGGCGGCGCGCCTTCTTGACCACCTTGTGCGTGGCCGATTTGGCGGTGGCAGCCTTGGCATGGACGACCGTCTTCCTGGCCACCGGCGCGCGGTTGTAGCCGCCGAAGTCGCTGCTCTTCTTGGCTTCCGGACCACCCATGGCGATCTCGTCCACATCGTCCATGTCGACATGCGACTTGGCGTTGGCGAGCGCGATCTCATAGTTGGTGCCGTCGATATAGGGCAGCGGGTTGACCGCGTTGCCGTCGATGCGGACCTCATAATGGAGGTGGCTGCCGGTCGAACGGCCGGTCGAACCCATCAGGCCGATCAGCTGGCCGCGGCGAACGAATTCGTTGGGCTGGGCGATGAGACGCGACAGGTGGCCATAGCGGGTCTGCAGGCCGTTGCCATGGTCGATCTCGACCAGATTGCCGTAGCCGCCATTGTTGAATTCCGCGACCGCGACGACGCCGTCGGCAGTCGCATAGACCGGCGTGCCGAGCGGGCCAGCAATGTCGACGCCCTGGTGCATGCGCTTGTGGCCGTTGAACGGGTCGGTGCGCGCACCGAAGTTCGAGCTCAGGCGGTCGATGGTGTCCACGGGCTCGCGCGACGGGATCGAAGCGCGGGTCGAAGCGTTATCCTCGGTGCCGTTGTTCATCTTCACCCAGGTGGAGAACAGCGATGAGAACTGCGCGTCGTGCGCTGCGGCGTCCTCCGCCATGGCGGGGCTGGCGGCGGCGGTCATCAACCCGATCAGGGCGAGGAACGCACCACGGACAAGGCCGCGCGAGTGTGCGGTGAAAACGGTGAACATGAACGACGCGACCCCGTCAGAAAATTGATCCCTGAGGGACCGCTATTCTTGCGGCCCGGGTGGACCGTGACCCCTTTCGAGCGAAATAAAAGTTAACCGGCAAGGGGTTCGTAGAAATCGCGCGTTAAACCGGCCTGACTTCGCGTTGAGTCGTTGAACGGCGCTTTGAGTCGCCCTCTGAAATGCCGTTTCACGAGCATTTGGTAGCTTTCCTGCGGGTTTGCGCCCATTCGATTCATCGTCCACCGAAACCATTTCATCCCCGCCCGGACGTGGAAGACCTCGTCCGACATGATTCGCGTCAGGGATCGCGCGGTCTTGAGGTCGCCAAAGCTGGTGAAGCGCTCGATGGTCTGCGGCGTGATGTCCAGCGCCCGCGCTTCCAGCACCAGCGGCACGATGGCGAGGCGTGCGCCGGCATCGTGCGCCGTCTCCGATGCCGCTTCCCACAGTCCGTCATGGGCCGGCAACGCGCCGTAGAAGCTGCCCAGTTCCTTGAGGCGCCGGTCGAGCAGCGCGAAGTGCATCGCCTCGTCCGCCCCGACGCGCAGCCAGTCGTCGGCGAACGCGGGCGGATAGTCCCCGCCGAAGCGCGCGACGAGATCGAAGGCGAGGTCGATGGCGACGAATTCGATATGGGCGAGGGCATGGATCAGCGCGATCTGCGAGCGCGCCGATCCGCCCTTGCCGCGCTTGGGCATGCGGTTGGGCGGCAGCAGCTCGGGCAGGTCCGGGCGGGCCGGCCGGTCCGGCGGCATCGCATTGAATATATGGACCAATCGTCCCAGACGCCAATCGCGCGCGACCTTGCGGGCGGCCATCGCCTTGGTATGCGGATCGGCGGTCTCCAGCACCGCGATACAGGCTGAAGCGAGATCCATCACCGCCGCTTTCTCACTAATATCAATGTCGGCGCCGCGATGACGGGAACGATGTAACCGAGGCAAAAATCGAGCATCCAGGTGTGGAAGTCCGCATCGGTCCCCATCGTGACAGGCGGCCAAAGTGGCCAACCTCCCGCCCACATCGCCCCGATCAGCATTCGAGGCAAGATAACGAAAACCCACAGGATTAGGACAGCAATCGCCGTTCCTCTGATCCATTTCCGAAGCGTCATTGTACCCCCTTCGGCTAACCCCATGCCTGCGCTGCCTTGACCAGATAGAGCGCTCCGACCGCTGTCACGACCCACGCTGTCCAGCGCTTGAAATTGACGTCGCTGATCCGGTCGAACGCCCAGCCGCCGCACGATGTTTCGGGCATGGACGGTTCTCCGCTCCCGTTCGGTTCGAGCGAAGTCGAGAACCGCAAAACCCGTGCTTGCCGTGTCTCGACTTCGCTCGACACGAACGGCGTGGTTTTCCCGGGCCGCCCTCTCAACCCAGCCCCTTCACCGCCTCGAGCACCTCCTGCGCATGGCCCTTCACCTTCACCGCGGGCCAGACCTTGACGATCGTGCCCTTGGCGTCGGCGAGGAAGGTCGCGCGGGCGATGCCCATATATTTGCGGCCATAGAGGCTCTTCTCGATCCAGGTGCCGAACGCCTCGCACACGCTGCCATCCTCGTCGGAGGCCAATGTGACGGCAAGCCCGTGCTTCTCGGCGAAGCGATTGAGCTTGCGGATCGGGTCCTTGGAGATGGCGATGACGGGAACCCCCAGCGCGCCGAAGCCGTCGATGAGGCCGGTGAAGTCGATCGCCTCCGTGGTGCAGCCCGGCGTGTCGGCCTTGGGATAGAAATAGACCACCACCGGCTTGCCGCGATAGGCCGAGAGCTTGAGCGCTTCGCCGTCCGCGCCCTTGAGCGTCACATCGGGCAGATTGTCGCCTTCGCCGAGCATATATTCCTCCTTCGCATCAAGCCGGTGCTCCTGCCGAGGCAGGAGCCGAGGGCGTGTGAACACAACCCCGCATAGTGGCACCCTAGACGACAATTCAGCAGAGCTGAATCGTCATTGCGAGCGACGCAGTCGCGCGGCAATCCAGGCCGGTCTTATCCGTCCCTGGATTGCTTCGCCCGGCTCAAGCCGGCCTCGCAATGACGAGGGGCTAATGTGAACGGATCAGCCTCTAGTCCCGTGTGCCTGCCACGATTTCATTCCAGCCTGCCGAAATGCTCTGCCGTGCCGTCTCGATTCGGGCAAGCAGCTCGGTCCAGTCCGTCGCGCCGCAGCTCTTGGCGACCAGCCAGCGGCTCTCCTCGGGCGGCTCGGTGGAGCCCGGCGTGACGAGGCGCGAGACGACAAGATAGCGGGTGAGCAGATCCGCCGCGGGGCGCAGCGCCGGGTCGATCAGGCCTTGGGCGACAAGCTGATCGAGCGCGGTTGCGAGATCGGGCGCGAAGCCGGTGCGGCGCGTCAGTTGGGTCACATGGATCAGGAATTCGAGGTCGACGAGCCCGCCCGGGACGAGCTTCACGTCGAGCGGCCCGGCCGGCGGCTTGTGCGTGGCGATGTCGGCCCGCATCTTGACCGCGCCGCGTATCAGTTCGCCGGCATCGCGTTCGGCGCGCAGCGTTTTTGCGATGATGCCCTCCAGCTCGGCGCGGGCTTTCGCTGGCCCGAACACGACCCGCGCCCGGTTGAGGGCGAGATGCTCCCACGTCCACGCCGCTTCCGCCTGGTAGCGCGCGAAGCTCTCGAAGCTGACCGCCAGCGGTCCCTGCGTGCCGGAGGGGCGCAGGCGCGTGTCCACCTCGTAGAGCGCGCCGGCGGCCGTCTGGACCGAGAGCGCATTGATGACGCGCGTGGCCAGACGGTTGAAATACAGCGTCGCGCCGAGCGGGCGAGGGCCATCGGACTCGGCGTGGAAATCGCCGGTAAAAAGGAAGATGAGGTCGAGATCGGACGCGTGCGTCAGCAGCCCGCCGCCGAAGCGCCCGAGTGCGAGGATGACGAGATCGCCGCCGGGGACCTTGCCATGCGCCGCCTCGAATTCGGATATGGCGGCATGAGCGAGCACGTCGACCGCCGCCTCGGCGACCCGCGCATAGCCCTTGCCGACCTCGATCGGATCGCTCTCGCTCTGGACCAGCTGCACGCCCAGCGCGAAGCGGCGCTCCCCGACAGCCCGGCGGACATGGTCGAGCACTTCCTGGAAATCGCGGCTGGTGTCGCGCCGCCGCATGTCCGCGACGAGATCGGGCACGCTGGGCGGCAGGTCGAGCGCGCTCTGGTCGATGAGCCCGTCGAACAGCGCCGGATGGCGGGCCAGCGCGGCGGACAGTGTCGGGGCGTGGGCCAGGATCAGCACCAGGGTCTGCGCCAGCGCCGGGCGCGCGACCAGCAGCCGCAGCAGGTTCACCGCCGATGGCAGGCCGGCAATCACATCGTCGAGGCGGTTGATCGCCATGATGGGCGCCGGCGCCTGGGCGATCTGGCGAATGAGGCCGGGCAGCAATTCCTCCAGCGCCTCGCGTGCCGGGGCACTTTTGAGCGCGCGCAGGCTCCCGTCGCGCCAGCGCGCGATCCGCGCCATGAAGGGCTCGATGTCGGTCACGCCTTGCGCCGCCAGCCAATCCGCCAGCGCGTCGCCTTCGGGCATGCGCTCGGCGGTCTCCTCATCCTCGCCGACCAGTTCGTCGAACTGCAGGCCGACCGCCTCGACGTGCGGATGGAGCGACTGCAGGAGCGCCGTGCCGTCCGCCAGACCATGGAGCTGCGCGACATTGTCCATCGCTTCGGCGGGCCTGGGCAGCTCATGCGTCTGCCGGTCGTCGACCATCTGGAGGCGATGTTCGACCGTGCGCAGCATCACATAGGCCTCATCCAGCCGCGCCGTGACCTCGGGGCGGATGATGCCCGCCGCGCTGAGCGCGCTCAGCGCCTCGCGCGTCGCGCCCTGCCGCAGCGCCGGGTCGCGCCCGCCGTGGATCAGCTGGTGCGCCTGCGCGTAGAATTCGATCTCGCGGATACCGCCGCGCCCGCGTTTCAGGTCATAGCCCGGCCCGAAACGCTGGCCGCTCCCATAATGGGCGCGGATCTTGCGCGAGACGTCGCTGATCGCCCGGATCGCCCCGAAATCGAGGCTGCGCCGCCAGACGAACGGCCGGATCGCGGCCAGGAATTCATGCCCGAGCGTCATATCGCCCGCGCTGGCGCGCGCGCGGATGAAGGCTGCTTGCTCCCAGCCGACCGCCGCGCTCTCATAATAGCCGATCGCGGCATCGACCGGCAGGATGATCGGCGTCGCTTCGGGGGTCGGCCGCAGCCGTAGGTCGACGCGGAACACATAGCCGTCGGCCGTCCGTTCGGAGAGCAGCTGGACCATCCTCTTGGCCAGCCGCAGCGCCGCCTCGTCCGGTTCCTCGCGCGCCCGGCGCGGGATGGTGTCCGGGTCGTAGAGCAGGATCGGATCGATGTCGGAGGAGTAGTTGAGCTCCTGGCTGCCGTGCTTGCCGAGCGCGATCACGGCGATGCCGCGCGGCCCATCGTCCGGATAGCGCTCGGCGAAGGCTGCGCTCAGCGCCGCATCCACGCTCATATCGGCAAAGTCGGAGAGGCGGCGCGTGACGCGGTCGAAGTCCCACGCGCGTGCGAGGTCCGCCACCGCCGCCACCAGCGCCGCCGCGCTCCGCCTGCGCCGCAACCGCCTATCCGCCGATGCATCCTCCGCCAGCGTCAGCGCGCTCACCCAGGCCACCTCGAAATCGCCCGCCGCGAGCTGCGCCACAATGTCGGGAAACACGTCCATCTGCCGCGCCAGGAACGGCGAATGGGCGCGGGCGCGGGCGAGCGCTTCTGCCGCTGCGTCGGTCATTGGATCGCGCTGTCCCAATGCTCGACGATCAGGCCGTCCTTCACGCGATAGCTGTCGTGCCACCAGACATGGGCCGTCTCGCCAGGTCTGTGCGGATCTGGGATCGGCCGCTTGAACATCAGCTGGACGAGGTCGCCCTCGGCCATCACGAGCTCGAACGGCGTCATCGCCGCCTCGCGCGGTTCGCCGCCGCCCAGCTCGGCTTTCAGGAAATCGATCAGCGCGGCGAGGCCCTGACCGGTACTCGGGCTGTGCTGGATATAATCCTGCGCGATATAGCGCGGCGCGGCGGCGAGATCGCGCCGGCAGATCACATGATACCACATGTCGAGCACGATCTGCTTGTTGGCGGCTTCTGTCGTCAGATTGCGTTCGGTCATGCCTGTGCCTTGGACTGCTTCCGGTCGATCATCGCCCATTGCTGCGAGGGCTCCGCGCCTTGTCGGTGCGGTGGATGCAGCCCGGCCAGCAGCAGGGGCGGCGCTTGCCCTCCTGCATGTCCTCGATGGTGCGGCGAATGCGCTTCTCGCGGGTCTTGGACTGCTTGGCGTCCTCCACCCAGCAGATGAACTCGTTGCGGCCGAGCGGTGTCAGGCTTTGCCACAGGCCGAGCACAGCCGGGTCGGCAGCGATGGCGGCGCGCATATCGTCCGCCGCCTCGTGCACCGTGCCCTGGAGGAAATCGTCGCTCATCCACGCCTCCTAGAACGCCTTGCTCGCATAATCCGTCCGGAAGCGGCTGGCGAAGTCGCTGAGCCGTCCGTTCGATATCGCTTCCCGCAATCCCGCCATCAACTGCTGGTAGAACCAGAGATTGTGCTGCGTCATCAGCATGGCGCCGAGCATTTCGCCGGCCCTTACCAGATGATGGAGATAGGCGCGGCTATAATCGCTGCAGACCGGGCAGGCGCAGCGCGGGTCGAGCGGGGCCAGATCCTCGGCGAAGCGGGCATTGCGGATGTTGAGCGGCCCGGCCCAGGTGAAGGCCTGGCCATTGCGGCCGGACCTGGTCGGCAGCACGCAATCGAACATGTCGATGCCGCGTTCGACCGCGCCGACGATGTCGTCCGGCTTGCCGACGCCCATCAGATAGCGCGGCCTGTCGGCAGGCAGATGGTCGACGCAATGGTCGAGGCATTCGAACATCGCCTCCTGTCCCTCGCCGACCGCCAGGCCCCCCACCGCATAGCCGTCGAAGCCGATGTCGGTCAGCGCCTGCGCGCTCTGCTTGCGCAACTCGGCGTCGAGCGCGCCCTGCTGGATGCCGAACAGGGTGGCGCGCTGCGCATGCTCGCCGCCCGCGTCGAAACCCGCCCGCGAACGCGCCGCCCAGCGCATCGACCGCTCCATGGCGCGCGCCTGCTCCTCGCGCGTCGTCGTGGTCGGCACCAGCTCGTCGAAGCACATCACGATGTCCGAGCCCAGCAGCCGCTGGATCTCTATCGACCGCTCGGGGGAGAGCATATGTTTCGATCCGTCGAGATGGCTGGCGAAGCTGACGCCGTTCTCGGTCACCTTGGCGAGCTTGGAGAGGCTCATCACCTGATAGCCGCCGCTGTCGGTCAGCATCGGCCGCTCCCAGCCGCTGAGCTTGTGCACGCCGCCGAGCGCCGCGACACGCTCCGCGCCGGGGCGCAGCATGAGATGATAGGTGTTGCCCAGAATGATGTCGGCGCCGCTCGCCCGCACCTCGGACGCGCGCATGGCCTTCACCGTCGCGGCGGTGCCGACCGGCATGAAGGCCGGCGTGCGGATCGTCCCGCGCATCATGGCGATCTCGCCCGTGCGCGCCTTGCCGTCGGTCGCATGGACCGCGAAGGCGAAACGCGTCTTGCCCGGATCGGCGGGCACGCGGGCGCTATGGGCGTGAAGCTGCGTCATCCGGGCGCTTTAGCGCGCCCGAGCCGAGATGACAGCCCCTCCAGGCGGCGATTATACCCTTAAGACAAGGGATAGGCTGTTCCCCGGCCTGCGCCGGGGAACAGCGACCTGCTCGAACGGGATCATCACCCTCCAGGCGGGATCAGTTGCGCGCCACCAGCTGGGCGGTGATGCGCGTGCCGAGCGGGCCGAAGGCGGAGATGCGGCTGTAGCGGCCGATGAAGCGCATGCAGTGGACGCCGGCCTCGACCTCGACGCGCGTGCCGTCCGCCAGCCGCAGGGCCAGCGTTACGCGGTCGGAAATCCTGGTCTTGCGTGCCATGAGTCCGGCGTAGCGAAGGATGGTTAACAAGCGCTTGCGGTCGGCCGCCTATTGCGCACGGTTCGTCGACATTAACCAGCCCGGGCAACATTCCCTTGAGAGCTTCGCCGCAACATGGCGGCCTCCATGCTGCACGATCATATGTCTCTCGCCGCGCGTCCCGCGCTCACCGCCACCCTCTCCGACATATTGGGCGCGTTCAGCTATGCGCTCGACCTCGCCGAAGGTCAGCCGGAGGGGCATTCCCTCCGCTGCACCTGGATCGCCATGCGTCTCGCCGACGCTCTCGGCATCGAGGGCACCGCGCGGCGCGACCTCTATTATGCGGTGATGCTCAAGGACCTGGGCTGCTCGTCCAACGCCGCCCGCATCGCCGAGCTCTATCTGACCGACGATCGCGCGTTCAAGCAGGCCTATAAGCAGCTCGGCACGGATCTCGGCTCGGTCCTCGGCTTCGTCTTCAGGAAGACCGGCGAGGGCTACAGCTTCGTCGAGCGCGCGAAGGCGATCGGCCACATCCTCAAAAATGGCGAGGCCATCGTCCGTTCGCTCATCCAGGCGCGCTGCGTGCGTGGCGCCGAGATTGCGCGCAAGCTGCGCTTTTCGGAGGAGGTCGCAGCTGCCATCCATAGCCTCGACGAGCATTGGGACGGCGGCGGGAAGCCCGAAGGCCTGGCCGGCGAAGCCATTCCGCTCGGCTCGCGCATCGCGTTGCTCACGCAGGTCGTCGACACCTTCTTCATGGGCCGTGGCGCCGCGGGGGCGCTGGCCGAGGTCGCGAGCCGCTCGGGCCAATGGCTCGATCCCGCGCTTTGCCGCGCGTTCACCAGGCTTGCCGAGGACGGCTCCATCTGGCGCGAACTCTGGTCCGACACCATGCAGGCCATGGTCAGCGCCATCGAGCCGGCCGGCCCGCATATGGCCATCGATGAGGATTATCTCGACGACATCGCCGTCGCCTTCGGCGAAGTGATCGACGCGAAGAGCCCCTATACCGCCGGGCATAGCAAGCGCGTCGGTCATTATGCCGATGTCGTCGCAAAGGCGATGGGCATGGCCGCGCCAGCGCGCCGCGCCTTGCGCCGCGCGGCCATCCTCCACGATGTCGGCAAGCTCGGCGTGTCCAGCAGGATTCTGGAAAAGCCCGGCAAGCTCGAGGCCGACGAGTGGCATGTCATGCAGAACCATGCCGCGCACACGACCGCGATCCTGGGCCGCATCGCGGTGCTGGGGGACATGGCGATGATCGCCGGCGCGCACCATGAGCGGCTCGACGGCACAGGCTATCCGCTGCAGCTCGACGCCCGCACCATCAGCCTTGAAACACGCATCATCACGGTCTGCGATTTCTATGACGCGCTGACCGCGGATCGGCCTTATCGCGCCGCGTTGCCGGTCGATGAGGCGCTGGCCATCATGGAAGGCGAGGTCGGCAAGGCCATCGACGCCGAGTGCTTCGCGGCACTCAGGGCGGCCCTCGCCCGCGAGAGCTGACGGAACCCGGCGCGCTTCGTCACGTTTTCGGCGTCATGCGGTTGATCCTGGAGAATGAGTTCCCAGCTAGGGAGCGCAGCCCACTGCCCGGAGTTTTCGTTTGCGCGTAGCCCTTTCCGCCCCTCTCGCGCTGCTGATGATCGTTTCTCCGGTGCGCGCGCAAGAGGCGCCGCCCGCCGATCCGCTGTCAAAAAGTCCCGATGCGTCGGCCACCCCGACCGTGTTCGACGGCGACTATCTCACCGTCGGCGCGGGCGCCGCTTACGGGCCTGCCTATGAGGGGTCGGACAGCTATGTGCCGTTCCCCGTCATCGGCCTCCAGGGCAGCCTCGGCGGCCTGACGATCTCGCCGCGCCCGGCGGGGCTCGCGCTCGATGTCGTGAGGGATCTTCCGGGCAGCAAGGTCTCCTTTGCCTTCGGTCCGGTTGCCCGCGCCCGCTTCGACCGCAACCAGCAGATCCACGATCCCATCGTCTACGCCCTCGGCCGGCGGGGCATTGCCATCGAGGCCGGCGCCAATGCCGGCATCAGCATCGGCCGCCTGACCAATCCCTATGACAGCCTGTCGATCGGCGTGGATGTGCGGTGGGATGTCGCCGATGTGCACAAGGGCACGGTCGTCCAGCCGACGGTCAGCTATCTGACCCCGCTGTCCAGGGCCTTCGCCGCCGTTCTCAGCCTCACGGCCGAGCATGTCGACGGCAATTATGCGCATTATTATTTCGACGTGACGCCGTCCGGCTCCGCTGCCACTGGCCTTCCGGTCTACAGCGCCCATAATGGCTGGAAGAGCGCGGGCCTGTCGTTGCTCACCTTCTACGATCTCGACCATAATCTCGCCAATGGCGGGTTCGCGCTGGTCGGCGGCGTGTCCTATTCGCGCATGCTCGGCAATGTCGCGCGCTCGCCGATCATCTCGGTGCGCGGCGCGAAGGCCCAGTGGCTGATGGGCGCGGGCGTCGCATATACCTTCTAGACTCCGATCCAGCAGAGCTGAAGCGTCATTGCGAGCGACGCAGTCGCGCGGCAATCCAGGCCGATCTTGCCCGCCCCTGGATTGCTTCGCCCAGCTTATGCCGTGCTCGCAATGACGAGCGGTTCAACATCGATGGATCCGTCCTGGGCGCCTGCCAGGATTGGGCCGCCCGTTTGTCTTGCAACTCCAGGCATGGCATGAAGCCCGAGGTGGAACCGCCGGCGTGGGCTTTCCGTTAAGGCGTTGTCCAGGAGAATGCCGATGAGCGTCTTCATGCTCCTCACCTTGCATCTCGCTGTGGCGCTCGGCGTCTACATCGTCGTCGCGTCGCTCGCCATGCTGCTCGCGCCCGCCGACCGCATCGACCGGCTCTATGAGGAGATGCGGGATTCGCCCGGCCTGATGCTGGCCTTCGGTGTCTTCGCCTTCGCCATCGGCGCGGTTTGGCTCATGGTCCATCGGGAGTGGATCACGCCGCTCGGTATCGTCATCAGCGTCGTCGGCTGGATCTTCGCGGTCGAAGGGGTGCTCATGCTGGTGGCGCCGGCGGTCATGGTGCGGCTCTTCGCGGTCTTCCGCCCGATCCTCCGGCCTGCCTGCATGGTCGCCATTGTCATCGGCGCGCTGCTCGTCCTTGCCGGCCTCACCGGGCGCGCGGACGCACCCGGCTATGCGCTCGCGCACTGCGGTTTTCCCAACTGTCCCTGAGGGGTAGCGTGACCAACCCGCATCCGGCGGCGCAACACACTGTCCCCATCGGCTATTGCAGATATCCCCGTTTGTGGCATTGCTTGGGCAGCGGCAAACATAATGCCGCAGGAGGAGAGGTTGTGATGCGTTTGGCGGGAGCTGTTGCCGCATTGAGTTTGTGTGTGCTCGCTCCGAGCACTGTTGCACTGGCGGCCGACGAGGCGCTGTCGCCGGCGCGCGATTTTTCCGGTGTCTGGACGACCTATCGCGCGCCTGGCGAGGCTGGCGGCGGCGCCGGACGCAGTGTGGGCGGCATTGCCCAGCCCGAGCCGCCGTTCACGCCCGAGGGCAAGCGGCTGCGCGACGAATATGTGAAGCTCGCCATCGAGGGCGACAATCCCGGCGCGCATTGCGTGCCTTATGGCATGCCGACGATGATGCAGTCGGCCGGCGGCTATCCCATCGAGTTCATCCATCGTCCCGAGCAGCTGACGATCATCTACGAGGTCGAGAGCGAGACGCGCCGCGTCTATATGCCGGGCCGCGGCACACCGCCCGAGAAGCGCCTGCCGGTGCGGCAGGGCTATTCGGAGGGCCATTGGGAGGGCGACACGCTGGTCGTCGTGACGACCGACCTGTCCGACGGGCAGGATCAGCGCAGCCTCCCGCACAGCGACCAGGCGAAGATCGTCGAGCGCATCACGCTGACTCCGGACGCGGCGGTCGGCAAGATCCTCGACTATGAGGCGACGATGACCGACCCGGTCTATTACACCGCGCCGGTGAGCTTCAAGAAGCGCTGGATGCCGCTCAAGGACGGCCACATCATGGCCTATAACTGCACCGAGGAGCCGTGGCTCTCGCTGCTCGACGCCCGGCGCGAGCAGCTCAAGGCCGGCAAGCCGGTCACCGCGAAGATGAGCGACGTCATCGACGTCTACAAATAGGGTCGGGAGGAGATCTACTCATGAACCGTCATGTCCTGGCTGTTGCCGCCATAATGTCGACCGCGGTGGCCATTCCCGTCGCCGCACATCATTCCGCCGCCATGTTCGACTTCCGCAAGCCGGTCACCACGACCGGCACGGTCAAGGCGATCAAGGTGCTCAATCCGCACACCCACATGCTGCTCTCCATCAAGGACGCCAAGGGCACGCGCGACTGGGATTTCGAGGGGCATAGCGCCAGCAACTTCTTCCGCGCGGGCTATGTGCGGGACTCGGTGAAGGTCGGCGACAAGATCTCGATCACCTACGCGCCGATGCACGACGGCACGGACGGCGGCTACATCGTCGCCTTCACCACGGCGGGTGGCGCCAAGGTCGGCTTCTCGCCGCCGGGCACCTGACCGCGACGAAGCCAGGTCTAGAGGCTGATCCATCCATGTTGAACCGCTCGTCATTGCGAGCCTGGCTTTAGCCGGGCGAAGCAATCCAGGGCGGGTAAGATCGGCCTGGATTGCCGCGCGACTGCGTCGCTCGCAATGACGATTCAGGCCCCAGGACACGTGCAGCGCCGCCGGTCTCCAGTCGAGAAGAGGCACGTGACTCTTCTCGACTGCTTTCGCAGAAACACGGTGCATCCGATCCGCTGGACTATCCGTCCCCACGGGCCTAGGGTCGCGTCATCCCCGGGGAGGCCGCGTCCCGCATCGATGTTTCGAATGCGGGGGACAAAAAGCCTGAGAGGTGGGCCTCGCGACCCACGACCCGTCGAACCTGAACCTGTTAGCACAGGCGGAGGGAGGGCGTTCGATCTCCGGATTCCGCCGTCTCTCGTCCGCCGGACGGAGATACGCGCATGGCAGACATTCCCGCAAAGGCCGAAATAGGCGTCACCACTGGCCCGATCCGTGGCAGCCGCAAGGTGCATGTCGCAGCCCCAAGCCTGACAGCGCCGGGGAGCGGCATCCGTGTCGCCATGCGCGAGATCGACCTCGAGCCGTCGTCGGGCGAACCCAGCATTCGCGTCTATGATACCTCCGGTCCATATACCGATCCGGACGCGCAGATCGACATCATGGCCGGTCTGCCCGCGCTCCGTCGTGACTGGGTGCTCGCCCGCGGCGATGTCGAGGATTATGCCGCCCGCACCGTGAAGGCGGAGGATAACGGCCAGCTCGGCCCTGATCGCAGCGGCGGCGTCCGCCCGTTCCCCAATGTCGTCCAGCGGCCGCTCCGTGCCAAGCCCGGCATGAATGTCAGCCAGATGCATTATGCCCGCCGCGGCATCATCACGCCCGAGATGGAATATGTCGCCGAGCGCGAAAATCTGGGCCGCGAGCGTCTCGCCCATTATGTCCGCGACGGCCAGGACTGGGGCGCCTCCATCCCCGATTATGTGACGCCCGAGTTCGTCCGCGAGGAAGTCGCACGCGGCCGCGCGATCATCCCGTCGAACATCAACCACCCGGAATCCGAGCCGATGGCGATCGGCCGCAACTTCCTGGTCAAGATCAACGCCAATATCGGCAAT
This sequence comes from Sphingobium sp., assembly GCA_017744605.1. Taxonomy (GTDB): domain Bacteria; phylum Pseudomonadota; class Alphaproteobacteria; order Sphingomonadales; family Sphingomonadaceae; genus Sphingobium. Next base: position 52,732 of record JAGIAZ010000016.1, on the reverse strand, counting down.
TCGGCGGTCGCCTCGGACGTTGCGTCCGAGGTCGACAAGATGGTCTGGTCGATCCGCTGGGGTGCCGACACGGTCATGGACCTCTCGACCGGCCGCAACATCCACGACACGCGCGAATGGATCATCCGCAATTCGCCCGTGCCGATCGGCACCGTGCCCATCTATCAGGCGCTGGAGAAGGTCGGCGGCATCGCCGAGGACCTCACCTGGGAGATCTTCCGCGACACGCTGATCGAGCAGGCCGAGCAGGGCGTCGACTATTTCACGATCCACGCCGGCGTGCGCCTGCCCTACATCCCGCTCACCGCGAAGCGCGTCACCGGCATCGTCTCGCGCGGCGGCTCGATCATGGCGAAATGGTGCCTCTCCCATCACAAGGAGAGCTTCCTCTACGAGCATTTCGACGAGATCACCGAGATCATGAAGGCCTATGACATCGCCTATTCGCTGGGCGATGGCCTCCGCCCCGGCTCCATCGCCGACGCCAATGACGAGGCTCAGTTCGCCGAACTCTACACGCTGGGCGAACTCACCAGGCGCGCCTGGGCGCAGGACGTGCAGGTGATGATCGAGGGCCCGGGCCATGTCCCGATGCACAAGATCAAGGAGAATATGGACAAGCAACTGGAGGCGTGCGGCGAGGCGCCCTTCTACACGCTCGGGCCGCTCACCACCGACATCGCGCCGGGCTACGATCATATCACCAGCGGCATCGGCGCGGCGATGATCGGCTGGTACGGCACGGCGATGCTCTGCTACGTCACGCCCAAGGAGCATCTCGGCCTGCCCGACCGCGACGATGTGAAGGTCGGCGTCGTCACCTACAAGCTCGCCGCCCATGCCGCTGATCTCGCCAAGGGCCACCCGGCGGCCAAGGTGCGCGACGACGCCCTGTCACGCGCCCGCTTCGAATTCCGCTGGCGCGACCAGTTCAACCTGTCGCTCGATCCCGACACGGCCGAGCAATATCACGATCAGACCCTCCCCGCGGAAGGCGCCAAGACCGCGCACTTCTGCAGCATGTGCGGCCCGAAATTCTGTTCGATGAAGATCACGCAGGAGGTGAGAGAATTTGCTGCCAGCAGGGCGGCAAATAGCCTCCATCCGGGGGATGGAGGCGGTCTCGAAACTCGGGACTTTGCCGCGAAGCAGAACCAGGGCGCCGAAAGCGTCCTCGCCGCCTCATCCCCCCTTCCGCACACGGGCGGGGGAGAGCTCGACGCTGACGCCGAAGCCGGCATGGCGCGGATGAGCAAGGTCTTCAAGGAGACGGGCTCGGAGCTGTATATGGGCGCTGGCGGGCGGGAGCACGATTGAGGATCATTCACTTCGGCTTATGATCCGGTAGACGACAAGGGCCGATGAATGTTGCCCTGCATTCATGTGCGCCATCGTCGCGGGACGGACTACCCTACCTCGACACGTCACGTCATTATTGTTATAACAGCTGTATGAACACGCCGCTCAAGATCACCAAAGTCGGCAACAGTGCCGGTGTCATCCTGCCCAAGGAGCTGCTCGCGCATCTCAATGCCGGCGTGGGCGAGACATTGTCGGTCGTGCTGAAGCCGGGCGGCATCGAGCTTCTCGCTGCCGATCCGGATTTCGAAGCCCAGATGGAGGCGGCACGCGAGGTGATGGCGCGGCGCAAGCGGGCGCTGCGAGAACTCGCAAAGTAGACATGATCGATCCCGTCATTTGGGTGAGATCGGACGTAGCGCTGGCCATCCATGCCGAGCAGATTGCGGAGCATGGCGGCGGGGACGGCGTGCGCGACATCGGCCTCATGGAAAGCGCCCTGGCCCGGCCGCAGCAACTGGTCGCTTATGGTGAGCCGGACATTGCCGCCTTGGCTGCTGCCTATGCGTTCGGCATTGCCCGCAACCATCCTTTCGTTGATGGCAACAAGCGGACGGCGGCCGTCGTCGCGGAAACTTTTCTTGCGCTGAACGGCTACGCGTTCGATGCTACCGACGCGGAACTTGTCGTCGCCTTCGAGGCGCTCGCCGCCGGCGACCTCGCCGAAGCCGAGCTGGCCGACTGGTTCCGTCGGCATATCGTCGCTCCATGATCCCCGACCGAGCCCGCCGCCTTCAACCGCGCCATCGCGGACGGTGACGCCGCCGTCACCGCGAGGGCTGGCCGGAACGCCCCGCCTCCCATGCGCAACGGTTGGCCCCATCGGCGCCCATCCATCGCCTTGACTCGCTTGGTGCAATAGGATGCAATCCGGCTGGCGGGCCTCAGCAATGGAGCATGTCATGGCAATAGCGAAAACCATTGAAATCGTCGCGTCCTCGGCCGTCGGCGTCGAGGCGGCCGTCAAGGCCGGCGTGGCCAAGGTGTCCGAGACGGTCAAGAATATCCAGGGCGTATGGGTGAAGGACGTCAAGGGCGTGGTCAGCGACGGCGCGATCACCGAATGGCGCGTCACGATGGCGGTGACCTTCGTCGTCGATTGAACGGAGCCGGCGGGCAGACCGGCCTGATCCGCGCAGGTGACCACCACCCCCGATCTCCTCATTCGCGCCCGCCGCGCCGCCTTCAACCGCGCCATTGCCGATGGTGACACCGCGGCCATCGGACCCATCCTCGCCCGCGATTGCGTCATGGTGACCGGGACGGACAGCGCCGTCATCGCCGGGCGCAATGCGCAGGTGATGGTCTGGCGGCGCGAATTCGCTTCGCCGCATCGCCTCGTCTATGAGCGCGTCCCCGCCACCATCATCGCCTCGCCCGTCGAGCCCATCGCACTGGAGCAGGGCGAGTGGCGGGGCGTCGAGAAGGGCGCCGATACCCCCACCGCCTCAGGCATCTACACCGCCAAGTGGCGTGAGGTCGGCGGGCAATGGGTGATCGAGGCGGAGATCTTCATCACGCTGGGCTGAGGCGCTCGCTCAATAATGATAACGGCACTGTGCGATCTCCAGAGCCTCCCGCATCATGGCTCTACCGCTTCTTCACAAACTCCGCCCGCAGCACCAATCCCTTGATTCCCTCATAACGGCAGTCGATCTCCTGCGGGTCGCCGGTCAGGCGGATCGACTTGATGAGCGTGCCGCGCTTCAGCGTCTGCCCTGCGCCCTTCACGTCCAGATCCTTGATGAGCGTCACCTGGTCGCCGTCCTGCAGCAGGTTGCCGACCGCATCGCGTACCTCGATGGCTTCGGTGCCGTCATCGCCGACGCGCTTGGCCAATTCGCTCGCCGGCATCCATTCGCCACTCGCTTCGTCATAGACATAGTCGTCATCTTCGCCGGTCATGGGTTCGCTCCTGTCTGCATGCGTCCCGCCGGATGGCCGCTGGCGCGGGCAATGTCCAGCCGCGCCGACGATGGTCGCGCCCCGCGGCGAATTTCCCCTGTCCTACATGCGCCGATTCATGCCTCGCTCCGGGCATGGGCTTTCAATCGCAGACACATTTCCCGATGCACGAGGCTTACCGACCGCCACCATGGACGGCCTTGCGCGGCGCGGACGGGGCAGGGCCGCGAGGGGAGCGATTTTTTTGTTCCTGGACCCGGAACTTTCAGAACCTTTCGCGCACTGGGCGGACAAAAATCGGCTTCCTCCTGGCCTGTCCCTTCGCCAATATCCTGCCGCCAGACAGTGGGGGACAGTATGACCGACACGCGACACTGTTTCGCCGCGAAGCTTCTTGCCGCGAGCTGTCGATGAGCAGTTCGCCCATCGAGGTCGCGATTGCCGAGGCGGAGGCCCGGCCCGCCGCGCGCATCTCCACCGCGCCCGACACCTTCGACCGCATCCTTGCGCTCGCCGCGTCCGGCTTTCTGCTGCTGGTGCTGGTCGCTCTGTTCAAGGGGCGGGATGAGTGGGGCCGCGTGCCGCCCGTGGTCTGGGCGCATATCGCCACCATCCTCGTCGCGCTGGTGCTGACGCCGGTCAATCTGCTGCGCCGCCGTGGCGATGGCCAGCATCGCCTGCTCGGCTGGATCTGGGCCGCCGCCCTGTTCGGCACTGCCTTTATCAGCCTGTTCGTGAAGGTGCTCAATCCCGGCCACTTCTCCTACATCCACCTGCTCTCGATCCTGACGATCGTACAAGTGCCGCTGATCGTGCTTTACGCGCGCCGGCATGACCACAAGCGCCATCGCCGGGCCGTGCGCGGCATGGTCATCGGCGCTCTGTTGGTCGCGGGCTTTTTCACCCTGCCATTTGGCCGCCTGATCGGGCACTGGCTGTTCAGCTAGCGCCCGCAAGCGGGTTTATGCGGTGGCGGGTGCTGCGGGCCGGACGATCGTCTTCCAGGCGAAGAACAGGATGATGAGCAGCATCAGGGCCTGCCCCGCCAGCACCGGCGGTTCGGCTCCGGTCGGTGCCAGCGCCTTGAGCGTGGGCACCTTCTGAAAGCTCTGCACGACGAGCACGACCATGTTGAGCCACTGTGCGACCAGGGCCGTACCGAGATGGATGCGCCGCCAGCCGCCCCGCAGCGCGCCCGCATATTGGGCGACCAGCGCCGTGGCGAGTAGCACGATCGAGATGACGCCGAAGATGAACGGAGGGCCGCCCTTGAACGGGAAGAAGAAGCCCGTCGCCGATGTCAGCACGGTGAAGTCGATGAAGAGACCGTGCACGAAGCCGGGCCAGCGGCCGGTCGTGCTGAGCGCGCCATAGAAGATGAGCCCCGCCGCGATGGCGATGAGACTGATGATGACGTGAAGCACCGTGAATTGGACCAGAGACAAACCGAGCAGCATGGATCGACTCCCCCAGATGGAACCGCCCCGATCCTATCGCTTCCGATCCGCGTGTCGAGCGCGCACTTTGCGTCGTTCGGGACGCTCAGCGCGCGCTGCTGCGTCAGTCCTTTGGCGGCTTGTGGAAGAGCGTGCGCAGTTCCTCCTTGGCCCGCTCGAGGATACGGCGCTGCTCCTCGTCGAGGCCCGAGCCGGCGCGGTTGATGTAGAAGGTCAGCATCGACATGGCCGAGCGAAACGGCGTGGCGTTGCGGCGTCCGCTCGCCTCCGCCGAGCGTTTGAGCGACTGGGCGATTTCGCGGGGGTCATGTCCCTTGAAGACGTCCCGTTCGAGATCGAGCGCGTGGCTGTGCTCGGTCACGTCCTGCGGCCAGTTGCGCTTATGCGGCATGCCCCTGCCTCTCTCGGCTCAGTGATGTTTGAAATACTGGATTTCCCGCTCGTGCTTCTGCGCAGCCTCCTTGCTCTCGAACGTCCCGAGATTGCGGCGCTTCCCGTTTTCGTCGGTCTTGCGCGAATAGATGCGGTACTGGCCGGAACTGAGCTTGCGGATCATGGGTGATGAATGCGCGGTGGCGCCGGACGTTCCCTCAAATGTTCCCTCATGTTCGCTGCCCCTATTCGGAAAAGAGCGAAGGCTGCGGCGCACTGAGCGTCCATCGGCCCAGCACATTATGCCGAGTCAGGCCGACGACGCTCTCGATCAGCACGAACTCGCGGACCCGCCAACCGAGATCGGGCACCGGCCGGACGACCGGCTCGCCCTTGCGATAGATCAGGGTCACATGCGGGTTGAACCGCCATTGCGGCCGCATTGGCACGCCCTGATCGGTCATGGCGCGGGCGATCGCGGATTGCAGCGTGCGCAGCGGTGGCAGGCTATGCGCGGGCCGCAGGGCTGCCATGTCCCTTCCGCGGCTCAGCTGGTCCAGGACCAGCGTGAACGGTTCGGCCGCGACCGTCTCGCCGGCGCGGCGGAGCGCTTCGATCAACGCCGGAAAATGCGCGTCGAAATCCGCCGTGATGGCCAATGTGACATGCAGCCGATCGGCCCGCATCAATCCCTTCGTGCCGAACTGCCCCTCGGAAAAAGCGCGGACGCGCCGTCCGGTGATCTCATCGGGCAGCAAGGCGAAGAAATAGCGATAAAGCAGGGGCGAATGCGCTGGCACGGCAGTCATAATCATCTCCGAATCGGTTTATGTTCCCATTTTGTTCTTATCAAAATCGAGAGTCGAGTCATTCTGCTGCAACCGATGGCGAGGCGCCCCCTGTCGTTCCGGCGCGCGATCTCCTACATAGCATGAATGGCCGCTCCAGCACCCGCATCGAACCCCGCCCGCCAACCGAGCCTCTATATCCCGCACGGCGGCGGCCCCTGTTTCTTCATGCCCGATCCCGACGGAAACTGGGCCGGGATGGAGGCCTATCTGCGCGGCCTTGCGGCGAGCCTGCCCGAGCGGCCGCGCGCGATCCTGATCATCTCGGGTCATTGGGAAACCCGCGGCGGCTTCGGCTTCACCGGCGCCGAAAGGCCGGGACTGATCTTCGATTATTATGGCTTCCCGCCGCACACATACGAGCTGACCTATCCGGCGCCCGGCGCGCCATGGCTGGCGGCGCGCGGCGTCGAGCTGCTGACCGGCGCTGGTATTCCGGCCGGCATCGATCCATCGCGCGGCTTCGATCATGGCGTGTTCGTGCCGATGAAGGTCGCCTTTCCGGATGCGGACATTCCGCTGGTCCAGATGAGCCTCGAAACGGGCCTCGACCCCGCGCTGCATCTGCGTGCCGGACAGGCGCTCGCCTCTCTGCGCGACGAAGGCGTCCTGATCCTCGGCTCGGGGATGAGCTTTCACAATCTGCGCGCTTATGGCGATCCGCGTGTCGCCGAACCTTCGAGCGCGTTCGATCATTGGCTGACGCAGGCCGCGACCGCGCCGCTGCCCGAGCGGGCCGATTTGCTCGCGCAATGGTCGCAGGCGCCCTATGCGCGCTTCTGCCACCCGCGCGAGGAGCATCTGCTGCCGCTCATGGTCGCGGCGGGCGCTTCGGGCGCTGCGGGCGTCCACGATTATGGCGAACTCGTCCTGGGCGGCGCTGTCTCGGCCTACAGGTTCGCTTGAACCTGCAGTCCGGCAGCTTTGCCGGCTTGCGCCAGATCATTTCGTTTGCCTCGCATACAAACTCCATGCGACATGCTCGGCGTCTGCGGGCGATTCAACCGCTCCGCAAAGATGGAAGGAGAGGGCTTTTGGCCAAGATCGTCGGCGGGTTCGCCGTTTCGCATACGCCCACCATCGCGTTCGCCAAGGATGCGAACAAGCAGAACGATCCGGTGTGGGCGCCGATCTTCGAGGGGTTCGAGCCGGTCAAGCAGTGGCTGGCGGCGGAGAAGCCCGATGCGATCCTGTACGTCTACAATGATCACATGACCTCCTTCTTCACGCATTATTCGGCCTTCGCGCTCGGGATCGGCGAGGAATTCTCGCCGGCCGACGAGGGCGGCGGCAAGCGCGACCTGCCCGCGATCAAGGGCGATCCGGCGCTCGCCCAGCATATCGCCGAGTGTCTCGTCGCCGATGAGTTCGACCTGGCCTACTGGCAGGGCATGGGGCTCGACCATGGCGCCTTCTCGCCGCTTTCGGTGCTCCTGCCGCACGACAATGGCAGCTGGCCCTGCAAGCTGATCCCGCTCCAGTGCGGCGTGCTCCACCAGCCGATCCCGAAGGCCAGGCGCTTCTGGAATTTCGGCCGGTCCCTGCGCCGCGCGATTCAGTCCTATCCCAAGGATATCAAGGTGGTGATCGCCGGCACCGGCGGCCTGTCGCATCAGGTCCATGGCGAGCGCGCCGGCTTCAACAACACGCCCTGGGACATGGAGTTCATGGAGCGCCTCACCAACAATCCCGAATCGCTGCTCGACAAAACGGTCGTCGACCTCGCCAAGCTCGGCGGCTGGGAAGGCGCCGAGATCGTCATGTGGCTGCTGATGCGGGGCGCGCTCTCAGAGAAGGTCGAGAAGCTCCACCAGAGCTACTTCCTGCCGTCCATGACCGCCATCGCCACCATGCTCTTCAGGGATCTGGGCGACGCGACGCCGCCCGCGGAGAGCGATGAGGCCCTGCGCGCCCGCGCCAGGCATGAGTTGGCCGGCGCCGAGGACATCGAGGGCACCTATCCCTTCACGATCGACCGGGCGGTCAAGGGCTTCCGCATCAATCACTTCCTGCACCGCCTGATCGAACCCGACTTCCGCAAGCGCTTCGTCGAGGATCAGGAAGGTCTCTTCGCCGAGAGCGATCTCAGCGACGAGGAGAAGGACCTGATCCGCAGCCGCAACTGGATCGGCATGATCCACTATGGCGTGATCTTCTTCATGCTGGAGAAGATGGCGGCCGTGCTCGGCATCGGGAATATCGACGTCTATGCCGCCTTCAAGGGCCTGACCGTTCCCGAGTTCCAGAAGACGCGGAATGCAGCGATCACTTACTCGGTGGCCGGCAAACAGTAGGTTTCGAGGAGCAGTACCGACCCTCGCGCCCATCCCGCGCGAGGCTGAGAGCGTACGCCGACGCGGGTTGCGCCTTGCTATATCGGCATGGCACTCGCCATCGCCTGCGGCCTCCTGGCGTTCGGCCTCAGGGAGACCGCGCCGCTCCGCCGCTTGCAGTCCTGACCGGCCCGGCTTCGCGCGGCGTTGCCGACCACAGCACAGGCCATTCCCAGGCGCCGCGGCAGACCGGCATGGCGCGCGCCTGCGTCAGGCGAAACATCGTTCCGTCCCAGACATAGGTCTCGCTGGTGCCGCAGTCGCCGAGCGGCCGGCCCCTCGCGAAGCTGGACAGTGATCCCCGCACCGGGTTCCATTGCGCGTTGACGATGAGCGGCGGCACGCCGGGCTCGCCTGTGGCGCCGGGCATCAGGTCGAAGCGCGCATATTGGAAGTTGCGCGCGCCCGAGCCGCCCATGCCGACGAGGACGATGCTCGAGACGTTGTCGGCGCCCGCGTCGCAGGCGATAAGCGCCAGCACATGGCCCGCGTCGAGCGGGTGCAGGTCGATGGGCAGTTCACGCGGTCGACCACCGCATTTGGCGAGAGCCCGCGCGCCCTGCTGTTCCTCGGCGGTGAGCTCGACCGGACCGGTGAGCGGCATGTCGGTCGCAGCCATCGGGAAATGAATGTCTTCCGGCAGCGGCCGTGCAAGGCTTGCCGGCTTGTCGCCGATCGCCGCGAGCGCCCCCGCGCTGCCGACGCGGCCCTGCTGCTCGTCCATGTAGCGCAATGCCTGGGCAAGGCCGCTCAGCGACGGGGCGGCGATGCTGGCCTTGCCCACGCGCAGGTCGAACGAATAGCTGCTGCCGAGACGCCGGATGAGCTTGAGTGCGCTCGGCCCGTTGGCCCGCGCCATATCGCGTGCGGCGATGAGCTGGCCTGCCGACACATTGTCGACGAAGAGGTCGATCTTGCCGCGCAGCTCATAGGCGCCCGACAGCTCGACAGTCGCCTCGCCGTCAGGTCCGCCCTCGCGGCCGATCCAGACCAGCACCGAATAAGCCTCGCCGGCGCCCTGCGGAAGCAGCGAGACCGCACTGCAGCTGAGGCGATTGTCGCACGCCACGGCCCAGTCGTCGAACACGCGCAGACGCCCCAGCGCCGGCGTGCCAGCTGTTGGCGTCGGTGGCAGAGCCTGCGCCTGAGTTTGCGCTTGAACCTGCTGGGGCGGCATGGCGGGCTGTGGCAGCGATTGCGCTCCGGCTGAAATGCTGCCCAGCAGGAGTACCGAAACCAGCAGAAAACGGGAGAGCGGCCTTGTCATCGGCCCCGTCATAATGCACTTGCCCGGGCAGGGGTAGAGTGCCCTTGAACGGAGGCAGGACATGCGGATCGTCGGCGTGATCGGTGCGGGCCAGATGGGCGCGGGCATTGCGCAAGTCAGCGCGCAGGCCGGATTCGAAGTGCTGCTGCGCGATGTGGATGTCGCGCGCGCCGAGGCGGGCAAGGCGGGCATTGCCAAGCGCCTCAAGAGCGCCGTCGAAAAGGGCAAGCTCGATGCGGCGGACGCAGATGCGGCGCTGGCTCGCATCACGCCGATCGGCGAGGTGGCGCCCTTCGCCAAATGCGATCTCGTGATCGAGGCGGCGACCGAGCGCGAGGAAATCAAGCGCGCGATATTTGGCGAAGTGGCACCGCTGCTCGGCCCCGGGGCGATCCTTGCCTCCAACACCTCGTCCATTCCGATCACGCGGCTTGCCCAGGCCAGCCAGGATCCGGCGCGCTTCATCGGCGTGCACTTCTTCAATCCCGTGCCGGTCATGGGCCTCATCGAGGTCATTCGGGGCCTGGGCACGTCCGATGCCACGGTCGCGGCCGTTGCCGATTTCGCCAGGACGCTCGGCAAGGAGGTCGTGCACGCCTTCGATGCGCCCGGCTTCATCGTCAACCGCATCCTCATGCCGATGCTCAACGAGGCCGCTTTCGCGCTCGGCGAGGGCGTCGCCAATGTACGCGACATCGACACCGCGATCCGGCTCGGCCTCAATCACCCGATGGGTCCTTTCACGCTCGCCGATTTCGTGGGGCTCGATACCTGCCTCGAGATCTGCAAGGTGCTCTTCACGACCACCGGCGACCCCAAATTCCGCCCCGCGCCGCTCCTCGTCAAATATGTCGAGGCCGGCTGGCTGGGCCGCAAGACCGGCAAGGGATTCTATGATTATTCGGGCGCGGAGCCCGTGCCGACCCGTTAGGCATCTTCAAGTCGGCTGGGCTCATCCCACGGTTCGGAAAAGGCGGTAAATCAACAATCTGGAGCACGTCTTGACACCCCGGGGCTGTGAGGCGCATTCTCTCCAAGTCCATTTGGGAGAGAGGCCATGACGCGCTTCAAATTCATTGCGACTATCGGTGCCGCCGCCATTGGCATGCTTGTCTTTACGGGGCCTGCCGCAGCGGCAGACAATGCCATGCAGGTCTGCGGCGCGAAATATCAGGCAGCCAAGAAGGCGAATCAGCTGCCGGCCGGTCAGACGTGGAACAAATATCTCGCGCAATGTCGCGCGGGCATGAAGTCCGCCACCCCTGCTCCGGCATCCGCAGCCGCTTCCGGGGCGATGTCGGCGGCCAAGCCGGCTGTGGCGCGCTCGAACGGCCAGCCCACGCCGGCTCAGAAGGCGATGTATGATCGCGAGCGCCAATGCGGCAAGATGTGGCAGGCCGACAAGGCGGCGCACAAGACGCCGGCGGGCCAGACCTGGCCGCAATATTGGAGCGCATGCAACAAGCGCCTGAAAAGCTGAACAACGCGCGACGACCTTCCGCGTCGCCGCGCGGAAGGTGCGGTCTCGTGTCGGGCTGCGCGCCTGATAGAAGCGCAGCGCGCGAAGCGAGGCTAATCAATTTCGCTGCCTGAGCGATGTCGAGCGAATCGTCATGGCGCCTGCCTCGCCATTGACGTCGGGTCAACTTCCGGGGACCAATGACGGGAAAAGGCAGCGTGCCAGACAGCCGCTTTTTGAGCCGTTATGATGAAAAGCTGCCGCTTGTTGCGGGCGCGCCAAGCCTCTAGCCTGTGCGACGGGGGGAGAGGGCATGGCCATAGCGACGCGGGACAAGAGCGCCTTCGAAAGCGCGGCCTATCGCAAGGTCCTGTGGCGGGTCGTGCCGCTGCTCTTCCTGGGTTATTTCGTCGCCTTCCTCGATCGGGTGAATGTCGGCTTCGCCAAGCTGCAGATGGCGAGCGCCCTCCAGTTCAGCGACGAGGTCTACGGCTTCGGCGCCGGCATCTTCTTCATCGGCTATTTCCTGTTCGAGCTGCCGAGCAACCTCATCCTCAATCGCGTTGGCGCGCATCGCCATCACATGGAGCCTCGCTTCGGGCGCCTTCATGTTCACCGGTCACATGTACTGGGGACCGATCTCCGCGGCCTTCGGCTGCACCGACGCGCAGTTCACCTTCTACCTGCTGCGCTTCATCCTGGGCGTGGCGGAAGCCGGCTTCGTTCCGGGGGCGGTGCTCTATCTGACCTTCTGGTTTCCGGCGGCGCGGCGTGCCCATGTCGTTGCGCTGTTCTTCATCGCCATCCCGCTCGCGAGTGCCTTCGGATCGCCGGTCTCCGGTGCGATCCTGCAGTTCATGGATGGCGCGCAGGGGTTGCGCGGCTGGCAATGGCTGTTCCTGATCGAGGCCCTGCCGTCACTCGTCATCGGTATCCTGATCTTCGCGATGCTGCCCGACAGGCCGCGCGATGCGCGCTGGCTGACTCCCGCCGAGTGCGCGCTGATCGAGGCGCAACTCGCTGCCGACGAGCAGCGCAAGGCCCTCCATGGGGAGCGCTCGCGCATCCTCGATATCTTCAGCGACTGGCGCGTCTGGGCGCTGGCGCTCGCCGACTTTTGCCGCGGCGTCTATAGCAATGCCCTCAACTTCTGGATGCCGACGATCGTCCAGGAGATCGGCATCGACAAGAAGGACTTCTTCGCCGTCGGGCTGGTCGCGGCCATCCCCTGGGGGCTGGGCGCGCTGGCGATGGTCCTGGTCGCGCGTCATTCGGATCGCGTGAACGAGCGCCGCTGGCACGCCACCATGGCCTCGCTGGTCGCGGCCTCGGGACTGCTCCTCCTGGCCTTTGGCGGCCGGGAGCCGGTGCTGTCCGTCGTCGCGCTGTCGTTGGTGGCGGGCGGAGGGCTGGCCTGGCTGGCCGTGTTCTGGACACTGCCGACCGCCTTCCTCTCCGGCACGGCGGCGGCAGGCGGCATTGCCTGGATCAATGCGCTCGCCATGCTCGGCGGCTATGTCGGGCCCGACACGCTGGGCCGCATGAGAGGCGCCCATGCCGGCGACGATTCCGCGGCCTTCCTGATCCTGGCGCTGCTTGCGCTGCTCGGGACGGCGCTGACCTTCGTGCTGGCGGGGCGGAAAGGAAAGGGCGCTGCTTAGCCGACACCGTCATGCTGAACTTGTTTGTGCAGGCACGCCTCCGGCTCCAGCATCCAGTCCGCCTGGCCCGCGGCGGTTTCTCTGGAAAGATGGACCTTAGAGCCGCAGGCGTACCTGCACAAACAAGTTGGCGATTATACCCTTAAGACAAGGAATAGGCTGTTCCCCGGCGCAGGCCGGGGTCCAGACCGAACAGAGACGCGTGTCCAATAGTAGGTTCGATGCTTCGCATCGAAACTGGGCCCCGGCCTGCGCCGCGGAACAACTTCTGCTCGAACGGGATAATCACCAACAAGTTCAGGGTGACGATCCAAGGGCTAAATACTCATCATCAGCCCGACGAGGGCCGCACTCATCAGGTTGGAGAGGCTGCCCGCCATCAGCGCCTTGAGGCCCAATCGCGCGAGCACCGGCCGCTGGTTGGGCGCCAGCGTCCCGGTCACCGCCATCTGGATCGCGATCGACGAGAAGTTGGCGAAACCGCACAAGGCAAAGGTGACGACGGCGACCGTGATCGGCGAGAGCGTCTTCATCTGGCTGAGGTCGATGAAGGCGACGAATTCGTTGAGCACGACCTTGGTGCCGAACAGGCCGCCGGCTGCCTGCGCCTCGTTCCACGGCACGTTGAGCAGCCACATGATCGGCGCGAGGATCTTGCCGAGGATCAGCTGGAAGCTGAGATCGGGATAGCCGAACCAGTTGCCGATGCCGCCGAGCAGGCCGTTGGCCAGCGCCACCAGCGCCACGAAAGCCAGCACCATCGCGCCCACCGCCACGGCGAGCTTGACGCCGGTCTGGGCGCCCTGCGCCGCCGCCATGATGATGTTGGCGGGCCGTTCCTCGTCATGGCTGGCTTTGGGCATGGGCTCGCCCGGCGTGCCTTCGGGCAGCAAGGCCGCCGGTCCCCTGCCGCTGATCCGCGCCTCGGAGAGGGCGATCTCCTCGTCCAGCACCTTGGGGCTGACCGTGTCCGGCATCAGCAGCTTGGCCATCAATATGCCGCCGGGCGCGGACATGAAGGAGGCGGCGAGCAGATAGTCGATCTTGATGCCCATCGAGGCATAGGCGGCGAGAATGGTGCCCGCGACGCCGGCCATGCCGCTGGTCATGACGGTGAAGACCTGCGCGGGCGTCAGGCCGGCGAGATAGGGGCGGATGACCAGCGGGCTCTCGCTCTGGCCGACGAAGATGTTCGCCGCGGCGCACAGGCTCTCGACCTTGGAGACGCCCGTCACCTTCTCGATCGCGCCGCCGACCCAGCGTACGACGAGCTGCATGATGCCGAGATAGTAGAGGATCGAGACCAGGCTCGCGAAGAAGATGATCACCGGCAGCGCGGAGATGGCGAAGCTGGAGCCGCCGATCTTGGCGTCCGCAAGCGGCCCGAAGATGAAGTTCGTGCCGGCCTGGGCATAGCTGAGCAGGTCGGACACGCCGCCCGCCATCGCGCTGATCGCCTGCCGGCCGAGAGGCACCTTGAGCATGAGCACGGCAATTGCCGCCTGCAGCAGGAAGGCGGGGATGACGACCCTGGGGCGGATGGCGCGCCGATTGCTCGAGAACAGAATGGCAATGGCGAGAATGACGGCAATGCCGCCAAGGCCGATCACGATGGGCATATCGTCTTTCCGTCCCCCCCAGGGCGCGCGTGCCGAGCGGGCCGCGTAACCGGCCTGTTATAGCCGCCTTGCCGCGCTCGGCAATCGGGGTGAGCGGGAGTCCCGGAACTGTCGGACCTGTGCCGCCCGGCACCCATGGATCGCTGCCTTTTCCTCTCCTTGCGTCCGCGATTGCGTCCCCTGCACGACATGCTCTTTTCGCGGGAACGCAAAGCCGATAAGGGCAGGACATGACCAAAGCCGCTCCTGCCGTCGTGCCGCGCTCGCTGTTCGTCTTCTCGCTGCTTTACGGCGGGCTCGTCGTGCTTGCGGGCATATTGGGCACCAAGCTCGCCTCGCTCGGCACCTGGCCGGTGCTTGGCGCCCTGGCGGTGGAATCGGGCATCTTCGCCTTCCTGCTGCTTGTCGTGCTGTCCAGCGCGGTGGCCGAGCTCCACGGGCGCGACGCCGCCAATGCCCTGGTGCGCTGGGGCTTCGTGCCGCTCATCGTCTCGATGATCCTGCTGATGACGGTCATCCATCTCGTGCCGCCCGCGCCCTTCTGGGGCGATCAGGAGATCTTCGCCAAGCTGCTCGGGCAGGGCGCGCGCATGCAGTTCGCCGGCCTCATCGCCTATGGTGTCTCGCAAACGCTGAACGTCGCCATCTTCTCGCGGCTCAAGGGCGGCGATACCGGCAGCATGCTCTGGCTGCGCGCGTGGATCGCCGGGCTGCTGTCGCAGATCGTCGATACCGTCATCTTCATTTCCGTCGCCTTCTACGGCGTGCAGCCGGTCATTCCGGTGATGGAAGGGCAGGTCATCTCGAAGATGCTGCTCTCGACGATCCTGGTGCCGCCGCTCATCTATGTCTTCGTGGCGCTCGGCCGCCGCCTCGACCGCTAAAGAAAAAGGGTCCCCCATGACAGGCAATGCACATGCGCCCGATCCGGCGCTGCTCGCCAAGGCTGAAATTCTCACCGAGGCGCTGCCCTATATGCAGCTGCACGCGGGCGAGACGTTCGTTGTGAAATATGGCGGCCATGCCATGGGCGATCCCGAGGCCGCGCGCGATTTCGCCGAGGACGTGGTCCTCATGAAGATGGTCGGCATCAACGTCGTGGTCGTTCATGGCGGCGGGCCGCAGATCGGTGCGATGCTCAAGAAGCTCGGCGTCGAGAGCAAGTTCGTCGGCGGGTTGCGCGTCACCGACGCCGAGACCGCCAAGGTCGCCGAAATGGTCCTCGCCGGATCGATCAACAAGGAGATCGTCGGCTGGATCGCAGGCGCGGGCGGCCGGGCCGTGGGCATTTCCGGCAAGGATGCCGGGCTCGTCCTGTGCGAGAAGGTCGGCAATAAGCGCGCGCCGGATCCCAACAGCGGCATCGAGCGCAATGTGGACCTGGGCTTCGTCGGCGATCCGGTGAAAGTCGACCGCCGCATCCTCGACAGCCTCGCGCGCGAAGGCATCATTCCGGTCGTCGCCCCGGTGGGCATCGGCACGGATGGGCACACCTACAATGTCAATGCCGACACCATGGCCGGTGCGATCGCGGCCGAGCTCAAGGCCAAGCGCTTCTTCCTGCTGACCGACGTGCCCGGCGTGCTCGACAAGGAGAAGAACCTGCTCTCCGATCTCAAGCCCTCCGACATCGGCGCGTTGATCGACGACGACACCATCTCCGGCGGCATGATCCCCAAGGTCGAGACCTGCGTGACGGCGGTCGAGGGCGGCGTCGATGCCGCGGTCATCCTCGACGGGCGAATCCCGCACGTCATGCTGCTCGAAATCTTCACCAAACGCGGCGCGGGCACACTGGTTCGGCTCTGATTTTTCCTCGCCCCTTCAGGGGAGAGGATATGGAGCCTTATCGCTGAAAGCGGTTAGGCGCAGTTGGAGAGGGGCTTCTGCCGCGTGAGACCACTTCCCCCTCTCCAAGCTCCACCAGCTGCCTTCGGCAACAAGTTTCGCTATCCTCTCCCCTGAAGGGGCGAGGAATGAAAGCCATCCGCCTTGCCGAGGTGTATTAGCTGCGCTAGACTCTTCGGCATCGCTTCAGGCATTCACAGGAACAATCCATGGGCCAGGCCCTCGTCGGAACGGCATATATCCTTCTCAACGTCGCATGGTGGATCATCATCGTGCAGGCGATCCTCAGCTGGCTGATCGCGTTCAACGTGATCAACACCAGCAACGACGTGATCCGCAGCATCTGGATCGCGCTCGATAAGCTCACCGAGCCCATGTACCGGCCGATCCGCAAGATCATGCCGGATCTCGGCGCGCTCGACCTCTCGCCGATGGTGGTGCTGATCGGCATCATCATCCTGCAGGGCCCGGTGCTGGGCGCGGTCGCGCGCGCCATTCAGTAATGCCGCTGCGCCGCGATGGCGCGGACCTCCTGCTCTCGATCCGCCTGACGCCGAAATCGTCGCGCGAGCGCATCGGCGGTGTCTTTGCCGATGCGCAGGGCCAGAACTGGCTGCAGGCCAGCGTCACCGCGCCGCCCGACAAGGGCAAGGCGAACGCCGCGTTGCGCGCGTTCCTGGCGGGGACGCTGAAGCTGCCGGCCTCGTCGATTTTGCTGGAGACAGGGGACACGAGCAGGCTAAAGCGCCTGCGGCTCAAGGACTGTACGCCGGATGCCGAAGACCTTTTGAGACAGATCGCGAGCAAGGAGCTGACAGGGACATGACTTTGGGCAAGACGATTGATGGCAAGGCGTTCGCGGAGAAGCTGCGCGGCCGCGTCGCGGTGGGCGTTGCGGATTTCGTCGCGAAGACCGGACGCAAGCCGGGGCTGGCCGTCGTGCTCGTCGGCGAGGATCCCGCGAGCAGCGTCTATGTGCGCTCCAAGGGCAAGGCGACGGTTGAAGTCGGCATGGAAAGCCTGGAGTTCAAGCGCCCGGCGACGATCAGCCAGGAGGAGCTGCTCGAGCTCGTCGAGGAGCTGAACGGCGATCCGAGCGTCGACGGCATTCTCGTGCAGCTGCCGCTCCCCAAGCATCTCGACGATGCCGAGGTGATCGCCAGGATCAATCCCGCCAAGGATGTCGACGGTTTCCATGTCGTCAATGCCGGCAAGCTCGCGGTCGGCGATCCGACCGCTCTGGTGCCCTGCACGCCGATGGGCTGCCTGATGCTGCTCAAGGACGAGCTGGGCGATCTGTCCGGCAAGGAAGCGGTCGTCATCGGCCGTTCGAACATCGTCGGCAAGCCGATGGCGGCGCTGCTGCTCGGCGAGAGCTGCACGGTCACGATCGCCCACAGCCGCACGCATGACCTTGCCGGTGTCGTTCACCGCGCCGATATCGTCGTGGCCGCCGTCGGCCGTCCGGAGATGGTCAAGGGCAGCTGGATCAAGCCGGGCGCCACCGTCATCGACGTCGGCATCAATCGCGTTCCGGCGGACGAAGAAGGCAAGACCAAGATCGTCGGCGATGTCGATACCGCCGGTGCCATCAGCCATTGCGCGGGCATCACGCCTGTCCCCGGCGGCGTCGGCCCGATGACCATCGCCGTGCTCCTGCGCAACACGCTCGTCGCGGCGTCGGCCCGCGAAGGGCTGCCGATGCCCGAGGGTCTTTGATCCGCGTCGCTGCCCGTTTCACCGCCGCCGCGCTCCTCGCGGGCGCGGTCGGCGCGAGCGCGCAGCAGCGCTTCGAGCTGCAGCCGAGCCTCGGCGCACGGGGCGTCGGCCTCATGGGCAGCGCGAATCCGAGCGCGGTGGTGGCCGCCGAGATCGCTTTTGCCAAATTGGCGCGTGACAAGGGGCAGTGGACGGCCTTCCGCGATACCGCGGACAGGGACGGCATCATGTTCCTGCCCCAGGCCACCAATGCGCAGCGTTTCCTCAAGGGCCGCAAGGATCCGCCCAAGGCCGTCGCCTGGCAGCCGGGCAAGGTCTTCATCGCCTGCGACGGC
Organism: Sphingobium sp.; assembly: GCA_017744605.1. Lineage (GTDB taxonomy): Bacteria > Pseudomonadota > Alphaproteobacteria > Sphingomonadales > Sphingomonadaceae > Sphingobium. The sequence goes on along the minus strand of JAGIAZ010000016.1, from coordinate 34,550 downwards.
AGCTATGCGGTTTCGACCGGACCCTGGCAGCGCCCCGATGGCGCGACCGGCACCTTCATCACCGTCTGGCGCCAGCAGGACAAGGGCGGCTATAAATGGGCGCTGGACTTCGGCAGCACCAGGCCGTTCGGCGCCAATGTCGCGGAAGAGGGCATAGACGCCAAGATCGCCGAATGTCCCGCCCGCCGCGCGCCGGGCGTCAGCCCGCAGGTGGCAGGCGAGACGCCGGCCCAGGCCGACCTGCGCGAATGGAGCGAAGGCGCGGGCAGGAACAAGCGCCCCAAGCCGCCCAAATATGAAGTGGTCCGCATCCCCGATCCGGCGCCTGCCAGTGGCGCGGGCGAGTCGCGCGACGGAAGCCTGCATTGGGCCTGGACCAGCGGCGAGAAGGCGCGCAGCCTCACGATCAAGATGCGCTATCAGGGCAAGGACATGACCATCATCGACGAGCATGTCGAAGAGAGTTCATGATCGAACTGTTTCTATCTGCCTTCGTGTCCTTCTTCGTGGTCATCGACCCGCCGGGATGCGCGCCGATCTTCTTCGGCCTGACCAGCGGCGCGGCGCCGGCGCATCGCAAGGCCATGGCGATCCGTGCGGTCATCGTCGCGACGGCCATCCTCATCACCTTCGCCTTTGTCGGCCGTCCGCTGCTGCACATGCTCGGCATCGATCTCTCGAGCTTCCGCATCGCGGGCGGCATCATGCTGTTCTTCATCGCGCTGGAGATGGTGTTCGAGAAGCGCACGCAGCGGCGCGAGGACCGGGCGCAGAAGGTCAAGGAGACGCAGGAAGTCGAAGATGTTTCGATCTTCCCCATGGCGATGCCGATGATCGCCGGCCCCGGATCGATCGCCACCGCGATGCTGCTGATGGCGCGCGCCGACGGCATGGAAGCGAGCCTCGTGGTGCTGTCGGCCCTGCTCGCCAACCTCCTGCTGATGCTGGTCTGCCTGCTGGCGGTGGCGCCGCTGATGCGCCTGCTCGGGCAGAAGGTCGAGGCGGTCATCACGCGCGTGCTCGGAGTCATTCTCGCCGCGCTCGCGGTGCAGTTCGTGATCGACGGGCTCAAGGGCAGCCATCTTTTTTGAGCGGTCGATGAGGATTGGCGACGACCATTCTATCGATATTCACGCCCGTTATTCCCGCGGAAGCGGGAACCCAGGCCGCAACGGCGCGTCCCCATGTTCTGGATCCCACGAACGCGGGCATGACGAGGAAAGAGGCGGTTAAGACCACCAAACCTTGTCCCTTGCGCCGAAACCCGGCACAAGGGGCCGATATCCATGCCCGCACCATCCGTCCTGCCCGCCTTTCCCTGGTTCGATCTCGTGATCGTGCTCGCGCTCATCGCCCTGAACGGCCTGTTCGCGCTTTCCGAACTTGCGATCGTTTCGGCGCGGCGGCCGCGGCTGCAGGCCTTGGCCAAAGCCGGCAAGCGGGGCGCGCAGGCGGCGCTGGATCTTGGCGCGGCGCCGGGCCGTTTCCTCTCGACGGTGCAGATCGGCATCACCGGCATCTCGGTCCTCGCCGGCGCCTTTTCGGGCGACAAGCTGGGCGGCCCGCTCGGCCGCTATGTGGAGGTGCTGGGCGTTCGGACCGACACGGCGGAGAATGTCGGCTTTGCGATCGCGATCATCCTCACCACTTATGTGTCGCTGATCATCGGCGAGCTGGTCCCCAAGCAATATGCGCTGCGCAATCCCGAGCCGATCGCGATGCTCACGGCGCCGGCGATGGTCTGGCTGGCGAAGGCGACGGCGCCGCTCGTCTGGCTGCTGGAGGGATCGACCGCGCTGATCTTCCGGCTGCTGCGCGTGCGCGGGGAATCGCCTCATCATGTGACGACCGAGGAGTTGCAGCTCATCGTCGCCGAGGCGACGCGCCACGGCGTCATCGAGGAAGAGGAGCGCGCGATCATCTCGGGCGTGGTGCGACTCGCCGACCGGCCCGTGCGCGAAGTGATGACGCCGCGAACGGAAGTCGACTGGGTGGATGCCGACGCACCGCTCAAGGAGATTCGCGCCAAGCTGGCCGAGACGCCGCACACCAGGCTGCCGGTGGCCCAGGGGCGGGTCGAGGACATTATCGGCGTGCTGCAGGCGCGCGACGTCATGGCGGCCTTGTTCCAGGGCAATGCGATCGATCTGCGCGTCCTCATGCAGCCCGCGACCATCGTGCCGGACCAGATCGATGCCATGGACGCGCTCAAGGTGCTGCGCGAGGCCGATGCGCCGATGCTCATGGTCCATGACGAATATGGGCATTTCGAGGGGATCGTGACCCCGGCCGATCTGATCTCGTCGATTGCCGGCGAGTTCGTCTCGGACCTCGATCTTTACGAGGAGCCGATGGTGGTCGAGCGCGAGGACGGATCGCTGCTCGTCTCGGGCCAGATGGCGATCGACGCCCTTGCCGAGCGGATCCAACTCAAGCTCGACGAAGAGCGCGATTATGCGACGGTCGCGGGCTTTGCGCTGGCCGTGTTGCGGCGCCTGCCGGCCGAAGGCGACCATTTCAGCGAGCAGGGCTGGCGGTTCGAGATCGTCGACATGGATGGGCGCAAGATCGACAAGCTGCTGGTGAGCGCCGCGAAAGGCTAGACTCCGATCCAGCAGGCTTGAATCGTCATTGCGAGCGACATAGTCGCGCGGCAATCCAGGCCGAACTTGCCCGCCTCTGGATTGCTTCGCCCAGCTGAAGCCGGGCTCGCAATGACGAGCGGTTCAACATCGATGGATCTGCCTCTTGAGGCTTCACATCTAGCGGACGGCACCCGAGCGTCGGTCAAGGCTCAGGAGCGGTCCGGCATCATTCCCTATGCTTCGGTCTTCTCCGCTTCGCGCGCCACTTCGCGCCAGCCGATGTCGCGCCGGCAGAAGCCCCCGGGGAAGCCGATCTTGTCGGCGAGACCATAGGCGGCGGCCTGGGCCTGGGTGACGGTGCTGCCGGTCGCCGTCGCGCAGAGCACGCGCCCGCCGCTGGAGACCAGCGCGCCGTCCTTCAGCGCCGTGCCGGAATGGAAGATCATGCTGCCGTCGGCGGCGAGCGGCAGCGAGATGGGCGAGCCCTTTTCGGGCGTGCCGGGATAGCCGTTCGCCGCGAGGACCACGGTCAGCGCCGCCTGCCGCCGCATGACGGGCGGCGGCGTGTCGCCGAGCCGGCCCTCGGCGGTCGCGAGCAGCAGCTCGACCAGGTCTCCCTCAAGGCGCATCATCAGCACCTGGCATTCGGGATCGCCGAAGCGGCAATTATACTCGATGAGCTTGGGGCCTTCGGGCGTGAGCATGAGCCCCGCGAACAGCACGCCCGAATAAGGCGTGCCACGGGCCGCCATGCCGGTCACGGTCGGGCGGATGATCTCGTCCATGACCCGTGCCCGCAATTCCGGGGTCAGCACCGTGGCCGGGCTATAGGCGCCCATGCCGCCGGTATTGGGTCCGGTGTCGCCGTCGCCGACGCGCTTGTGGTCCTGGGCCGAGCCGAAGGGGACGACGCTGACGCCGTCGGTCAGGGCGAAGAAGCTCGCTTCCTCGCCGGTCATGAAATCTTCGATCACGACTTCCGCCCCGGCCCCGCCGAAGCCGCCGCCGAACATGTCGGCGATCGCCGCCTCGGCCTCGTCGCGCGTCTCGGCAATGACCACGCCCTTGCCGGCCGCGAGCCCGTCCGCCTTGATGACGACGGGCAGGCCGAAATCGGCGAGCGCCGCCATGGCGTCGGCCTGGCGCGCGGTGCGGACATAGCGCGCCGTCGGAATGCCGGCCTTGATGCAGAGATCCTTGGTATAGCCCTTGGAGCCCTCGAGCTGGGCAGCGGCCTTGCTGGGACCGAACACGGGAATCCCGTCGGCGCGCAGCGTGTCGGCGATGCCGTCGACGAGGGGCGCCTCGGGGCCGACCACGACCAGGCCGATGTCGTGCGCGTCGCAAAAGGCGATGACGGCTTGGTGATCGGCAAGGTCGAGATCGACCAGCCTGGCCTGGTGGGCTATTCCCGGATTGCCCGGCGCGGCATAGAGCGTGGTGCAGCGCGGCGATTGCGCGAGCTTCCAGGCGAGAGCATGCTCGCGACCGCCGCCGCCCAGCAGAAGGATGTTCATGGCGCAGGATTCCGTTGACGAAGAGGAGATGTCCCGCCGCCTGTTAGCGCAGGAAAAGCGAGGCGACAATCTCGTGCCTTTGACCGTTTCGGAACTCTCGAATCTGCTGAAGCGGACGGTCGAGGACCGCTTCGGCCATGTCCGTATTCGCGGCGAGATCAGCGGCCTCAAGCGCGCCGCCTCCGGCCATGTCTATCTCAGCCTCAAGGACGAGACGGCGGTCATCGACGGCGTGATGTGGAAGGGCGGTGCGGCACGCCTCGCCTTTGCGGCGCAGGACGGTATCGAGGTGATCGCGACCGGCAAGCTCACCACCTATCCGGGGCGCAGCAAGTATCAGGTCGTCATCGAGAGCATGGAGCTGGCCGGCGAAGGCGCGCTCATGCAGATCTTCGAACGGATGAAGGCGCAGCTCGCCGCCGAGGGCCTGTTCGATCCGGCGAAGCGCCGGCCGATCCCGGTGCTGCCCAAGGTCATCGGTGTGGTGACCTCGCCGACCGGGGCGGTCATCCGCGATATTCTTCATCGCCTTGCCGATCGTTTTCCCAGCCATGTGCTGGTCTGGCCGGTGCTGGTCCAGGGCGATGGGGCGACGGCGCAGATCGCCAATGCCGTGCGCGGCTTCGGCGCGATCCGGCCCGGTGGCCCGATCCCGCGCCCCGATGTGCTGATCGTAGCGCGGGGCGGCGGCTCGATCGAGGATCTTTGGGCGTTCAACGAGGAAATCGTCGTGCGGGCGGTCGCCGCGTCGTCCATCCCGGTCATCTCGGCCGTGGGGCATGAGACCGACACGACGCTTTGCGATTTCGCCGCCGACCTGCGCGCGCCGACGCCGACTGCCGCTGCGGAGATGGCGGTTCCGGTCCGGGCCGAGCTCATGGCCTATGTCGCGGAGCAGCAGGCGCGAATGGGGCGCTGCGTCGCGCGGGGCATGGAGCGCGCGCGCGAGCGGCTGGAGGCCCAGCGGCGTCTCCTGCCGCGGCCCGACAATTTGCTGGGTCCTGCGCGCCAACGCGTGGATGATCTCGCCGAGCGCCTGCGCCGCGGGCTCTCGCACAGGCTCGCGGTCGCCCGGCACGAGCTGGCCGACGTATCCGGCGCGCTGCGCCCTGCCTTGCTGCGCGCACAGGTGTCGCGCGGGCATGAACGGCTGGCGCGTGTCCGGCTGGCGCCTGCCCTGGTGGAACGCCGTATCGCCGATGCCTCACAGCGGTTCGCTGCGCTGTCGCGCCTCTTCCAGTCGCTCAATCCCGACGCGCCGCTCGCGCGCGGCTTCGCCCGGGTCATGGTGGGCGATACATTGGTGCGCAGCAAGGAAGACGCCCGTGCGGCCGGCCGTGTGACGCTCAAATTCGCCGATGGCGAGATTGGCGCCGTGATTGGCGCCGTCACCGACGATGGTGCCGCGCCGGCGCCGCGGTCGTCGCAACGCCCCAGGCAGCCGCCCGATTCGAAGCCGCAGTCCGACTTGTTCGATTGACGCGCGCCTGCATCTCCCGTTCAGCTTCCCATGCTACACTGGGCGTCATGACGATCACGCGCCGCACCTTCGTTTCCGGACTCATGGCCCTGCCGCTTGCCGGTCGGGCCTCGGCACGGGAGGACAATCCGTTCCATCTGAGCGGGCTGCCGCGCCAGGGTGTCGCATTGCGCGGCACCGTGCCTCACGACACGATGTTGCTCATGCTTGACGATCTGCGCATCGATTTTACGCATGATGGGCGATTCCTCATTGCATTCGATCGCGATGCGCCGGTCGAAGCCGTGCTGCGCGCTGAAACCCAGCAGGATATTGTCGTCGAACAGCGGCTCGCCGTTGCGTCCGGCAATTGGCAGATCGAGCAGGTCGACGCGCCGTTGCTGGGTGGCGCGCAGAGCAGCGAGGAATTCCAGAAGCTGCGTGCCGGCGAACTGGAACAGATCGCCGCCGCGCGCGCCGTGCGCAGCGGCAGCGAAGGTTGGCGGCAGACCTTCATATGGCCGGTCAAGGCCCGGATTTCCGGGCGTTTCGGCGCGCAGCGCATCTATCGCGGCACCCCTGCCGCCTATCATAACGGAGTCGATCTCGCCGGCGGGCTCGGCACGACCTATGTCGCGCCGGCGGACGGCGTTGTGGTCCTGGCGGCCGCCCAGCCCTTTACGCTGGAAGGCAATCTCCTGATCCTCGACCATGGCGAAGGGCTCAACAGCGCCTTGCTGCATAGCCGGGAGCTGCTGGTGAAGCCGGGCGACAAGGTCAAGCAGGGCCAGCCGATCGGCCGCATCGGCGCGACAGGCCGGGTCAGCGGGCCACATCTGCACTGGGCCGTGAAATGGCGGGATGCGCGAATAGACCCCATGACACTTGTTGAGTCTTAGAGCGCCTTTCGAGCAACATTGTTGCTCTGGTTCCACGCGTGCCCGCCGGAGCTTCCCTTTCGATTGATGGCGCGGCGTGCATTTGTGCGCCGAGCGCCATGTGCTTTGGAACCGTCCTCAGATGCCCTCAATGTGGCAGTTTTGAGCAAAGGCTGTGCTGATTGATGTTCACGTAAAAGATAATGATAAAAGACGATATATCATTGAAATATTATGCTAAAATGCTCCATTTCGGACGATTTGCTCCATCTCCCCTGTTCGTTGCGCAAATGTTACAGAAATGCACAAAAGAGACGACAGGGTCCGAGAGCGGCGCTTTAACAGGATCGTTCGCGCTCGCGAGAAATTTCCCATTACGCGCATCAAACGGGGATCCGAACGGGTCCGTCGTCGCGTTTCGAGGGAGTTCGCAATGCAAAAATTCGGAAACACAACAGCATCTCGCGCGAGAATCGCTGCGATGCGTGCACTTACACTGGTCGGCACGTCCAGTGCGGCGCTGGCGGTCTTCGCGGCCCCGGTCTATGCACAGGGCGCCGCCCCTGCCGACGCCGAGGCGAGCGGTGAAAGCATCATCGTTACGGGCTCGCGTATCGCCAAGCCTGAGCTGGAATCTGCTGTGCCTGTCGCTGTCGTATCGGCGCAGGCCATCAATGATGCCGGTCAGACCAACCTCCTCGATGCGATCCGCGATCTGCCGATCACTGGTCAGTCGCTGGACCGCTCCGCCTCCAACTTCCTAAACTCGGGGAATGGCGTCGCGACGGTCAACCTTCGTAATCTTGGCGCATCCCGCACGCTCGTCCTGATCAACGGTCGTCGCAGTGTCGGCGTGCCCGGCGGGTCGGCGGTCGATCTCAACAACATTCCGACCGACCTCATTGACCATGTAGAAATCGCGACTGGCGGCACCTCGGCTGTTTACGGCTCGGATGCGGTCGCGGGCGTGGTCAACATCATTCTGAAGAAGAAGTTCGAAGGCCTGGAATTCCACGGCCAGGAAATGCTCTCCAGTGAGAACGATGGCAATCGTGTCCTGCTTTCGGGCACTGGCGGATGGAGCTTTGGCGGCGGAGCGGGCCATGTTGTCGCCAATTTCAGCTATGTTGAGGAAAGTGCAGTTCCTTCGAGCGCCCGCGACTATTCGAAGATCGATTCGCCCACCGGGAGCGCCTATACGCCTCAGGGTGCGTTCATTACCGCTGCAGGTGACACCTACACGTTCGATAACAACAACAATGTGATCCCCTACACAGGCGCCGCATCGCAGCGGTACAACCGAGCCTCCCTGCGCCTGCTTACCACACCGGTCAAGCGCTACATCGCGTCGGTGCTCGGCGATTATGAGTTCAGCAAGGCTGCGGATCTCTACGCGGAATTCACTTATGCCAAGACCAAGGCCAACGGCATGGTCGAGCCGCTGGCCGTTGACGATGGCGGCTTGCAAGGCCAGTCGGTATTCAACTTCGATGGATCGGCATTTCCCGGAATCTCGAGCAACAATCCCTATATGCCGGCGACGATCAAGACGGCCGCGGGCCCGAATTCCTTCGTGGACTTCCTCAAGCGCTCGAATGGCCTCTTCGACCGCAGCCCCTATGACGATCGCGACTATTATCGTGGCGTCATCGGCCTGAAGGGCGATCTCGGTTCCGGCTGGAACTACGACTTGTCGTATGAGCACAGCCAGATGCGAGACAATACGACGTTTGGCGCGATCTTGATGAACAATTATGGCGCGTCGCTCCAGGCGATCACGGTGGCTGGCCAGATCGTTTGCGCCGATCCGGTTGCGCGCGCTGCCGGCTGTGTACCCATCAACCCGTTCGGCAACCAGAGCTATACGCCCGCCCAGATCAAGTGGCTTGGCACCTATACGGGCCAGGGCATCACCGTTCCGGGAGCAGCAGCTGGCCAATCGGCGGCTGTTTCGCAGTTCCTGCAGAAGAACTGGCAGGATGTTGTGAGCCTCTCGATCACCGGTTCACCATTCCGCCTGCCCGGCGGTCCGGTCGGCATCGCCGCGGGCGCCGAATATCATCGCGAGAAGACCTCGAATATCTATGATGCCTTCACGATCGCCGGCCTCAGTTCGGCACAATCGGCCGGCAATACAGTGGGTAAGTATGATTCGAAGGAAGCCTTCCTCGAGCTCGATATCCCGGTCCTCAGCGATCTGCCGTTCGTCCATCGGCTCTCGCTCAACGGCGCGGCACGCTACTCCGACTACAGCACGGTCGGCAGCGCCTGGAGCTATAAATATGGAGGCACCTTCGCGCCGTCGCGGGACATCGCGTTCCGGGCGATCTATGCGCGGGCGGTGCGGGCTCCGAACCTCAGCGAACTGTATGCGCCGCAGAGCAACACGGCACAGCAGGTCGTCGATCCCTGCGACCAGAATAATGGTCTGGGCGAGACTGTGACGACTCCGCAAAGGCCGTTGCCTGCTGGCTGCGCTGCCCTGCCGGGTGTCAAAAACTATTTGCTGACCCATCCATATTATACTTACTCGCTGGCGCAGGTTCAGACGATCTTCGGCCTGGTCGGCGGTAATCCGAACCTGGCGGCAGAAACGACGAACACCTTCACGGCCGGCGCGACGGTGACTCCGCGTTTCCTGCCCGGTTTCTTCCTGACGGCCGACTACTACTCGATCAAGGTCAACAACGCAGTCGCGACGATTGATCCCCAGACGGCGGTCGAGCAGTGCCTGGCGACGGGAAGCGCCGAGTTCTGCAACTATGTGCACCGCAACGCCAACGGCTTCATCACGCAAGTCGACGGTGTGAGCATCAATGCCGCATCCTATCATGTTGCTGGCCTCGATGTTCAAAGCGGTTACCAGTTCAAGACGCACTTCACACCAGAGGGCGAGAAGGTTAGCCTCGGTGTGTTTTACACCCACAAGTTCAAGCAGGAGCAGACTCCGTTCGCCAATGGGCCGGTGTCGAACGAATTGGGCGCAGCCGATATTTACGCCGGCCAGCAGCTTGGAACCGGCTTCAAGGACCAGTTCACGTTCAATCTGAACTACACGATTGGCCCCGTCTCGCTCGCATATCGGCTCAAATATATGGGCCCTGTGACGGCTAGCGGCGGCACTTATGCGATCTCGGCCTATACCTATCATGACCTTCAGGCGAAGTTCGACGTGGCCAAGAAGTTCGAGTTCTATGTCGGTGCGGACAATCTGTTCAACAAGAAGCCGCCGTTCATCGCCGGCGGCAACAGCCAGTGGCCCGGCACCAACACGGTGGCCAACACATACGACCTCTTGGGAAGGATGCTCTACGCTGGCGTCAGGGCGAAATTCTGATTCCCTCTCAATGGAAACGAAAAGGGCGGCTTTCGGGCCGCCCTTTTTATTTGCGGGTGAGCTGCGCCCCCATCACGGCGTCAAACGCGGCCGTCTGCATTCGCCGCACTGGAAGGGGACGTGTTCCATGCCAGAGGAAGAGAAGGGGGGGGCTGGCTGATCTTGGGCCTCTATCATCTCTAGCAGGTCCAGCGAGAGGCACATTGCGGCTCGCGATGGCCAGCCAGAATTCTCCGGAGATCGCGTAGAAGTCGAGTGATCTGCCCTGTCGATCGAAATAGCGGGGAAGCGGGAATAGACCGGTGATACTTGTTGAGCCTCAGGACGCGATTTGAGCAACATTATTACCTCGCTTTGGCGGGCCAACATGGAAGTGTCCCCTGTCGAATGATTGCGCGAAGTGCATTTCGCACGGGCTTCCATGTGCTTTGGAAAAACCCGTCCAAAAGGACTGTGACCAGAATTTTGAGCGAAGGGTGCGTGGATTGACGTTCACGTAAATGATAATGACAAAAGACGATGCGTCCTTGAAATATTATACCGCGTCGAGTGATTTAACGTGAGCTGCTTCATATTCTGTTCATGTTGCGTAAATGCTACAGAAATACGCAAAAGAGGCGGCAATAGCGGGCCGCTGCGCTTTACAGAACCATTCGCACCCGCGAGAAATTCTCCATCACGCGCATGTAATCGGATCCAAAGGGGCTTTGGGGACCGTCATCGCGTTTCGAGGGAGTTCGCAATGAAATCGACCAAAAACAAGCAGGCAGGTGGCGCAAAAATTGCGGCCATCCGCTCACTGGCGCTGATGAGCACGTCGTTTACGGCAGTCGCGCTTCTCGCCGCGCCCGTCCACGCTCAGGAGGCGACTCAGCCAGAGGAAGCCTCCAGCACCGACAACGTTGCTATCGTGGTAACCGGCTCGCGCATTGTGCGCCCCAATCTCGAATCGACCGTTCCGATCGCGACGATCTCCGGCGACTCGTTCATCACGCAGCAGGGCAATACCAATATCGGTGACGCGCTGAATGACCTGCCGCAGCTGAAGAGCAGCTTCTCGCAACAGAATCCCGGTCTGGGCGTCGGCATTGCGGGCCTCAACCTGCTCGATCTTCGCGGCCTCGGCACGCAGCGCACGCTCGTTCTCGTGAACGGCCGACGCCACGTCGCCGCCGACATCCTGAACAATGGCGTTTCCGTCGATATTAACACGATCCCCGCCGACCTCATCGATCGCGTCGATATCGTGACCGGCGGTAACTCGGCAATCTATGGTTCGGACGCCATCGCCGGCGTCGTGAACTTCGTCATGAAGCAGAATTACGACGGCATTCAGATCCGCAGCAAGATCGGCACCTCGACGCCCGGCCTCTACGGCACGAACCAGTTCGTCGCCGGCATGATCGGCAAGAACTTCGCGGACGGCCGCGGAAACGTGACGCTCGCGCTTGAATATTCGAACCAGGACCGCGTGTATGCGTCGGATATCCCGTTCCTGCGCCAGGTTGACGGGCTCCTCATCAACGATGCCGATCCGGCCGGTCTCCCGAATGGCAGCGACGGCATTCCGGACCGCGTCTTTTTCCGCGATATCCGTCAGGCGAATATCAATCGCTTCGGCCTCGTGCCGATCTCGCAGCTTGCGGTCGCTAGCGGTTCTCCCAATGCCGCCAGGTGCGGCACCGGCGTCAGCAATGGCGTCGTGCCCGGCGTGCCCTATAACTGCAACTATATCTTCCTGCCCGATGGTACGCTCGTCCCCGAAACCGGCTCGCGCGTCGGTACAGGTGTTCTCGGCAGCTTCATCGGCGGCAATGGCCAGACCGGCCGCGAAGATCAGCAGATTTCCGTCCTGCCGTCGCAGCAGCGCTTCAATGCCAACCTTTTGGCGCACTACGAAGTGGCCGATGCACTGGATCTGTTCTTCGAGGGCAAGTATTCCCGCATCAAGACGGTAGGCGGTAATGCCGGTCCGACGGGCATTCAGGGACAATATACCCAGTTCGACTTCCGTGAACGCGTGCGCCTCGATAACCCGTTTCTGAACCCGGCAGCGCGTTCGACGATCGCTACCGCCCTGCTCGCTTCAGGTTGTAATCCTAGCGTTTCCACTGCTTGCGATTATCTGGCCACGCCCGGTTCCGGCTCCCGCAACTCGTTCGCCCCGCTAAGCGCCGCGCAGCAGGCGGCGATCGCGGCTGGCACCTATCGCTTTGCGATCGCGCGCAGTCTGACTGATATCGGTAACCGCGACGAGTATTTCACGCGCGAAACCTATCGCGCCGTGATCGGTGCGCGTGGTTCGTTCTGGGATAACTTCCGCTACGAATTGTCGTTCAACTATGGCCGCACCAAGGAGCATACCGACGCTCGCGGTTATATCGACAAGCAGCGCTTTTCTCTGGCGATGGACGCTGGCCGCAATCCAGTCACCGGTCAGATCCAGTGCCGTTCGCAGTTCGACCCGGCTTCGGCCGTGGCTTTGACGGCGGCGAACGGTTCGACCACGGCATTCAACACGGCTCGCTTGGCGGCCGATATCGCGGCTTGTGTTCCCTACAATCCGTTCGGTGCCGCCGACAACGGCGCATCGGCCTCATACTTCTTGCGCCCTTACACGAATGATTCGTGGGCGGAACAGAGGGTCGTCTCGGGATTCATCTCAGGTAACACGAGCAGCTTCTTCAACCTTTGGGGTGGCCCGGTCGGCTTCGCCATCGGTGCAGAACATCGTGAGGAAGATGCGCATTACGGTCAGGACGACTTTGCCGCCAATGGCAATTCGACGGCCGTTGCGTTCGGAAGCTTCGATCCGCCGACGTTCAAGGTCAGCGAAGCTTTCGGTGAGCTTTCGCTCCCTATCCTGAAGGACAAGCCCTTCTTCGAGGAACTGACGCTTTCCGGCGCCGCGCGCGTTGCCAAATATCAGGGCGGCGCGGGCACAGTCTGGGCCTATAACTTCGGTGGCGACTGGGCGCCGGTTAAGGATATCCGCTTCCGGGCCAACTACAGCCGCGCCGTTCGTGCGCCGAACCAGACCGAAACCTTCGGCGATCTGATCCCGAACTTTGCACCGGGCTTTAACGATCCGTGCACGCCGACCAGCATCGGCGGTGGCACGCAGTATCGCGGACCTAACTGCCGAGCAGCACTGGGCGCCAACATCGGCAATATCGCTGGCATTGGCACCACCTCTCTGCCGATCCTGAGCGGCGTCAACCCCAATCTGAAGGCGGAGACGTCGAAGTCGCTGACCGTCGGCGCGGTCGCTCAGCCACGCTGGGTGCCGGGCCTGACGATCTCGGTCGACTATTACAACATCGAAGTCGACAATGTGATCGTGTCGCTTTCGGCGCAGCAGATTGCCAACAGCTGCTACGACCAGCCGACGCTCAGCAATCCATTCTGCGGTCTCTTCCGCCGCTGGGCAGGTCCGGGCTCGGGTCCATTCAGTGAAGTCGTTGGACAAATCGAGGGCAACACCCTGATCAGCGCACCGTTCAACTTCGCCAAGCGGATCCGGCGCGGCATCGATACGCAGATCACATATCGTCACCGTCTGTTCGACGATGTTTCGGTGAACACCAACTTCATCTGGACGTACAACATCAAGAACAGCAACTATGAAAACCCGGCGATCCCGACCTTCGAGAACCGCCTGCTCAGCGAGCTTGGCAACCCGAAGAATGAGTGGCGCGCGAGCGTCGACCTCACCAAGGGTCAGTTCACCTTCGGCTACCAGGTCCACTTCATCGGGCGGATGTTCGTGAACGCCTATGAGGACTTCAACCCGCTGAACGGCAATCCGCCGCAGGACGCCGACTATTCCGACATCCCGCGTTACCCGGCTGTCTACTACCATGACATCCGCGCCGAGTGGAAACTGGGTGGCAATGGCATCGCCAAGGGCTTCACGCTCTTCGGCGGTATCGATAACCTGTTCAACGCGACCCCGCCGCTCGGTTCGACCGGCACCGGCGAGCGCGTTGCCGGCGGCGGCAATGGCAGCAACATCTATAGCGTTCGCGGCCGTCAGCTTTACCTCGGCTTCAAGGCCAACTTCTAAGCTTCCGGCTTGGAGAACAATTGGGGGGCCGGGACATTGTTCCGGCCCTCTTTTTGCTGTTATTGCCAGCCCATGTCGCAAAATTCATCCGTCGCGAGAGAGGCCACGCTGCTTGCCCAGCGCGGCGCGGTCCGGGAGGCGCACGCCCTGCTGGAAAAGGGCATGGCATCGGGCGATGGTCTGGCCGCAGCCTGTCTGGCCGAATGGCGACTGTCCGGACAACTCGTGCGGCGTGACTTGGCTGCGGCACGCGATCTATACGGCGTTGCCGCGCAACTCGGAATCGAGGAAGCCGAAGACCCTTTTATCGCGCTGCTCGCCAATGGCGCCGGTGGCTCGGGGAGGCGCTGGCAAGAGGCGCTGGCCGTGCTTGCGAAGCGGGGAGCCCAGGATGAATGGGCGCAGCGGCAGGTGCGACTGCTCAGCGACATGGCTTTGTCGGACGGGGGAGATCCAAACCATCTGCCCGTTCAGACGCTGCAGCATGAGACGCCTCGCATCAGCAATATCGTCGGCTTCATGAGCGAAGCCGAATGTCGCTATCTGATCGACCTTGTTGAGCCACGATTACAGCCCTCGGTCGTCATCCATCCGGGGACGGGCCGGATGATGCGCGATCCGATCCGAACCGCAAAAGCTGCCGGCTTTCCGTTCGTGCTCGAAAATCCTGTTCTGCATGCGATCAATCGTCGCATCGCTGCTGCGACAGGAACGAGCTATGAGCAGGGCGAGCCGTTGCAGGTCCTGCGCTATGACCCGGGCGACGAGTATAAGCTTCATCTCGATACATTGCCGTCCGGCGAAAATCAGCGCATCGTGACATTTCTGGTGGCGCTGAATACGGATTTCGATGGAGGGGATACGGCCTTTCCCGAACTCGACATAAGGTGGCGCGGCGGCCTGGGCGAAGCCCTGCAGTTTCAGAATGTTGCCGCAAACGGCCAGCCGGAGCCGCTCCTCCGGCACGCCGGTCTGCCGGTCAAGCGCGGCACCAAATATCTATTGTCGAAATGGATCCGGTCAAAGCCACTCGATCTGTCGGGGCCACCGGGTCGCCCGCTCTAGCTGTGGAGCCTCCGTTTATTCCCCCATCACCGCATCAAACGCCACCGTCATCCGCTCGCCGCGCGGGAAGGGGCGCGTGCCGTGCCAGAGGAAGGACGGGAACAGCACGAGCTGGCCGACCTTGGGCTCGATCATCTGCAGGGGGCCAAGGCCTGTGCGGAGGTCGTCCGGCGGTTCGCCGATCGCCAGCCAGCCGCTGTGCCCGGTCTGGCGCGGATCCTGGGGGTAAGTGACGTAGAAGGCCGAGCTGATCGTGCTTTGCGGGTGAACATGGCTGACATGGTGGCCGCCGTCGACGAGGCGGGCCGACCAGCTCTCGGTGAACCTGAAGCGCGACCGGTCGCGCCCGAGCAGCGGATGGCTGGCGTCGACCGGCGGCAGCGCGTCGATATAGGCGCGAACGGCGCGGCGCATGAGGTCGCGCAGGTGGCGCAGCTCGGGATCGTCGCGACGGAAGAGCTTGCCCGCCGTCTGCGTGCCGCCGCGCAGCGACTGGTCGAACGACGGCTGGCAGCGCGTTGCGTGGAGCGCGCGGAGGCGGACGGCCAGTGCGGCCAATGTCTCTGCGGGCATGCCGAGATCGACGGTGCGCACCAGCCCGGGGCGGTGCACCAGCCAGTCGTGGCGGCTGTCGCCGGTGAGGCGCCACGCCGTCGCGAGCAGCCCCCAGGCGCCCTGATGGCGCGGATGCCGGGCTACGAACGCTTCGGCCAGCGTCGCGGCCTGCGTCACGTCGCCCTTGCGGATGAGATGGCGGACATGGGGCAGCGAGAGCAGGCCGCCTTGTCCGGCGGCGCGCGCGAATTGCCTGTCGGCGCGACCGAGATCGTCGGTCTCGCTGGCCGTGATCGCCTCGATCAGCGAAAAGAAGAGATGGTCGCCATGCCGCGCGCGCAGGACCGGGATGAGGGCGTCCACCTTCGCATGCCGCCCGGCCTCGCTGAGCAGGCGCAGGCATGTGGTGACGAGCGCGATGTCGTCGCCCGCACTGCGAATCGTGTCGGACAGGAACAGCTCAAACGCGGCGATCGAGCCGGTCTGCGAAAGGAGCTGCGCCATGACGACATGACCCTCCACCCAGTCCGGCTGCGCTTCGAGCAGGCTGCCGATGGCGCCCAGCGCCTGATCGGCGTCGCCCTGCTCAAACTGAAAGACGGCGTCGACCAGCTGCTGGTCGCGGGCGATCTCGCCGGCGAGCTCATGCGCTGCGGTGAGTGCATCCTCGGCCTTCAGGTCCGGCACGAGCGCGGAACGCAGGTCCGCCGCCTTCGCGGCGCTCAATTGCGACGCAAGCTGCACGCTGACCGGCCAGCGTGGCGTAAACATCCTGGATGGCCTTCCCACGGTCATAATCGTGAGAAACGACCAATTTCAGCTCGGCTTTAGGCCAAGGCCCTGAATTGCCTGGCTTGCCGCCGCTCCGGACCGGTCGGTGCCCAGCAGATCTGAATCGTCATTGCGAGCGACGCAGTCGCGCGGCAATCCAGGTCGATCCTACCCGTCCCTGGATTGCTTCGCCCAGCTTACGTTGGGCTCGCAATGACGAGCGGTTCAACATCGCTGAATCAGCCTCTGGTTCCCCAGCCTTCGCCGGGGAACAGCTATTCCCTTGCCTCGAGGGACAATCGCCGATCAAGCCCACACAAGCCCGGGGTAAGGTGCCTCCGCGTCAGCCGACGCCGAGCTTCAGCGCGCCGTCGCCCTCGTCGATCTTCACCGTCGCGCCATCCGGCACGTCGCCGCGCAGGATGAGGTCGGCGAGGGGGTCCTGCAGGTAACGCTGCACCGCCCGCTTGAGCGGCCTTGCGCCATAGACCGGATCGTAGCCGACCCGGCCCAGCCAGGCCCGGGCCGCATCGGTCAGGTCGAGCGTCACCTTGCGGTCCTTGAGGAGCCTGCCGACGCGGCTGACCTGAATGTCGACGATGGGCGCCATGTCCGCAGCGCCGAGCCGGTGGAACAGGATGATCTCGTCGAGACGGTTGAGGAATTCCGGGCGGAAATGCCCCCGGACGATCTCCATCACTTCATTCTCGACCTTCTCGACCGGTTCGTCGTCGGCGAGGCCGGTGAGGAACTGGCTGCCGAGATTCGAGGTGAGGACGATGATCGTGTTGGTGAAATCGACCGTGCGGCCCTGGCCATCGGTCAGGCGGCCGTCGTCGAGCACCTGCAACAGGATGTTGAAGACATCGCCATGCGCCTTCTCGACCTCGTCGAACAGCACGACCTGATACGGCCGGCGCCGGACGGCTTCGGTGAGCACGCCGCCTTCCTCATAGCCGACATAGCCCGGAGGCGCGCCGATCAGGCGGGCGACCGAATGCTTCTCCATGAATTCGCTCATGTCGATGCGCACCATGGCGTTGTCGTCGTCGAACAGGAAACCGGCGAGCGCCTTGGTCAGCTCGGTCTTGCCGACGCCCGTCGGGCCGAGGAACAGGAACGAGCCGAGCGGCCGGTTGGGGTCCTGCAGGCCAGCGCGGCTGCGGCGCACGGCGGTGGAGACGGCCTTGACGGCATCCTTCTGGCCGATGACGCGCCTGCCCAGCACTTCCTCCATGTTGAGGAGTTTCTCGCGCTCGCCTTCCATCATCTTGTCGACCGGAATGCCGGTCCAGCGCGAGACGACCGATGCGATATCCTCGCTGGTCACCTCCTCGCGAAGCATCGCGCTCTGCGAGGCGCCCTGGGCCTCGGCAAGCTGCTTCTCGAGCTGCGGGATGGTCCCATATTGGAGCTCGCCCGCTTTCGCGAGATCGCCGGAGCGCTGGGCCTGATCGAGCGCGATGCGGGCAGCGTCCAGCTGTTCCTTGATCTTGCTCTCGCCGGCGATCTTGTCCTTCTCCGCCTGCCAGCGGGTCGTCAGCTCGGCGGACTGCTGCTCCAGATTGGCAAGATCCTCCTCGAGCGCGCCGAGCCGGTCCTTGGAGGCCCGATCGGTTTCCTTCTTCAGCGCCTCGCGCTCGATCTTGAGCTGGATGATGCGCCGATCGAGAGTCTCGATCTCCTCGGGTTTCGATTCGACCTCCATGCGCAGGCGCGAGGCCGCCTCGTCCATGAGGTCGATCGCCTTGTCGGGCAGGAAGCGGTCGGTGATGTAGCGGTTCGACAGCGTCGCGGCGGAGACGAGGGCGCTGTCCGTGATCCGCACGCCATGGTGCAGCTCGTATTTTTCCTTGAGCCCGCGCAGGATCGAGATGGTGTCCTCCACCGTCGGCTCGCCCACGAAGACCGGCTGGAAGCGCCGCTGGAGCGCGGGGTCCTTCTCGACATGCTTGCGATATTCATCGAGCGTGGTCGCGCCGATGCAGTGCAGCTCCCCGCGCGCGAGGGCGGGCTTCAGCAAGTTCGAGGCGTCCATCGCGCCTTCCGATTTGCCCGCGCCGATCAGCGTGTGCATCTCGTCGATGAAGAGGATGATCTGGCCTTCGCCGGCCTTCACCTCGTCGAGCACGCCCTTGAGGCGCTCCTCGAACTCGCCACGATATTTGGCGCCGGCGATGAGGCTGCCCATGTCGAGCGCCATCAGGGTGCGGTCCTTCAGCGTATCGGGCACGTCGCCATTGGCGATGCGCAGCGCGAGGCCCTCCGCAATCGCGGTCTTGCCGACGCCGGGCTCGCCGATCAGCACCGGATTGTTCTTGGTGCGGCGCGCGAGAATCTGGATGGTGCGGCGGATCTCCTCGTCGCGGCCGATCACCGGATCGAGCTTGCCGGCCCTGGCCGCCTCGGTGAGGTCGCGCGCGAACTTCTTGAGCGCATCATAGCGGTCCTCGGCGGAGACGGTATCGGCGGTTTTGCCCTTGCGCAGTTCATTGATCGCGCTGTTGAGCGCCTCGGCGCGCACGCCTGCGGCCTGCAGGGCCTTGCCCGCCGCCGTGTTGAGCGAAAGCGCCAGCGCGACCAACAGCCGCTCGACGGTCACATAGCTGTCGCCGGCCTTCTGGGCGATCTGCTCGGCCTGGTCGAGGACGCGGACCGCATCGTTGTTGAGACCCGGCGTCTGCTGCGCGCCGCTGCCCGAGACGGCCGCGATCTTGCTGAGCGCAAGGTCGGTTTCGCTCAATGCACGCGCGGCATCGCCGCCGGCGGCGCGGATCAACCCGCTCGCCATGCCCTGCTCATCCTCGAGCAAGGATTTCAGAAGGTGCTCGGGCGCGATCTGCTGATGGTTCATCCGGATCGCGACGGTCTGCGCGCTCTGAAGGAAGCCCTTGGCGCGGTCTGTGAATTTTTCGAGGTTCATTGTGGTGGAACTCTCCCTTCCGCGCCGAGATAGTGTTGCGTCTCGGCCACACAAGAGGCGGTGCGCTTTTTCCGATGTCATGTGTGTCAGTGCAACAAGACAGTGAGGCATATTGCGCTGATAGGGCGCTCAGCTATGCTCGCGTCCTTCACGCCCCTTCCGGCGCTCCACTGACGGGAGATCAGTTTCATGAATCGCATCTTCGGCCGCTTCGCGCTGGGCAGCGCATTGGCCGTGCTGGCGCTGACCAGCGCGGCACCGCAGGGCGCCTTCGCCAAGACTGCCGCCGCGGCGCAGAAGCCGGCCGTCCCCGCCATCAAGCCGGCGCCGCTTGCCGACCTCGTGAAAGCGGTCGACATCCCCTATGAGCAGTTCACGCTGTCGAACGGCCTGCGCGTCCTGGTCCATACCGACCGCAAGGCGCCCGTGGTCGGCGTCACCGTCTATTATCGCGTCGGCTCCAAGAACGAGCCGAAGGGCAAGACCGGCTTCGCCCATCTCTTCGAGCATCTGATGTTCAGCGGCTCGGAGAATGTGCCCAATTTCGACAATCCGCTGACCGAGGCGGGCGCCAGCAACAACGGCTCCACCTCCTATGACCGCACCAACTATATCGAGGTCGTGCCGACCGGTGCCGTCGACCTTGCGCTCTTCATGGAGGCCGATCGCATGGGCCGCCTGCTGGGCGCCGTGACCCAGGCCAAGCTCGATGCGCAGCGCGCCGTGGTCCAGAACGAGAAGCGGCAGGGCGATAACCAGCCTTTCGGCCTCGTCGACTATGCGGTCACCGCCGCGCTCTTCCCTCCCGATCATCCTTATGGTCATGACGTGATCGGATCGATGGCCGATCTCGACGCGGCGAGCCTCGAGGATGTGAAGACCTGGTTCCGCAGCAATTACGGGCCCAATAACGCGATCCTTGTGCTGGCCGGCGACATCGACGCGGCGACCGCGAAGACCAAGGTCGAGACATATTTCGGCGCCATAGCGTCCGGGCCCGCGGTCCGGCCGGTGGCGGCATCCGTTCCGACGCTGTCCAGGCGCATCGACAAGGTCATGCATGACCGCGTGGCGGCCACGCGGCTCTACCGCGCATGGGCCGTGCCCGGCATCAACGATCCCGAAAGCGTCGCGCTGAACATCGGCGCGACGGTGCTGGGCGGCCTTTCCAGTTCGCGCCTCGACAACATCCTCGTCCGCAAGGAGCAACTCGCTGTCTCGGTCACGTCCTATATGATGGGGCTCGAGCAGGGCGGCCAGTTCGTCATCACGGTCGACGTGAAGCCGGGCGTGGATCCCGCTCTCGTGTCGAAGCGGCTTGACGCGATCGTCGCGGACCTCGTCGCCAAGGGCCCGACCCAGGACGAGGTGCTGCGCGTTGCGACCCGCGAAGTCGCCGGCGCGATTTCCGGCCTGGAAGTGGTCGGCGGCTTCGGCGGCAAGGCCTCGACGCTGGCCGAGGGTCTGCTCTACTCGAACGATCCGGCGCATTATAAGACCTATCTGGCGCGGCTGGCCGGCGCGACCCCCACGGGCGTCAAGGCGGCGCTCCAGAAGTGGGTCACGCGCCCGGCCTTCGCGCTGCGCGTCGATCCGGGCGATCGCGACGCTTATGATGAGGCCCTCGTCGGCGCGCCGGGCGCCGCGAAGGAAGGCGCGGACGTCGTGCCACCCACGCCGACCCTGAAGCTGCCGGCGGTGGAGCCCAATCCCAATGTCGACTTCCCGACGGTGGAGACGGCGAGCCTCTCGAACGGCATCAAGGTGCACCTCGCGCGGCGCACGGCGATCCCCGCCGTGCAGATCGCCATGCGGTTCGACGCAGGCACCGCGGCGGATCCGAAGGACAAGGCGGGCATCGGCCGCCTCATGCTGTCGCTGCTCGAGGAAGGCACGACGAGCCTCAACTCCGTCCAGATCGCCGAGCAGCAGGAGCGGCTCGGCGCGAACATCGCCACCGCCCAGACCATGGACGGCACCGGCGTCTCGCTCTTCGCGCTGAAGGCCAATCTCGCGCCGTCGCTCGACCTGTTCGCCGACGTGGTGCGTAATCCGGCGTTCGCGCCTGCCGAGGTGGAGCGGCTGCGCGCCGCCCAGCTGACCGGCATCGCGCAGCAGAAGACCCAGCCGTCCGGCCTGGCGTCGCGCGCGATCATGCAACTCGTCTACGGCAAGGCGCATCCCTACGGCGTGGCCGGTGGCGGCATCGGCGACACCGACACGGTCAAGGCGATCACGCCGGCCGACCTGCACCGCTTCCACGATGGCTGGCTTGCACCGGGCAAGGCGACGATCTTCGTGGTCGGCGACACGAGCCTGGCGGACATGCTGCCGCTGCTCGAGGCGCGCTTCGGCAAATGGCCGACCAACCGCATGGCGCCGCCGACCAAGGATTTCTCGGTCCCGATTCCGCCCGCCAGGCCCGGCATCTTCCTCATCGACCGGCCGCAATCGCCGCAGTCGATGATTCTCGGCGCGTTCGTCACGACCGCCAAAGGGAGCGACGATCTGGTCGCGTTCGACGCCGCCAACACGATCCTCGGCACCGATTTCCTCTCGCGTCTCAATGCCGACATCCGCGAAACGCGGGGCTGGTCATACGGCGTGTCGGGCTATCTTTCGGCCCGGCTCAATCGCAGTCCCTACATCGTGCAGGCCCCCGTGCAGGCCGACCAGACCGGCCCCGCGATCGCGGCGATGCTCGGCGACATCAGGGACTTCCTCGGCCCCAAGGGGCTGACGCAGGCCGAGTTCAACAAGGTGGTGAAGGGCAATATCGCGGCCTTGCCGGGCGCCTATGAGACCAATGGCGACGTGATCGGCCAGATGCAGACGGACGCGGTCTACGGCCGGCCGTTCGACTATGTCGAGAGCCTGGCCAGGCGCTATGCGGCGCTGACCATAAGCTCGGCGGATGCCGCGGCGCGTGCGCTCATCGATCCGGCGAAGTTCAGCTGGGTCGTGGTCGGCGACAAGGCGCAGATCGAGGGCCAGCTCAAGGCGTTGAACATGCCCATCACGCAGATTGACAGCAATGGCGACCCGGTCAAATAGCGGGCGAGCAGAGAAGGAGAACGACCATGGCCAGTGTCGACGGCGCCTATGATTGCGTGACCAAGACGCCGATGGGCGACCAGCAGAGCGTGTTCACCGTGATCGCCAGTGGCGACCGCTTCAACGGCACCAATGCCGGGCCGCTCGGCGCGCTCGACGTCAAGGACGGCAAGGTCGACGGCAATCGGCTCACCTGGGTCATGGAAATGACCATGCCGATGCCGATGACGCTCACCTGCGAGGCGATCGTCAACGGGGACAAGTTGACCGGCACCATCGATGCCGGCGCCTTCGGCACGCTGACCATGACGGGCACGAAGCGGACTTAGCAGAGCCCGGCTCCCCGGAACAAAATCTCGTTATTCCCGCGACAGCGGGAGTGACGGTTGTGGATGACCCTATTCCGGCGCGTAATTCTCCAGATAGCCGCAGCGGTTGCAGCGGTAGCTCTGAATATCGAACTGCGGCTTGCCGCGGACCTGAAGGCCGTACCAGCGTTTGTCCGGCGCGCCTTCGATCCAGCGGCTGACCTTCTTTCCGCCATTCTGGTCGGCGTCGAGTATGAAGCCCGTGGTCATCGAGGCCCCGCATTTCGGGCAGTCCCTTCTGGGTGCCATCGTCCCGTCCTCCTCATTTCCCGCCGAAACGGGCGTTGATCCGGTTGGCCGCCAGCTGTTTGTACGCGGCCCGCGTCAGGATCATATGCACTGTCAGTCTCCCCGGCGTATCAATCAAGCTTTCGGCGGACGCCCGCGTTTGGGTGCGTCGCTTTGGCCGACCTTGATCCCGCGCCGCGCGAGGGCCTCGCGCAGCAATATTTCGATTTCGGCATTGATGCTCCGCAGGTCGCCCGCCGCCGCGCGCTCGAGCGCGTCGTAGAGCAGCGGGTCGAGCCGCAGGGCAAAGGACTTGCGTTCGCTCACGGATCGGGCCGCTCGCCCCGCCCGAGAGCGGGTTGCGCGCGTGCTTCGGACATGGCGCGCCTTACTGGTAGAGCGAGCCGGTATTGACCACCGGCTGGGTATCGCGTTCGCCGCACAGCACGACCATCAGGTTGGAGACCATGGCCGCCCGGCGCTCGTCGTCGAGCTCGACGACCTGCTTTTCGGACAGCATGCCCAGCGCCATCTCGACCATGCCGACCGCACCCTCGACCAGCGTCTTGCGCGCCGCGACGACCGCTTCGGCCTGTTGGCGCCGGAGCATCGCACCGGCGATCTCGGGCGCATAGGCCAGGTGCGTGAAGCCGCATTCGTCGACGGTGATGCCCGCGACGGCGAGGCGATTGACCAGCTCGACGCGCAACTCGCCGCCAACCTGGTCATGATTGCCGCGCAGGGTCACTTCGGCATGCTCGAAGTCGTCATAAGGGTAGCGCGCGCCAATGGCGCGGACCGCCGCCTCGATCTGGACCGTGACGAAGGCCTTGTAATTGTCCACGTCGTACAGCGCCTGCGCCGAGTCATGGACGCGCCAGACCACCTGTGCCGCCATCTCGATCGGATTGCCGCGCAGGTCGTTCACCTTGATCTTCTCCGAGATCAGGTTGTTGACGCGAACGGAGAGCTTCTTGCGGCCCATCCACGGCCAGGCCCAGTGCAGGCCGACCTCGCGCTCGGTGCCGAGATAGCGGCCGAACAATGTGATGGCGGCGACCTGGTTAGGTTGGAGGACGAAGAAGCCCAGGACGATGAACAGGATGCCGAAGATGCCCAGCGGGATCGCGAACCCGTAGGCCGGCTGGTCCTTCACATGGGCGAGGCTCCAGAGCAGCGCCACGAGGATCACGAGGAGCAGGAGCAGCATGACATAGCCGCTCGCCGTGCGAATGGGCTTTTCGCGATTGGCCGACATCGCGGCAATGGATGCAGAATCGGTCATTTTACCCTCCCGAATTATGATATCATCATTATATCAAATTCGAGAGGGTTTCAATGGGTCGGGAAACAGCAAAAATCCGCCGTTTCGGTGTTGAGCCTACTCTACCACGACCGACACGGCCCGGCGATTCTTTGCCCAGCTGGCTTCATCCGAGCCCAGCGCGTCGGGGCGTTCCTTGCCGTAGCTGATGACGGTCAGGCGGCCCGCGTCGATGCCCAGCGAGGCGAGATAGTTCTTCGCCGCATTGGCGCGGCGCTCGCCGAGCGCGAGATTATATTCGCGCGTGCCGCGCTCGTCGCAATGGCCTTCGATCGTGACGCGCACTTGTGGATATTTCTGCAGCCAGGCTGCCTGGCTCTGCAGCGTCGCCTTGTCGGCATCGTCGACATCGCTCTTGTCGGTGTCGAAGAAGATGCGGTCCGATGTGACGCTGGCGACGAAGTCCGCCTGGCTGCCGGGGCGCGGCCCGCTCGGCGTCGGCGTGGAGGTCTGGGGTGTGGGTGTGGGCGTGGGGGCCGTATCCTGGGGAGGCTTCGGCAGTTCGGGGGGCGCCTTCTTGGCACAGGCCGAGAGCGCGAGAGCCGCGCTGGTCACCAGCAGTAAAATGGGTGCTTTCCGCATGGTTTTTCTCCTCGTCTTCCGTTGGTGATGGTTCCGCCTGGGAACCTTCAAGTCAAGACTATTGCCAGATCGTGAACACCATTACGGCAAGAGCGGTCCCCAACTCGGATCCGAGCCATCCACGGGGGTCGGAATCCGGCGCTCGTTGACGCCGGTCAGGTCGACCTGCCAGATGGACGAGTCTCCCTTCGCGCCTGGCGTGGTGCGGAAAAACTGCAGAACACGGCCATTTGGCGACCAGGTCGGCGCCTCGTCCTGCCAGCCGTTGGTGAGCAGGTTCACGCCACTGCCGTCGGGGGTCATCGTGCCGATGCGAAAATTGCCGGCGATGCGGGTGAAGGCGATCAGATCGCCGCGCGGGCTCCATTCCGGTGTCGCGAAGCGCCCGTTGCCGAAGCTGATGCGATGCTGGTTCGAGCCGTCGGCGTTCATCACATAGATTTGCTGGCCGCCGGAGCGATCGCTCTCGAACACGATCTGCTTGCCGTCGGGCGAGAAGGAGCCGCCGACATCGATGCCGGGCGAATCCGTCAGGCGCGTCGCGCTGCCGCCATTCACGCCGATCTTGTAGATGTCGGTGTTGCCGCCCGTCGCCATGGAGAAGAGCAGGGTGCGGCCGTCCGGCGACCAGCGCGGCGCGAAAACGGCGTTGTTGGTCTCATAGAGGACGCGCTGTTTCCCCTGGTCGACATTGTACAGGTAGATGCGCACCGTGCGGCCGATATAGCTCACATAGGCGATCGACTTGTAGTCGGGCGACCAGCGCGGGGTCAGCGCGAGGCTCTGCCCGTTGGTGATGAAGCGGTGGTTGGCGCCGTCGCTGTCCATGATCGCGAGGCGCTTCACGCGCTTGTCCTTGGGGCCGGTCTCGGCGATGTAGGCGATGCGGCTGTCGAAGAACGGGCTCTCGCCGGTCAGGCGCGAATAGACCGCATCGGCGCAGCGGTGCGCGGCGCGGCGCCAGTCGCGAGGCGCGACCACATAGCCCTGGCGGATCAACTCCTGTTTCAGCGCCACGTCGTAGAGATAGCAGCCGACGGTGATCTGCGCGTCGCCGCCCGCCGAGCGCACGAAGCCCTGCACCAGCGATTCCGTGCCGATGCCGGCCCAGCGCGGATAAGCGGGCGCGGTCACTTCGGCCATGGTGGGCCTGGCGAGACCGGCGGGCCCCTGCGGCGCGAACAGGCCGCTGCCCTTGAGGTCGTTGGCGATCACTTCGGCGATCTTTTCGCCCAGCAGCTCGGTCGATCCGGCGGGGGTCTCCGTCACCTGCTGTGTCGGCATGGCGGGAATGGCGATGCGGATGATGTCGCCCTTGTCGTCCGTCACGGAGCCGGTGAGGCCCTGTTCGGGCGCGGCGGGCTGGCCTGGCGCCGGCGCGGTGGGGGCAGGCGGCCTGGGTGTCTGGGCGAACAGGGCGGCGCTGCCGCCGAGCAGCAGGACAAAAGATGCGACGCGGAAAGGGGCGTTTTTCATGGGTCAGAGCCTCTTGTCGAAACTGAATTCTTTGATGTACTTCCAGCTGTCATAGAGATCCGGCGGTAGCCGGAAAGGCGCAGCGGCGCGCACCGCACGGATCGCCGCTTCGACATGGAGCTGCTGCTGCGGGAAATTGCTCACGGTCTTGCCGTCCTGTTTGACCAGCGTCGGCCCCGATGCAAGCGACCCGTCCGAATTGAGCCGCCAGGTCAGCACCGTGATCAGCTTGTCGGCATCGACGCCCGTCGGGGCGCGCCAGAAGGGCTTCAGCTGGCGGGTGATCTCGGCCCGCAGCGCGCGCGCCGCTTCCGGGGAAAGCGGTGCATTGCCGGCGGCGGCTGTGCTGGTCGAATCGCTCTTGGTCGGCGCGTCGAGTCCCTTCAGCACGTCGCCGAGCATATTCGCCTTGGCCGGCTTGCTTTTGTCGGTCCTGGCAAGGTCCTGCATTGCTTTGGCGAGCTCCGCCCTGGTCTTGGGCTTGGCCCTGTCCTTGTCCTTGTCCTTGTCCTTGTTCGGCTTCGCCTCCTCCGCCTTGACTGGTTTCGGGGCAGGCTTCGGAAGCGGTTCGGGCTCGGGTTTGGCGGCCGGCTCGGGCGGCGCGGCGTCGGGTTCGCTGGCGCCGAGCGCCTCGGCCTGTGCGGTCTGCACCGCCTCATGCGACTGGGCCCGGCTCTCGAGCGCGATCTTGTCGGTGAGCGCGACGTCCATGCTCGGCGGCGCGACCGGCGTCGGCATGCTCCAGTGGAACAGGCCGAATGCCAGCATGGCGATGATCAGCAGGTGGCCGGTCGCCGAGACGCCGAGGCCGATGCGTTCGCTGCGGTCCATCGCGCGACCTTAGGGCTTCTCGCCTGAACCGGCGCTGGCTGGCGGGCTGTCGCTCGTTTGGCCGAGGCCGGTGGTCACCAGCGCGACTTTGTTGAGGCCGGCGCGGTTGAGCTCGCCCATGATTCGCATGACCCGGCCATATTCGAGACCGGCGTCCGCGCGCAGGAAAAGCTGGGTTTCGGGATCGAGCTGCTGGCGCAGTTCGGCGAAGCGCTGCGGCAGGTCGTCGTCGCTCACCGGGGCCTCGTCGAGAAAGACCTGGCCCTTGCCGTCGATGGAGAGCGTCACCGGCTTGCTGTCCTGGTCGAGCGCCTTCGCGCGCGATTGCGGCAGCTTGATCGGCACGCCGGCGACGAGCAACGGCGCCGTCACCATGAAGATGATGAGCAGCACCAGCATCACGTCGACCAGCGGCGTCACATTGATCTCGGCCATCGGCGAGCGACCCCCACCGGAACCCCGGCCCGAACGCCCGCGACGGCCGGAAGGAAGCGAAGCGCCCATCAGGCCTCCAGCTCGCGGCTGAAGGTGGTGTAGAGCCCGTCCGAGAAACGGTTGAGGCGTCCCTCGATGCGGTTCACGCCGTGGCTCAGGCGGTTATAGGCGATGACGGCCGGAATGGCGGCGAACAGGCCGATCGCCGTGGCGAACAGCGCTTCGGCAATGCCCGGCGCCACCACGGCCAGGCTGGTGTTCTGCTCGCCGGCGATGGCGGTGAAGCTGCGCATGATGCCCCAGACCGTGCCGAACAGGCCGACGAAGGGGGCGACGGCGCCGACGGTGGCGAGGATGTTCAGCCGGTCGGCAATCTTGTCCACCGCCCCGGCGACCGCCGCCCCCATGGCCGTCGCCAGCCGGTCGCGCGTGCCGTCGGAATTCATGTTCTTCTGCGAGGTCGACTTGCGCCATTCGGCGATGCCGGCGGCGAGTACCTGCGCGCTCGGCACGTCGTCCTTGCCGCGCGCCTTGTAGAAGCCCTCCATGTCGGCGGCCTGCCAGAAGGCGGTCTCGAAATCCTCGCATCCCCGGCGCGCGCTCCGCAGCTTCACCGAGAAGGAGAGGATGATGGTCCAGGTCCAGATGCTGGCCAGCAGGAGCCCGATCATCACGATCTTCACGACGATGTCCGCCTGCTGGAACAGGGTCACCGGATTGAGCGTGATCGGTGCCGAAGCGGCGGCAGGCGCGGCGGCGGCGAGAAGCGGGGAGAGCGAAGCGACGGTCATGCTGAGGCGGAATCTTTCGCGATATGAAGAGAAAAAAGTTCGATCCATGCCGGCGGCTGGCGGCGCGGCCGGCCGGTCAGGTCGAGGAATGCAACAGTCACGCTGCCCTGCGTTAGTTTGGTTTCCCCACGCCAGACCGCCTGGTCGATAACACAGCGCGCCGGCGTGAGTTGCGTGACGCGGCTGCGCACGACGAGATCGTCGTCGAGCCGGGCAGGGGCGCGATAACGGACGGCGATATCGGTCACGGCATAATGGCCATCGCCGGCTTCCTTGGCGGCGCGCTGGTCGATGCCGAGCATGCGCAGCATGTCCGATCGGGCGCGCTCCATGAAGCGCAGATAATTGGCATGGTAGACGACGCCGGTCAGATCCGTGTCCTCGAAATAGACCCGGACCGGAAAGCAATGTTCTCCGTCCTCGAGAAGACCCGAGGCAGGCATGAGGGTGCGCGCCGCCGACATGGCGGGAACCCTAATGGAGGCGAGTCGCGGGGGGAACCCCTTTGGGCTCTCCCCATCGGTCACGAGACTCGGTTCATCGCTGCACGGACTCGATTGGCGGGCGAAGCGCTTGAGAAGCCGAGCCATAGGTGACTTTGAAATCGGAACATGATCGATGGCCGACAGCGGCGACCGCACGGATCGGATCGCGCGCGTGCCGGCGCAGGCGCTATTTCCCCTGGTCGAACAGCCCGTCCTGCGATCCGGCAGGCGGGTTGAGGCCGAGATGCTTCCAGCCGCCGGGATTGAGGCAGCGGCCGCGCGCGGTCCGGGCGATGAGGCCGAGCTGGAGCAGATAGGGTTCGATCACATCCTCGATCGTGTCGCGCGGCTCGGACAAGCCCGCCGCGAGCGTGTCCGCGCCGACCGGGCCGCCCTTGTAGATGTCGGCGATCATCATGAGGTAGCGCCGGTCCATGGCGTCGAGGCCGAGCTGGTCGACTTCCAGCCGTGAGAGGGCACCATCCGCGGCCCTGGCGTCGACGATATCGTGACCGGCGGCATGAGCGAAGTCGCGTACCCGGCGCAGCAGGCGGCCGGCGATCCGCGGGGTGCCACGGGCGCGACGGGCGATTTCGGTCGTGCCGTCCGGCGCGACGGGCAAGCCGAGCAACCGGGCCGCGCGCGCGATCACCTGCTCGAGCTCGTCCACCGTGTAGAAATTGAGGCGCACCGGGATGCCGAAACGGTCGCGGAGCGGCGTCGTCAGCAGGCCCTGGCGCGTGGTGGCGCCGACCAGCGTGAACTTGGGCAGGTCGATGCGCACGCTGCGGGCCGAGGGGCCTTCGCCGATCATGATGTCGAGCGCGCGGTCTTCCATCGCGGGGTAGAGGATCTCCTCGACCGCTGGGTTCATGCGGTGGATCTCGTCGATGAAGAGCACGTCGCCCTCGTCGAGATTGGTCAGCAGCGCGGCAAGGTCGCCCGCCTTGGCGATGACCGGACCCGATGTGGCGCGGAAGCCCACGCCCATCTCGCGCGCGACGATCTGCGCGAGCGTCGTCTTGCCCAGGCCCGGCGGGCCGAAGAACAGCACATGGTCGAGCGCCTCGCCACGAGCCTTGGCGGCTCCGATGAACACGCGCAGATTCTCCCGCGCCGCCTTCTGCCCGACGAACTCGTCGAGCGTCTTGGGGCGCAGCGCCGCATCGGCGTCCTCGGGCGTGCGCTGGGCGGAAAGGAGGGGGGAGGATGCCATTATCGATCCATCCTAACGCCCAGTCTCGTCATGCTGAACTTGTTTCAGGGTCCGTGGCGGCCTTGCAATGGTGGTCGGCTCCAGAATGGATGGTGAAACGAGTTCAGCATGACGTGGGATTGTGAAAGACCGGGCACCCATCACTTCGCCGCCTTCCGCAGCGCCAGCCGCACCAGCGCGTCCAGGCTGGCGCCGTCGCCCAGTTCCTCCAGCGCAGCACCGACCGCCGCGCTCGCTTCGCCGGGCTTGAAGCCGAGGCTCGCCAGCGCCGCGACGGCATCGCCCTGCAAACCGCCTCCGACAGGCGCGGCCGCGCCGATCGGCAGCGGGCCGGTCGCGACGCCGCCGACCTTGTCCTTGAGTTCGCGCACGATCCGTTCGGCCAGCTTGGGGCCGACACCGTTTGCCCGCGCAACCATCGCCTTGTCCTGCGCGGCGACCGCGCGGCCCAGGTCCGTCGGGTCGAGCGCCGAGAGGATCGCCAGCGCGACGCGCGCGCCCACGCCCTGCACGCCGGTCAGCAGGCGGAACCAGTCGCGCTCCGTTTCGCTTGCGAAACCGACCAGGCGGATGAAGTCGTCGCCGACCAGCATTTCGGTGTGGACGGTGACCGCCTCGCCCGGCCGCCCGAGCGCCGCGAGACTGCGCGACGAGAGGCCGACCGCATAGCCCACGCCGCCAACGTCGATCACCGCCTGATCGATACCGGTGGAAAAGAGCAGGCCCTTGAGATGTGCGATCATGGTCCCTGTCTAACGATGTTCCCGCTTCGTTTCCACTGCTTCTCTGCGCGACTGTTCCATAATCGTGCGCTTCCTATCGATGTCCCGGAGTTGCGGAATTGACAGGGTCAATTTTGATCCTGCAAGTAGCTTCCGCGCACGTGAGCTGACGTTACGGCGCCAAGGAAAATTGATAAGGGACGCACACGTTGAAGGATAATCAAAAGACCGGCGCTGCGCGCGAGCCGGCAGGACATGCTCGTGATCTGGACAGCTGGGCGCAGTTCTATCACGACTATTATCGACAGGGTTCGCGGCAGGATCTGGAGTATCGGATCTCTCGCTTGCTGGTGATGGCCGGCCGGACCTGGGGCACGCATATCGACAATATCCTGCGCGCCGCGACCGGGCAGAGCCGCGCGCGCTGGCAGACCATGTTCGTCATTGCCTTCGGCAGCCAGCCCGCGACGATGACCGACATCGGCGTCCGTCTCAACGTGCAGTGGCCGACGCTGGTGCGCGTGCTCGATGGGCTGGAGAAGGATGGGTTGATCAGCCGCATCGACAATCCGCGCGACGGGCGCTCGCGCCTGGTCTCGCTGACCGAAGCGGGCAAGGAGATGGTCGCGACGATCAAGCCGATGGTCGACGCGGAACGCGGCACTCTGCTCGACGGCCTGACCGACGAGGAATTGCAGCATTGCATTGATGTGCTGCAGCAGCTCCTCGAGCGCTCCTCCGCCGACTGACGGGTCCTGCATCCGGTCGGGCGCATGTGGGGCGCCCGACCCGCGAACGAGTCCCGATGATTTGCGCCGACGCCCGCGCGCTGGCATCACGCGTCCATGCCCACGCCCATGCCCACAATCGCGCTGCTGCTCGCCTCCAATGTCTTCATGACCGTCGCCTGGTACTGGCACCTCAAGGGCGGGATGGGGCGGCCGCTCTTCCTCGTCATCCTGCTGAGCTGGGCCATCGCCTTCTTCGAATATTGCCTCGCCGTGCCGGCCAACCGCATCGGCTATGCCGGCGGCTGGAGCGCGGGCCAGCTCAAGATCACGCAGGAAGTGATCGCGTTGGGCGTGTTCGGCGCGTTCATGGTCCTCTATCTCGGGGAGCCGCTGCACTGGCGGCATCTCGGCGCGTTTCTCTGCCTCATGGGCGCCGTCGGCTTCATGTTCTGGGGGCGGAGCTGAAGCGCATATGTGGCCGAACCGAGCGCCTGGGCGCTCCGTCGCGATAGCTTTGACGCGGACGTCGCCGACGCCCTTAGCTGAGGAGGCCCGCCCCTCGCGCGCCGGCGAAATGCGCGTGCGTGATCGCGACGGCGAGGGCGTCGGCTGCGTCGGGCCCCGATATCTTGCAGCCGGGCAGTAGCCGCGAGACCATGGCCTGGACCTGATCCTTGGTCGCGCCGCCGACGCCGACGACCGACTTCTTGACGAGCCGCGCGGCATATTCCGCGACCGGTATGCCGCTCTTGGCCGCGCCGAGCAGGATCACGCCGCGCGCCTGGCCCAGCTTCAACGTCGATTGCGGATTGGTGTTGACGAACACTTCCTCGACGGCCGCCTGATCGGGGCCATGCGCTGCAATCAGCGCCGCAAGCGCCGCGTCGAGCGCGACCAGCCGCTCGGGCAGGCTTGCCTTGGCGTCGGTCGAGATGGAGCCGTTGGCGACATGCGAGAGCCGATTGCCTTCCGCGCGGATCACGCCCCAGCCGGTCGTGCCGAGGCCGGGATCGAGGCCGAGGATGATCGTCGCCATATCCCCCCGTGGCGGGACGGCCCCATATCTGTCAACCAGCCTTCAATGGAGCCTTTAATGGGCGGCTGCTTCGGCCGTTTCGGCTGCCGGGATTTCGACCTCGGCCAGCTTCACCCGGTTCACGTTCCAGACGAGGCCGAGCTTTTCGAAGACCCAGATGACCCAGTTCGTCGGATCGATCTCATACCAGGCCATGCCGGCATTCGCGGCGCGCGGATGGGCGTGGTGATTATTGTGCCAGCCCTCGCCGAGCGTCAGCAGCGCGATGAACCAGTTGTTCTGCGAGGTGCCTTCGCCCGTGAAGCGCTGCTTGCCCCATTTGTGCCCGGCGCTGTTCACCAGCGCGATGAACTGCAGGTTGAGCGACATGCGCAGGCAGCCCGCGATCAGGATGGTGCTGAGGATCTTGTCCGGGCCGCCCAGATAATAGCCCCAGGCCGCCGGGATCAGCGTGAACGAGATGATGAACCAGAACATCCGCGTGTGGTGGCAGAAGGTCACGACAGGATCGTCGATCAGGCCCTTGCCGTAGATGCGCGCGTCGGTCGTGCTGTCGTCCCACAGCCAGCCCATATGGGCATGTTTGAAGCCCTTTCGGCCGGAGATTGCCCGGCCATATTCGTCGAAATGCGGGCTGTGCACATCGCCCGGACGGTCGGTGCGGCCATGGTGGCGGCGATGGTCGATGCACCAGTTGCGCAGCGACCCATAGGCGCCGAGTTGGCCCCATATGCCGAGCACATATTGCATCGGGCGCGACGTTTCGAACGAGCGGTGATTGAAATAGCGGTGATAGCAAAGCGACATTGACAGGATGCCGAGCACATAGAACAGCGCGAAGCCGCTCCACTCGACCCAGCCGGTCGCGTGCGTCAGCGCATACCAGATCGCGATCAGGCCGCCGCCCTGCTTGATAAGGGCGTAAAAGGTCACTTCGATGCGCTTGGCGGTCGCTGCCGGGCCGCCATGAACGACGCCAGGCATGGGGCCGATATCACCGTCAGGCGCGCGCTCCTCGGGATGGACGCGCCAGTCCTTCTCGCTCGCCATATTGGTCGCCATTTGCCAGTCCCCGCAAAACCTAGTGATGGCAGACATAGCTGATTCGCCGCGGAAAACCACCGTGGTTAACGATGGTTAATGTTTTTTGATCACCAAAGTGGCACAATCGCCCCCGAGCTTTCCCCGGAATCGCCGGTCAGATCGGCAGGCCGAACCGCCGTCCGAAGGTGGTCGTCGACGTATAGAGCCGCACGGCGAGCGCTCAGCCCGTGATCAGTGCGATCCGGAAGCGCACGCCCCGCCGCAGCGGGGTCGCATCACCAGGACTATCGGCAGTCGGAACAGGACGTGCCGGACGGTCGCCTCGGCATGGCGCACCATGTTTTCGCGTCGGGCCGGTCCCGCCAGAGCAGAATCGTGCCGAGCCCGGAGATGAGCGGCAAGGCGGCAATAAGCGCCGCGACGGTCGGAAGGCGCTGTCTGATTTCGGCGATGGCGGCGATCAGCGCGCCGAAAGCCGCGCCTTGACCACAAGCGCCAACATCAGGCGAAAGACGCCATCAGCCGAGCTTTTCCATGACCTCGTCCGAGACGTCGTAATTGCCCCAGACGGTCTGCACGTCGTCATCGTCCTCGAGCGTGTCGACCAGCTTCATGAGCGTGGCGGCGTTGCTCTCGTCGACATCGACGGTGGTCTGCGGCTTCCAGGCGAGCTTGGCGCCTTCCGCTTCGCCGAGCGCCGATTCGAGCGCCTTGGCGACTTCGTGCAGCATGTCCTGCGCGGTCCAGATCTGGTGGCCGTCCTCGTCCGACGAGACGTCTTCGGCCCCGGCTTCCAGGGCGGCCTCGAAGACCTTCTCGGCGTCGCCCGCGCTAGCGGGATATTCGATCAGGCCGAGCCGGTCGAAGCCGTGGCTCACCGCGCCGCTGGCGCCGAGATTGCCGCCATTCTTGGCGAAGGCCGTGCGGACATTGGTGGCGGTGCGGTTGCGGTTGTCGGTCAGCGCCTCGACGATGATCGCGACGCCGCCGGGGCCATAGCCCTCATAGCGCACTTCCTCGTAATTCTCCGCGTCGCCCTTGCTCGCCTTGTCGATGGCGCGCTGGATATTG
>JAGIAZ010000015.1 GCA_017744605.1 Sphingobium sp. | reverse complement strand
GAAGCGCCGCCGATGCCGCCGCGCCCATCGCCATATGGGCGTGCTCCTCCTGGGCTGCGGCGCCGGACCCGAGCAAAAAGGTTCCGGAAAGAAGCGCACTGACAAGGAACAAGCTGGATTGCTTGCGCATGATATTCATCTCCTCGGCCGGGACTCCGTCCCGGCGCCATGTTTGAGTCTGCTTCAGAAACGGACGCTCGCACCGAACGAGAAGCGGCGCCCCTGCACGTCGTGGAACAAGCTGTAATTGCCGCCGGGGAGTTCCCCGAGGGAACGGTTCGGATTGGCGTTGACGCCGGTGAGCGGCGGCTTGATATCGAACACGTTATCCACCCCGAACCGCAGGCGCACCGCCTTGTTCAGCTGATAGCTCGAGTTGAAGTGGAACAGATTGTAGGCCGGGAGACCGCTATTGTCGGTCCCCACCAGCGCCAGTCCATTAAGGTATCGCGCCTCGTCGCCGTCTTCGGTCCTGGGGATATGCTGCCACTGAAGCGAGGCCATGGCCGGACCCCAGCTGTAGCCGAGCACGCCGAACAGGCGATACCGGAAGGACGAACCCGTGCTTACGCCTAGCGCGCCGGTTCCGGTCGTGCCGGCATAATCGATCAGCGGCTGGCCGTCGAATGCCCGAATCTTGGAGTGCAGCGTGTAGCTGCCGTTGAGGTTCACATTCACGCGGCCCGGGCCGGCGGGGAAACTCCAGTTCAGGTTGGCGTCGATACCCGAAATCTTGATCTGGCCTTCGTTGCCGTAGGTGCTGATGACGTCGTTGACCCTGAAGCCGCCGGTTTCGCCGCCCACGCCATCGCTCCGGAAGCGGAATACGCTCGCGCAGGTTGAATCCGGATTGTTGATCGCGGCCTGCGCTCGCGCCCGGATCTGCGGCGTATTCAGACCGGCCGCGCTGGTCGCGCCTGCCGCGACCCCTTCGACGGCCGGATTGTAGTTCGGGCTGATGCAACGCAGCAACTGCGCACCGCCTCCGATAACCGAAATCGGATCGTTGATCGTGATGTTGTAATAGTCGACCGTCAGATTGAGCCGTGACAACAGCCCGCTATCGAGCGGGGAGCGGATCACCACGCCCAAGGTCCAGGTGTCCGCCTTTTCGGACCTCAGCTTCGTGGCGGTCGGATTGTAGTCGCGGATGTACACCGCGTTTCCGACCCGTGGAGAGTTGGAGAAGATGGTGCCGGTGCCTTGCCGCGTCTGCGCATCGGTGGGATTATAATAGCTGTTTGCGTTCGGTGTTCCGTCAGGGTTGGTAATTGGCGCATAGATGCCGTTGTTGTCGCGCGCCATCAGCTCCAGGCAGACCGCCTGCACATCCAGTGCATTTTTCGTGTTAACGGCCGGGTTCGCCGAGAAGGTATTGCCGTTGCGTGTCGAGCAGCCGTCGCCGATCGCGTCGATCGAGATCCCGACCTGCCGCTCGAGCAACTGTTCGGCGATATTGGGTGTGCGCTCGGCCCGATTGTAGCCGCCGCGGAAACGCAGCCAGGGGGTGACTTGCCAGTCGGCCAGGACCTTATAGGTATAGCTGGTGCCGCCCGGGCTGTATTTCGATATGCGGCCGCCCACTTCGAGGCTTAAGCTCTTCACGAACGGCAGGTCGGCGACGACCGGGATCAGTAATTCGCCATAGACTTCCCGGGCGTTGATCCCTGTGCTCTCCATGATGGTGTTGAAGGGGCCGCCAATAATATTGTCCTGGAATTCCCGTCCGGCAGAGGCGCCCGCTGCGGGGAGGAATGAATAACGCAGCTCACGATAGCTCGCGCCTGCAGCGAAGCGGAGCGTGTCCCTGGCCCAGGGGATCTCGAGCAATCCGCCCTGCACGTTAGCCTCGACGATGGTTTGCCGAGAGGTGCCGATGCTGGTGTTGTCTTCGGCGATCGCCTCGCGGCAATCCTGTGAAATACCCTCGTAACCGCCGAAGAAGTTCAGCCCGCTCGTGCAGGTTCCGGTCGTGGCGCCGGAACCGTTGCCATACTGGTTGCCCGTACCGCTAAACTTCTGGCCGAAGTTCGGCGCGGTGATGACGGCCCGAAGACGGTTCAGCGAGTAATAGCCGGTCTGGCGGCTGATCGTCCGGGCGATGCCATGATTGACAAAGGCTTCCCAGGTCCAGTCGGTGCCGGGCACGGAGCCCTGCAGGCCGGCAATCAGAGTGTAGGTCGTCACATCCTGATAGCTCTTGCGTGGATTTGGAAGTGGGCCGGCCAGCTGGACGCGGGCGTTCGGCGTTGCGCGGGCGTTGAGCAACTGCTGGATGCTGGCTGGCACCACCGCCTGGAACACCTCGGTGTTGGTGCAGCCAGTCGGGTTGTAGCCCGGGTTGCCTGCCGTTGCGCAGGGCAGGATGCCGCCATAGATCTTGTTGAAAGCCGGATTTGGAGCATAGCTCGTGACGATCTGCCCGCTCACCACGCTCTGCGTGGCGATGACCGCTGACGGTACATTGGGATTCTGGTAGACGGCGCTCGTCGGCGCGGCTCCCGGGACCGCGCCGGTATATTTGCCGGTGCCCCACGGGATGAACAGGTCACTCGCAGTGCTCGCCTCGAGCTGAGTGTAGGTCGTGCTGTTGCTGAACAGGCCCTGCGCGAACACGCCGATCCAGTCGTTGATCTCGAAATTGCCGCGCGCGAGGAAGTTGTAGCGATCCGACGGAACGGTCTGCACGGTGTTGGTCGTTACGGCGGCAAGCACGCCTGAAGAAAGAGTCTTGAAGTAGTAGCCGTTCAGGTCGTCGAGTTCGGGCCATGGCTTCAGGAACGCACCCGCGCCACGCGACGCGAAATTGTTGAGCCCTCCGAACAGCGTTCCATCCTTGTTGAGATACACGGCGGTGATGTTGTTGGGCACTCCGGGCGAGGCGCCTGCAAAATAATCGGTGATGACGCATCCGCGGGTGGTCGCCTCGCAGGCGAGGGCGGGGTTCGCGAGGGGGACACCGGTCGTCGGGTTTACGCGGTTCGCCGGAAACGTCAGGCCTGCGATGCCCGGGCGGCCCGTACCGAGGGCCGCGGCCGCTCCGACGGTGGTATCCGGGTTGGCCCACAGCCTCCTGTAGTTCGGATTGTCCTTTTGAAACAGCTCCGCGCGGGAGTTGAGGGACATGGCCAGGCTGACGTTACCCCTGCCGTCCGCAAAGTCGCTGCCGATGATGCCGGAAAGCTGGTATTCGGAGCCGTTGCCTTCGTCACTGATGCCAAACTGTCCATCGAGATCGATCCCTCTGAAGTTTTTCTTCAGGATGAAGTTCGTGACGCCGGCGATGGCATCGGCGCCATATGTGGCGGAGGCGCCGCCCGAGATGATTTCGACGCGCTCGAGCGCAGCCGAAGGGATGGTCGAAACGTCGACCGTGCCATTGGCGTTGCCCGGTGTGCCGCGACGGCCGTCGATCAGCACGAGGGTGCGGTTGGCGCCGACGCCGCGCAGCGAGACGGTCGAGGCCCCGGGAGTGCTGGTGGCGCTGGGCTGGATACTGGTGCCGGCCGCGACCGGGCCCCCGGTCCCGCTGACCCCGTTGAGAGTGGTCGAGGATTGCGCGACGACAAACTGCGGCAGCTTGTTCAGCTGTTCTTCGATCGCCGCGGTCGAAGACTGTTTGATGAAGGTATCGTCGACAGTTATTGTCGGGCTGTTGGCGGTATAATCCTTGCGTGCGATGCGCGAACCGGTGACGATGATCGCGGCGGATTGGGACTCACCAGCGGGTGTAGCGTCCGCCTCGGCGGCTGCGACGGCGCACGCCGGGTCGAGCGGATTGGCCCTGCAGTCCGAAGCGGGTTCGCGCTGTCCCTGGGCGGACGCTGGAACGGCCAACGCTATCATGCCGGAGGCGCTCGCGAGCAGCAGCGCCCTGAATACCCCGATCCCGTTTAAATTTACCACTTGAGCCCCCTTCAGAAATTGGCGGACGGCAGGCTGCCGGCGCGATCGATCGTTCGCTGCCGCCATGCCGTCCGCGCGGTCTCCAGAGGATTGCACGGGCTAAAAGGAGCGGTAGCGAGTGGTGAAGAAGTGTGATGGGTGGGGAGAGACGGCGCGGTCCAACCGGCACGTCTCCTCAAGGCGCTCGTCGCGCGGATACCCATTCGTCATCCCCTCCATTGGGCTCGCCCTGACCTGACGAGCCTACAATCCGGGATTTTCCCCCGTGATAGTGGAAGCAAAGCTATTCAGAGCCGGTGAAAACGAGATGGCTGCAAGATGAACCTCGCCTTGCGGCCAGATTAAAATTGAATGACAGCGGGCCTGACGGTTGGAAGCTGCTGACGGCGCGCCTAGTGTCCATGGAGATCGGTTGCCGTCACAGGCGGCCGACATATGAGAGGACCATGCAGCTAATCGATCCCATCGGGTCTCACAGCCTGCGACACAAGCTCGAAGCCGCATCTTGGGCAGGGCTCATCGCGACCGCTATATTGGCAGGCCTGCTTCTCTTCATAGCATCGACGGCGAGCAGGATCCTCAATTCGGCTCGGGTCTCACACGAGCGCGTGCAGGTCTTCACCCGGTTGGACAGGGCCATTTATGACCTTCAGGTCCTCAGATACCAGCAGCTTCGCCATGCGGGGCCGCGATCGGACGAGTCCTTTGCGATCGGTTCCGCGAAGGTGCATGCCCTTTTGCGCGAAGCCGCGGAACTTCCCATCTCCACAGCCCATGACCGCGCCGTCGCACTGGAAATCGAGAAGAAGGTCCATGAGGCTCAGATGTATCTGGCGCAGTTGCCGCTGCTGATGCGCCAGGTCGACGCAACGCTGAGGGAGGCCGGCTCCGCCGCCGGTATGCGCGAACTGCGTCGTGTCTCGGCCCCCTTGTCCGCCCTGACCTCTGCCTTGCAAAGGGAGATCCGCGCAGGCGGAACGGACGTGGCCGCACGTACAGCCGATGCCCACAAGCTGATCACATTGGCAGTCGCTGCATCAATCGTCGGCTTCCTTCTGGCAGTCGGCCTGTCCTCGATAATTCACATCCTGTTGCACAAGCGGCTGCGTCCCGGACTCGTCGGCCTGGAACGCGGCGCGCAGTCATTCGCCCAGGGCAAGCTGGATTACCGGATCGAGCTTCAGGGCTCGGACGAGATGGCCAGGCTTGCCGAAGCCTTCAATCTGATGGCGCAGGCGCTCGCCGATAAACAGAAGACCCTCCGGGAAGCGCAAATCGACCTCGAGCGGAAGGTGGCGGATCGAACGCAGCAACTGCAGCTGGCAAATGCGAAGCTGTCCGTGGCGGATGAGCGGCGCCGCGCCTTCCTTGCCGATGTCAGCCACGAACTGCGCACGCCCCTGACGATCATAAGAGGCGAAACAGAAGTTGCCCTTCGAACGGCCGATAATGCCAATTTCGACGCCCATGACGTGTTTGAACGCATCCTCCAGCAAACGCGCGATCTGAGCAGGATGGTCGATGATCTGTTCGTCATCGCGCTTGCAGAATCCGGCGCCTTGCCGCTCGAACGCGAGAGACTCGATCTGGTTGATGTCGCCAGCCGGGTAGCGAACGATTTCGGCACACTCGCCAATGAAGCCGGTGGGTCCGTTTCCATTCTGCCAGGGCCGAAATGCCATGTCTCAGGCGATCCTGAACGTGTCCGCAGGGCGATGGCCGCGCTCATCGAAAACGCGATGCGCCACTGCCAGCCCGCAGTGAAGGTCGAGATCGAGGTCAAAATGATCGACGGACATCCGAGTATTGTGGTGACTGATGACGGTCCTGGTATTGATCCATCCATTGCGCCGGGACTTTTTGAGCGGTTCAAGCGAGGCGATACGCGAGGCGAGGGATCCGGCCTGGGTCTCAGCTTGGTCAGCGCGCTGATGGAGGCGCATGGCGGCCGCGCATCTCTGACTGCTGCGCCAACTGGGGGCACTCGTGCCGTTCTGGAATTTCCCGAAAGCACCCATTTTGAGGCGGCGTCGTAATGCAAATCCTATTTGTCGAGGACGACGAACGGGTGCGCAGGTTCGTTCTCCGGGGTCTCGAGGCCGAAGGTTATTCCGTCAGCGTGGCTGTTGACGGCGATGAGGGGCTGGCTCGCGGAACCGCCGAGGAATTCGACGTCATCATTCTGGACGTGATGCTGCCCCGCCTGGATGGCCGGGAAATATGTCGTCAGCTCCGCAGCGCATCCATCACCACGCCGATCTTGATGTTGACTGCAATGGACAACACCGAAGACAAGGTAGGAGCGCTCCGTGGGGGCGCCGACGATTACCTCACCAAGCCATTTGATTTTGACGAGCTGCTTGCGAGAATAGAAGCTCTTGCCCGGCGCAAGGACGGTTTCACGGCAGAAACTCCAAGCGTGCTTCAGGTGGGTAACGTTCAGATGGAACGGGACTCGATGCGGGTGCTCCTGGATGGGCGCCCCGTCGAACTCACCGGACGAGAATATCAGCTGCTCGAAATGCTGATGACTTCGCGAGGCAAGGTGCTCAGCCGCACGCGCATCCTGAACAAGGTCTGGGGGTATGACTCAGACCCTCTCACAAATGTGGTCGACGTCTATGTCCGCCGGCTTCGCACCAAGATGCAGTGGGATTCTGAAAATGGTTGGATCCGGACGATACGAAACTACGGATACCGATTTGATCCTGCAGCCGAGATGACGCAGGCGAAGTAAAACCCCGGGGAAATCGCTCCTCATCTAGACGTCGGGCTTCTCATGCTCCCTGAGACCGATGAGGCGAAAAAGCCATCGGGCGCTGCCAGCGGCGCACAATAATTGACCCACTGCGCGCCATTTATGAGGCCTGTGACCAGCGGACAGACCATCAACGCGTGAGTTTGAGCGGTCATCGGTTCACATCTCCGATACATGATTAGGCGAAGAACAAGCGGGCATCGGGCGTGAGCGCAATCGATCACAAAGGCTGTGAATGCTGGTCCGCTTCTGCCTTCAAATCGGATGATCGGCCGGTGCTCCATCGGCGAGTTTTCGCATTTTTCGAGCTTTCAGATTACCCCGGACTTGAAAATACCCCAAGCATCGGTGCCGTCACGACCAGCACTGGCGCCTTGATTATCCGGTCATAGCCGAATGATTCCGACGCCATTTTCGATGACGATATGCGTACCGAAAGGCTTGGAATACTCTACCACCTCGTCGAGAATTTTCTTTGCGACCTTCATCTCGGGGATGC
Source organism: Sphingobium sp. (assembly GCA_017744605.1). Taxonomy (GTDB): domain Bacteria; phylum Pseudomonadota; class Alphaproteobacteria; order Sphingomonadales; family Sphingomonadaceae; genus Sphingobium. Next base: position 68,321 of record JAGIAZ010000015.1, on the reverse strand, counting down.
GCGGCACGCCAACCTGCGAACCAGGACGTGGCGTTTGTCCGAGATCGATCGGGTGCAGGCGGACCTCCTTGAGCCTACCCTCATTGAACACGCTCTCCACGAGCAACGCTTCGAGATTGGCCTTGAGTTGCCAAAAACCCTGCCGCTCGTGCTCGCCGACTATGCCATCTTGCGGAACCTCTGGCGCCGCCTCGGCACCTGCGGCTAACTGCGGCGCCGGGCCAGCTTCGCCCGTTTCCGCGCGACCGGGAACCGGGGGCAGCTTCCCTTTGCCCTGAGGCATGAGCGCAGACTGGAAAACGAAGTTCGATACGCCGTAGAATATTGGCTTCCCGTGGTAAATTTCTACTCCTTTGATGGTGTGCACTCCTTGCGCCACAAAGACATCGACGCCTTGATCGACGGCAGCATGAGCAAAGGCGATCTCAAAATCGGCGGGAAAATGATCGTGTGAATAGGCCTGGAAGTCGTAGCGGTTCTGATGCCAGTGTGCGTTCAGGATCAGCAAGTCCGATGCCTGCTTGGCGGTACGGACCTGAACGAGAATGTCTTTCAGATCCGCCGGGTTCATGTCGAAACTATGCTCGCCTGGCTGGTCCATGATCCGGAACCGCGTCCCGAAGGCGTGCAAGTCGCCATGACCGGAATCCCTCGCGATCTCGCGCAAGGTGGCCATCTGGGCAGCGGTCACGCCCTGATAGAGCGTGACGTGTAACGAGTTTTTGTAAGCATCCTGCGGACCTGGCGGAACCTCCCGGTACACCGCTTCGGCGCCGGTCGCCTTTGGGGCAGGGGCATCGACGCCCGGAAGTCGGAAGGTTACGCCGAACACCGAAAGACTGCCGGCCGGCTCGGGCACCGGATCGGCAACCGGCACTTCGACTTCGCTGCGCCGCGACAGGATGGAATCCCGGATCGCCCGAACGGCTTCAAGCTGAGCTGGCGTGACGATGACGATCTGACCGCCGCTGCAGCATGCATCGAGCCCGCCGTCGGCCGACACCCCTATTTCACCCACCAATCCCTTTGGTGTCGCGACATAGCGCGCCATTCTTGCTTCCGGGAGGCTTCGCGCGACACCGACATGCGTGATCCCGACGCGTTCCACTTGACGAAAATTTTCCCAGATTCCGGGCGCCCGCGTGGGCTTGTTGTTGGCGCGGCTCACAATATCGATGCCCATTCGGACCCAGTCGTCCGCCACTTCCTTCGTGGCGAGGTTTCCGCCCGCATGACCGAAGTTGTCGAAGTCATAAATCTCATTTTCGAAATCGCCGACGGTGATGTCGGCTTCGCGCATGCGCTTGACGAGTCCGGCAGTACGGGGATCGTTCGTCATTGCGAAAGGCTGAAACTCAAGGAGGTCGCCAACCGCCACGACGGTAAAGGGCTGGGTTATCTTGAGGGCCAGCTCCATCTTTTGGTCAGGTGCCAAGGGCACGCCCCTGCCTCCGTCCGCAATCTTGGCTCCATGACCAACGTTGGTTGCGGGCGGCGCCGATTGAGCGAAGGCGATGTGCGAGGCTGGAACGGTGATACCGATCAGCATGGCGACACTGGACCACAGATTACGGCACCGAGCCCTGGTCAGCTTTCTCATTCTCTCGCTCCACTCGCATGGGATGACACGCACTGCGATGATACGGAATTCGACAGGATATCGTTGGAACGCTGCAAGGCATGGATCCGCTGCTTCAAGCGCTCCGCGAGCGAGTGGCGGATTGGCATGCCGGCCTTGATCTTGCGCCAGCTATTGTAGCTCAGTCCGAACTGCGCATTGAGCGCCTCGTCGGTCTGACGAGCGACCGCAGCCATCATGAACGACGCTGCGGCTGGATCGAGTGGGCGAAGAACGGTCATAAAATTCGTCCTTGTAGAGTCGGTTCTGAAGCCGAACGTCAGGGCGCATGCATTCACTGCGGCGCTCCGTCGGCACCATATCAGAAGGGCCGCGCCCGTCCCTTGGATTGAGGGCCGCGGCCCGGAATATCGAGATCGGCGCCGATCGGCTGCGTGGCCTCGGGTGGCACGCGAATAATCCCGACGCCGTTTTCGATCGAAATTTTCGTGCCGAAGGGCTCCGAATATTTCTGAATCTGCATCAGAATCTTGCGCGCCATCTCGGGGGATGGCGTCTGTGCAATGCTCGACCTCGACCAAGGCGTCTTCTGCTGGTCGACGCCAAGGTCGACCGGGTAGATTCTGATCTCGATCAGCTTGCCATTGTTGTACCTGGTCTGGGCGACATAAGCGGTAAGATTTATCTCCTGCTGAAGCCAGCTGTTGCTGAGTTCGCTCGACTCAATGTCAGTGAGATTGCCGGGATTCGGGGGCGAGTCGTCGCTGCCAAAGCGCTGAACGGCGAAGTTGCCATGATTGTAGAAGATTGGGCGGCCCTTGTAGATTTCGATGCCCTGCATCGTGTGGTTGCCATGGCCCACATACATGTCGAGACCGTTGTCGATCAGCTTATGCACCAGGTCGACGAGATAGTCCGGTGGATAATGGTCCTGGGAATAGGCCTGGAACGAATAGCGATTTTCGTGGACGTGCGCTGTGTACATCACGAAGTCGGCATATTCCTTGGCGTTGCGGACCGCGAGCGTCTGTGCGGCGAGATCCTCTGGATTCAGTTCGTAGTGAATGCCTCCCGGCTTTTCGCCGACCATGTAGTTCTTGCCGAGGAATTGAAGGCGTCCCGGCCTGTCGACCGGAAGCGCCGTCGGGCGCGCCACGTCCGGTTCGTTGCGGCGATCGAGGATCGACTGCCGAATGGCGCGGAGCTGCTCGAGCTGATCCGCCGTCACGACGTTCCATACCGTCAGCCGGAGTGGGTTCATTCCCGGCTCTTCGCTTCCGTAATTTCCATCTTTGTTGCGCGCGATCGGACCGTCCGCAACCGCGCCCACCGGGAAGGCAGCGATCGCGGCGACCCGGCCCTGCGGGAGTTCCTGGAAGACGGGTTGCCGGGCTATTGACAGATTGGGCCCATATCCAGGACGCTTGATGCCGACCTCATCCAGCCAGCGCATCGTGGAGATCTGTGCCGCTTCGCCTCCGTCGGCTTCTCCAGGCGCGACGATGTCGAAGCCCAGATCGGCCAATGCCTGCGCCGCTTCCTTGGGCGCCCAGTTGTTGCCATAGCCGTTAGTGCCGGCCCAGTTGCGACGATCGACCAGAAACCCCTCGAGATTGCCGATGGTCGTGTCGGCGCTCTTCAGAACTTCCTTGATCTGTGGGCTGATCCGCTTCTCGGCGGGTTCCTGGAACAGCAAATCTCCGGTCGAGGCCACCGTATACGTGCCCGTCATTTTGTTGCGCAGCTCTTGGGTCAAGTCGCGCCATTGATAGGTCGCTCGATCGGGCTGGTCTCTGAATGGCTGGGCCCAGGCATCCATGGCCGTGAGCAGGGCACAGGCGGCCAGAACGTGGCCGCCGCCGACTTTGAACTTGGATCGTGATACGGCCATGAGAAACTCCGTTCGATCGATTAAGTGGGCAATGCGATTAAGCAACTGCGCGAGCTCTTCGTCGAGCTGCGCCACGCGACAGCAGCAAAGTCGCTACCAGACTGATCGCCGCGGCGAGCGACAACCATATGCCGGGCGTTGCCGGATTGCCGGTCGCGGCGATCAGATAGGTGGACAATGCCGGCGTGAACCCGCCGAACACCGCCGTTGCGACACTATAGGCAAGTGAAAAACCAGCGGTTCGGACGCGCGCCGGCATCACTTCGGTCAGGTAGACGATCATCGCGCCGTTGTAGCCGGCGTATACGAGGGCGAGCCAAAGCTCCACGGAGAGGAGTTTGCCGAACGTCGGCCCGTCCGACAGCCAGCTGAGTGCCGGATATCCGCTGACGATCGCGAGCAGTGCGCATGTGACGAGCAGCGGCTGCCGGCCGATGCGATCGGATAATGCGCCCATGATCGGCAGCAGCGCGAAGTTCGCCAGCCCAACGCACAAGGTCACCAGCATGGCGCTCGTCGCCGAGAGGCGCAGGACACTATTCCCATATGTCGGCGTATAGGCAGTGATCATATAGAAGAAGACTGTGGTCATGACGGCCATCAGGGCCCCGAGCATTATGGTGCCGAGGTTTTGAGTCACGCCTGCAAAAACTTGCGCTGCGGTGGGTCGATCTTGCCGCGCTTCGAACTCGGCGGTCTCCTGGAGGAGACGGCGAATGACGAAAAGGAAAGGGATCAGCGCTGACCCGATCAGGAAGGGAATGCGCCAGCCCCATGCGCTGATCGCTTCTGTCGGGAGCATCGTGTTCAGGACCAGTCCGATCAGCGCCGCGAAAACGACTGCCATCTGCTGGGAAGCGGACTGCCATGCCACATAGAAGCCCCGATTGCCGGGCGTTGCGATTTCGGAAAGGTAGACGGATACCCCGCCGACCTCCACGCCCGCCGACAGGCCCTGAACCAATCGGCCGATCAGAATGAGCAGCGGAGCGAAAATGCCGATCTCGGCGTAGCCGGGCATGCAGGCTATGGACAGTGTGCCGAGCCCCATGAGCGCCAAGGTAAGCAGCAGGCCCCGGCGACGGCCGTGTCGATCGATGTAGGCGCCGAGCACCAGCGCGCCCACGGGGCGCATGAGAAATCCTGCGCCGAACGTCATGAGTGAAAGGAGGATCGAGGCATACTCGTTTCCGGTTGGGAAAAACGTGTTGCCGATGGCCTTCGCGTAATAGCCGAAGACCATGAAGTCGTACATTTCGAGGAAATTTCCGCTCGAGACGATGAAGATCGACTTCACCCGTCCCTGTCGCGCTTGGGGCGTGGCCATTCACTCATTCCTAGGCTGACGTTCGTCGTTTCGCGAAAAGCCCGGGCGGCGCGTGCGCCGCCCGTGAGGGCAGGATTAGAAGCGCATCCTTGCGCCCACTCGAAACATGCGGCCGACCTGGTCGAACAGATTGGGATCGGTTGGCAACGGTGTCGCACCGCCGACGCTGGGATCATATGGAGGTTTCTTGTCGAGCAGGTTCGCGATGTTGAGGTAGAATTCCTGATCCTTGCCGAATGCGGGAATCTTCACGCTGAACTGCGCGTCGACATAGACCTGTGGGCTGATGTGGTTGAAGTCGGTATCGACGCCCAGCACGCGCGACTTGTCCCACACCATCGCGCCGATGTAGCGGGCCTGGGTGAACGCCGAAAACTGCCCGATGCTGTAGTTGAGCGACATGGTCCCTCGCCAATGCGGCAGGGAGGCGGTGCCGTTTCCGGCATCGTTGATCGGCACCGCGATCAGGGGCGAGTAGGTGATATTCTCCTTCACATAGCTCGCGAGCCCGCGGATCGTGAGTCGGCCCGCCTTTTCATCAAGCGGGATGCGATAGCTGGCTTCCATATCCACCCCTTTGGTGCGCTGCTCCGTCAAATTGAGGGGCGACGTGCGAGTGGCGATGACGGCCTGCGTGGCGGGATCGCGCGTGATGAAGGCGCAGATCGGAGAGGTCCCGTTACTGCGGTTGCATTCCACATTGGCATTGTTGCCGCCGACGTTGGAGATCACGTCCTTGATCTTGATGTCGTAAAAATCGACCGCCAGGTTGAGGTTCCTGATGAAGGACGGCTTGAAGACCAATCCAAGCACCAGCGTGTCGGCGATTTCAGGCGTGAGGGCCGAGTTGCCGAACGTCCGGTTTGGCACCGACAAATAGGTGCGTCCCGTCCGCAGCGTGTCGTCGATCGTGATATTGTTCTGACGCCCGGTCGCGAAAAGTTCCGAAAGGTTCGGTGCCCGGATGTCACGAGACCGAGTTCCGCGAAACCGCAGGCTGTCGAGAATCTGCCAGTTGATGCCGGCCTTCCAAGTGTTGACCGCACCGCTCGTCGAGTAGACGGTGTGGCGACCGGCCAGATTCAGATCGAGGCTCGGGCCCAGAAATGAATCCTTCAGAACGGGGATCTGAAACTCGCCGTAGACTTCCTTGATATTATATTTGCCGAAGAAGTCCTGCTGATTGACAAGCCGGAAGGCGCCCGCATTGGAGAGTGGATCGGCAATGGTGCGTGCGGAGATTTCACGCCATTCCGCCCCGACCGCGACCGACAGCGGCCCGGCCGGCAGATCGATCAAGCGGCCGCTGAGATTTGCGTCGGCCGCCTTCTGCACGACGCGCGTGTCGAAGACCGAGACGCCGAAAACATAATCGAGCGCTGCTTGCGAAGGCGCGCCGGCCCCGAAGGGATTGAAGGGCTGGCAACCGGCTGCCGCGGCGCGCACCGCCGCATCGGTGCTGATCGTGTCGGCGCAAACGATCTGACCACCCGATGTCACCGCGTTCACCGCGCGCGTCATGTTCGCGGTGATCAAATTGCTGCGCATTGGATTGTGATTGTCGTTGCGGCCGTACTGATAGGAGATATCCCATGACCAGTTGTCAGCAATCTTGCCTGAAAGCCCTCCCAGCAGCCGGATGGTTTCGTTCTCATTGTCCTGGATGGTCAGACCGTCTTCCAGGGTGAGCCGATTGAGCAGGAAGCGCGTCACGCCCAGGGTCGTCATCTGGGTCACCAGAGCCGGTGCCGCCTGGGCGAGATAGGGGTTGCTCCGCTGGATGGTGAGCGTGCCGGTCGTCGGGCTGCTCTGGAACTGGGCGAGAGACTTGCCGTACGTGCCCTCGACATAGATTTGGACATGATCCGTCGCATCATATTCCAGATGACCGAAGAGCGTCTTGCGCTCGAGCGGCCGGATAATCTCCTGACCGGTCGAGACCCGGAAGCCGTCCCCTCCATTTTGCGAACCGCTGGTGAGGCCGATGTCGCTCGCGATCGTGCCGTAATCATAGGCCGTCGGCACTCCGTTGGCGCCGAACATGATGCCTTTGATCTGATTGTTGGCGGCCGTGGTGCCTCCTTGGCCGATCACGACCAGGCCTCCGGTCGTGAATGGGGTACGTAGATCGGTTCCTCGTACCAGCTTGGGCGTTCCCTGCGGATTGGCCAGCTGGTTGGGGGCCGTCCGTCGAAACTCGCGCGCATCGCCGGGCACGCCGTCGCTCTTGTAATATTCGCCCGCCGCGACGAGGTGCAGTCGATCGTCCAGGAAACTGCCGCCATAAGTGATCGCGAATTTCTTTTCGGCGTTATCGCTGCGCTGCGAGATCCCGAACTGGACTTCGGCCTTGAGGCCAACGAAGCGCTTGTTCAGAATGAAGTTGATGACGCCGCCAACTGCGTCCGAGCCGTAAGCGGCCGAAGCACCGCCCGTTACCACGTCGACCCGGTCGACGAGGCCTTGCGGGATGAGGTTGGTATCGATGAGATTTGTCGGATTGGAGGGCACGAAGCGGCGCCCGTCGACCAGAGTCAGCGTGCGCGTGTTGCCCAATGCGCGCAGGTTGATGAAGTTCTGCCCGCCGTTCGCAGTTCCGCCACCCGCGCTCGGGCCGCCTCCCGGCGTGATGGAAGGCAGCTGTTTGAGACCTTCCGCGAGCGTCGAAGGCGCAGCGGCGACGAGATCCGCCTGCGAGACCGTGGTCACTGGGGTAGGCGAGTTATAGGTGCCCTGGATGCGCGATCCGGTGATGACGATATCGGTAGCGCCGGCCGGGTCGGCTGTCGCAGCATCAGCTGCCGCGACAGCTGTTTCTGCGGCGTTCGATGTCGGAGCGGACGGCGTAACCTGGGCTCCTGCAGGCGCATTCACCCACAGGCCAAGAGCCGTTCCCGCAAACAAAGCTCCCTTTAAATTCATTGCCCCTCTCCTCATTATCTTTCAGCTGTTCGTTTTCGTCGGTGGCCGTTCGCTCGCGGCTTCTCTCCATTTTCGGGTGAAGCGAGCGAACGTCATGGCGTCGATGTTCGCCATCAGCGCCGGGCCCACGCGCACCGCGCGGACATTTGCGCCCACAAGCGCCTTGTCGTCGGGAGCCATGTCCAGGCGGACGGGATTCATGTGGTGCTTGGCGAGCAATGCCTGCCCTTCGCGAGACAGCATGAAGTTGAGGAACAGCTTCGCACTGGCCGGATGCGGCGCCCTTCGGGCGATGAGCGTTACGCGCGACATCATCAGCACGTAGTCGCGCGGGACCACGACCTGAAAATTCGGGTCGTGGGCTGCACGTTCGAAAGCGTAGGAGCCGATCACATTGTAAGCGAGCGCAAGCCGACCCGAGCTCACGTCAGAGATCATGGTCTTGCTGGATTGATACAGCTTCGGTCGAGCGCGGCCGATGGCTCCGATAAGATCCCATGCGTCGCTGTCCATGTGCACGTCCTGGGTGACGTACAAATAGCCGGTCGGGCTGAGCAGGGGATCGTACGAGCCGATGCGCCCGGCCAGCACCTGCGGATTGCGATGAAGAAGGACCGCTAACTCGTCGTGCGTTTTGGGCACCGTCGAAGTCGGGAGAAGCTGCGGGTTGTAGCCGATGACAATGGGTTCCGCGCTCACTGCGAAGGCCTGGTCCTTCCAGACCGCCCAGTCAGGGAGCGTGTGCCGTTCGGGCGAGCGATAGGCCTGCGCATAGCGATCGTTGACCAGCTTGATCTGCAGATCCATCGCGGAGTTGATCACCAGATCCGCGACATTGCGGCCCGCGTCCGATTCCGCCTTGAAGCGGCCATAGACGTCACGGGCAGCCAAAGAGCGGTAATCGACCGATATAAAGGGATAGCGTTTTCGGAAGGCGTCGAGTAATTCCGCAGCCTCTCCTTCATCCGTCGCGCTATATATGACCAGATGGCGCTCGTCTTTTGCGAGTTTTCTCAGATCATTTTTCTGCGTAAAAATTACGGCCGCGCCTGCGGAAGCAAGCGACATTATTCCAAGACCTATAAGGATGGCCCGCGCATACTTGCGCAGAGCGACCTCTCCCATTCTCTGCTCCGTTTTATCCTTGCAGTCATCCATATAGGGGTTCACTTTCATGAGCCTTTCGCGGTTTGGCAGGAACGATCATGCGGATTCTTGTGGTAGAGGATGATGCTTCTTTAGCGCGCGCTCTGACAAACTTGCTGTCAGAGGAGGGGCATGCCGCCGATCACGTCGGTTCGGGCGAAGCCGCGCTGGATGTCCTTCGCACAGAGCCCTACGGTGCCGTAATCCTCGACATCGGGCTTCCGGATATGTCCGGGCTGGAGGTTCTTCGAAACCTGCGAAGCGCAGGCGAATCCGTGCCCGTGCTTTTGCTCACCGCGCGCGATGCGATAGCGGACCGTGTGCGGGGTTTGGACGAGGGCGCAGACGACTATCTGTCGAAGCCATTTGCGGGCTCCGAATTGCTGGCCCGCCTGCGCGCGTTGATCCGCAGAGGTGGCGGCGACGCAGCGCCGCGATTGACTGTGGGATCGCTGACTTGTGACCCGGCGGCCCAGACCGCCGAAGTGAATGGGCGTCGCCTCGATCTTCCACGGCGCGAGTGGGCCGTGTTGTTTCAGCTTGCGGCGCAAAGTGGCAAGGTGGTTCCCAAGGAAAGGCTCTCGGCCCAGGTCTTTGCCTTCGACGACGATGTCGGACCGAATGCGCTGGAAGTCTACATCACCCGGTTGCGCAAGAAGCTCGCGCCCGACGGACCCGCGATCCGGAATCTCCGCGGCCTTGGCTACATGCTGAGCGCGTGAGGCTCATTCCGGACACTACGAGCTGGTCGCTGACCAGGCGTCAACTCGTGGTCACAGGCGCCGCGCTGAGCTTGCTTGCCGTGATCCTTGGCGTCGGCGGTTCCTGGTTCATAGCGCGCGTTGCCGAGCGAATGTCGGACCGGATGCTCGCTGCATCGGTCCGCTCGATCATCGATACGATCGCCGTGGAACATAATGAGGTGACGCTTGAGATGCCCCCAGCAGCGTTCGGCATGCTGGAGGATAGCTCGCGGGACAATGTGTATTACAGCGTCTATCAAGGGCGTCGCTTCCTGACCGGCTACGCGAACTTTCCGGCCGAAACCGACGTCGCAGGAATAGGCGATGACGATTTCCGGTTTCGCTACGATCGGTTTCTCGATCAGCCCGTTCGCGTCGTTACCGCCGTCCGCCATTTCCCGCAGGTCCACGATCCGATTGTGGTTCAAGTCGCGGAGACCCTGGATGAACGCGGCGTCCTTACGCGGACGATGTTGATCGGACTTGGTCTGCTTGAAGCATCGCTCGTCGGCTTTGCGATCTTTCTGATATGGCCGGCCATTCGCTGGGGTCTACGGCCCGTTACCCGCGTACAAGGCCAGATTGCCGCGCGGGATCCCGACAAGATCGACTTCACCCCTCTCAGGGCGACCGGCGTGACGCCGGAGCTGTCTGGCTTGATTGCGGCGTTCAACCAACTCCTGACTCAATTGGGAGCAGCGACGGAGCGCTCACGCAGATTCACGGCCGATGCTTCGCACCAGATGCGGACGCCACTGGCGGTGCTGCGCGCGCATATCGAGCTACTTCAGAAGGATCGGGATCAAAGCGCGCGGCAGCAGGCAACGATTGCCGACATCGGCGAAGCAACCGATCGGCTTCAGCGTCTGCTCACCCAGCTTCTGGCGCTTGCCCGCGCCGAGCAGGAGGCGGAGGAGGCGACAGCCCAGTCGTGCGACGCGGCGAGGGTCGTCCAGGAGGTTTGCATGCGGCTCGCTCCACAGGCAGCCGATGCGGGGCTCGAGTTACATTTTGAAGCGAACGGCACGTTCGATGTCAGGCTCCCGTCCATGCTCCTGGAGGAATTGGTGGCCAATCTTGTAGACAACGCGATCAGATATGCCTCGAGCGGCACCTACATTATGGTTCGAGTTGACGGCGCCGGTTCGGAGCCTGCGATCGAAGTCATGGACGACGGCCCGGGCATTCCCGACGAGTTCCTGGCGATGGTTTCGGAGCGCTTCTACCGGCTCCCGCGCGATCAAAAAATAGCGGGAAGCGGGCTGGGGCTGTCGATCGCGGCGGCGATTTCGGAGCGCGCGGGCGGGCGGCTCTCGCTCATGAGCCGGAAAGACGGCAGCCCCTTTGTGATTCGCGTGTCGTTCAACCGGCAACTTTGAAAGCCGGTGAACTTGGAGGCTTGCCCCGATTATCCGAGAATCGTCCCTGGATTGGCGAGCAAAACCCGGCGCATGACCTTGTTCAGCATATGATCGAGTTGCGCGCGCTCGGCCTCCGTGAGGTCGACGAGCCAGTCTTCGTACATTTTGCTGCGCTCGCCTCGCACGGCCAGGTAAATCCGCCTTCCTTCGTCCGTCAGGGAAATCAGGCTGCTCCTGCGGTTGCGCGGATTCGGCTCGCGCTCCACCATGCGGCGTGCCTCGAGCATGGTGACTGCCCGGCTGACTTCCGCGCGGTCCACGAAAGCAGCGTCAGCGATCTCGCTCGCGCTGCATCGGCCCATCACCTCGACATGCGAGATCACCCGCCATTCCGCCAGCGTCATCGACGCTTCCTCACGCACATGGAGCGACGTGACGCGGTCGATCATTTTTGCAAGCAAAAGAATGCGATAGGGGAGGTGGCTCAGTCCAAACAGCTTCCATCGCCGCGCTGACGTCAGAAATGCCGGATCATCGTCGGGTGTCGGATCGGTCTGCATCGGCGCTGGAATATCTGATGCAGACCCTCTTGTCATGCCCCAGTTGTAGATATATCAACAACCAAGTTAGTGAGGAATCAACAACTCACGGTTCCACAGGAGAGGACAGCGTTGAACCTCGCCCATCCTTTTGCCCCGCAATGCGAATATGCGTTCACCATCTCGATCGAATTGACGGGGGTGCGCTGGATCGAGCCCTCGGTGCTCGGCAATACCCGAGCCGCGATCTATGCCGCGAGCGGCATTGTCGAGGGGCCACGCCTCAATGGCAGGGTCATCCCGATGTCTGGCGGCGACTTTCCGCTGCTTCGTCCCAATGGCGTGATCGATTTCGATGCGCGCTACATGCTGGAAGCCGATGACGGGGCCGTGATCTACATGCAAAATCGCGGCTATCGCTGGGCGCGCAGCCCCGACATCGCCGAGCAGATGGCGCGCAATGAAGAGGTTGATCCAAGCGCCTATTATATGCGCGTTTCCCCCCGCTTCGAGACGCCCGCCGGGCCGCATGAGTGGATGAGCCAGCATCTCTTCGTCGGCGTTGCGGAGAAAATCCCTTACGCCAACCGCATTCATTATTTCGTGGTGCTGTGAACGTGGCCGAAGATCCCGGCGCTCCGATCATGCGTCGCGGTGTTGACCCGAACAGCGCGCCAAACAAGCCGCCGCTTCCGCCGCTCGGTTATTCCGTGCGCCATGAAGCCGGGCTGGTGATCGAACGCAACCTCGCCATCCCGCTGCGGGACGGCGTGCAAATCTACGCCGACCTCTATCGCCCGGAGGGACCGCGCGGCAGCGCCGATCTGCCGACGCTCCTCTCATGGAGTCCCTATGGCAAGCACGCCCAGTCGAACCAGCTGTTCTGGCCCCATTCCGGCGTGAACCCCGAATGGCTGTCGGCTTTGACCCCGTTCGAGGGCGCGGACCCTGTGAAATGGGGAGAGCTGGGCTATGCGATCGCGGTCGTGGATCCGCGCGGAACCTGGCTCTCGGAGGGCGATTTCCACCATAACGGCATGATCGAGGCGCAGGACTGCGCCGACACGATCGCATGGCTCGCGGATCAGGGATGGTCGAACGGCAAGGTGGGGATGACCGGAGTCTCCTATCTCGCCGCCATCCAGTTCTACGTCGCCGCGCTCAACCCGCCGGCCCTCGCGGCCATCAATCCGTGGGAGGGATTCACCGACTGGTATCGCGAGTTCGCCTATCATGGCGGCATCCTCGAGACCGGCTTCCTGCCGCGCGCATCCGATAATATCCGCTATTCGCTCAACCGCACCGAGGACACGTGGGCGAACGCACGGGCACATCCGCTGATGGATGCGTTCTGGCATTCGAAGGAGATCGATCTCGCCGCGATCCGTGCACCGGCATGGGTCGTTGCGAGCTGGTCCGACCAGGGCCTGCACACACGCGGCACGCTCGAGGCCTACAAGCTGCTCTCGAGCGAGCAGAAGTGGCTCGATGTCCACGGCCAGAAGAAGTGGGCGAACTATTATCTGCCCGAGAGCCAGACCAGGCGCGAGGCGTTCTTCGATCATTTCCTCAAGGGTCGCGAAACCTATGTCGCGGCATGGCCGCCGGTTCGCATCGAAGTGCGCGAGCGGCACGGAGAGGCGTCGTCACGCGACGAGCGCGAATGGCCCCTCGCGCGCACGGTGGCGACGCCGCTGTGGCTGGGCGCCAATGGGTCATTGAACCCGGATCCCTGCGCTGCGGCGGCAACCATCGTCTATGACGCACGCAGCGGCGAAGCGGTGTTCGATCATCGCTTCGATCAGGATACCGAACTGACCGGCCATGCCAAGCTGAGCCTGTGGGTGGAGGCGGACGGGTCGGACGATCTCGACCTGTTCGTCGCTCTGCAGAAGCTGGACGCCGGCGGCAGCCTCGTGGGCCAGACCTTCTATGCCTTTTTCGAGAACGGTCCCGTGGCGCTCGGCTGGCTGCGCGCCAGTCACCGCGCGACCGATCCGGCGAAAAGCAGCGCGCTGCAGCCCTTCCACACTCATGAGCGCGAGGAGCGGCTCTCTCCTGGGGAGATCGTGCCGATCGAGATCGAACTCTGGCCGTCATCCACGCTGTTTCGTGCCGGCGAAACGCTGCGGGTGGTGGTGAAGGGAAGGGACATCTACGCCGAAGGCCTGCCTTTCCTCCCCTTCGCTCGGCACGAGGAGACCCGCAACGCGGGGCGCCACATCATCCATGTCGGACCGGAGCATGACTCGCACCTGCTGGTGCCCGTCATCCCTGCGCGGGGAGTTTGAGGAATGTCTTCCGAATTTCCGGACCTTTCAGCTGACCTGATGCTCCATGTCGAACATGCGTTCGATATCCGCATCAATTTCGACAAGCGCTGGATATGGGAGACCTCGGGCGGCGCCTCGGTCGGCTATACTTCGATCGGTGCGGACTGCATCGTCTCGGGCCCTCGCCTCAACGGCAAGCTCGTCGATCATAGCGGCGCGGACTGGCCGATCGTTCGGGCGGACGGCGTCGTCGAACTCAATGCGCACTATATGATCGAAACCGACGACGGCGCGCGCATCTACATTCGCAATCAGGGTTATGTACACGGCCCGCTGCGCGGACCCGACGATGTCGGGGAAGAGCGATCGATCCCGCGCTATTTCCGCTGCACCCCGTATTTTCGGGCGCCCACCGGCAAATATGACTGGCTGAACCGTACCGTCCTGGTCGGCGTGGGCGCGCGGCGCCCGCATCTCCACCCGAGCGATCCGCCGGACCATTCGCTGTTTCGCTATTATGCGGTGCTTTGATCTTACTGAACCGCTCCGGGCGTTCCGCAATGCGGTTCTCCTCGCTGCTCGGGACAAACAAGGGCTCCGTTCGCCAATCGGAGCCATCATCTGGAGGGACGATATGATGGGGAGAGATTTCATGGCTGAATCCGTGGCGATATCTTCGCGGCCGATTCGGCGCAGTTTGAGGATGACAGCCGCACTGACGGCTCTTTCCGTGGGCCTTTCTCCGGCGTTCGCTGCCGCACCAGCCCAGACCGGACCGGCTGCCGCTCAGGAAAATGGCGCGCGTGACAGTTCAGCCCCTGCCGCCGATCAACCGCAGGACATCGTGGTCACCGGCTCCCGCCTTGGCGTCACCGGCTTCAATGCGCCCACGCCTGTCACCACGCTCGGCACCGATCGGCTCGAGAAGATGGCTTCGACCAATATCGGTGAAGCGCTTGCCACGCTGCCGTCGTTCCGCGCGTCATCGTCTCCATCGAACTCGGCGGTCGGCTCCAACATCAGCCCGGTCAATGCCGGCGCGCGCATTGCCGATCTGCGAGGCCTTGGGCAGACCAGGACGCTGGTGCTGGTCAACAGTCGGCGCTTCTCCCCCAGTACGTCCACCGGCACGGTAGATCTCAATCTGCTTCCAACGCTCCTGATCGAGAGGGCTGATATCGTGACCGGGGGCGCATCCGCTGCCTATGGCTCGGATGCCGTCTCGGGCGTGATCAATATCATCCTCAACCAGCATCTCGAAGGCGTGAAGACCAATCTTGAATTTGGCGTGAGCGATCGCGGCGACGGCAAGAATTATGTGGCCCAGATCGCAGCCGGCACCAGCTTCGACGATGGGCGCGGCCACGCCGTGTTCGGCGCCGAGTTTGACAAGGACAAGGGGGTCGGCGGCTGTTATACTCGCACGTTCTGCGCGAACGAGGTCGGCAATCTCACCCAGACTGCTGGCGTCAACGGCCGGCCGGCCAATAATATCGCCTATAATGTCCACACGGCGACGCTAACGCCGGGCGGTCTCATCACCGCGACCGTGAACGCGGCCGGCGTACGGACCGCCGCCAGGGGCGGCGTGCTCGACGGACTGCAATTCGATGCCGGCGGCAACCCGAGCGGCTTCAATTACGGCCAGAATGCCGGTGGGCTGTTCATGGAAGGCGGCACCGGCTCCGGTCTCAACAGCTTTTTCGGAGATCCGGCGCTTTCGACGCCGGTTACCCGCTATAATGGCTATGGTCATTTTGACTATGAGGTGTCGGACGCGTTCACGGGCTTTGCCGATCTGAGTTACGGCCATGTCGCTGCCTACACGCGTGGCCCTGAGGTGCGCGACGGCGGCTTTCCAGGCAACGGGACTCTGATCAAGATCGACAACCCGTTTCTGCCCGCCTCCATCAAGGCGACCATGCTTGCAAACGGCATGACCGGACTCGTGATCGGCAAGCTGGGCACGGACTTTGGTCAGATGAACAGCGTGTCGAAGCGCGATACGATGCGCGGCGTTGCCGGAGCGAGCGGCAATATCAGCGACAATTGGTCGTGGGACGCCTATGTTCAATATGGTGTCACCGACTATCACCAGTCGACCGCGAACGATCGCATCACCGCGAACTATGCGAACGCCATCGACGCCGTGGTCGATCCGGCCACGAACAAGCCGATCTGCCGCATAGCGCTGACCAATCCCGGCACCGACTGCGTTGCGCTGAACATTCTGGGGCAAGGCCAATTTTCGGCCGCTGCAAAGGCCTATGCCTTCGGGACCACTCATCAATACACGAATTTCTCGCAGTTCGTCAGTGCGGCCAACTTGCGCGGTTCACTGTTCGACACCTGGGCCGGTCCCGTGAAGATCGCGCTGGGCGCAGAAGCCAGGCGCGACGAACTCACGATCGCAGTCGATCCGATCTCGGCGGCCAACGGCTTCTATGTCTACAATGCAACGCCCGCGAACGGCCACGTCAACGTGACGGAAGGCTATCTCGAAGCCGGTGTCCCACTCCTCAAGGACAGCCCGGCCGGTAAAAGCCTGGCCCTCAACGGCGCGATCCGGCGCACTCACTATCGAACCGCAAGCGCGTCGGTCACCAACAGTTTCGATACGACGACATGGAAGATCGGCGCAACTTACGAGCCCGTCAACGGCGTGTTGTTTCGCATAACCGAATCTCAGGATATCCGCGCGCCCAATACAGCGGAACTGTTCACCACGCCGGTGACCGGCGTCGCCGCAATTTCGGATACAAAAACCGGCTCGCAAATTTTCGCGAACGTTTATACCGGCGGCAACATCAATCTTAAGCCTGAAACCGCGCGCACCTTTACGGCGGGTATCACGCTCCAGCCGGGCGGCGCCCTGCAGGGACTGAGATTCTCGCTCGATTACTACAAGATCCGCATTCGCGACGCGATCGCAACGCTTGGTGCCCAGCTGATCGTCAACACGTGCAACAACACCGGGGCGGCGGATATCTGCGGTCTTGTGACGCGCAATTCGAGCGGCGTCCTTCAGAGCGTCTCGGTTCTTTATCTCAATCTCAACCAGCAGGATCTGGAGGGATTTGACATCGAGGGCAGCTACCACCTCAACTTCGGGGGCGGCAACGCACTCGATCTTCGCGGTCTGGCGACGCATACGACAAAGCTCACCAACAGCGCCGTGCTCATGACCGGCACCACCACGCCCGTGAACCGCGCTGGCGACGATGGCCTCAGCGGCGTGCCGTCATGGGTCGTGGACGGATTTGCTTCGCTCACGTTCCAGCGTTTGACGTTGAATCTGCAGGGGCACTTTATTTCGGCAGGCAAATATGATGCATCGCTGCTCGGCCCCGAAGACAGCGGTTACAGTGTGACCGCGACGAACAGCATCAACACCAACCGCGTGCCATCCCGTCTCTATACCAATATCGGCGCCAGTTTTGATCTCATCAAGACCGGAAGCCGGAAGCTGCAACTCTACGGCAACATCACAAATCTGTTCGATGTCATGCCTCCACCGCTCTGGAACGGCAATAACAACTCGGTCTACTATGACGTGATCGGGCGGCGCTATCGAATGGGCATCCGCTACGACTTCTGACTTTTGGGCTCTGGCGCGTTCTCCTGCGTCAGAGCTTTCTTTTTTGGATCGTCGTGATCGCGGAGATCTACAATGGCCGATGTCCCTTCATTTCCACGTGATCGCGCTCTCGGGAGCGGGCTCAGTCGCCGCACCTTCCTCGCGAAAAGCACGGCGACGGGCGCGCTGATGTTCTCGTCCATTCCAGCGTTCGCTGCGTCTCCGCAGGTCGCCACGCGCGCGGGTCCTGTGCGTGGAGCGATCGAGGATGGCATTTGCGTCTTTCGCGGCTTGCCATACGGAGCGTCGACCGGCGGGTTGCGCCGCTTTCTCCCCCCGGCGCCGCCGGCGCCTTGGACGGGGGTGCGCGATGCCACCCGGTTCGGCGATCAATGCCCGCAACTTCCTCCGCCCGGTGCAGAAGGGGCAATGTCTCATCAACAGAGTGAGGACTGCCTCGTCCTGAATATTTGGACGCCCGGCGTGAATGACGGCGGCAAGAGGCCGGTCATGGTCTGGGTTCATGGCGGCGGATTCGCGCTTGGTGCGGGCGATTCCCCGGTCAACGACGGTGTGCGGCTGTGCAAGAGGCGCGATGTCGTGCTGGTGGCGATCAACCATCGGCTCAACGCTTTCGGCTATCTCCATTTCGGCAACCTTGCCGATGCGCATGGCGCGGTCTCCAATGTCGGGCAGCTCGACATTGTCGCGGCGCTTCGCTGGGTGCGCGACAATATCGCTGCGTTCGGCGGCGATCCCGGCAATGTCATGGTGTTCGGTCAGTCGGGAGGCGGCTCAAAGGTAGCAGCGCTCCTGGCGATGCCTTCGGCGCGGGGACTCTTCCATCGCGCGGCGCTCGAAAGCGGCTTCGGCACCTATACGATTGCACGCGAGGAGGCGCAGGGCATCACGCAGGCGCTCTGTGCGGAGCTGGCAATTGCGCGCGGCGATATCGATGCGCTGCGCGCGGTTCCGGTCGATCGCATGCTGGCCGCGCTGCAGCGCGTCACCAAGGGCGATCCGACCCAGGGGCCGGGCATCGTCGCCGATGGGACGGTGGTGCCGCACACGCCGTTCGGCCCCGACGCCCCGCCGATCTCGCCGGACATTCCCCTGATCATCGGCCATACCGCCACAGAGACCACCGTGCTTTTCCCGCCGCCCAACGCCTTCATGTTCGACTGGTCGGACCTGCCTGCCGCGCTTGCGCCCAAGGCCAACGATCCCGAAACCCTGATCGCCGGCTTCCGCAAGCTGCGCCCCGATGCGAGCGCCAGCGACATCTACTTCGCGATCACGACCGAACTGGGCATGGGCCGCAACGCCCGCATCGCCGCCGACAAGCATGCAGGGCTCCACCGCGCGCCCGTGTTCGCCTATCTGCTCGACTGGCGGACGCCGGTGCAGGGTGGCAAGCTGCGCAGTCCGCACGGGCTGGACCTGCCGATGGTGTTCGACACCGTTGCGAACGCATCGGGCACGATCGGGTCGGGGGGAACACAGGCGCAGCAGCTTGCCGACGTGATGAGCGCCGCCTGGACCAATTTCGCGCGGCATGGCGATCCCAACGGTCCCGGCGTGCCACACTGGCCCAGCTATGCGCTCCCCGGGCGCGAAACGATGGTTTTCGACCTGCCATGGGCGGTGCGCGCCGATCCGCTCGGCGCCGAACAGGCATTGATTGAGGCGCATATCAGGCCATGAACTTCGTCCGCCCGGCCCTGTGTCCCGCCGCCCTGCTGGCGATCCTCGCCATCCTGCTTGCCTCGCTGGCGATTGCGCCCGCCCGTCTCCCCGCACAGGAGGTCCCGCCCGACCCGCTGCGTCCGCTGATCGCACTGCCCCAGCGCCCCGTCATCCTTCCGTCCATGCCCTGCAAGGGGCTGGTGACGCCAGTGACCGCCTATGCGGGTAGTATCGGCTATCGGATCCTCTCGGCCAGCGAGGAGGCGGCTGGGCCGGACCGGGCCGCCGCCTGTCTCGTCAGGGGCTATGCCGCACCGCAGACCCGGTTCGAACTGCGCCTGCCGCTCGCCGGCTATACCGGCCGCTTCCTGCAGGGCGGATGCGGGGGCATGTGCGGCGTCATTTCCGATTCGATCGTGCCATGGTGCAGCAACGCGCATATCGCCAGCGGTGCCTTCGCGGTCGCTTACAATGATGGCGGCCATTTCTCGGCCGGCATCGGCGACGGCACCTGGGCGGTGGACCCCGAGTTGCGGATGCAGTTTGCGCACAAGGCGACGCATGCCACCGCGCTGGTCGCCAAGGCGATCGTCACCCGCTTCTACGGACGCGCGCCGGATCACAGCTATTTCGTCGGCTGCTCGGGCGGTGGGCGCGAGGCGCTGATGGAAACCCAGCGCTACCCGACCGACTTCGACGGCGTCGTTGCGGGGTCGTCGGTGTCGATGCCGGCGGCGATGCAACTCTTTCTATGGGAAGCGCAAAAAGGGCTCGATGCGAAAGGGCAGGAGATCTTTACGAGCGACTCCGTCGCAACCCTGCACCGCGCCGTGCTCGCCGCTTGCGACCGGATCGACGGCATCCCGGACGGCCAGATCGACGATCCTCGCAGGTGTCATTACGATCCCCGCTTGCTGCTGTGCCCCGATCGCGGCCAGACGGTCGCGCCTTGCCTTGACGCGGCGCAAGTCGAGGCCGCCCGCGCTTATTATCAGGGACCGACGGACCCCGGCGGCAAATCGCTGTTTCCCGGCGGCGCGCCCTATGGTTCGGAACTGGGTTGGGTGGGGCCCGGCGCAGCGACACAAACCGGCAAGTTCGCGGCCGAGTCCTTTATCAAGCTGGTCCTGTTGCCTGGCGAGCTGCCGGAGAATTTCGGCTGGCGAGATTGGCGTTTCACGCGCGCCAGCCTGGAACGGCTGCTCGAAGCGGGCGCGCCGTTCGACGCCACCGATCCGGATATCTCCGCCTTTCGAGATCATGGCGGCAAGTTGATCCTGTGGCAGGGCCTGGCCGACAATGCCGCCGGCGCGCGCGGGATGCTCGATTATTATCAGGCTGTGCGCGACCGGATGGGAGGACTGGCTGCGACGCGCGCGTTCGCGCGCATGTTCCTGGTGCCCGGCGGCTATCATTGCCGGGGAGGCTATGTGCCGTACGACCAGGATTTCCTTGGGGCCATGGTCAACTGGGTCGAGCGCGGCATGGCGCCGGAGAGCGTGATCGCCGCCGCAAGGCTGGAGGACGGCACCATCCGCCGACGCCCGCTCTACGCCTATCCCGTTCCCACCCGCTATGGCGGCGGTGATGTCAACGATCCGCGCTCATTCGCGCCAGGCGTCATGAAGCGCGAGCCGGTGGATGGCTATGACTGGCCGGGCTCGAAGGCGCGCGAGAAGAGTGAAGGACCCTGATTTTCTGCTCGCGCCCGGTTCACGCCACCGGCCGATATTCCCGGCGGAGCACGGCCGCGCGGATGCGGGTATAATGGTCGCCTTCGAAGTCATAGAGGACAAGGCTGTTCAGGTAGCGTCGGTCGCCCTTGTTCATCGGACCGGACACGAAGTCCGGCAGGTCTTGCAGGGCCAGGAACTCGGACTCGATTTCCGCCGCGAGCACATTGCCTTCATGAAAGCATTGCAGCACCTTGATCGTCCTTTGCGTCACGGCTTTGACCGGACGATAGAAATCGACGATCGCCTGACGTCCCACCAGTTCCGTGCCGTTGCCGATCACCAGCCGGATGTCGGGCGCATAATGGCTGCATAGCAGATCGTAGTCGTTGCGGTTGAAGGCGTCGATATAGGCGCGAAAGCGTTGTTCGGGTGTCATGCGGGGCGACCCGCGCCAGGCGAAGAGAAGCGCGCGGAGCGGACGCGGGTGAAGCGGTCGTCCACGATGTCGTAAAGGATGAAATTCACGCTCTCTCGGCGGTCACCTGCGCGCATCGCGCCGGTCGGCATGTCCAGCCAGTCTTCGCGCGCGACCAGCAGCGTACGCATTTCCACGGCGATGCGTCCAAGGTCTCGCGAGCCGACAAAGCTGAGCAGTTCGAGCGTCTCGTCGATCTTCGATTTTACAAAGCGATAGAAGGCGAGCACCTCCTCTCGCCCGACCAGCTGCGCGGCCTGCCCCTGAAAGACCACGTCCTTGGCATAATAGGCGCCGAAGCCTTCGAAATCGTCGCGGTTGAACGCATCGACATAGGCCTCGAACCATGGGCGCAGCGATCCTGCCTCGCTCACGCTGCCGGCTCCGCCGAATAAAAGTCGCGGCGCAGCGTGCGCGCGGCGAACAGGAACATCGTGCCGGCCACGAAGAACACACACACCGCCGACATCAGCGCGGACCGCACCCCGGCCGCCGCCGCTGCCGCGCAGGCCTGATGAAGCGCATCGACCACGCGCGCGCCGTGCGCGGTTGCCTGGCATTGTGTCAGATAGTCGCCGCCCTGAAAGGCCGAGGCGGCGAAGCGGTCGCTCATCCAGCCGACAAAGGTCGGGCCGCCGCCATAGCCGACGAGCGTGTAGAGCATGCCGAACACTGCCGCGCCGGTCGCGCGCATGCGCGGTTCGAGAAGATTCTGGATCATGCCGACGGTGGGGCCGTAATAGAGGAGCAGGAAGCAGCCGGAGACGATCAGGAGCACGGTGCCAAGCCACGGTGTTGCCGCATTGAAGGCGATCCAGTAGGAGAAGGGCGCGATGAACAGCCCGATTGCCGCGCCCCATGCCGGCCAGCGGCCGTCGCCACGTCGCGCCAGCCAATCGGTCCCGAATGAGCCGATCAGCAGCCCGCTTCCCAGCGCCAGCGCCGAGATCGTGCCGTAGAGTGCTCCGGCCGAACGCGCCGGAAGGTCATAGACGCGCGCAAGGAATACCGCGAGGAACTGCGAGATCGAGCTCATCCCGAATCCCGCCAGCGCGCCGCCTGCAATGACGAACATCAGCGCCGGCTTGCTTGTCAGCACCTTCAGGAACGCGCTGAAATCAGGGGCGGGCGTTCGGGTCGGCGGCATATTGTCGGCGAGGCCGCGACGCGGCTCGCGCAGCAGCACCAGGACGAGCAGCCCGATCAGCACGCCCGGCAGGCCCATCGCGATGAATGCGGCGCGCCATCCCCACATGCCTGCCACCGCGCCGCCGACAGAGGCGCCGATAAATGTTCCGATTGGCGAGCCGAGCAGAATCAGCCCCATCACCGAGGCGCGGCGATGGCGCGGGAAAAGGTCGCTGACCAGCGAAGAGGTTGCGGGCTGCGATCCCGCTTCTCCCATCCCCACGCCCACGCGGCACAGCATCAGCTGCATGAAGTTTCCGGCGGCCGAGCATGCGACGGTCATGCCCGACCAGAAGAGGATGGCCGTGGCGACAATCCTGACGCGTGAAATGCGTTCCGCGAGCCGACCGATCGGTACGCCGAGCAACGCATAGAGCAGCGCGAAAGCAAGACCCTGGAGGAGCCCGAGCTGAAAATCGGTCAGGTTGAGATCGACCTTGATCTGCTGGGCGGTGACCGCGAACACCGACCGGTCGGCAAAATTGAACGTTGCGACCAGAAAGCTCATGATGATGAAGGTTCGGCTATAGCCGGCAGACAGCATCCGCTCGTCGTCGCCCGTTCGCATCCAGCTCTCCCCCAGGGCGGTCCGCCCCTTTTGTGTTTGCAGCGACTCCGGTCGCTCTACGTCCCTGTCTGGAAGATAGTTGGTGATTAATCAATATCTGCAAATGCGGGTTTTGTTGAAGGCGCGGCCGGTCTCCCGTCGGAAGTCAAAAGCTCCAATGTTGGAACCCGTACCCCTCCTTGCCGGTTTCACGAAGGCATCCAGCCAAGAGGAGGTCGAAATGGCAGACACGATCGATCGGCAGCAGGGCCATCATCATCTCATCGCATCGGATCGGGTCGAAGGCACCGCCGTATACAATAATGCGGGCGAACGGCTCGGCACGATCAAGAACTTCATGGTCGACAAGGTGTCGGGCCGCGCGGAGTTCGCGGTCATGCAGTTCGGTGGCTTGTTCGGCGTCGGCAGCGATTATTATCCAATTCCCTGGGACATGCTGGTCTACAATGTCGACAAGGGCGGCTATGCCGTCGAGCTCGACAAGGCACGCCTCGAACAGGCGCCCCGCTATGGTGAGCCTGCGGCCGGTCATGACAATGACTATGCCGACATGGTCCGCTCATATTACGACCGGCAGCCGGCGCCGTTCATCTGAGTCCTGTCAGTCGCGGATCGATGCTCGCAGCGGGTCCGGTGAACCTGGTTGGTGATTATCCCGTTCGAGCAGGTCGCTGTTCCCCGGCGCAGGCCGGGGCCCAGCCTCGATGCGAAGCGTCGAATGCCTGCTATCGGACGCACCTCTCCGTTCGGTCTGGACCCCGGCCTGCGCCGGGGGGTATAGCGCTAACCACCGCATGTACACGGGTAAGGATCAACTTGAACGCCATGATTGTCTGGTTGCGCCCTAAGGTCAGACGTTCTGACCTACTTTTGAGCCTCTTCAAATCCGCCATTCATTCACGCTTCGGCAGCCATTACTTCCGATCGCCGATGATATCGTGTCGATGGCTAGAGGGCCGTCCCGCGAGCATGGGGCTTCCCGCCCAGCTGGCCGATAGCGAAAATCGTCGCGATGGGAATCCGGCCGGTTACGGAATTGCAGATTCCGCCGACCATGCCGCCAGCGCGATCTCAAGCCGCAGCTGTTTTGCCGTAGTGAGCTGGCTGTACTGCGCCAATGCCGTGCACCTCAGTATGTTAGCGTTTTTCGCGGCGGCTCAGGCCCACCCAAACTTCACTTTCGATCCTAAATTCCGTAGATAATCGAGGCATATCGGCGCACATCGTCGGGCGTCTCGTCGATGATCGCCTGGAGGTAGGCAATAAATTCTTCCCCGGAATTCAGGCTAAAGATCTTTGCCCGATATTTGAGCGCCTCCAGACATCGCTTGTCTTGAAGCAGTTGGGCGCACTCAATGTCGACAAACATGGCATCAACGTACGGTGCGTAGGAGGCAATCGCGGAAACGTCATTCAAGAAGCCTGCAGACGGCTTCCTTTTACGCCCATGAGTAAATTGGTCTGCGAGCGCCGCCAGCATGTAGGCCAGAATTTTTCCGTTCGGCTGCTCCTTGTTGCCATCCCAATCCCAAAACGCTCGCACGCGCGCTGTCAGTTCGGCGTCGGGCACACCGGCCTCCCTAAACAGCTCTCGGACGTATTGAAGCTCCCGGAACGCGGAACCGTGGAAGAGTTCCGCCATCGCCATTAAATCGTAATTTTCGAGGCCTTTTTCAAATCTGCGTTGGGCCTCTCTAAGTCCTTCCAACCGGCTTTCGTGATAGGCGTTCAACTCTTGATTCAGGACGTCATCGAAACCCATTCCCTTGGCTATCCAGCAGTCTATGAGTTCGGAAATCGCCAAGCCCGTCTTATCGCGTTGCTCTCTCGTTTCAGGTGCGAACCCGCTCCAGTCGAAGGGAACGCTGATCCTAATGTCGTTGAGCCATTCGTTGCGCTCATCATCGAGGATGTCATCGACGTCGAACTCCAAGCTTGGTTCTGCGCCACTCGCAAACGCCTCGGCAAATACCTCCATTTGATCGAGCTGGATTTCGTTTGTGCTGATGAAACTGATGTCCCCTCCGATATGCTCTTGGGTGTCCCGTAGCGCCTCGGCAAAGGGGCTAACGATCGTTTCGTCGTGATGGATGTTTGAGTACGGAAGAATGAGTTGTTGGAGAAGGACCGCCTCGTTGATCAGGTCCGAGACTTTTGACCAAAATGCCGTGTGTTTGTCCTCACGCCGGGTGCGGGCACGAAGTTTGTGGAGTTCGCTGAACCCGAATTGATCGAGATAGATAACCTTCTTGTCCAGTTCAGGCAAAATCTCGCTGTAGCCATACCGGCACTTCGTGCACCGCCAGCGCAAAGTATCGCCGCCTGCCGAAAGTATACCTAAGCCTTCCGCCTCTTGGCATTTCAGACACTTCAAAAAGGGGCCGCGCTCCCAAGTGAAGGGCTTCTTTGGCTTATCGATCATGCTGCCGAATATAGCTCATGCTCGGTGAGGGCATATGTGGAAACTTGGCTGAGGTCCGCCAATCGGAGCGGACGGGGAGGCCCAATCGGCCGTATCGGTTTCTGTCACCACGACCAAATGAGTGCCTGACTTTCCTTTTCGATGCCGACCAATCGAGCGTGACTCCGGCTTGCAAAGCTCGGATGGTCGGCCGCAGCGAGAGGCCAGCTTTCGCCGCCAAGTCAAGCTCATAGTTTATGCGCAGTTTTGCGGCACGTCAGCCTGAGGGGTCACAATAACCTTGCAAATTCGGAGCAGCATTCCGATTTTGCAAGGATAGATAGCCTCATTTCGGATTTTTGCCGGCGATCTTTCGAGTCCATCCCAGCTTATGCAGTTCGCTGCGTGAATGACAGAAGCCGACGAGCGAATAGGCCTCTGCCAGCCCTCTGAACCGTTTTCCGTAGGTATCGACCGATGCCACGGAGGGGCTGGCGTTGATAAGCCGGGTTGAGAGATAGCCATGCTCTTGCAAAAGCTGTCGCAAAGCGTCGAGCAATTCCTCGTCGGTATAGTGACCGCCGTCCGGCTTCAGTCCCGCTCGGGTTGGCGGAGGCGCCACTCTGGTAAGACCGGCCCTGTAAAATGCCGCCTTCAATCCCCCGAGCCTACGAGCGAAATACTGCCATCGCGGCGTCTGCCGGTCCGCGTCGATGATCTTTCCCGAGATGCCGCCATTGGCTCGCTCGATCCGCACCAGGGCGTCGAGCAGGTCCTGGTCGAACATGTTGCGAAGTTGATGTCTGGATGCGCGTAGCGGCTTGTCATAGCCCATAAGGCTGCATGCGTTGGCGAGACTTCCGAAGCGGCGGTCGAACAGGCCTGCGTGAGGCAGATAATCTGCATTGTTCACCTCCGGCTTCGAGATGAAGCCAATTTCGGCGAAAAGGCGTCGCAGGCCCTTTTTCAGTTCCTCGTCAGTCCAAAGTCGACGCCTCTCGCGCTCAATTCTCTCGCGCGCTGCAAGGAAAATCTTAGGCGAGATGATCGGCTCCAGTACGTCAGCTCGAGACCAGTCCTTAGGATCAGCCGGCATCGGAGAACCGAGATTGTTCCAGCGCCTTCCGAAGACATAGACACCTACATAGAGGTCATGACTGAGCACCCGGAGAACCATGCCGCGCGTCCAGCGAGGACCGCCGCGTCCGATCTTTCGGCGCCTGCCCAGCCTGGCGCAGATTTCCGAAATCTTCAGACCGTCGTCCACATACAGGTTGAAGATTTTCCGAACCGTGGCGATCTCTGACGCAGGCCCTTTCGTAAAAACGACCTTATCTGTCGACAGTGCTTTGGACTCGCCAGGGCCCAACAGCATCTTAGGTCGTCCACGCTGGTCGATGACCTGCCTGCGCGTGCCGAACGGTGCGATGCCTCCCTGCATATAGCCCATTCCAGCTTGCAATCGCTGCGCTTTGGAAATCTTGTTGGACAGCTCTCTGCTATATTCGGCCGCCATCACCCGTTTCATGTGCTTGACGATCGATGCCATCGCGCCGCCGTCATTGTCGAACACCTCGCTGCAGTAGCGCACGGGGATGCCCGCCTCACGACACATATATTCATAGTGCGCCGCCTGATCTGCATCCTGGAAGCGGCCCCACCGGCTGACGTCGAGGACGAGTATTGCGCGGTACGGCATGGTGCCGCTCAGCACATCGCTTAGCAGTCGCTTCAGTTCCGGACGAGCCTTCAGCGTCAGTCCGCTCTTGCCTGAGTCCAGATAGGTCGCGATGATTTCGAAACCATTTGCGGCTGCGTAAGCCATATTTGCCGCCCGCTGGCTGTCTGGCGAAAAACGCTGATGCTCCGTGGACATGCGGATGTATTGGGCGGCGGGAATGAGACCTCCACTAACGATTGCACGCCGCTTCAACTAAGCCTCCATCGCCTCGTCGAGATCAAGTCGATCACTATCGCGCGTTCCAGTACACGAGATATATTCGCTTGACTGAAACGACTCCGGGACCCGCAATGGCAAGCCGCAGAAAACCGGTACACCTCAACTTTGAGCGCGCCCAAGCGATGCTCGAGGAGGCAAGGCGAATGGGGAATGACGATGCAATCGCTCTTGCGAAATTCTTCTACCACGAGGCGTCAAAGCCGCGGGGGTGGCAGAAGGTGAAGTTAATGGTCGATCAATGTATCAGCTCATTGGGTTGGAGAAGATGACGACGCAGTCTGCTCCCAAAGGTGAACCGAAGCGAACTTTTGCAGGACTGCAAGCTGAACCGGGCCAGCAAAACCTCAGGCGCACGACGCGGCGCTATGCCTCCCTGTCGCAGTTCGCTGGAGAGCCTGATGCGATCCGCCGGAACCGCCGTAGCCCCTGAGAGGCGAATATCGATCGATTGTTGACTACCATGACTTTCCGAGGCGCGATGAACGACCGCCGGCATTTTCCCGTTGCAATTCAACGTACGCTATTGCCCGACTACCGCCCGAAAGCTGACGGTCGAGATTGTCCGTCTCTGCTGACGCTCATACCGGTTTCCGTCGCCCTGCTAAGCTCTGCAACCCGGCCATTATCGCTCCGTGCGGTAGCTTTGTCCGCACACTCTTTCCCTCACAAATCCGCCTGATGGATCCGCGTGCAAGACCGGTAGCGTCTGAGACGGGCTTCTGCCCATGGATGCGGGCGGCCTCCCGAATTGCCTCGAACGTAGCGGTCGCATCATCAGGATTGCGTCCGAACAAGGTCATGGGGTCGAAGCCCGTACCAATTAGAAAATCCTCTTCCCAGCGGTCGGCTTCCTTGCCGATATAGTGGGTTTCGGTGGCGATGACGTGGCGCGGCTCGGTCAGGCCGCGATCAAAAGCCTCGCCATAACGAAACTTGCTTTCCTGCCGGTAGGGGTAGGATTTGAGCATATCGGCATAAGTCATCACGCGATCGGCGGAGACAGGTTTGCCGGTGATTCGGTCGAAGGCATAGTCGATTGCGACGGCGCGATCGGGATGGAAGGGCGCGATCGGATGAATGGCTTTCGGATCGTTCAGCCCAAGCGCCCCGGCTCCGGCAAAGTCTGGCATCGGCTTCTTGGCGTGAAGGCAGTAGAGTAAGCCGAAGGGCTTGACCCGATCAGGATAGTCCAGGCCCTCATTGATTGCATCCGTCCAGCGCAAGGTTGCGGGGCTAGTAGCGCTGAACTGGCTCATGGCCGGGCCGAGTAAGGCCGGATGATAATCGAACCGGACATTGCCCGGCTCGCCGGCCAGCTCATGGCGCAGGATCGCATACCAAATATCATGCTGCCATCGGGCGAGGCGATCCTTGCCCGTCCTTATTTCCGGCAATGGCGGCGGGAAGCCCGACGCGTCATCATCATCACCATAGGGCGCGGCCAGATGACCTAGCCCATGGGCGGACGCCTTGCGGATGATGGGCCGACCTTCACCATCGAGGTTGAACAGGGCATAGCGCTTGGACGCGATGGCATAGCAATAGAGCGGCCGATGGGTCTTGGAGCCGGGTACAAAGTTCACATCCTCCTCTTTGAGGATGCTGCCCGCCGAGCCATAGGGATTGAGCGAGGCAAACCATTGGGAAACCCGTTCGGTGCGGGCCAGGAAATCCGTATCATTCATGCCATCAGGCATGGCGAGCGCGAGACTGTCAGTGTCACAGAATGCCCAGCCCAAGCCTTCTTGGGTGGCCCGCTCTTGCGCCAGGGTCAGCATCAACCGCGCAGCGCCAGTAATCAGCGTTCCCAGCAAGGGATGAAAGCAAGGGCCTGGCTCTTCGCTTTTCGATAGCAGGGCCTCGAAGGGCTCGCGCCCATGGACATGCACATGCCGCCGGACCTTACGCTCTTCGTCCGTGATGTTGAGCTGGAGGAAAATGCCGTAGCTGGCGGAATTGGCGATGATCTTGAGCAACTGACGAAACTCTTCCACAGCCGCTCGCCCAGCCTCTGGAAGCGTATCGCGGCGCTTTGCTTCCAGGTCGCGCATCACGATCAATTCGCGAAACGGATCATCCCGATAGGGATCGATCTTCAACCGACCCAGCAATGTCATCGGCTGCAGACCCGGCTGCGGCTTGCCCGGTGCAAAAGCCACGGCTTCGACAATGTCCGGCACTTTACCGGTCTGGAATTTGGCTGCGAGACAGT
Source organism: Sphingobium sp. (assembly GCA_017744605.1). GTDB lineage: Bacteria > Pseudomonadota > Alphaproteobacteria > Sphingomonadales > Sphingomonadaceae > Sphingobium. The sequence goes on along the minus strand of JAGIAZ010000015.1, from coordinate 38,797 downwards.
CGGCCAGCGTGAACCACTGCGGTTCTTGGGTGGTCAGAAAATTGAGCCCAATCGAGGCGTGCTGCTCGCCTTGATAGTAGCTGCGCACCGGGAACATATCCCGATCGCATTGAACTTTTACCAGCATGGGAAGTGCCCGCCACGCCGATTGGCCCTGCCAATCCTGCGGGCAAGCGGTGGCAAGCAGCGCGCGGGCTTCCTCGGTGGCATCCCGCTCGATCACCTCGCTCGCGATCACGAAGCGCCACAGACCCATAAGCGTGCAGACGGTCGGATACATCGACATGAAATCGGTCAGCACGATCCGCACGGGCTGCCGCCGAATGCGAACCTCGGTGCGGCCACCATAATAGCTGTGTAGACTGCGCGCGGTCTTGGCGGGATCATTGTCGGCGCAAATGGTGATATCCATTTCCGTCAGCATCGCCTTGCCCAGCCCAGCTTCCGAACGGATGTTGTGGAAGGGGGTAGCCAACCCAAAGCCTTCATAGCGCGTGCGCAAAGCGCAAAAGCATTCCCAAGTCGCTTGCACATCGGCCCGCGCATAATCGAGATAATCGAAGGTCAGCGGCTGGCCGTGCTGTTCGGTGCCAAGCTTGCGGGTTGGCGTCTGCAATGTCGTCGTCAAGCGCTCCAGGCTGTAGCCGCCGCTGAGGATCGCACTGGCTGATGTGCGCACATCGATGAAGGTACCGCGATCGGCCGGTATATTGTCGCGCCGCTTTCGCGCCGATCGGGCCTTGCCCTGACTGGGTACAGTCGCGCTATGAAGCGATAGGCGTGGATTGATATGCTTGATCTGGATGCGCGGATGATAAGGGCTGTCCCACAGCTTCAAGCTATGCGCGCCCTGCATTTTCCGGTTCCATTTTGTTGGTTTGGCCGGAGCGCTATCGATCGCGATGCGGGATAGGTCGAAGGGCAGATTGAACCCAACAATCTGTCCGCCCGCCTTCATGACCTTGCGCAGCAGCGCCCGGAATTGATCCAGCGTCACTGGCGGCGACAGGCCCCGAGCCTTGGCATAGGCATGGATGGTATCAGTATCGCCCGCGAACGCCTCGCAGGGATCGTAGAGCAGGCATTCGTCCAAAAGCTCGCCGTCCTGGTACAATTGATAGAAACCCAAGCGGCAGCGCATTGCCGGGTCCAGCGTGGTCTCCGTGTCGAAGACCAGATGGATGTCGGCGGGTGGGATCGGCGGGACTTTGCGTCCGCTCCCCTTTGCGGATTTGCCAACGGAGCCATCGGCGTCACTTGCAAACTCGGTCGAATAGGTCCGCGTCAGGATTGGCAGTGGCTCGCCGTCATGACTCGACATCACGGCCTCCACGATCCGGGCTAGGCAATTCCGGCAATGGTGGCGCTCCAGTCAGCCAAGCTTCTAACTCTTCATCAAATTGCAGCGCCAGCTTGGCTAAGACGATGCGCCCACGCATCATGGCGATCATTTTGGCCCGGCGCGGGTCGGTGCCGGGCGGAATGGGCGGATAGTCTTTCAGCATGTCAGTCACCTTGTCGTGGCAGGGTTGGCAGAGCCGGACGGTTCGGGGGTCGTATTTGCGTAGCGCGACGTGGTGCAGCTCGTAACGGACGGTCCAATGATGCTCGCCACAGACGCAACAAAACGGGTTGTCGGTGCCGTGTTTGCGGAGCCGCTCGCGCTTGCGGCCGAGGCGATGCCATTCGATGTCGTCCATCGCCGCCGCCTCAATTGCTGTAGATCTGATAGATGCGGCTCCAATCGACCTCGTCCGCGTGCAAGGTGCGGTAAATGTCGTTGGGCTCGATCGAGAATTTGTACTCCCGACCGTTCACATCCGTGATGGTGACGCCCGACCAGCGGGCGATGAATGGCGCCCACAGCGCCTGATTTTGAGCGGCCTCGCTCGCCTGCGACCAATACAGACCTGCAAGGCTGGCAGCATCGTAGCCGGGCACCGTGATCGTGATGGCGTTGAAATGACCTTGGGCGATGATCGGCACGGACCGCCCACGCCGATCATCGAAGGTCCATCTCGCGCCAGTGCGAACGGCGCCCGCCTGATCCTTGGCGTAGGCTGACAAACGTTCGCGGCTCACCCTTAGCCGCTTGGCGGCCGCACCCAAACTTTCACCGCCACGCATTGCCGCAATGGCACTGTCCAACACGGGATCAGATTTGGCACGCTTGGATTTCTTGCCGACCCGCGAGGCGTGGGGTTCCCCCTTGCCGGGGTGGCCTCGTGCCTGCGAACGGGTTAGCCCACGCTTCGCAGCATTAGCCAAGCGGCGTCGGTATTCGACCTTGTAGTTTCTGGCTTGTGCCATGACGAGTCCTTCAGTCAGCCGCGACACATCGTCGCGCCGACTAAGGATTCCGCGTTAGCTTGTTAGTGACGAATCATCTTATGCTCAAAACGAAGGACAATTCTAATTGCTAATTATCCAGCCCACGCTTTGGGCAATATTCCAAGATATATTTAGGTAAGTTCGTGAGGCTTAATCCAGAACCATCCGGATGATTTGATCCGAGACGAGCAATAATTACATTGCAGGCTTCATCGCGTCGCATCCCGCAAAGCGGTACGCCTTCCGCGAGCAAATCTTCTATTGTGCTACGAATAGCGGCTGCAGAGCCTTTTCGACCCGTGCGCGGCCTTTGGAAATCCTGAATTTGCGTGAGATCGACAATTCGAATTTCGGCATATTCTCTGCCCCGCGCGTTCAACGTTTCTCGCTTCCAATCGGGGGTGTGATTATCAAATAAATCTGCCTCAATTCGCACGGGTGACCGGCTGACAGAGGGTGACGTCCGAAAACCGAAAGCCGATAATTCGGAGTTAAATAACTGATCCAATAGCAATTCGCGGAGGGAGTGCTCGAAGTTTACGCGAGAATGCATTTGGCTGACCGCCGATTGCATGAGCTTATTCAGGCCTGCTCCAGCCTTCAAATCCGCTTTGGCCTCGCGATTGAATTTGGCTAATGTCGGCAATTCGGAATGGAGCCGCCTCATTTCTGCGCTGGCAAATTTCAGCCACGCGCTATCGAGCGGTATTCCTAAGTTCCAGAGCTGACGCGTCGTCGGATTTGCCATTGCCGCATTTCACCCGATATCTCTAATTGGTCCATATCATTTCCCAAATATGGACGGGTTAATTATCAAAAAATGACGTGATTCCGGGCTTTTGTGCTATTGTAGGGGATGCTTCACGAGATCAAAAGCGACCAATTCGAAATTACCGACGAATGGGCAATTCGTTCGGAATTTTGGCTTTCTGAAATTGCCAATTCCACGCCCAAAAGGAAATTGCGCCAGCGCAATCCAGCTCCGCTAATATTGAACGGACACGGCGTTTCGATGCGCATCGAAGCTGGGGCATTGGTTGTCCGCGACGGCTTCACCCATTTCCCGCAAGAGCAGATCAAATATCGCTTCTTCCCCCGCGACCTTGATTGCCCGGATCGGATCATCTTGCTGGATGGAAGTGGCACACTGTCCTTTGACGTGCTGTCCTGGCTTGCCGATCAAGGCGTGGCGCTCGCTCGGATCAAGGCGAGTGGCGACATCGCGGTCGTGGCAAGCGGAACGGGATATGCCGCCGATCCGGCCAAGGTCGATTGGCAACGATCGACGCGCGATGACATGGCCAAGCGGCTCAACTTCGCTGCCGACCTCATTAGACGCAAAATCGCGATCAGCATTCCAACGCTGGAAGTGCATATTCCCTCTTCAAAATCACGAGACACGGCCTTGGCCAAAGCCAGAGCGGGGATTGAGCGTCTGGAACGTGGGCCGTTCGCGGACATGAATGAGATTTTCGCGATCGAAGGCGAGTGCGCGTCGGCCTACTTCCGGGCATGGAACGGCTTGCCGGTGCGCTGGAAAGGAGTTGAGCGTCGTCCCGTGCACGTGGAATGGCATGCCTACAACTGGCGGAGTTCACGAGCGACCGGAGTTAAAGCCGAAAACCGCAACGCGTCGCACCCGGTCAATGCGATGCTCAACTATGCTTATGCCGTGAAGCTAGCGCACCTCAAAATTCAGGCCGTCGCTAATGGTTATGACCCGACCATAGGCGTCATGCACAACAGTCATCACGGCAGCGCGGCGTGGATTCTGGACATGATCGAACTAGAGCGCGCCGCAATCGATGCAACCGTCTTGCAGATCGTGAAGGCTCACACCTTCTCGGCAGCAGACTTCATCTTGCGCAAGGATGGTGTTTGCCGATTGTCACCGCAATTAGCGCGGGTCGTCGCAGCAATCGCCGCCTAATCAGCGCGACGATTTGCGTCCCGGCTTCAGTCCCGATGGCGGCTTCGCATTGGCAGGCATCGCCTTGACCAATTCGCTGACATGGACCGAAAGCGTCGCTGCAAGCCGGTCGAGAATGTCGATAGTGGGATTTTCCTCGCCGCGCTCGACCCCACCAAGATAGGACCGATCTACCCCGGAATCGAAGGCCAATCGCTCCTGCGAAATATCGCGCTCGACGCGAAGACGTTTCACATTGATGCCGACAAGTTTGCGCCCTCGCATAATGCGACAGCACACTTTTCGATGGTCATTAAACCACTGGATATATCCATCATATTAACCTTTTGCCGTTATCGTGCCTCCTGTCGCCAAAGTGGAGGAACAGATGGCTACAAGACGCACAGCCCGAAAACCGGACGTGTTTGACGGACTTCGGAAAACAATGCTGCTCGATAAGCCAGAGCGGCTTATCCCTTTTGGCGTTGTTTTGAGCTTGCTTTATGTTCTGGCGAACAACGCATCAGAAGTCGCCGCGTTCTTTGCCTCGGCCGTTCTGCTATTGATGACGGGTGGCATAGCCTATTGGACCTACTGCCGTGCAAAACGCCGTGCGGGAAGGCAAAGGCTGGAGGCCCAATTAATCGAATTGATCGACCGGCACGAAAATGCGCTGGTATCTTACTACCATCAGTGTCGGCGAAAGGATTTGTTCGGCAATTGCGACGAATCCCGCTGGCATGATTGCATCGACCTTTTTCTGAAAAGCCAGCTTGTTCCCGATGAAGCCGATTTCCGCACATGGCGGCAAAGCGCAATCGGCCGGTGGGCCGCCCAAGTCGTCGCAGAGGCGACAGCCGAAAAAGTAGCCCTCTACAGGACAACAAATCCGCTGACTCGGGTTGATGCCTCAAGCCTGACACCGCTGGAATATGAGCGTCATTGCGCCGACCTTCTCCGGGTGGAGGGCTGGAAGATTCAGGAAACGCCAGCCACTCGCGACGGCGGCGCGGATTTCGTCGCGGAAAAGGAAAAAGTGAGGCTGGTCGTTCAGTGCAAGCGATACAGTCAGCCGGTCGGGAACAAGGCCGTGCAGGAAGTGACAGCCGCCGTTCGCCTTTACGGAGGCAATGTCGCCTGTGTCGTCGCACCGACCGGCTTCACCAAGCAAGCGCAGCAGGAAGCCACCGGACTATCCGTCCATTTGCTCCATCATTCCATGCTCGCCGCCTTCGCCGAAAAACTCGCGGCCTGATCGGGCCTTGCGGCAAGCCAAGTATCACCACTCACCCAAATTCAGGGGGAACAAGACGATGAACACGAAATATATGATGGTGCTGTCCGCAGCACTGGTAACGGGTTTCCCTGTCGCGGCCCAAACGCCAGTCGGCGAAGCGCCGATGGTTATGCCAACACCGCAACAGGGCCGCCTTATCCTGCCGATGAACACTGAAGTTACATTGGTGATGAACGAGGATTTGAACAGCAAGCAGGCTCGCGAGGGCAGCCCTTTCTATCTGACTGTCGCACAGGATGTTGAGGTTGATGGCTATGTCATCATTCCCAAAGGCGCGCGGGCTGGCGGCGAAGTGACATGGCGAACCGGAAAGGGTGCTTTCGGCAAATCGGCCAAGATGACAATTGAACTTCGCTATATTGAATTGCGAGGCCGTCGCATCCCGGTTGAAGGTTCCTATCGTCAGGAAGGCGATGGCAATACCGTCGCCACAGTTGGAACGGTCGTGGTCGCTGCCGTTTTCGGGGCACTGGTCACAGGCAAAAGCGCCATCATCCCGCGAGGTCGGGAACTAATTGCCCGCACCAAGCAGGATTTGGCCGTTATGGTTGTGGGCTATGCGCCACAACCGCAATTGACCGCTACTCCGACAACCGCCTTTGTAACCAGCCAACCGACCGCCAGCGGCTTTGCGCCGAGCAACAAATAGAGAGATTTCCGCAAACCGGAATATGGGCAGTCCGAACCGATTGGGTAGGGCTGTCCAGATAATCCGTGTACACGCTGTGCCATCCGCTATACCCCCCGGCCTGCGCCGGGGAACGGCCTATTCCTTCTCTTAAGGGTATAATCGCCAACCTGGTTCAGGATGCGAAGCCCGCGACCTGGCCCATGACATGCTGCCGTGCTTCGAGCTCGGCGATATAGGTCTCGAGAATCTGAAGATCGCTTGGATCGTTCAGCGCCAGGAAGATGCGCCGCGCCCGGCAGAGTTCCTCGGCGAGGTCGCCTGCGCCAATATCTGCGGGGATCGGCTGGTAGAGCATCGCGGCCGACATAACATGACGAAGGCCATTTGTTTCCGTCCCGGCAGGCACTTTGCGACGATATGAGTCAGGTTTCCGACGAAGCGAAAGCCTGTCCATATTACCTATGGATATCGTGAAAAATCAAGTTCCTGGCTCGTCATGAACTCCAGCAGGGCAGGCTTGCCGGCCTCCGTTGCGGCGATGCCGCGCTTGATCGCGGGAATGATGTCCTCGATCGTCGAAATGCGTTCGCCATGGCCCCCGAGAGCCCGCGCAAACTCGGCATAATTGCCGCCTATGTCGGTCGAACGGAACCGTTCGGTCGCCGTCGGCATGATGTTCAGTTCCATGGCCATGGAACTATTGTTCAAAAGGATGGAGAGAATCGGAAGGCGTTCGCGCACCGCCGTCTCGAAATCCATGCCCGTGAAGCCGATCGCGGCGTCGCCCCAGACATTGATGCAGAGCTTGTCCGGACAGGCCAGCTTGGCGCCGAGCGCAAGACCCAGGCCATAGCCAAGCTGCGTGGTCTTGCCCCAGCCCAGGAATGTGTGCGGCGCGGTGGTTTTCCAGAAGGGCGAGAGTTGATCGCGCGGACTGCCCGCATCATGGGTGATGATCGTGTTGGCCACGTCCACGCTATTCTGGAGGTCCCAGAGTACCCGATAGGGGGTGATCGGCACCTGGTCGCTGGTGAGCTTGGGCAGCCATTTCGCGAACCAGTCGGCATGGACCTTGGCGATCTCGGCCGCCACGGCGCTCATGTCGCGCGGTGCGGCGCCGGCAATCGCCTTGCAGGCATCGATGAGTGCGCGCAGCGTCAGCTTCGCGTCGCCGATCAGCGCGACGTCGGTTTCGACCGCGCGGTTGATTTCGATCGGGTCGAGCGTCGCATGGATGACGCGCTTTCCGGTGGGCATGCGGATGCCGAATGCCGTGGCCGTGAAGCTGCAGCCGGCGCCAAGGATGAGATCGCTTTCCTCGAGGAAGTGCCGCACCGCATAGGGCATCGCGGCGCCGCCTGAACCCAGCGACAGCGGATGCGTCTCGTCGAAGCTGCTCTTGCCCGGCAGGCTGGTGCAGACGGGAATGGCGAGGAGCTCGGCCAGCTCCTTGAGCTCGGCATAGGCGCTTGCCCAGTGAATGCCCTGGCCTGCATAGATGACCGGGCGTTTCGCGGCGCAGAGCATTTCGGCGGCCTTGGCGATGCTGGCTCCGTCCGGCGCGAACTTGGTCCGCAGCACGGGCGTATAGTCGGCCTCTGCGCCGTCCTGCTCGAGCACGTCATAAGGCAGCTCGATGAGCGCCGGCCCGCCGCGGCCGTTGCGCAGGGCCGTGAACGCGCGCCGCATCACGGCGCTGGTGTGTGCCGGAAAATTGAGCGGTTCGGCGCTCTTGGTGATGTGCGCCATGTTTCGGACGCTGTTGAAATTGCGGCCGACATGGGCCGTGGCGGTGGCGTAGCCAGCGGGCAGGAACAGGATCGGCACGCTCTCGCCATAAGCCTGGGCCACGCCGGCGAACGCGACTTCCGCGCCCGGTCCGTGCTGGCAGGTGAAGACGCCGAGCTTCTCGCCCTTGGTCAGGCGCGAATAGGCGTCGGCCATGTGCAGGCCGATGCGCTCCTGGCGCGGAATGATGGTGCGGATATTGGCCTGTGCGGCGGCTTCGAGGAGCGCATTGCGCGGATAACCAAACAAGACCTCCACGCCTTCGCGCTTCAGAATGTCGACAATCGCGTCGCAAGTTTTCATCGGGGCTCTCCTGATCGTCGGTCAGGCGAGCGCGTATCGGCGCGGTGCGCCTAAAGCAAGCCGTGTCAACTGTCGCCCGGCTCGCACATGCCGCTCTCGATGCGGTCGATGAGCAGTTCGAGGAAGCGGTTCGCTCCCGCAATTTCCGATCCCGGCACGCCGCTGAGCAGTTGCTTGCGCAACCGCGTGGTGATCTCGAACATTTCCGCGAGCGCTTCGTAGCCGGCCCGTGTGAGGCGCATATGCTTGTTGCGCCGGTCGCGCGGGTCGGGAAGCCGTTCGACCAGCCCGTCGGCTTCGAGCATGTCGAGCGTGCGGGTCAGTGTCGGGCCTTCGATGCCGATCCGCTTGGCGACCTGAATCTGGGTCGTACCCGCTGCCGAATAGGCGATCGAGGCCATGGCTTCCATGCGTGATGCGCTATGGCCCTTGTCGCGCAGTTGCTCGTCGATCAGGGCACGCCAGCGGCGGCCGGCCATGACGATGCGAATGGTGAGGCTGAGTTCGGGGTCCGGATAGGTCTCGCGGTCCGGTAGCATCGTGCCGTAGACGGCATCATCTCCGTGCGGTGTGTCCGGCAGATTTGTCGCCAAAGCCTGTCCCCCGATGGCATGGCGCCACAGCGGCGCGCAGGCCATGCATTTTCTTGTTTTTTGTCGCTGAGCAGGGCTTACCGGCCTCGCTGCGCGAACGCAACACTGGCGGCTTGGTCCGTCGGGCTTCAGAAAGGTCTGTGGTGCTCAGCGGCCGTTTCTGCGCTTGGCGGCATACATGGCCATGTCCGCACGTGCGATCGCCGCGAAATCGCTGTCGCCGCCACGCAAGGCCGTGCAGCCGAAGGACGCCGAGAGCGGCAGGATGTGGTCGCCGAAATGGCATTCGGTCGAGGAGATGAGCTTCGAGAGATGCTCTGCCTTGTTCAGCGCGGATGCTTCGTCGAGTCCGTCGAGCAGAAGAGCGAACTCGTCGCCGCCGACGCGCGCCGCGATATCGGTCGAGCGGACCGCACCGATCAGCAGATGCGCGACATGGTTGAGGGCATAGTCGCCGGCGCTATGCCCGAACGTGTCGTTGATGGCTTTCATCCCGTCGACGTCGATGAAGACGAGCGCGGCGGCGGTGCCATAACGCCCGAGCCGGTTCAGCCGCTCGATAAGGCAAGTGATGAAGTGCCGCCGGTTGTAGAGTGGAGTCAGCGTATCCCGAACGACGAGTCGCTCGAGTTCCTCATTCGCCAGTCGGAGTAGCCGCAGTTCCTTCCGGAGCGCGACGACTTCCTGTTCCAGTGCCGAAGTATCGCCGCTGTTTTCTTCTCGTGCGACGCCCCGGGCAGTGGCTTGTGTCAACCTCTACCTCCATCGGGCGATCACGCACCGCCTTGGCGCAACTATAGGAAGTTTTTCGCAAACGGACACGAAAAAACTTCCGTTGCGATCCCGAAGCGGACCGCTTGGGCGGTTGTGTCGCGGACATCCCCACATTATTGGCCCATATCATTGGTCGGTGCTTCCGTTCGGCGGTGGCGTCGCTGCGGCGAGGCGAGGCCAGGTTTTCGGGGGTGCATTTGAATGGTGACTTCGGGGCTGCGCATAGGGGTGATCATGGGCTCCCGCTCCGACTGGGAGACGATGCGCCACGCCGCCGATACATTGACCGCGCTCGACATTCCGCATGAGTGCAAGGTCGTCTCGGCGCACCGCACGCCGGACCGGCTGGTGTCCTATGCCAAGGGCGCCGTCGACCGGGGTCTGCAGGTCATCATCGCCGGTGCAGGCGGGGCGGCGCATCTGCCCGGCATGGTTGCATCCATGACCCGCGTGCCGGTCCTGGGCGTGCCTGTTCAGTCGGCTGCCCTGTCAGGGCTCGATAGCCTCCTGTCCATCGTGCAGATGCCCGGCGGCGTGCCGGTGGGCACATTGGCGATCGGCAAGGCGGGGGCCATCAATGCCGCGCTGCTCGCTGCCGGCATTCTCGCGAATAACGATCCGGCGCTTGCGCAGCGGCTTGAGGCGTGGCGCGCCAAGCAGACCGAGGCGGTGTCGGAAAGTCCCGAGTGAGCGACAACGGATGACGCCAGTCTCGCCCGGCATGACAATCGGTATCGTTGGGGGCGGCCAGCTCGGCCGGATGCTCGCCATGGCCGCCGCCCAGCTCGGCTATCGCACGCACATCTATGCGCCCGAGGCGAGCGGTCCTGCGGCGGACGTCAGCGCAGCATGGACACGCGGCGATTATGAGGATGGCGAGGCGCTCTCGCGCTTCGCCGACAGCGTCGACGTCATCACTTATGAGTTCGAGAACGTTCCGGCAGCGGCGGTCTCGCTCCTCGCGGGCCTCGGTCATGTCCAGCCCAATGCCGAGGCGCTGCGCATCGCGCAGGACCGGCTGCTCGAAAAGGGCTTTGTCACGCAGCTTGGCGGCCGCACGGCGCCTTATGCCGAGGTCGGCCATCGCGCTGCGCTCCGCACCGCCATCGAGACGGTCGGTGCCCCGGCGATCCTCAAGACCACCCGCTTCGGCTATGACGGCAAGGGTCAGGTGCGCCTGCAAGACGGCGCGTCGCAGACGCTCGACGATGCCTGGACGCAGATCGGCGGACAGCCTTCGGTGCTCGAAGGGTTCGTCCGCTTCGAGCATGAATTTTCGGTGCTGCTCGTGCGTGACGCGGCAGGCGGGATCCGCTTCTGGGATACGCCGCTCAATGTCCATGACGCGGGCATCCTCGCGACATCCACTGTGCCTGCCCCCGCGCCGGTCCTGGCGCAGCTCGACGAAGCGCGTGCGATCGCCGCCAAGGTCGCCGATGCGCTCGATTACGTCGGCGTGCTGACGCTCGAATTCTTCTGCGGCGAGGAAGGTCCCATCTTCAACGAGATGGCGCCGCGCGTCCACAATAGCGGCCATTGGACCATCGAGGGTGCCGTCACCAGCCAGTTCGAGAACCATATCCGCGCCATCTGCGGTCTGCCGCTCGGTTCGACGGCGCTGGTCGTGCCCGCGGTCTCGATGCGCAACCTGATCGGTGACGAGGCGCATGACTGGCGCAATATCCTGTCCGACGCGGACTCGCACCTTCATCTCTACGGCAAGCATGAGGCGCGGCCCGGCCGCAAGATGGGCCATGTGACGCGCCTGCATCTGGAGCGAGACTGAACCGATGAGCGACGAACGCCCCGAAATCGTCCTGCTGTTCGCCCGCGCCGACAATGGCGTGATCGGTGCCAACGGGGACATTCCCTGGAATATTCCGGCCGACCTGCGCCGCTTCAAGGCGATGACCATGGGCACGCCGATGCTGATGGGTCGCAAGACGTTCGAAAGCCTGCCGGGTATCCTGGCCGATCGCCGCCATATCGTGCTGACGCGTGACCGCAATTGGTCGGCACCGGGCGCCGAAATCGTCCACGACATGGACGAGGCGATTGCCGCGGCTCATGCGCCCGTGCTGTCCGTGATCGGCGGCGCGGACCTTCACAGGATGTTCGAGCCCGTCGCCGATCGCCTCGAATATACCGAAGTGCATATCTCCCCCCCCGGCGACACGACCATCCCCGTGCCCGATCCGGCGCGCTGGCTTGAGGCGGCGCGCGAGGACTTTCCGGCGCTGGGCGACGTGCCGGCCTATAGCTATGTGACCTATCGGAGGCGCTGACAGGCGCTTCACCGCATTTCCCGGAACGCGCCACGGCGCGCGGGGTTGTCCCGGATGGACGTCCCAACACTCCGGGAGATGGATATCATGCACATCGAGACGAACGACGGCGCGCATCTGCACGTCAAGGATATGGGTCAGGGCGCACCCGTCATCCTCATTCATGGCTGGCCGCTCAACGGCGATATGTTCGAATATCAGACGCTGGCTCTGCTCGAGGCCGGCTATCGCGTCATCACCTACGATCGGCGCGGTTATGGTCAGTCGAGCCACGGCATGGGCGGCCACAATTACGACCGCTTCGCCGACGACCTTTCCGACATCATCCAGGAACTCGGCCTCTCCGGGGTGTCGTTGGTGGGCTTCTCCATGGGTGGCGGCGAAATCGCCCGTTACCTCAGCCGCCATGGCAGCTCAGGCATAGAGCGCGTCGCGCTCGTCGCGTCGGTCGTGCCTTACCTCATGAAGGACGGCAGCAATCCGGATGGGGTCGAGCCGCAGGTTTTCGAGGAGATGAAGGAGGCGATCCGGGAGGACCGCTTCGCTTTCCTCCAGAGCTTCGCGAAGATGTTCTATGGCATGGGCTTCATGACGAAGCCGGTCAGCCAGGCAGTGCTCGACTGGACCTTCGCGCTTGCGATCCAGGCCGGGCCCAAGGCCACGCTGGACTGCGTCGACGCCTTCAGCACTACCGATTTCCGCCCGGATCTCAAGGCATTCGACGTGCCGACGCTGATCATCCACGGCTCCGAGGACGACATCGTGCCGATCGACACGTCGGCGCGGGCAGCGGCGCGGGCAATTCCGCATGCGACGTTGCTCGAATATGGCGGCGAGCCTCACGGCCTGTTTGCAACGGCGCCGCGAAGGCTCAACGACGACCTGCTCGCCTTCCTGGACGGGGCTGACATGAGCGAACGCCGCCGCCAACTCGAAGAGGATATCTATGCGGCAGGCGGCCCCTTCATCGCCGCTACGCCCTGATCATCCCAGCGGGCTCTGAGCCCGCATGGCGCAGTGGGGCTGGCGTGCCATGGCAGCGGCCCCTATAGGCCGGAGGATGGAACGGCTGACGAGCGAGGGGGGCGTGCCTGCGCATTTGCGCGGGGCCGTCATCGCGCTCGGCAATTTCGACGGCTTCCATCTGGGCCATCAAGCGGTGGTCGCCCGCGCCATCGACAGGGCGCGTGCGCAGGGGCGCCCCGCTATCGTCGCGACCTTCGATCCCCATCCGGTGCGGCTGTTCGTGCCCGATGCGCCGCCGTTCCGGCTGACCACGCTCGACCAGCGCGAGCGGTTGTTCGCGGCGGCGGGCGCCGACGCCATGCTGGTCTTCCAGTTCACGCGCGAACTGGCGTCGCGCAGCGCGGAAGAATTTGTCGCCATGCTCGCGCAGGATTTCGGCGCGGCGGGGGTGGTCACGGGCGAGGATTTCACCTTCGGCAAAGGCCGGGGCGGCAATATCGCGGTGCTCCGTGATCTCGGCGCGAAGTTGGGCCTTTTCGCCGAGGCGGTGGCGCCGGTCGTCGACGAGACGGGCGAGGCGATCTCGTCGAGCCGCATTCGCGATGCCTTGGTCGCAGGCGATTGTGCAACCGCGACCCGGCTGCTGTCGCGGCCCTTCGCGATCGAGGGCGTGGTCATCGACGGCGACAAGCGCGGCCGCACCATCGGCTTCCCGACGGCCAATGTGGAACTCGCCAACTATCTGCGTCCGGCCTACGGCATCTACGCCGTGCGCGTGCGCCTCCCCAACGAGCGCGTGATGGGTGGCGCGGCGAGTCTGGGCATCCGTCCGATGTTCGACCCGCCCAAGGAGCTGCTCGAAACCTATCTGCTCGACTTCGATGGCGACCTCTACGGCAAGACTCTCGAGGTCGCGCTCGTCGAGCGGCTGCGCGACGAGGAAAAGTTCGATAGCCTCGATGCGCTGGTGGCGCAGATGGACGCGGACGTCGCCCGGACGCGGGCTATTCTCATGCCCGCCCGCGCCTGATCGGACGGTTCAGGGGTTGAGGGCAGCCGAGCTCATGCTTGGAGATCGCTTCCTGTGATAGCGGACAAGTTCGGCGAGGGGCTTCTCGACGAAGAGGTGCGCGCCAATGCCGATGATGAGCGAACCGATGACCGCAAGCGGCAGCATGGCAGCAGGATGGCCTAATGATCCGAAGCTGTTGTACAGGGCGAACATCACGAAAAGATGTGTGAGATAAATGGCGTAGGACGCATCACCCAGCAGCATGGGAAAAGACCAGGGACGCAAGACTCCGTCGAGCGAACGGGCGGACGCGACGATCAGAGCCGCAGCGAGAGAGGTTTCCAGCAGTCGCGCATCGAACAGCTGCGGTCCGACGGCGAGCCAGAGAAAGCCCAACGGTAGCGTCCAGGCAGGCGCGCGCAGGTTCAGGCGAGCGATCAGCATGCCTGCGATGAATTCCCACCAATAGGGCAAGAAATAATAGTCGGCGAGCGGGCCGGCATCGACCAGGCTACCGAGGATGGCGAGCAGAGCCAGGATTGCGCACAGCACCGACAGCGCAAGACGTCGGGGCAGCAGCATGGAGAGAGCGAAAAGCCCGTAGAAGGCCATCTCGTAATTGAGCGTCCAGCCGACGTCGATAACCGGCAACCGTACAGCGCCGGCGCTATCCGCTTCCGGCAGGAAGAGCAGGGTGTGGAAGAGGTGCGGCCAATCCCATTGGCGCGTCATCAAGACGTACCAGAAGGTGACGAACCAATAGAGAGGGACGACCCTGAGTAACCGCCGTCGGAAGAAGGTGGCAGGCCGAAACGGCTCTCGCTCCGCCGACCTGGCCATGACGAAGCCGGAAATGACGAAGAAGATCGCGACGCCGTCTTTGAGCCACGTAACATGGTCCGGATCGCGCGCGATCAGGATGCGGTGGGAGAAGACATGATAGACGACCACCATAACCGCGGCGACGGCTCGCAGATAATGAATCGACAGCAGTCGATCCGGGGAGTCTTCGATTCGCGCCATGGGCCTTCATCGCAGGGCGGCGTGAATTTGGTGTAAAGCCACCCCATCCTTGCGTGAGAGGGCCTCGTCGCGTAGGGGCGCAGGCTGATCCAACAACCTCACCGTTCGCTTCGAGCGAAGTCGAGAAGCGGGACGCGCGGACCATGCGGTTCTCGACTGCGCTCGAACCGAACGGCTGGAAGAAAACTCCGCTTCGCATGACCGACCAGCCCAGCCAAGAAACCAAAGACTATCGCCCGACTGTCTTCCTGCCCCAGACCGACTTCCCCATGAAGGCCGGCCTCGCGCAGAAGGAGCCGCAGATTGCCGCGCGCTGGGAGCGACAGGATCTTTACGGCAAGCTGCGCGAACAGCGGAAGGGCCGCGAGCGCTTCATCCTGCATGACGGTCCGCCCTACGCCAATGGCGACATCCACATGGGCCATGCCATGAACAAGGTGCTGAAGGACATCATCGTCCGCAGCCAGTCCTTGTTGGGCAAGGACGCGCCTTATGTGCCCGGCTGGGACTGCCATGGACTCCCGATCGAATGGAAGATCGAGGAGGAATATCGCAAGAAGAAGCAGAACAAGGACGAGGTGCCGCCGCAAGAGTTCCGCGCCCAGTGCCGCGCTTATGCGGACAAATGGGTCGGCGTGCAGAAGGAGCAGTTCAAGCGGCTCGGCATCATGGGCGACTGGGACGATCCCTATCTGACCATGAAGTATGAGGCCGAAGCGGCGATCGTCGGCGAGCTCTTGAAGTTCGCCGAGAGCGGCCAGCTCTATCGCGGCGCCAAGCCCGTCATGTGGTCGCCGGTGGAGAAGACCGCGCTCGCCGAGGCCGAGGTCGAATATGAGGATGTGACGAGCACCCAGATCGACCTGGCCTTCGAAATCGTCGAAGCGCCGAACGCGCCCGAGCTGGTCGGCGCCCATGCGGTGATCTGGACGACCACCCCGTGGACGATCCCCGTGAACCAGGCGATCGCTTATGGGGAGGGGATTGAGTACGGGGCTTATTGGATGGCCTCGGAAGACAGGCTGATTCAAATCGTAATAGCGACCGATCTGGTCGAGGCATTTGAACAGCGCACCGGATTCCAAAATGAAGATACTGCTGGCAAACCACTTTGGACGTTTAAAGGCTCCCAACTCGCCGGCGCCATCGCTCGCCACCCCATGCACCATCTCGGCGGCTTCTTCGCCAAGCCGCGCCCGTTTCTCCCCGCCGACCACGTAACCACCGACGCCGGCACCGGCCTCGTCCATATGGCACCGGACCATGGCGAGGAGGACTTCATCGCCTGCAAGAAGCTCGGCATCGATCCGGTCTTCGCGGTCGACGATGGCGGCTTCTATCGCTCCGACTGGCTCTGGCTGGGCGGGCAGGGCAGCGTCATCAACACGAAATTCAACGGCCCGGATGGCCCGATCCTGAGCGATCTGCGCGCCGCTGGTGCGTTGCTCTCGGCCGGCGACTTCCAGCACAGCTATCCGCACTCGTGGCGCTCCAAGGCGCGCATCATCTACCGCTGCACGCCGCAATGGTTCATCCCGATGGACCGGCCGAACGTGGCGCGCGATCCGCTGCCGGTCGTCGAGGCGGGTGAGGAGAGCGACACGCCCGGCCATGCGCAGGGCAATGGCCCGACTTTGCGGCAGATCGCGCTCGACGCCATCGAGCGCACGCGTTGGGTGCCGGCGCGCTCGCGCAACCGCATCCATGCCATGGTCAGCGACCGCCCGGACTGGGTGATCTCGCGCCAGCGCGCCTGGGGCGTGCCGATCGCGCTCTACGTCCACAAGCAGACCGGCGAATATCTCAACGACAAGGCCGTTAACGCCCGCATCGTCGATGCCTTCAAGGCCGGCGGCGCGGACGCCTGGTTCGGCGCCGATCATCAGGCGCTGCTTGGCCCCAAGTACAAGCTCGACGACTATGAGGTCGTGAACGACATTCTCGACGTCTGGTTCGACAGCGGCTCGACCCACAGCTTCGTGGTCGAGCAGCGTTATGGGGAAGGCGTTCGCGCCGACCTCTACATCGAGGGCAGCGACCAGCATCGCGGCTGGTTCCAGTCCTCGCTGCTCGAAAGCTGCGGCACCCGCGGCCGCGCGCCTTATGACGCGGTCCTGACCCATGGCTTCGCGCTGGACGGCAACGGCCGCAAGATGTCCAAGAGCCTCGGCAACACGGTCGATCCGCTCAAGGTGATGGACGAGAGCGGCGCCGACATATTGCGCCTCTGGGCCGCCAGCACCGACTATTTCGACGACGTCCGCATCGGCAAGGAAGTCCTCGCGGGCGCGTCCGACGCCTATCGGAAATTGCGCAACACCTTCCGCTATCTGCTCGGCGCGCTTGCCGGCTTCAACAGCGAGAGGGACCGCATCGCCGTCTCCGCCATGCCGGAGCTGGAGCGCTACATGCTGCACCGGCTCGCCGAGCTGGACGCGGAGCTGCGCAGTGTCGTCGACAAGGCGGCGGACAGCGAGACCTGGCTGGAGTTCGGGCGCTACACC
Organism: Sphingobium sp.; assembly: GCA_017744605.1. GTDB lineage: Bacteria > Pseudomonadota > Alphaproteobacteria > Sphingomonadales > Sphingomonadaceae > Sphingobium. Next base: position 21,381 of record JAGIAZ010000015.1, on the reverse strand, counting down.
CGTGCGCTCTCCGATTTCGCCAACAACGACCTCTCGGCCTTCTTCTTCGATATCCGCAAGGACGTGCTCTACTGCGACGTCAACGCCGCGACCGGCGCGGAAACCGAAAAGCGCCGTGCATATCGTACGGTGCTCGACCATATCTTCCATGCACTGGTGCGTTATGCGGCGCCGATCATTCCCTTCACCACCGAAGAAGTCTGGCAGGATCGCTATCCGTCCGCGGATGGATCGGTGCACATGCTCGAATGGCCCGAGGTGGATGCGGGGTGGCGCAGCGAGGCGCTCGGAACGCGCTGGGCCGCGATCCGTTCATCGCGCGATCAGGTCAATGAAGCCATTGAGCCGCTGAGGCGGGAGAAGATCGTGCGCTCGAGCCTGGAGGCCGATGTGCGCATGAGCGGCATTCCCGCAGACGTGGACTTCGCGGAGATGTGCATCGTGGCAAGCGTGAACGAGGGAGAGAGCGGGGCCGGCATCGCCGTCAGCGCGACCTCGAAGCACAAATGCGGCCGCTGCTGGCGCCATCTTCCCGAGGTCGTCGAAGACGGTGCGCTCTGCGGCCGCTGCGAGGACGTGCTGGCATGACCGAAGCGGGATTTCCCGGCCGCTATCGCAAGCTCGGCATCATTGCCGCTGTCGTCGTGCTGCTGCTCGACCAGTATCTGAAATATTTCGTCACACACACGCTGGATCTGGCGCATCCGTTGACGCCACCCGTCGTCCTTGCGCCTTTTTTCAGCCTGACCTGGGCGCAGAATTTCGGTGTTTCGATGGGCTTCCTGAAGGCCAATACGGATTTGATGCGGTGGTTGCTGACGCTGCTCCTCGTCGGCATTTCGGGTTTCGTGACCTGGTGGATGTGGCGCGAGCGCAATCGCGACGATGCGTTCGCGCTGGGCCTCATTCTCGGCGGCGCGCTCGGCAATATCGTCGATCGCGTCCGGCTGGGCTATGTCGTCGACTATGCCGATTTCCACATCGGCGAGTGGCGGCCCTTCCTGATCTTCAATCTCGCAGATGGCGCAATTACCATTGGCGTCCTCATCCTGCTTGCGCGGGCGCTTCTCCTGCGCGAGAAGACCGCTTCCACGGAGACCAATTGACATGCGAATCCCCTCTGCCCTGCCCTTCGCCGCCGCATCGCTGGCGCTGCTTTCGGGCTGTGCGGGCACGAGCCTGGTCAACCGCGACCGCCCGGACGAGCTCGCGGTCTCGCGCCAGCCGCCGCTTGTCATTCCGCCCGATTTCGCGCTCGCCCCGCCCGCGCCGGGTACCGCCGCGAGCCAGCAGAGCAATGTGCAGCAGCAGGCGCTCGACACCATGTTCGGCGGCCCCGCGCCGCGGAGCGGTGGTGAAACCTCGCTGCTCGACAGCGCCGGCGGCAGCGGCATCGAACTCGGCATCCGCTCCTCGGCGGCCGATGCGGGCAAGACCGAAGTGCTCGACAAGGGCAGGACCGTGTTCGACATCGTCTCCGCGCCGGAGGGCGATGGCCAGAATGCGCAGGCAGCGGCCGGTCAGCCGCAGGGCTGATCAATCCAAATTCCGTCAGCTGAACTTGCTTGCACAAACAAGTTCAGGGTGACGAATAATTCTAGCCCTGGATTCGCTCCGCCAGCGCCATGGCGGCAGCCGGATTGCGCTCTTTCGCGCCTGATATGAAATAGACGAAGACATCGCGCGGCTTCGTGTCCGCCGTCGCGTCAGTCACATAGTCGAGGCCGTCGGGTCGCTGTCCCGCCGCCCAGCCCTTCGCCATGTCCGCCCAGCGATCGAGGCCGGCGGCGTCATAGCCGGTCGGCACATCTTCCTGCGAGCGCATCAGCCGCGCGTAGACGAAATCGGCGGTCAGGTCGGCAATTTGCGGATGCTTTTCATGGTCCGCGATCACGACGGCCGCTCCATGCTGGCGGATCAGGTTCACGAACTCCCCGCAGGCAAAGCTCTCATGCCGCACTTCGAGCACATGCCGCGCAGGAACGCCATCGATCTTGCCGGGCAGCATGGCGAGGAACGCGGCGATGTCCTCGGTGTCGAACTTGCGGGTCTCGCGGAACTGCCAGAGGATCGGACCCAAGGCGTCGCCCAGCTCGCTGAGGCCCGAGGCGAGGAAACGGCCGATCGAGTCCTCGGCTTCGGCGAGCTTCTTCTTGGCCACGCAATATTGCAGCGCCTTCACCGCATAGACGAAGCCCGCGGGCGCCGCCTCGCGCCATTTGGCGAAGGTCGATGGCGACTGGGTGCGATAGAAGGTGCCGTTGATCTCGATCGTCGAGAGATGCCGGACTGCGTAATCCAGCTCCTTCGCCTTGGGCAGGTCGGCCGGATAGAACACCCCGCGCCAGGGCTCGAAGGTCCACCCGCCGATGCCGGTGCGGATGGTGGCCTTTCCAGTCATGCCCGCGCTCCGGTCTCCTCCATGCCCGCGCTGTTATGGCGGAGCGCGGTCAGGACGGTGTCGACGATGTGCGGGGCGTTCAGCTTCGCCTCGTCATATTGCTTCTCGGGCTTGTCCTGGTCCTGGAAGGTGTCGGGCAGACGCATGGTGCGAATCTTGAGGCCGGTGTCGGTGAGGCCCTCGTCGCTGGCGAGCGTCAGCACATGGGCGCCCAGGCCGCCGATGCTGGCCTCCTCGACGGTGACCGCGACCTCATGCGTCGCGAGCAGCTTGCGGATCATCGCCTCGTCGAGCGGCTTGACGAAGCGCAGGTCCGCGACCGTGGTTGAAAGCCCCTTGGCGTCGAGGGCATCGGCGGCCTTGAGGGCTTCCTCGAGGCGGGTGCCGAGCGACAGGATGGCGACCTTTTTGCCCTCGCGCACGATGCGGCCCTTGCCGATCTCGAGCAGTTCCGGCGTCTCCGGCAAGGCGACGCCGGTGCCGTTGCCGCGCGGATAGCGGACGGCGATCGGACCCGAATCGTGCTTCGCACAGGTGTGCGTCATGTGGACCAGTTCGGCCTCGTCGGCCGCGGCCATCACGACCAGATTGGGCAGGGTGGCGAGATAGGTGACGTCGAAGCTGCCCGCATGGGTCGCGCCGTCCGCGCCGACCAGGCCCGCGCGATCGATGGCGAAGCGCACCGGCAGGTTCTGGATCGCGACATCGTGCACGACCTGGTCATAGGCGCGCTGCAGGAAGGTCGAGTAGATGGCGCAGAAGGGGCGCATGCCCTGCGCTGCGAGACCGGCGGCAAAGGTCACGGCATGCTGTTCGGCAATGCCCACGTCGAAGAAGCGCTCGGGGTGGGCCGCCTGGAACTTGTCGAGGCCGGTGCCCGCCGGCATGGCTGCCGTAATCGCGCAGATGGTTGGGTCGGATGCAGCTTCGGCGAGCAGCGCCTTGGCGAACACGCTGGTATAGCTCGGTGGTCCCGGCGGGGCCTTGGCCTGCTCGCCGGTGATCACGTCGAACTTCTGCACGCCGTGATATTTGTCGGCGGCGGCCTCGGCGGGCGCATAGCCCTTGCCCTTCTGCGTGACGACATGGATGAGTACCGGTCCGTCGGCCATGTCGCGGACATTTTCGAGCACCGGAACCAGTTGATCGAGATTGTGGCCGTCGATCGGGCCGACATAATAGAAGCCCAGTTCCTCGAAGAGCGTGCCGCCCATCGCCATGCCGCGCGCGAACTCGTCGGTCTTCTTGGCCGCCTTGTGCAGCGGACGCGGCAGCCTGCGGGCAAAGCGCTTGAGCACGTCGCGCAGCGAGAGGAACTCGCGGCTGGAGACGATGCGCGAAAGATAGGCCGAAAGGCCGCCCACCGGCGGCGCGATCGACATGTCATTGTCGTTGAGGATGACGATGAGACGATTGCCGGCATCGCGGGCATTGTTCATCGCTTCATAGGCCATGCCGGCCGACATGGCGCCGTCGCCGATCACCGCGATGCCCTTGCCGGGCTTGCCGGCGAGCTTGTTGGCGATGGCGAAGCCCAGCGCGGCGCTGATCGACGTCGACGAGTGCGCGGCGCCGAACGGGTCATATTCGCTCTCGCTGCGCTTGGTGAAGCCTGAGAGGCCGCCGCCGGTGCGGAGCGTGCGAATGCGGTCGCGGCGTCCGGTCAGGATCTTGTGGGGATAGCACTGGTGTCCCACATCCCAGACGAGCTTGTCCTCGGGCGTGTTGAAGACGTAGTGGATGGCGGTGGTCAGCTCGACCACGCCGAGGCCGGAGCCGAGATGGCCGCCGGTGACGCCGACCGCGCTGATCGTTTCCTGCCGCAATTCATCCGCCAGCTGCCGAAGCTGATCGGGCGCAAGGCGACGCAGATCGGCGGGTTCATGCACCTGATCGAGCAGGGGCGTGGCAGGTTGGTCCTTCATGCAGATGCTTAACTAGTGTGCCACCTGTCAAATGTCGATTGGCGTTGGATACTCAAGCGCACGCAATTGTGGATGATGAGATGGTGTCCGCTTCGGCGAGGGAGCAAATGTCGACCCAGCCCGCGCCGACGAGTTCGAAGAGACGTTGCGGCGTGAGGCAGACCGACGCGGTGCGTGAGCCGGCCGCCGGATAGACGAGATCGAAGTCCTTGAGCGAGACATCGCAGTAGACCGGCAGCGGCGAGGCGAGGCCGAAGGGGCAGATACCGCCGACGGGATGGCCGGTGATCGCTTCCGCGTCCTCGCCGCCCAGCATGCGCGGGCGTGCGCCGAAGCGATCCTTGGTCTTGCGATTGTCGAGCCGCGCATCGCCACGCGTCACGAGCAGCACGACTTCGTCCTTGAGCCGCAGCGAAAGCGTCTTGGCGATCTGCGCGGGCGCGACGCCGAGTGCGACCGCAGCCTCGGCGACGGTGGCGGTCGAGGCGCCCTGATCGATCAGGGCGATGTCGGGCGCGTGGATGGCCAGCCAGGCCTGGACCGATTCGAGACTCATGCGTGTCGGATAACGATGTGCGGCGCGGCGCGATAGCGGGGCGTGGGCGGCACAAAACTCGTCCCGCACCGCTCCACGAATGGTTTTCGCGGGAGTGACGATGAAGGCGTCCTAGCCCGTCACCTCCAGCACCATGTTCGTCGGCGTCTCTGAGGCGCGGCGGACCTTCGTGAAGCCCGCTTCGTTCAGCACCTCCGTCAGCCGCTTCTGGCCCGCTTGTGCCCCAAGACCCAGGCCGACTTCCTGTGCCAGCGAGGCGGGGGTGCAGATCGTGGTCGAGGCGGCGTAGAAGATCTGGCCGATGGGGTTCATATTGTCCGCCATGGTGTCGCCGGCCATCGGCTCGACCAGCATGAACGTGCCGTCATGCTTGAGTGTCTCGCGAATGTGCCGCGCCGCGCCGACCGGGTCGCCCATGTCGTGGAGCGCATCGAAGATGCAGGCGAAATCGAAACCGTCACCGGGATAATCCTGCGCCCTGGCGATCTCGAAGCGGACATTGGTGACGCCGGCCTCCGCCGCCTTGCTGCGGGCCGCTTCGATCGACGGCTCGTGGAAGTCGAAGCCGAAGATGGTGGAGGCGGGATAGGCCTGGGCCATGAGGATGGTCGAGGAGCCGTGGCCGCAGCCGATATCGGCCACCTTCGCCCCGGCCTTCAGCTTGCCTTCGACCCCGGACAAAGCGGGAATCCAGTTGTCGACGAGATTGACCATATAGCCCGGCCGGAAGAAGCGGTCCGTGCCGCAGAAGCAGCAGGGGAGATGGTCGCTCCAGGGGCGGCCCTTGCCCGACTTGAAGGTTTCGACGGCGGCTTCCTGCCCGGCATATTGCGCGACGAGAATTTGCACGAAGCCCTGCATGCAGGCTGGCTGGCCTTCGCGACCGAACACCAGGGCCTGCTCGGGCGTCAGTGAGAAGGTTTCGTCCTCCGGATGGAAAGTCACATAGCCGGCGGCCGAAACAGAGCCGAGCCACTGGTGGAGATATTTGGCATTGAGGCCGGTCTTGCCGGCAAGCTCGCCAGCCGTGACGCGACCGGCGCGATCCAGCGTATCGAACACGCCGGCCTGATCCCCGAGATAGGCCATGAACAGGGCCATGGCGCCTGCCACATCGCCGACCACCTTGCCGGCAAGCTGCTCAACTTTCGCGACATCAACGACGTCCGTCATGACACAGGTCTCCCAACAAAAATCGATGGGGAATAATATCACAGCATAGGCATTTCCTTGAGTCCGGAGCAGTCAAAGCAGCGGCAAAAACTTCGCCATTCCCGCGAAAGCGAGAAGCCAGCGGCGGCGGCGCGGTCTCCTGCGCGTCCAGCCCGTAGCCGCCCGGTTGACGAGGTTCCCGCTTTCGCGGGAATGACGATGATGCGATGGGATATGGCCATGGGTGAGGGGAGCAGGCATGACAGCGACACAGGCAGCACGCGGCTGGTGGCGGCATCTCTATGTGCAGGTGCTGATCGCGATCGTGCTGGGTGTGCTGCTCGGCATTCTAAAGCCTGGCTGGGGCAGCGCGATGAAGCCGCTGTCCGATGCCTTCATCGCGGCGATCAAGATGGTCATCGCGCCCGTGATCTTCCTGACGCTGGTGAGCGGCATCGCCCATATGCGCGCGCTCGGCGAACTGGGCCGCGTCGCCGCCCGGGCCTTCGGCTATTTCATCGTCGTCTCCTCTGTCGCGCTCGCCATCGGCCTTGTCGTCGCCAATGTCGTGCAGCCGGGCGCGGGCCTCGGCATCCATCCCGCGACGCTCGATAGCGCGGCGGTCGCGCCCTATGTCGAGCAGGCGCAGCACAGCTCGATCACCGAGTTCCTGCTGGCGATCATCCCCAGGACGCTGGTGTCGCCGCTCGCCGAGGGATCGATCCTGCAGATCCTGTTCGTCTCGGTCCTGACCGGCATTGCCATCGCGCTGGTGGGCGAGCCCGCGCAGCCCGTGATCGACCTGGTCGACCGGCTCTCGGTCGTCGTCTTTCGCATCGTCGCCATCGTGATGCGGGCCGCGCCCGTCGGCGCCTTCGCGGCCATGGCCTTCACCGTCGGCAAATATGGGCCGGATGTGCTCGATTATCTGCTGCGGCTGCTCGCCACATTCTACCTGACCTCGGCGCTGTTCGTGCTCGTCGTGCTGGGCCTGATCGCACGGGCGGGCGGCTTCTCGATCTTCCGCCTGATCGCCTATCTCAAGGACGAGCTTCTGCTGGTGCTGGGCACGTCATCGTCGGAAGCCGCCTTGCCGCCGCTGATGAAGCGGCTGGAGGCGGCGGGTTGCGACCCGGGCGTGGTCGGGCTGGTCATTCCCCTGGGCTACAGCTTCAACCTGGACGGCACGAATATTTACATGACGCTGGCCGCCCTGTTCATCGCGCAGGCCTGCGGCGTGGACCTCAGCCTCGGGCAGCAACTGGCTTTGCTGGGCGTCGCGATCATCTCGAGCAAGGGCGCGGCGGGCGTGACGGGGTCGGGCTTCATCACCCTCGCGGCGACACTCGCCATCGTGCCCAGCGTGCCGGTGGCCGGCATGGCGCTGATCCTGGGCATCGACCGCTTCATGAGCGAATGCCGGGCGATCACCAACATCATCGGCAATGCCGTGGCGACGATCGTCGTGGCGAAATGGGAAGGCGCGCTGGATCAAGGGAGGTTGGAGAGGGCGCTGGGCGGAGGTAACCAATAAAAGGCCCCTCCCTTTCAAGGGAGGGCTCGGGGGTGGGTGTCGCGAAGCGATCTGCAATATGGCAGGCCCCCACCCTAACCCCTCCCCTAAAGGGGAGGGGCTAAGATGGCGAACTCACTTCGTCGCGAGATTCTTTTCCATGAAGGGAATGAGGCCGATGCGGACGCGCTCGGCGAAACGCTCGGCATGGCCGCCGTCGAACTCCGCATAATCGTGCTTCAGCCCATATTGGTCGAACAGCGCGTTGAGCTTGCGGTTGTCGCCGATGAGGCCGTCCTTGGTGCCGATTTCGATGCCCAGCGCCTGATAGGTCTTCAGGTTCTGCACATATTGCGAGAGCATGGCGAGCGGGGCGTTGGCGGCCCATTGCGCGACGACATCGGGCTGGGCGACGCCGTCCTTGGTCAGCCAGTCGAAATAGAAGGGCGGCTTGGCCGGGTTGGAGGCCCAGCCGGCGGCCGAGGCGATCGCCGCGCGCTCGCCGAAGCCGGCCTTCAAGGCTTCCTCGATCGACATCTTCTCGATCTTCGCGTCGCCGGCATTGGTCGTGCGCGCCGACATGCAGCAGGCGCTCATGCCATAGGCGGCGCCGAAGATGCCGGGGTGCTTCATGGCGATGCGCCATGTGCCGTAGCCGCCCATCGAGTGGCCGCCGAGGCCGCGCGAGGCGGGCTTGGCGAGCGTGCGATAGTGCGAGTCGATGTAGGACACGAGGTCCTTCGACACGAAGCCTTCCCAGTCGCCGATCGTCGGCGAACTCGACCACATGGAGCCGGCCCATTTGGTGCGGCCGCCGTCGGGCGCGACGAGGATGAACTCATGGCCTTTCTTGGCTTCGTCCGAGACCGCGTCGCCGAAATGGGCGAGGCCGTCGATCTGGTCGACGTTGAAGAAATAGCCGTGGAGAAAATAGACGACCGGATAGCGCTTTTTGGTGTCCTTGCCGTAGTTCGGCGGGAGTGCGACGATCACCTTGATGTCGGCCGGATCGCCCTCGAGATTGCCCTCGAGCGACTTGGAATGGACAGTAACGACGTTGACGTTCGCCGGCTGCTTGGCGAGCGGCGCCGGTCCGCCGGGGCCGGATGGCTGCGCTGCGAGCGGCGCCGCAGCAACCAGGCCGGCGAGCGCGAGGCCTGCCGCAAAACGTCCACATGTTCCGGCGAATGTGCTGGTGATGGCCATCGCAGCCCCTCCCTTTGTTGATTCTGTCCATTTATTTAAACCAACTTTTCGGCAGACGCCATGATCCGTTCGGTTCCCGGATCGCGGGCCCATTGGCCAGGCTTGTCGCGGGTGCCCGCAAGGCCTAGATTAGAGGGATGAGCGGCCACACACATAGCCACGGTCATGGGCACGATCACGGGCATGACCATCGCCACGATCACCGCGAACCGACGGGCAACAAGCTCGCCCAGGCGGCGCGCGCCATGCTGGAGAGCAAGGGCGAGCAGTGGACGGACATGCGCGGCGATATCTTCGCCGTGCTGGCCGCCGAGGAAAAGCCGTCATCGGCCTATGACATCGCGGACAAGGTCTCGCAGCGGCGCGGCAAGCGCGTGGCGCCCAACAGCGTCTACCGTATCCTCGACCTGTTCGTGGCGAACAACCTCGCGCAGCGCGTCGAGAGCGCCAATGCCTATATCGCCAATGCCCATCCCGGCTGCATGCACGACTGCATCTTTCTGGTGTGCCGGGAATGTGGCGCGACGACTCATGTCGACGACGATGCGCTGACCGAGCAGGTGCGCAGCGTCGCTACCCTGTCGGGTTTCAGCCCCGAACGGCCCGTGATCGAGGTGCTCGGCACCTGCGCCAAGTGCAACTGATCTAGGGCCTACGCGCTACGCCCCTCGAACGGCCTCCGCGGCGGCGCAGGCGAGTTTGTCGGCTCGCTCGTTCTCGGGATGGCCGGCATGCCCTTTCACCCAGTGCCATTCGACCCGGTGCGGCGCGATGGCGGCGAGCAGCGCCTGCCAGAGATCGGCATTCTTGACCGGCTTCTTGTCGGCGGTGCGCCAGCCGTTGCGCTGCCAGCCGTGGATCCACTTGGTGATGCCATCCATCACATATTTGCTGTCGGTGAAGAGCTTGACGTGACAAGGGCGGGTCAGCGCCTTGAGGCCCTCGATCGCCGCCATCATCTCCATGCGGTTGTTGGTCGTGTCGGGCTCGCCGCCCGAGAGTTCCTTTTCCTTGCCCTTGAAGCGCAGCACGGCGCCCCAGCCACCGGGACCGGGATTGCCCTTGCAGGCGCCGTCCGTGAACAGCTCGACGATGTCGCTCATGTAAGGGTCTTGAGGCGTGCCGCCAGATCGGGGTCGTAGACCTTGAGGCGGCGCCAGAAGGCAAGCGGATCCTTGCGCATCACGAGCGCGTCGGCCGGCGTGTTGAGCCAGTCCCAGGCGCGCGACAGGGTGAAGCGGATGCAGGCACCCGCGGCGAAGCCGTTGAAGGCGGCGCGCTCCTGTTCTGTGAGGGGGAATACCGCCTCATAACCCGCGATGAGCGTCTCGCCGACGGCGGCATGAAAGGTGCGTCCGGTCGCGTCGAAGGCCCAGGCCGCGTGCATGATCGCCAGATCGTAGAGGCGCACGTCCGTGCAGGCGAAATAGAAGTCGATGAGGCCGGTCACCTTGTCGCCGAGCATCAGGACATTGTCCGGGAAGAGATCGGCATGAACGGCGCATTGGTCGAAATCGCCCGCGTTCCAGTTGGCGAGGACCTCGCCGATTGCCGTCGCCATGTCATCGTGAAAGCCCGGCTGGATCTGGTCGAGGCTGCGGCCGCAGCGCTCGAACAGTGGCTTCCATGTTTCGACGCCCATCGAGTTGGGCCGGTCGAGCGGGAAGTCGGCGACGGCCTTGTGCATCTCGGCCATGGCGCGTCCGGCGGCATGCGCTTGCGCAACATTGGGGTGCGAGACGGAGACGCCTGGCAGGAACTGGATGAGGCAGGCCGGCCGTCCCGCCAACTCGTGAATCTCGCGCCCCTCGCGATCCTTGATGGCCGGCGGCACGGCCAGACCCTTGGCGGCGAGATGATCGAGCAGGCCCATGAAATAGGGCAGGTCGCCCGCCGCGACGCGTTTCTCGTAGAGCGTCAGGATGAAGCGGGCGCCTTTGCCATTCGCGCCGGTGGTGTCGACGAGATAGTTGGAATTCTCGACGCCCTCGGCGATGCCCTTGGCGGACACCAACTCGCCGACATCGAAACGGGTCAGGAAGTCGCCAAGCTCTTCCGCCGAAACCTGCGTGTAGACTGCCATTATGCCGTCACTGCGCTTCGAGGCCGCGCGGCAGCTTGAAGGCCATGTTCTCGGTCGTGGTCATGACTTCCTCTTCGGTCACCGAAAAATGGCGCCCAAGCGCGTCGATGACGCCACGGACCAGAAGCTCGGGCGCGCTCGCGCCGGCCGTGAGGCCAAGGGTTGCCGTACCGGCCAGCCAGCCGAAATCGATTTCGTCCGCCGACTGGATCAGGCGCGCCTTCGTGCCGGTGCGCTCGGCGACTTCGACGAGGCGCAGCGAGTTGGAGCTGTTGGGCGCGCCGATGACGAGCACGGCATCGGCCTGGGCCGCGATAGCCTTGGCGGCGCCCTGGCGGTTGGATGTCGCGTAGCAGATGTCCTCGCCCTTCGGGGCGGCGATATCCGGGAAGCGGCGCTGGAGGACGCCGATCATGGCGGCGGTGTCGTCGACCGACAGTGTCGTCTGCGTCAGGAAGGCGAGCGCCTGACCCGGCTCCGGCGTGAAGGCCTCCGCGTCCGCTTCGGACTGGATGAGGGTCATGCTGCCCTCCGCCACCTGGCCGAAGGTGCCGATGACCTCGGGATGGCCGGCGTGGCCGATGAACAGGATATGGCGTCCGGCCGCGACCTGGCGCTCGGCCTGGCGGTGAACCTTCGAGACGAGCGGGCAGGTCGCGTCGAGATAGTCGAGCCCGCGTGCCTCCGCGCTCGCGGGGACGAGCTTGGGCACGCCATGGGCGGAAAAGATGACGGGCCGTCCGTCCGGGACGTCATCGAGTTCGTCGATGAACACCGCGCCCTTGTCGCGCAGGGCCTGGACGACATGGCGGTTGTGGACGATCTCATGGCGCACGAAGACCGGCGCGCCATATTTCTCCAGCGCCTTCTCGACGATGGTGATGGCGCGGTCGACGCCCGCGCAGAAGCCGCGTGGCGCGGCGATCAGCACGCGCAGGGCGGGGCGCGTCCGTGTCGCGGCAGCGTCGGGTCGGATCGGGTCAGCTTCGGCCATGCCGGTCCTTTAGGGCGATGTGCGGGCGGAGGGAAGGCGGATTGCCCTTTATGTTGCGCAGGGACGGCGGCGTGACTAAGAAGCGCGGATCAATTGCGAGCGGGCGCCCCCTCCATCGTGCCCGCTGAGATAAGGATTGTTTCCCCTTGCGGATTTCCGCCTCTCACAAGCTTCTCGTCACCGGTCTCGTCGGCGCTCTGCTCGCCGGATGCTCTGCCCATCGCGGCGACATTTCCTCGTCCGGCGAAGGCATCATCCAGATCCGCTCGGCCTGCCCGATCGTGGCCGTTGCCGGCAATACGGGCGACGTGACATTGTTCGATCCGCCGGCGAGCCGCACGGCCGAGGCGATCGATGTGACCGCGAGCATCTCGCGCCTCCAGTCGACCTGCCGCGAAGACAATGGCAAGCTGATCAGCAACGCAACGTTCCTGGTCTCGGCGATCCGCCGTGATCCGGGGCCAGCGCGGGTTGTCCAGCTTCCTTATTTCTCGACCGTGGTGCGCGGCGCGACCCAGGTGGTCGCCAAGCGCATCGGCGTCGTCCAGTTGCAGTTCCCCGAAGGCGGCCTGCGGGCCGAGGCCTATGGCGTGGCGTCATCGCGCATCGACAAGAGCGCGGCCTCGCTGCCGGCCGACATCGAGCAGCTGATCACGAAGCCGCGCCGCGCGGGTAGTGCTGACGCCGCCAACGATCCGCTGAGCCAGCCCAAGGTCAAGGAGGCCATCGAGCGAACCAGCTTCGAGCTGCTCGTGGGCTTCAACCTGACCCAGGACCAGCTCAAGTACAACATCACCCGCTAAGCCCGGTAAATCCGTTCGGGCTGAGCGTGTCGAGGCCCTCCTTCTTTTCAAGAAGAACAAGAACGGCCCTTCGACAGGCTCAGGGCGAACGGGCTTTGTAAGAAAGTTCGTCCGTGTCCATTTTTTCGCGTTTCTCCTCTCATCTGGACGGTCTGCTCGACGAGATGGTCGCGGCGGGCGAGCTGCCGGCTGGCCTCGATCGCAAGGCCGTCACCGTCGAACCGCCGCGCGACCCGAGCCATGGCGACATGGCCACCAACGCCGCCATGGTGCTGGCCAAGCCTGCCGCGACCAATCCGCGCGCGCTCGCCGAGCTGATCGCGGCCCGGCTGCGCGGCATCGCGGATGTCACGGGCGTCGAGATCGCCGGACCGGGCTTCATCAACCTGCGGCTCGATCCGGGCACATGGCAGGCCGAGCTGCGCACGATTTCGGACATGGCCGCCGCTTATGGCCGCTCGCAGGCGGGCAAGGGCGTGCGCGTCAATGTCGAATATGTCTCGGCCAACCCGACGGGCCCCATGCATATGGGCCATTGCCGGGGGGCGGTGGTCGGCGATGCGCTTGCCGCATTGCTCGAATATGTCGGTCACGAGGTCACGCGCGAATATTATGTGAACGATGCCGGCGGCCAGGTCGATGTGCTCGCCCGCTCGGCGCACCTGCGCTACCGCGAAGCGCTGGGCGAGGATATTGGCGAGATCCCGGAAGGGCTCTATCCGGGCGACTATCTCGCTCCGGTCGGCCGGAAGCTCGCGGCCGAATATGGTGACAGGTTCATCGGCGCGCCGGAGAGCGAGTGGCTCGCGCTGTTCCGCAAGACGGCGGTCGCGGAGATGCTCGCGATGATCAGGGCGGACCTGGCGCTGCTCGGCATCCATCACGACCTCTTCTCGTCCGAGGCGGAGCTGCAGGCGGCGAAGAAGCCGGAGATCGCGGAGCAGTGGCTGCGCGCGCACGATCTCGTCTATGACGGCATGCTCGAGGCGCCCAAGGGCGAGACGCCCGAGGATTGGGAGCCGGTGGAGCTGCCGCTGTTCCGTTCGACGAAGTTCGGTGATGACCAGGACCGGCCGATCAAGAAGTCGGACGGCAGCTGGACCTATTTCGGCGCCGACATGGCCTATCATTATCAGAAGGCCCAGAACGCGGACCAGATGATCGACATCTGGGGCGCGGACCATGCCGGCACCGTGAAGCGCATTACGGCCGCGGTCGCGGCGCTCACCGAGGGCAAGGTGCGGTTCGACGTCAAGCTCGTGCAAATGGTGCGGCTGCTGCGCGACGGCGAGCCGGTCAAGATGAGCAAGCGCTCGGGCAATTTCGTGACGCTCGCCGATGTGGTGAACGAGGTCGGCAAGGACGTGGTGCGCTTCACCATGCTGACTCGCAAGGCCGACGCGCAGATGGATTTCGACTTCGCCAAGGTGGTCGAGGCGTCGAAGGACAATCCGGTCTTCTACGTGCAATATGCCCATGCGCGCATTTCGTCGCTGGCGCGGCGTGTGAAGGAGACGTTCCCGGACGGCCTGCCCGCGCCCGACCTCGCGCTGCTGGGCGAGGAGGAACTGGCGCTGGCGAGGACTCTCGCAAACTTCCCGCGCATCGTCGAAGGTGCGGCGCAGGCCCGCGAGCCGCACCGTATCGCCTTCTATCTCTACGATCTGGCGGCCGCCTTCCACGGCTGGTGGAACGCGGGTAATGACGATGTCCAGCGGCGCGTGATCCTGGCCGACAGGGCGGACATAACAGCAGCGCGGCTCTTCTTGAGCGCGTGCGTCGGTCAGGTTATCAGGAACGGTCTCGCGCTGATGGGGGTTGCGGCGCTGGAGGAGATGAACTGATGACGGGGGACGATGGCGACGGATTCCTGGCAGAAGATCGTGACCGTTTGCCTTGGCTCGAGCCGGCTGAGCCGATCGAGGAATATCGGTCCGCTCCCATCCAGAAGATCATCGGCCTGGTCGTCCTCGGCCTCATCCTGCTCGGCATCATCATCGGCGGTGGCTGGTGGCTGAAGCACAATATATCGGGCGGCACGCCCGGCGGCGAAGCGACCATGGTCACGCCGGACCGCGAGACCTACAAGATCCCGGCAAACTCGGCCGAAGCCAGGAAATATGACGTCGAGGGCAAGAACTTCGAAGGCGAGGGCGATGCGGCCTTCGAGGCGAGCTCGGGCGGAAACAGCTCTGGGCGCATCGACCCCACCAAGGCGCCGGAAGTGCCGATGACCGAGGCGGTCAAGCCCGAGCCCAAGCCTGCAGCCAAGCCGGCGCCGACAGCCAAGCCCGAAGCGACGCCCGCTACGCCGGCGCCTGCGCCGTCGCTTGGCGGCGCGCGCGTCCAGATCGGCGCATATAACAGCAAGGCCATTGCGGACGAGGCATTCAAGCGGCTGGTCAAGCGCTTCGACGATCTTGCGGGAACCAGACATGCCGTCGAACCGGTTCCCGGCAAGACGCTCTACCGCTTGCGCCTCGGCGCTGCCGACCGGGCCGCGGCCGCTGCGCTCTGCGGCCGCCTGCGCGTGGCCGGCGAAAACTGCTTCGTGGTGCCCTGAGCCGTGCTTCCGGCGATCTTTGGCCTCGCCGGGGAGACTGTCAGCGCGGAAGAGCGGGCGTTGTTCGCGGCATGCGACCCGGCCGGCTACATCCTCTTCAGTCGGAATATTCGCGATGCGGAGCAGCTGCGCGCGCTGACCGACCAATTGCGCGAAATTGCCGGGCGGCAGGATCTCTTCATCATGATCGACCAGGAAGGCGGACGCGTGGCGCGCATGAAGCCGCCGCTCTGGCCGGAATTCCCGCCCGCCGCCCGCTTCGACGCCCTCTACGAGCGCGCACCTTCCAGCGCGATTGAGGCGGCACGCTGCAATGGCCGCGCGCTCGGCGGCATCCTCCATGACGTCGGCATCACCGCCAATGCCGCACCGGTGCTCGACGTGCGCCAGCCCGACGCCAGCGAGATCGTCGGCGACCGCAGCTTCGGCGCGGAGCCGATGCGCGTCGCCGCACTCGGGCGGGCGACGCTCGACGGGCTGCGGGCCGGCGGCGTGGTCGGCATCGTCAAACATATGCCGGGTCATGGCCGGGCGATGGTCGACAGCCACAAGGCGCTCCCGACCGTCATAGCCGATGCCACGGACCTCGAATGGGACATGGCGCCTTTCCGTTCGCTCGACCGGGCGCCGGCCGGCATGACCGCCCATATCGTCTACACGGCCTGGGATGCGGAACGCCCGGCCAGCCTTTCGCCTACGGTCATCGGGGGCATCATTCGCGGCGCCATCGGCTTCGACGGCCTCCTGATGTCCGACGATCTCGACATGAAAGCTCTGAACGGCCCGGCGGACGAATTGGCCGAGGCGGTGGTTGCGGCGGGCTGCGATCTGGCGCTCAATTGCTGGGGCCGGATGGACGAGATGGCGGCGACGGCGGCGCGCTTGCCGGAAATGAGCGACAGGAGTCGGGAACGGCTCGACCGGGCGATGAAAACGATCGCGGCGGGGCCGGACGACTGGACGCTGGACGAGGCCCTTGCAACGCGCGACCTGCTGCTCCAGCAAGGTCTGGTATGAACGCGCCGAGTCTCCCGGACGACAACGCTCCAGACCTCGAAAACCTGCTCGGCGACGATGATTGGGACCAGCCGGCGCGCCGCGCGAACGAGGACGAAATCCTCACGATCAGCGTCGAAAGCTGGGAAGGCCCGCTCGACCTGCTGCTCGCGCTGGCGCGCACGCAGAAGGTGGATCTCCGCGAAATCTCGATCCTCGCGCTGGTCGCGCAATATCTCAAGTTCATCGAGGAGGCGCGGGCGCTGCGGCTGGAGCTGGCCGCCGACTATCTCGTCATGGCCGCCTGGCTCGCTTATCTGAAATCCGCGCTGCTGCTGCCGAAGGAAGAGCAGCCCGATCCGTCGCCCGAAGAGCTGGCGCTCCGCCTGCATCTGCGGCTCCAGCGGCTCGGGGCGATGCGCGAGGCGGGCGCGCGGCTCATGGCGCGAGACCGTGTCGGCCGCGACGTGTTCCGCCGTCCACATCCCGAAGGGCTGCATCGTCCGCGTGCCTTCCTGTGGCAGGCGAGCCTGTTCGACCTCATCCAGGCTTATGGGCGAGTGAAGGCACGCACGGCGCCGCGCGTCCATATCGTCGCGCGCCGTGCCGTCATGACGCTGGATGCGGCGTTGGAGCGCGTTTCCCGGCTCATCGGCGCCCGGCTCGACTGGGCGGAGCTGGAGAGCTTTCTGCCTGAAACGACCGATCCCGCGCTTCGTCGTTCGGCCCTTGCCAGCAGCTTCGTCGCGGCGCTGGAGCTGACACGGCTCGGCAAGGTCGAGCTGCAGCAGGATGCGATCTTCGCGCCGCTCTATCTCAAGGCCGCCTCCGGAGTACGGGCATGAGCGGCGATGCGTCCGTCCGGCTGGTCGAGGCGGTTCTGTTCGCAGCGGAGGAGCCGCTGACGCTGGCCGAAATCGGCCGCGCCGCCGGCATTGAGGAAAGCGTGGTGCCGCATCTTGCGGTGCTTGCCGATCATTATGCCGGGCGTGGCATCGAACTGGTCGAACGGGGAAGCCGCTGGCATTTCCAGACCGCGCCGGATCTGGCGCACATCCTGCGCCGCGAGCGCGAGGAGCCGCGCAAGCTGTCGCGCGCAGCGGTCGAAACGCTGGCCATCATTGCCTATCACGAGCCGGTGAGCCGCGCCGAGATCGAGGCCATTCGCGGCGTGCAGGTCGCCAAGGGCACGCTCGACGTGCTCATGGAGTCGGGCTGGATTCGCCCCGCCGGCCGCCGCGAGGTGCCGGGCCGCCCGCTCATCTATGTGACCACGCCCGACTTCCTGACGCATTTCGGCCTGGCGTCGCGCCGCGATCTGCCCGGCATCGACGATTTGCGCGCCGCCGGGCTGCTCGATCCGATCGACATGGCGATGGAAGAGATGGGGGAAGCGACGGGGGAAGCGACGGGCGAAGCCGAGGACGCGCAATCTGCTCTGGAAAATGAGGAAGACGAAGCCTAGTTAAGGCATCTCAAGGAGATTGATAGATGGGTTCGTTTTCTCCCATTCACTGGATTCTGATCGTTCTCGTGATCGTGCTGCTGTTCGGCGGTGGCCGGGTCTCGGGCCTGATGGGCGACGTTGCCAAGGGCATCAAGAGCTTCAAGAAGGGCATGGCCGACGACAGCGACGATGTGCCGCCCGCAAAGCCGGCGCAGCGCATCGAGCAGCGCGGCGAGACCGTCGAGCAGTCGAAAACCAAGGACGAGCAGAAGCTCGACGGCTAAACCCCGCGCCGCCGCCGCACGGAAGGGCGATTAGTGTTTGGCATCGATTCAACCGAACTGCTGCTGATCGTGGTGATCGCGGTCGTCGTGATCGGCCCGAAGGATTTGCCGCGCGCGCTGTACATGGTCGGCAAGGTTGTCGGGCAGGCGCGGGCCATGGCGCGCCATTTCCGCACCGGTATCGACGCGATGGTCCGTGAGGCGGAACTCGAGGAATTGCAGAAGCAGTGGGCCAGGGAAAATGAGCGGATCATGGCCGAGCATCCGCAGCCCGAAATGACCGAGAAACAGCTGGTCGAGGGGCAATCCGAGGCTGAGTCCGCACCGGATGTTGTGCATGAGGCGACCGCGCCAATCGATCCTCTGGTCGAGGCCGTGAAGCAGTCGCAGACGCCGCGGGCCGAAGCGGTCGCGGCGGCGGAGCCGGCCCCCGATCCGGCTGTCGTGCCCGGCAAGGACGCAGCCGCATGATGCGCGATATCGACGAGAGCAAGGCGCCGCTGCTCGATCACCTGATCGAACTCCGGAAGCGCCTGCTCTACTGCATCTATGCCATGATCGTCACGGGCGGGCTCTGCTTCTATTTCGCGGATCACATCCTTGCATTCCTCGTCGCGCCGCTGAAGAGCGGCTATGGTGGGGCCGGCGGCAAGCTGGTCTACACCAAGCTCTACGAGGCCTTCTTCGTGCAGGTGAAGATCGCTGTGTTCGGCGGCTTCTTCGTCTCGTTCCCGATCATCGCGAACCAGCTCTGGGCATTCGTCGCGCCGGGCCTCTATGCCAAGGAGAAGAAGGCGCTGCTGCCGTTCCTGCTGGCGACGCCCGTCCTGTTCCTGATGGGCGCGAGCCTCGCTTATTACGGGGTCATGCCGGCGGCGTTCCATTTTTTCCTGAAGTTTCAGGGGCAGCTCGGCGGCGTCCAGCTCGAGGCGCTGCCCAGCGTCGACGCCTATCTCAGCCTCGTCATGCAGTTCATTCTTGCCTTCGGCGTCTCGTTCCTGTTGCCGGTGCTGGTGATGCTGCTCAACCGCGCAGGCATTCTCAGCCGCGCGCAGCTCGTGGCAGCCCGCCGCTATGTAATCGTCGGTGCCGCGATCGTGGCGGCCGCCATCACGCCGCCCGATGCGCTATCGATGATCATGCTCGCGATCCCGCTGGTGCTGCTCTACGAATTCACGCTCATCGCGATCTGGTTCACCGACCGGCGCAAGGCAGCCGAAGAGAAGGCCGAGGCGGCAGAAACCGCGATCGTGAAGGCTGCGGAATAGTGCAACCTGCGCTTGGGCCTCGCGCAAATCTCTTTGCTTGTAAGCTTGTCTACGGCTTCATAGGTCTCATGCCATGACCATCGCCCAGGATACATTGGCCCTCATCGGCAACACGCCGCTTGTCCGTCTCGCCGGACCGTCCGAAGCCAGCGGCGCGGAAATCTTCGGCAAGTGCGAGTTCACCAATCCCGGCGCATCCATCAAGGACCGCGCCGCGCTCTACATCATCAACGACGCCGAGGAAAAAGGGCAGCTCCAGCCCGGCGGCACCATCGTCGAGGGCACGGCGGGCAATACAGGCATCGGTATCGCGCTGGTCGCCAATGCCAAGGGCTACAAGTCGATCATCGTGATGCCCGAGACGCAGAGCCGCGAGAAGATGGACACGCTGCGCGCGCTGGGCGCCGAGCTGGTCACCGTTCCCGCCGCGCCTTTCTCCAATCCCGGCCATTTCGTGCACACCTCGCGCCGCATCGCCGAGGAAACGCCCAACGCGATCTGGGCCAACCAGTTCGACAACATCGCCAACCGCAAGGCGCATATCATCGGCACGTCCGAGGAAATCTGGGCGCAGATGGAAGGCCGAATCGACGGGTTCACCTGCAGCGCCGGCACGGGCGGCACGATTGCGGGCGTGGGTCTCGGGCTCAAGCAGAAGAGCGAGGCAGTAACGATCGCGCTCACCGATCCCTATGGCGCGGCGCTCTACAATTATTATGCGCATGGCGAGCTGAAGGCCGAAGGCAGTTCGGTGGCTGAAGGCATCGGTCAGAGCCGCATCACCGCAAATCTCGAAGGCGCACCGATCGACACCCAATTCCGCGTCTCGGATGCCGAGGGCATGGTCTGGGTCGAGCGGCTGCTTGCCGAGGAGGGGCTTTGCCTCGGCCTGTCGAGCGGCATCAATGTCGCGGGCGCCATCGAGCTTGGCCGCAAGCTCGGGCCCGGCAGCCGCATCGTCACGATGCTGTGCGACACGGGCCTGCGCTATCTTTCGACGCTGTACAATCGCGACTGGCTGGTCTCGAAAGGCTTGACGCCCTTTCCCTGGCTGGCAGATTGAATGTCGGGAACGGGCAGGCGGCGAGGCTGAGCCCTGGAGTGACCGATATGGCAGAGCAGAGCGAGACGCCGAATCGTCGTGAGACGGTCCAGCGGGTGCAGGTCGGCCTCATTGGCCTTGGTGGCGTGCTGCTGATGGTGGCCTTCGCCAATATCATCGTGAAGACGGTTCGGCCCGAGGCAACGCAGACGCTGACTGTGAGCGGGCAGGCGGCGGCCGACGCCGGCACGACCAACGGGACGACGACGGAGACGCTCGAGGATCTCGGCGTCACGCCCAAGAGCGACCAGTCCGTTGGGCCGTCCGTCCCGGACCTCGAGCCAGATCCGCGCCTCTCCAAGCCGATGGACCAGGATCCCAAAAAGCGCGAGCAGCAACACTGATTTCCCGCGCTTGTCGGGAGTGGTCATGATGCGGCGCTGGTTATCGGCGCTGCTGCCGGCGCTTTGTGCTGTCACCAGCCTTTTTGGCGGCCTTGCCCCGACGCTCCTCGATTATGGCCGCTTCGAGCCGTTGGACTGGCTGTTGCCGGGTTTTGCGGCGCTGGTCGTGATGCGGCTCGCCGGAGGCGCGGGGATGCACCGCGCGGCCTGGCAATGGGCGCTCGTTGCGCTGCCGCCTGCACTGGTCGTCGTCCTTTCCGCGAGCGTCCCGCCGTCGGTTCGGCTTGCGCTGCTGGCGGCGCTGCTCGCCATGGGAGCACTAGCGCTCGGGATCGTGCGGCGCGGATGGTGGCTCGCCGCAATCGTCGGCCTGGGGTTGTTCGGTGGCATGCGTTACGGGCTGTATCAGCTGGAAGGCAGCCCGGTGAAAGTGGCGGGCGCCGATGTGCGTGTGATGTCGGCATTGCCTCTGTTCGCGCAGGAGCAGGGAAAGGGGAGCGTCCTGCACGGCGTTGGACAGCGTGCACCGCTCGTGGAAGGACTTCAAAAGCGCTGGTGGGCGCAACCCATCGACCTGCTTAATGTCACGACGTTGCACGGCGTGGCGCATCTGTTGCTGATCCAGCCGAGGCTGCTTGCGCCCACGGAGCTTGTCGCGCTCGATGATTGGGTGAAGGCGGGCGGAACGGTGACGATCCTTGCCGATCCTTTGTTGCGCTGGCCGGACGAGCGACCGCTTGGCGA
>JAGIAZ010000014.1 GCA_017744605.1 Sphingobium sp. | reverse complement strand
GGGCAAGATGTCCGACTTCGGCACCCAGCTGCGCGCCAAGCAGAAGCTCAAGGGCTATTATGGCGACGTGACCGAGAAGCAGTTCAAGAAGAACTACATCGAAGCCTCGCGCATGAAGGGCGACACCGGCCAGAACCTGATCGGCTTGCTCGAGCGCCGCCTCGACGCCGTCGTCTATCGCGCCAAGTTCGCGCCGACGATCTTCTCCTCGCGCCAGCTCGTTTCGCATGGCCACATCTATGTGAACGGCGTGAAGTGCAACATCGCCTCGCGTCTGGTGAAGCCGGGCGACGAGATCACGCTGGGCAAGAAGGCGCAGGAAATGGCGCTGGTCATGGAAGCCCAGAGCCTCGCCGAGCGCGACATCCCCGACTACATCGCGCCCGATGGCGCCGCGAAGGTCACCTACACCCGCGTGCCCACGCTGGACGAGGTGCCCTATCCCGTGAAGATGGAACCGAACCTGGTCGTCGAGTTCTACTCGCGCTGATCCGGCGTTCGACAGTCGATTTCAGGAAGGGCGGCCCGGCGACGGACCGCCCTTTCTTTTTAGTGCAGAGCAAATGCAGGTTTGCGCGCAGGAAAATCAAACCCGGTCGATTGAACCGAATAGACGGTACAAACGAACCGAGCGTAAACTCAAGCAACTTCATGCCTTAAAAGCTTGCGCCCAAATGGCCCTAACCGCGGACGGTTATCCGCAGCATTGCCGTCAAGATGTGCATCAGGCACGACAGATTGCTGCAACGCGAAACAGAGCTTGATCGGGATTGAAATGCGGTTTAGCCGACACCCATAAAGGGAGCGAAGCACACGATATGGCGGCCTTCGACGATTTCGGCCTGGTCGGGGCCCTTGTGACCCAAAACGACCTTATCGAGACTGGCCGTGCGGTGGTCCAGAAGGAAGCGGAGGCCTTGAGCCTTCTTGCCAACTCGCTCGACGAGCGCTTCGAAGAGGCGATTTCCCTCATTCTGGCAACCGAAGGCCGGGTCATCGTGACCGGCATGGGGAAATCGGGGCATATCGGCCGGAAAGTCAGCGCGACGCTCGCCGCGACAGGCACAGCTTCTTTCTTCCTGCATTCGAGCGAAGCAGCGCATGGCGATCTTGGCATGGTGATGCCGGGCGACACGCTCCTCATTCTCTCGAACAGCGGCTTCACACGCGAATTGCGGCCGCTGATCGGCTATGCGCGGCGTTTCGCGATTCCCATCATCGCGATCGTCTCGCGCCTCGATTCGCCGCTGGCAAAAGCTGCATCGATCGTCCTTCCCCTGCCGCGCACGCCCGAAGCATGCCCCGCACGGATCGCGCCGACGACCTCCACCTCGATGACCCTGGCACTGGGAGACGCTCTTGCCATCGCCGCAATGAGTAAGCGGGGCGTCACCAAGACTGAACTGGCCATGTGGCATCCCGGCGGAGAGATTGGCAGCCGACTGGCGCCCATCGAGGAAATCATCGAACTCGATGACCCTCTGCCCCTCGTCGGCATGGACACGCCCATGCGCGACATCGTCTTCGAGATGACATCGGGCGGCAAGGGCGTCACAGCCGTCGTCGATGGCGACGGTGCGCTGGTCGGTGTCATTACGGATGGAGACTTGCGCCGCGCTTTCGATCAGGTTCTGATCGCCCGGGCGTGTGACATCATGACGCCCGCGCCGATTACGGTGCCACGAGGCACACCGGTCGAAGAAGTTCTGGCATTGATGAATGCACACAAGGTAACCGTGCTGTTCGTCACTGAAGTCGACGATCCGACCCGCCCGATCGGCATCGCACATATTCACGACCTGACGCCCTGAGCTCCGGCAGTTCCCGAGCCGACGAAACCATGACCGGGCCAACAGGTTCTGCCAGTCAAGCATCTGCTGGTGCAGCCATCGTCATCCCGACGCGTTATGCATCCACGCGCTTTCCCGCGAAAGCCCTGGCGAAGATTCGTGGCGCGGATGGAACGTCCCGTCCTCTCGTCGAATGGTGCTACGAGGCCGCGCGCGGCGTGCGGGGGGCGTCGAGCATCTACATTGCCACGGACGATGAGCGGATCGCGGAGACAGTATCGGGCTTCGGCGGCAAGGCGCTGATGACGCCCGTCAGCTGCGGGAATGGCACCGAGCGAATCGCTGCCTGTCTCGACCGGCTTCCCGACGCGAACCTGCTCGTCAATCTGCAGGGTGATGCCTTGCTGACGCCGCCAGCCTATGTCGATGCTCTCATCGCACATATGGAAACACACCCGGAAGCACAGGTGGGCACGGTGGCGGTGCGGTGCACCGGTGAAACCTATCGTCATCTCGCCGAAGATGCGGCGCAGGGTCGCGTTGGCGGCACGACCGTGGTTCTCGATGCGGCCGGCAACGCGCTATACTTCTCCAAACGGATATTGCCCTATCTGCCCGCTGCAGCGGCACTGGCGGACGACAGCCCCGTCCTTCTGCACCTCGGACTCTACGCCTATCGCAGGGACGCACTGCGGCGCTATGCAGAGGGTCGTCCGACGATGCTCGAGACCCATGAAGGCCTCGAGCAGCTGCGCTTCCTCGTTCAAGGGACGCCCGTGTCCGTTCTGGTCTTGCCGTCGCCGGAATCGCCGATCGTCGAGGTGAACAATCCCTCCGATGTGCCGATTGTCGAAGCGATATTGAGCCGGCGCGCGGCTGGCTGAACGCGCATGAAAGGATTGAGGAGCGCGGCATGAGGTTACACGCCGCCCAGACCGTCTTTGCTGTCCCACCCTTCCCGGGCGCTTCACCCTTTCCCATCGTTCGCGCGGCGGATGACTCCCAGGCGCGAGCGTCCGGCATTACGCCTGCCGCCCTGATCGCGGCGCTGCGCCGGCGTCGTGTCGGTGGTCAGTTCTGGACGGCTCACGCGCTGTCATCTTCACCGGTGCGCCTGCAAGCTGACGACCCCCGCCTCCTCCTGGCTGCTATTCAATCCCGGCCAATCGCCATCGATGGCGATGGTCCTTATACAGCTCTCTCGGATTTGGAGCCGGGCACACAACGAGAGGCCGTGCTCGAAATGCTGGTCGACCGCGACCTGCTATCGGGCGTGACATATCATAGCCCATTCACAGGTGAGCTCATCAGCCCGCTGCAACTGGTGGAGATTTTTGGCGACTGGCTGGATCTGATCGAAGCAAACCGCAAGATCGGCGCCGCATTCGGTTTCGCGCGCTGGAAGCAGGATACCGTGGAGCCGCTCCTGTGGAACGGGCGCGGTTCACTCTTCCGGAACGCGAAGGTCGAGTTGCTGGATGACCTGGGCGGCGCCAGCGTGGCGGTATGGAAGGCGCGTGTCCCACCGCCTTTTCTTGCCCGGCTCGAGGCTGAATATGCGCCACTGATCGAGGTTGAGGACGGTTTCATCCGCTCCGCCGGCCTCGGCGCCGATTGCGTCCCGCCGCTCTCGATCGTGGTCGACGATCTCGGGGTATATTATGATCCGTCTCGACCCAATCGGCTTGAAGCAATGTTGGCGCATGGCGAATTTTCGGCAGCCAATGTGGAACGAGCCGCCAGGTTGCGAGCATGGATCATTCGCGAGGGCATAAGCAAATATGGCGTCGGGCCGGGCACGGCGCTAGCGCGCGAGCATGAGGACCGGCGTTATCTTCTCGTCGTCGGCCAGGTCGAGGATGATCGGTCCGTCCAATTCGGCGGAGGCGAAATCCAATCCAATCTGGAGCTGCTTCGGCGGGTCCGGGCGCGGGCGCCGAACGCTTATATCATCTATCGCCCGCACCCTGATGTCGAGGCGGGTCATCGCGTGGGTGCAATCCCGCTGCGGACTGCCCTCGAATTCGCCGACGCCGTCGAGCCGAAAGCCGCCATCGGCGCGCTGATCGATCTCGTGGATGAGGTCCATGTCATCACCTCGCTGGCCGGCTTCGAAGCGCTTATGCGAGGGAAGGCCGTGACGACGCATGGCACGCCTTTCTTTGCCGGCTGGGGTCTAACCACCGATCTCGCGCCCGTCCCGAGCCGCCGTGGAACGTCCCGCACGCTCGACGAGCTGGTCGCTGCGACATTGCTGCAATATCCGCGTTATCTCGATCCGGTAACCAACCTTCCCTGTCCGCCGGAGATCATGATTTTGCGTTTGCTCACTGGCAATCGCCGGCGGAATGATGCACTAGTGCCGTTGCGTCAGTTCTACGGGTGGATGAAGCGCGCGCGCCAACGAATTTTGGATATGCGATGAAATTCCAGCCGATTCCGCATCGGAACTTTCTTTTCCTGCAGGGGCCGCCCGGGCCGTTCTTCTGGCAATTGGCCGAGCGCCTCAAAGAGCTCGAGTGCGGCATTTCCCGCATCAATCTGAACGGAGGAGACAAGGCCGACTGGCCGGGCGAGGCGACGAATTATCGGGGGCGTCGGCGGAAATGGACGCTCTTCCTCGATCGCTTCCTCGTCGAGCATGCCATTACCGATGTCATGCTGTTCGGCGATTGCCGGCCGATGCACATGGCCGCGCATCGTATGGCGGCTTTGCGCAAGATCGACGTCCATGTCTTCGAGGAAGGCTATATCCGCCCCGACTGGCTGACACTCGAGCCAAGCGGGGTGAACGGCTTTTCTTCTCTGTCTCGCGATCCCAACTGGTTCCTCGAAGAGGCGCGCAGACTCCCGCCTCTTCCCAATCGCCCCCCCATCACCGCCAGCTTCAGGCGGCGCGCACGCGATGCATTTCGCTATTATTCCTACGTCCAGTTCGACCCGAGCTTCCCCTTTTACCGATCGCATCGTGCCAGTTCGCTGACCTCGGAGTTTGTCGGCTGGGTCCGGAAGTTCGCGATGGAAAAGCGTGAACTGGCCCGCGCGGACCGGGTCATCGCGGATATTGGCGACCGTCCTTTCTTTCTGTTCCCGCTCCAGCTTTCAAACGACTTCCAGATTCGGGAGCACTCGCCGTTTCAGGATATGAAGGAGGGCCTTCAATATGTGCTCTCCAGCTTTGCCAGGCGCGCACCGCAAGACGTCATGCTGCTCGTCAAGGAACATCCGCTCGACGCGAGCCTGACGAACTGGCGCGGCTATGTTGATGCACTTGCACGACGCCTCAGCATCAGCGATCGTGTCGTTCACATTCGTGGCGGCAACCTGACGGACCTGGCCGCAGCGACCCGCGGTCTTGTCACCGTCAACAGCACCTCATCGACTTTGTCACTTGCGGCGGGCGTACCCACGATCGCACTGGGCAAAGCGATCTACAATATGGCAGGCATCACCCATCAGGGCCGCCTGGATGACTTCTGGATGCGGCCGCAGGCACCGGATGCGGCTGTGTTCGACGCATTTCGTCGCGTCCTTTACGATCGCTGCCTGATCTATGGCGGCCTCGCGAGCGAATCCGCAACCACGACACTGGTCGAGTCAGCGCTGGAACGGCTCGTCGGGGATCGCGTCAGCCACTGGCGGCCGGCACTGGTTGTAGCTCGGGGCTGAATTGAGCCAGCCAGCGATCGACTAGTGCAAAATGATCTGCCCAACTGGGCGGCCGCCAGTTGTTCATGCGCGCGAGCTGGGCGATGCGCATGGAACTACCGTTACTCGCGTAGTTCTCAATGGCCTTCGACCAACCCAGCCCGTCGATCGGGCTGAGATAGTCCGGAATGTCGCCAGCAAGCTCATGAAAAACACTGAGATTGCTGGCAATCACCGGCGTGCCGACCGCTAGGGCCTCGACGAGCGGAAGGCCGTAGCCCTCGACGAAAGACGGGAAAAGTAGCGCCTGAGCATTGGCCATATAGGCAGCGAGTTCCAAATCGCTGCAGCGCGACAGTTCGACGACATGGCCCCGGATCGCCTCGCTGCGATCCAACATGTCGCAGGCCTGCTCGCTTTCCCAGCCGCGCTGACCGATCACGATAAGTAGGGGACATGCTGAACCGAGGCGGCGCGCCATCTGAGCCCAGATGTTGAGGACAAGCAGATGGTTCTTGCGGCCCTCGATCGTACCCAGCATCACGAAATAGGGTTGGCTTGGCAGCACGAAGCGTCCGCCCTTCCCCTCTTCCCGCTTCTCACCGCCCACGCCCAGCGGCGCAACAATACCCGGCGGCATATGAAGCGGTTGCAAGCCCGCGAAGGCGGTCAGTTCGTCAAGCGTCTCGCGGCTATTGGCAATAACCCCCGACCCAAGCCGCAGCAGGGAGGTCATGCGGCGCAAATGCCTCTCCGGTTCGCCCGGCCTGCAATATTCCGGATGCGTAAGCGGAATGAGATCGTGCACGAAATAAAACGGCAAGACTCCCGTCCGCTGAATCCACTCGCCATGGCCGGGTCGATCCAGGCCGGTATGGCCCACGTTCAGATAGATTTGGCCGGACAGGTCACTCCGGCGCCGGAGGAGAAAGCTGCAGGCAAGTAATCGAGTCAGCTTGAGTTTGATGTCGTCGCTTGCCGCCAGGAGAATGTCGAACAGACGGACCGACGCGCCGACGGGCAGCACAAGCGTAGAACCGCCTCGTTGCACCACAGCCTGAGACCGGCCACAAAAATGAGCCACATATGCCAAGCAAGTGCGGTCTATGCCCGTTGGCAGCTTCCCTGCCCAGACCCGCCAAACGAGCCGGCTGACGTCGAGAAGAATCATACCATCAGAAGTGCCGGAGAAACGGTTGCTTTCCATGTGATTTGCCTAGTCCCAATTTCTTGGCTCGGATAGCGCGAACCGGTCATTTGCCAAGTTGCAGATATGCAGGAACTTGACTTTGCGCTTATGACTGAGAAGGGGAGTCAAGGTTCGGTACCGCCCAACGCTCATCACAGGAAAAGCGTCAACTCATGACCCACCGCTTCCCCGCCGAATGGGCGTCCCAGGAGCGTCTCTGGATCGGTTTTCCCGGCGATCCCGTTGAATGGCCTGCCGCATTGCCGCGCGCGCAGGAGGAGGCCGCTGGCTTCGCGTCGGCGGTCGCCGCGCAAGGCGAGACGACCATCCTCGTCGCCCGCACCGCCGCAGACACTGCGCTTGCCCGCGCCCTCGCCACTCCAGAAGTCGATATCATCCACATGCCGTTCGGCGACATCTGGCTACGCGACACCGGCCCGATCGGCGTGGTCGATGCCGAGGGTAACCGTGCCCTTGCCGATTTCGATTTTAACGGCTGGGGCGGCAAGTTCAACATGGCGGGCGACCAGAACATCGGCGCGCGGCTTGCCGCGACCACCGATCTTCCCTGCCGTCACGTGCCGCTGATCTTCGAGGGTGGCGCGATCGACACGGACGGCACGGGTCTTTTCGTGACGACCGAGCAATGCCTGCTTAATCCCAATCGCAACCCCACGCTCGGCCGCGCCCAGATCGAGGCGCTGCTTTCGGGAGCGTTGGGCCTCAACAACATGCTGTGGCTGGGAGACGGGCTCGAGCATGATCATACGGACGGCCATGTCGACAACCTCGCGCGGTTCGTAAGTCCCGGAATATTGGCCGTTCCGAAGGCCACGACCGACGATGATCCGAACGCCGCGATTTTCGCCGACGCGGAAGCCCGCGCACGCGCTTTCGGCGTCGAAATTGCTCATATCCCGTCCGTTGGACGCTATGTGATCGACGGCGAGATCGCGCCGGCCAGCTACATGAACTTCACGATCACGAACCATGCCGTCATCGTGCCGCAATATGGCGCCCCCAATGACGCTGCCGCATTGGAAGCCCTCCGCCCCTTCTTCCCCAATCGTGCTATTGTCGGCCTGCCTGCTGATGCCATATTGCGAGGCGGGGGCAGCTTCCACTGCATGAGCATGCATCTGCCCGCCGCTGCCTGACCCCGCTCAGAGGATTTGATGACCGATCGTCCATCAAAGGCTACAGTCGCCGCGCTCCAGCTCGCCTTCTCGGACGATGAAACCGAGAATATCGAGGCCGTGGCGGATCAGATCGCCAAAGCCGCGGCCCGCGGTGCCAAGATCATCCTGCCGCCCGAGCTCTTCGAAGGCCCCTATTTCTGCACGGTGGAGGACGAGCGCCTGTTCGCCCGCGCCCGCCCCGTCCACGAGCATCCCGCCGTCATCACGATGCAGCGCGTCGCCAAGGACCAGGGCGTCTACATCCCGACCAGCTTTTTCGAGCGCGACGGGCCGCATCACTATAATTCGCTCGCCATGATCGACGATCAGGGCGAGATCATGGGCGTCTACCGCAAGAGCCACATCCCCGACGGCCCCGGCTACGAGGAGAAATATTATTTCCGCCCGGGCAATAGCGGCTTCAAGGTCTGGGAGACGCGCTACGGCACCATCGGCGTCGGCATTTGCTGGGACCAATGGTATCCCGAGGTCGCGCGCGCCATGGCGCTGATGGGCGCGGAAATGCTCTTCTATCCGACCGCCATCGGCTCAGAACCCTATGATCCAACGCTCGACACCAGCCGCATGTGGCGCCGCGCGATGCAGGGGCACGCCGTCTCCAACTGCATGCCGGTGATCGCCGCCAATCGTATCGGCGAGGAAGAGATGCCCGGCGCCGTTGGCCCGCAGAAATTCTATGGCCACAGCTTCATCACCGACGAGTGGGGCGATCTCATCGCGGAAGTGGAAGACTGGCAGACCGGCAGCCTGGTCGCGACGCTCGATCTCGAGCAGGCGCGCAAGCACCGCGCCGGCATGGGCTTCTTCCGCGACCGCCGGCCCGATCTCTACGGCCGCATCGCCCAGGATATCTGACTACCCATTCAAGCAGCAGGAGAGACCCATGACCGTTGCCCGCCTCTACATCATTCCCGCCGCCGACGGGAAAAGCGCCGAGATGGAAGCCGCTTTGCTCGGCGTCGCCAAGGTCGTCGAAACGCGCGACGGCAGCGAAGGCGTCCAGGTCCTGCGCGACCTCGGCAACGAGCATCGCTTCATCCTGATCGAGAAATGGACGAGCGAGGAACATCACGCCGCTTCGCTGGCGTCGCTGCCCGAAGGCACGCTCGATCCGGTGAAGGCGGCTGCCGGCGGTCCGCCGGATGGGGCTTATTACGACTATCTGAAGGCCTGAGCGCCGTCAGCGGGCCTTGGCACTGGGCTTCGAGTTCATGCCAAGGCTGCGACTGACCATGATCGGCTTGGAGCACTGCCCTTCGGTATAGAGCACAGCCGAATAGGCGTCTGCCGCCGGCTCCTTGGCGAGCTTGCGGACATCGGTGATGAGGGTGTGATCCCTGTCGCCCTGGAACAGCGCCGGATCATCGCGTTGGGCGGCCGGGCGGGCACCGGTCTGCTCGCAAACGGGTGCAATGGTCCTAACGCCAGAGTCGATCGTCGGCGTGCCCGATACGGCGGCAATGATGGCGGTGACGATCAGCATTGATCCCTCTCCCCTGTCGCTGACGCGCGGACAGCGTCATCATGACTAACGCTATTCACATTCACGCTGGATGAACAATCCGTTCATCCAGGAACCTCAGCCGACAGCGCCGCCCACCAGCGCGCCGGCGCCATAGGTCACGCCGGCCGCCGCGAGACCGATGCCGAGCTGCCGCAGCGCCGAGAAGAGCGCACTGCGCCCGGTGAACAGGCTGGTCCCCGCTCCGATCAAAGCCAGAGCGACGCCGCTTGCCGTAAGACTGGCGATGATCGCGGTCTTGCCTGCCAGGAACAGGAACGGCGCGACCGGCACGATAGCACCCAAAGAAAAGAGCAGGAACGACCAACCCGCCGCCGCCCAGGCCGATCCGCCGAGTTCGTCGGGATCGATGCCGAGTTCCTCGCGCGCCAGCGTGTCGAGCGCGGTCGTCTCGTCGCTGAGCAGCCGCTCGGCGAGCGCGCGTGCCTGCGGCTCGGGGAGGCCCTTGGCCTGGTAGATGAGCACCAACTCCTCGCGCTCTTCGTCAGGCACCAAGCGAAGCTCCTCGGCTTCGGTCGCGATCTGGCTCTGGTAAAGCTCGCGGGAACTGGTGACCGAGAGCCACTCGCCCATCGCCATCGAGCAAGCCCCGGCGACGAGGCCGGCCAGGCCGGTGAGCAGGAGCAGATGCTCGTTCACCGCAGCACCCGCCACCCCCATGACCAGGCTGGTGTTGGACACGAGACCGTCATTGGCGCCGAGCACGGCGGCGCGCAGCGTATTGCCCCCGCCCCGGTGGCGGCCTTCGAGCTTGGCCAAGGTCGGGCCCGCGAGACCGCCGCTGGTCCCGGCCACAGCTTCCATCAACCGTGCATGTGACCGCTCATCTGCCGGCAAGCCTGCCGAGACCGCCTCGGGCTGGCTGTCATAAGCGCCTGAATCGCGCGCCTCGCCCGCCGCAACGGCGGGCAGCACGAAGGCGGGACCGAAACGCCCGGCCAGCCAGGCGAGCAGCTTGGCGCGCATGCTGGGCTTGAGCTTCTCGACATTGCCGCCGGCCGCCCGGATCTGTTTGCGCCAGAATTCGCCATGCGCCCGCTCGACCGCCGCCAAACGCCGGTACACCTCGGCAAGCTTGGGATCGGCCTCTGCCTTGGCCAGCGCGGCATAGACGGCCGCGCCATCCACCTCGCCCTGCAGGTTGGCGCGGTAGCGGCGCAGCGCCTTGGGATCGTCCATGGATTGTCTCCCTCGCCTGGCGAACGCCGCTTGCCCTAGCATGGATCCCCGGCGTCAGTCGCGCACCGGCACCGTGCCTTCCCAGACGATATCGCGCGACGAACGCCCCAGATAGAGGCGATAGGTGCCCCGCGTCACGCGCCATCCCGAGCTATCTTCATCCCAGTGCCGGATTGCATTGCGCGGCAGTTCGATGGCGACATCCCTGCTCTCCCCCGGCTTGAGGGTCGCCTTGGCGAAGCCCTTGAGCTGGCGCGGCGGCTCGCCCGTGCCATCGGGAAAGCCGACATAGAGCTGCGCGACTTCGGTGCTCTCGCGCTTGCCCTTGTTCTCGAGGCGCAGATTCACGGTCACGCCGCCCTTGTTGCCCAGCTCGACGCCGAGCCCAGTCATCGCGACCTGCCCGTAGCTGAGGCCATGACCGAAGGGGAACAAAGGCGCCTGGCCATGCTGGTCGAAATAGCGATAGCCGACGAACACGCCTTCGTCGAAAGAGGCGGTATCGATGTTGCCGGTGACGGGGTCGCGGGTGCCGGGGAATTGACGCGGCAGGCTCGCCGGCCCTTGGGTCTCGTCGACCGGGAAAGTGATCGGCAAGCGGCCGCCGGGCTCGCGATCGCCGAACAGCAATTGCGCCACGGCCGTGCCAAGGGCATCGCCCGGCTTCCACATCTCCATGACGCCGGCCACCTTGCCGAGCCAGGGCATGGCGACCGGGCCGCCGGTGTTGAGCACGACGACAGTGCGCGGATTTGCTGCTGCAACCGCCTCGATCAGCGCATCCTGGTCGTTCTGCAGGTTGAGGCTGGTCCGGTCCATGCCCTCGCCCTCGCGCTGGCCGACGAAGACCACAGCGACGTCGGCGGATTTGGCCGTCTTCGCCGCCTGCGCGATCAGGTCGTCCGGCGGCGCGTAGCCGAGACGCAGGGTGAGCCCCATGTCCATCGCGAACTGGCTCATCCGCATGGGGCGCAGCGCCGCGCTCGGCGTGTAGTCGATGCGGACATCCACGGCCCTGCCCGCCGTCAGCGCGACATTGGCGAAGACCTGGCTGCCGAAATCGACCAGCTCGAAATGGCCGCGCTCGACATTGTCAATGAACAGGCGCGCTCTGCCCGAACCGTGCAGGCTGAACTTGTGGATGCCGCTCGTCGCCGGCGTGAAGGGGGCGGTGTAGCGCACCGACCACGCATTGTCGGCCGGAAGCGCCGCAATCTCCGGCGCCTTGGCGATATCGATCGTCTTGACGGTTTCGCTCGCCACCGGCGCACCGGAGAAATCCATCCGCATGTTGGCGACATAGTCGGCGCGAAAGCCGGGCTGGCCGTCCGGCGTGCGGAACAGGCCATCGGCGGGCAGCGGCAATGGCGCAAGACCGAGCGTGCCCGGCGCAAAACTCACTTTCGCGCCCTTGCCCGCCCGCGCCTTGATCGCGTCCAGCGCCGGCTCGAAATGGGCCGGTTTGACATAGGGTGAGCCCTGCTCGACCGCCACCGCATCGCCCGTCGCCTGCGCACCGATCACGGCGATGGAGCGGACGTTCGGCCCGAATGGCAGGATACCGCGATCATTCTTGAGGAGCACCGTGCCTTCGGTCAGCAATTGCGCGGCGATCGCGCGATGCTCCGGCGTCGAGACCGGACCCTCCCCCTTCTTCGGCGGATTGTCGTAAAGGCCGATGCGGAACATCGGGACAAGACGGCGCAGGATGAGATCGTCGATCCGTGCTTCGGAGATGTCGCCATCCGCCACCGCCTTGCGCAGGGGCTTCTCCTTGGCGAGGCCCGCGTTGAAAGTCGATGGGCCGAAGGATCCACTATCGAGGCCTGCTATCAGCGCCCGGGTGATGCTGCGCTGGCCCGAGGGGAAATCCGGGCCCACGGTCCCGTCGAAGCGCCATTCGCGCTTCAATATGTCGAAGAGATGCGGGTTTTCGCAGGCATAGGTGCCGTTGATGCGCGGAAAGGCGCACATCACACCGCCGGCGCGACCGCGCGTCACGGCCGCCTCGAAGCCGGGCAGGTAGATCTCGCGCAGCGCTTTCTGGCTGATCATGTTGTTGCCGGCAGGGTGCATGCCCGAGGGAATACCGCCGACGCGGCCGGCTTCCTGTGTGTAGGCCGCGAAATGCTTCATCGTCACGATGACGTGACGCGACTGGATCGCGGTGACTTCGTTCGCCGCCATTTCGGCCATGAGGAACGGGTCCTCACCGAAGGATTCGGGTGTCCGCCCTGCCCGCCAGCTGCGCGCGATGTCGAATGCCGGACCAAGGATGGAACCCAATCCGGCGGCGCGGAATTCGGCGCCCAATATGTCGCCATAGCGGCGGGCAGCGTCCCGATCGAAGGTCGCGCCGATGGCGATGGGGGACGGCAGTGCGGTCGCATTGGCGTCGCCGCGCACGAGCCCGGCCGGCCCGTCCGATCCGCCGATCACGGGCAAGCCGAGGAGCTTCGCGACATCGCGCGTTGCGGTTGCCTCGTTGGTCGCCGGCGGCGCCAGATAACGCAGCTTCTCATCGAGCGTGCGGAACTCGCGCAGGGCGAAGCGCGCCCGGCATTCGGGGCTATAGTCGCGATTAGCCCAGGCCTTGTCGTCACCCGCCTTGGCGACGCAGTCCGCGCCCTGCGTGCCCCAGGTCGATGCCGTGCCGGAGGTCTGCGCGAACAGCGGCGCGGCCACCAAAGCCAAGACTGTCAATGGCAGCGCGCCCAACAAAATCCGATTCATGCCATCCCCCGATGCGGTGCGAGGTTCCGCTTATCAGGGGATGCACTTGGTTCGCCAGTGCGTATCGGCGGGCGAGCGCGCCTGTTCAGCGATCGCGCGAGGCCACCGCCCGCTCGAACACCGCCTCGAACATCTCGGCCGTCAGTCGCCCCGTGTTCGTGTTGTAGCGCGAGCAATGGTAGCTATCGATGAGAATGCGCCCGTCCGGCATGCGATGTTCGGCAAGATGGCCGAAGCGCGCCTTGGGCAGCTTGCCGCCCAGCACCTTGACCGCCGACTGGTGCGCGATCTGGCCGAGCGCGATGAACGTGCGGGCATTGGGCAATTGCGCGACGCCGCGCTCGAGAAACTGCCGGCAGGTGCGAATCTCGTCCGGCAGCGGCTTGTTCTGCGGCGGCAGGCATTTGACGGCATTGAGGATCGCGATGTCGACCAGCTCGACGCCGTCATCGATGCGGGCGTCATAAGTGCCGTGCGAAAGCCCGAACTTGTCCAGCGTCGCGAACAGCAGATCGCCGGCATAGTCGCCGGTGAACGGCCGGCCGGTGCGGTTTGCTCCATGCTTGCCGGGCGCGAGGCCAATGATGGCGATCCGCGCCGCCGGATCACCCCAGGCGATGACCGGTCCATTCCACCAGTCAGGGAATTCGGCGCGGCACGCCTCGCGATAGGCGACGAGGCGCGGGCAAAGCGGGCAGTCGCGCGAGGGCTCGGCATCGGGGACGACGGGTGCAATAGGTCTGGTCAGCATCTCTTCCTCGCGATAGGCGGCAGAGCATGAGCAGGGCAAGCCGCATGGAACGAAACGCGCGGGAAAGCGGAAAGCAGCCGCTCCATCTCTATGCGATCGGCATCGGCTCGAACCGCCCGCTCTCGCGCCATCTGACGCCGCGCGCCATCGTCCACGCCGCCATGGCCGCGCTCGATCTGCCCCCGTTCAGCGTGGTGGCACGCGCGCCGGTGATCGTGACCGCGCCCGTGGGACCGTCGATGCGCCGCTATGCCAACAGCGCAGCCATCGTTGCCTCGCCGCTCGCGCCGGAGGACATGCTGGGTCGGCTGCAAGAACTGGAGGCCCGCTTCGGCCGCCGCCGCTATCGCCGCTGGGGCGCGCGCACGCTGGATCTCGACATGCTGCTGTGGTCGGGCGGCGCGGTGAACTGTCGACGCCTGACGATCCCGCACAAGCTGTTCCGGACGCGCGGCTTCGTGCTGCGGCCGCTCGCGGCGATCGCACCACGCTGGCGGGATCCGGCGACCGGATTTTCCGTTGCTCAGCTTGCCGCGCGGTTGCGCAAAACTAAAGCTGTCAGAATTTAAGTGAACCCAGCTTTGTTGGATCGTCGACGCGGCTATGCCGGCAATATTGTGCGAGGATGTGCATTAATGACTGATGCAGATCTTCTACGATACCGTAATTGTCGCAATCGACATGCAGGCTGACGTCGGCAATTTGCCTGCTCGTGCCGCCGGTGAAGCCGGTCATCGCGATGGTCTTCACGCCCATGGAATGAGCTAATTCCAATGCCTTAACGATATTTGGCGAGGCTCCTGATGAACTGATCGCGATGAGTAGATCGCCCTCTTCCGCCATTGATGAAAGCTGGAACGAGAACATCTCCTCGCTGCCGATATCGTTGACAATGGCCGTAATCAGCTCAACCGTCGTTGAAAAGCTGTGCACTTTGGGTCTGATTGTGCTGTCGGTGCGCATACCTTTCAGGCAATCGCAGACGAGATGGTTCGCGATCGCCGCCGATCCGCCATTGCCGCAGGAATAGATGCGCTTTCCGGCATCGACCGTCGCAAGCAGCAAGGCACCAGCGGCGGCCAGATTCTCGGCGTTGATCGTCGCGGCCGCCGCAGCGAGACGCTGAAAATAATCGGCGGAATAAGCGCCAGCGTCGGGATAGATATGATCAGGGAAAAAGGTCATTTTGACGATCTCGCAGCTCAACGCGGATTGTAGAAGAGGATGCGGCTGCCGAGCGGCTCAAAACCGAAGTCGACCTTCCGCAGGCCGACCGCATTGGCAATGTCCTCATGGCGTTCCTTCGGCGCGTAAAACATCATGAAGCCGCCTTGCCCCGCGCCCAGCAACTTGCCGCCCAGTGCACCCGCGCCCATCGCGGCATCGTACCAACCATCGATCTCCGCGTTGGAAATCCCAGTCGTGAGTGTCCTCTTGAGCGACCAGTTCTCGTCGAGAATATGGCCAAAGCTGTCGATATGTCCGGCCGAGAGTTCGTCACGCATGATGAAGGCGAGTTCGACCATGCGCTTTAGCGCAGCCTGTTTTGTCTTGTCGGTCGCCGATTGTGATGACTGTGCCTCGAGGATCGCCGAAGCGCTGCGCGTAATGCCGGTGTAAAACACGACGATGCGCTGCTCGAGCAAGTCCAGTAGGTCACGACGCATGATGACCGGAGACACGCCAACGCTTTCATCCGGCCGGAATTCGATGAGGTTGAAGCCACCCATCGCGGCCGCATATTGATCCTGCTTGCCGATGGGTTCGCCACAGCGCTCGATCTCAACCTCACAGCTGAGCCGGCCCAGCTCCTCGCACGACACATGCTGGCCCCGATAGGCATACATGGCGTTGAGCAGGCCCACTGTGAACGAGGATGAGGATCCGAGACCCGTGCCGCGCGACGGAATATCCGCCGTCGTGGTGATCTCGACACCGCCGCGCATGTTCATCAGCTCAAAAGCCGCCTTGAGGAGCCTGTGCTCAATCTCTTCGAGCGTCTGCACCTCCTCGGTCTTCGAATAAGCGAGCCGGATACCGCCGTCGAACTTCCGGTTGATGCTCACATAGACATATTTGTCGATCGCGGTGCTGAGTACGGCACCGCCATGCTCGCGATAGAAAGCGGGCAAGTCGCTGCCGCCACCGACGAAGCTCATCCGCAAGGGGGTCCGGCTAATGATCACTGCTGAATCGTCTCCGAAATGGCCAGCGTCCCGGCGCTTTGCTGGTTGGCGAGAATGATGTCGACCGCCTCCGCCAGCGAGCCGGCAGTGAAGTCGGGCGCAGCGGGCCATTTGCCATCACGCCCGCCCTCACCGGTTCTTACCAGGACCGACCTGATACCGGCTTTGCCAGCCATCGCAATATCGGCTGTGCTGTCGCCCACCATCCATGAACGCGCAAGGTCGATGTTGAGCGCCGTTACGGCCTGCTCGATCATCAGCATGCCCGGCTTGCGGCAGGCGCAATCAATCTTGAGCTCAGGCACCTCACCCGCATAGCCTTTGTGAGGGTGATGCGGGCAATAATAAATGGCGTCCAGAAAAGCGCCAGCATCACCTAGCTCACTTTCCAGCTTCGCGTGGATCTGCGCAAGTCCGGCCACGTCGCATTCACCCCTCGCCAGCACAGGCTGGTTGGTCACGACAACCACGCGATACTCCGCATCATTGAGGCGATGCACCGCGGCGCCCGCATCTTCGAACAGAACGAGATCATCGGGCTTGCGGACGTAATCGGTGAGCTGGTTGAGCGTACCGTCGCGATCCAAGAATACGGCCTTCTGCGGATAACGCCGCCGCGCGCGCTCGACGACGCCGCGACGCAAATGCCCCTCGGCCTTGTCGAGACGTGTGGGCGTGCCGACGTCTTTGATATATTCGAAGGACACATAGCCTTGCAGTAGTGCGCCTTCGGTCAACATGGCAGGGAACAAGTCCTTGGCGAAATCGCCGACGGGTATCCGATCGACCCAGCCAGTTAGACATTTCTTGTCAATTACATAGAGCGCTGCGTTGACGAGATTACGCAGATACCAGCCCGGGTTATGCGGGTAGGAATGGAAGGCGGTGATCCAGCCCTCTTCCGAAATCTCCACCAGATCGGAATCGTGCGGATGGTCGTTGGGATGCAGCAGTAACGTGCCATGCGCGCCAGATTTGATATGAATATCAATCATATGCGTGATATCGACATCGAACAACGTATCGCCATAGACGACCACGAAGCGGTCCTGCAGCCGGTCGAGGCAGGCCAAAGCAGCGCCTGCTGTACCGCGCGGATCGCCGTCATCGATCAGCGTCACGGCACAGGCGAAATTCTGCTCTGCAATAAAGGCTTCGATCTGGTTGGCCGCATGATTGACCAGCAGCACGATGTCGTCGACGCCATTGGCCATCAGGTTGTCGATCTGGCGCTTGAGCAAAGGCACGCCGTCAACGTCGACCAGCGGCTTGGGCTTGCCATTAAGGCGGCTCGCCAAGCGCGTGCCCTTGCCCCCCGCCAAGATGACGGCTTGCACCATCAGCGCGTCTCCTGCGCGACAATCTCGTCGACCGCTTTGTAGACCGCGTCATAGGAACCCAGCGTCGGTGCCCAGCCAGTGTCGAGCAGCCGCTGTACGGAGTAGCGGAACTTCGGTACGTCACCCACCCAGCCGCGATTGCCTTCGCCATATTTGATGGCAGCCTCGGGCTTGAACCGGTCGCGCACGCGTTCCGCAATTTCGCGCACAGTGATGCCCTCGTCGGTCGGACCAATGTTGAACACCGCATATGGCTGTCGTATCGCGCGAATATGCAGCATCGCCCGCACCAGATCAGCGACGTGCAGATAGGCCTTTTGCTGCGTGCCGTTGCCGAGCACCTCGAGGCTATCCGGGGTCTGCTTCAGCTTGCCCACGAAATCGAGAATGACGCCATGGGTCGCCGGCACGCCGATCACATTAGGGAAGCGGAAGATGCTGGCATGGTCGAGATAAGCCTCTTTGGCCGCACGGATCTGCGCCTCGGATGCCAGCTTCATTGCGCCATAATTGGAGATAGGCTGCAGCGGTCCGATATCCTCGTGGATGAGTTGATCGCCGAGATCGCCGTAAATGGCCGAGCTGGACGCGAAATGCAGGATCTTGATATCGCGCCGTTTCATCACGTCCAGCAATGCCGCCGTCGTTATGAAAGTTTGGCGCAAATCGACGCGATAATCGGCAACGCCCGCAGGAATGTCTGAATTGGCGGCCATGTGCCAAACTTCGTCGATCGTGTCATTTTGTAGCGCTGCGTCGATTGCGTCGGGGTCGCTGCAATCGACTTGGCGGAACATGAAACCGTTGTGCTGCAGCAGAGCGCCCATAGCCTCACGCGAACCGCGCGAAAGATCGTCCAGAACCAGAACCTCGTAGCCTTCATCGAGTAAAGCTCGCGCGAGATTGACGCCAATGAAGCCGGCGCCGCCTGCGATCAAGTGAAGTCCCATTCCTTGCCAACTCCGTCAAATGGCCCGCTCGCGCGACACGCACGCCTAGTGCAGCGAGATGCTCGCCACGGCAAGCTCTCCTGCGCGATGACGGGCGCGAGAAGGACAATTTCTGCTTCGCGCATGTGCGAAGCAGAAATTGCCGCGATCAACTTCACGGTCAGGACCAAGGCATTGACCGCGCGAGGCTGCATCTCTAGGTGACCCCCAGCCGCGCCGTGGCGCTGCGGAAGGGCCCTTAGCTCAGTCGGTAGAGCAACTGACTTTTAATCAGTAGGTCGCTGGTTCGAACCCAGCAGGGCTCACCATCCTTCCGGCCACCTCGTCACCAGTGACACCGACATTCTCACAGCCTTGAAATGTCATTGGGCGTTTTTGCAGGTCCTGCTGCATGCCGCCATTGATGGCGACGGTGATAATGACCTTGTTTCCTTCGAGCATCGCATCCTCCGCTATACCCTCTTCCCGATGGCGGCTCGCCACCGGCACGTCTGCCCCCTGGACACGGGACAACGGCTTGTCCCCTGGCAAGAGAACAACGCAGTGCGCCGGGACATGCAAGACCGCTCGTCCGGAGAGGTGGAAAGGCTTTCAGCCAGCGCTGACGGG
Organism: Sphingobium sp.; assembly: GCA_017744605.1. Taxonomy (GTDB): domain Bacteria; phylum Pseudomonadota; class Alphaproteobacteria; order Sphingomonadales; family Sphingomonadaceae; genus Sphingobium. Next base: position 58,175 of record JAGIAZ010000014.1, on the reverse strand, counting down.
GCACCCGTAGAGCGGCTGAATGGCGGCTATCGGGGCGAGCCTCGGCGTATCACCGCACCGCCTGATTCAGCTGGCCGAGACGCCGGCCCAGCCAGGCAGATATTTGGCGTCCTCGGAATTTGCGATGGCCACTGCCTTGACCACGCTGTGATCGAACCGCGCCTCGAGCTTTGAACGCTTGATCCGTCCACGCAGGAAATCCGCCCACAAAAACTCGCTATAGGGCGTATCCACTTTCGCATAGCCGCCCGCGCGCCGGACAGCGCCTGCGAGCGAGCGATAGGGATCATCCACGAGCTTGCCGATGTGCTGGGGCAAGGCCTCATAACCCTGGCGGTGTCCCTTTTCATCGAAGGGATGCAGCCAGTTGCGGTTATCCATGAAGGTCAGAAAAGTGGAGGGTTTGAGTTGGCTCAGATTGGCGAGCACGCTCGTGAAAACATGTTCGACGCCTTCCTCATGGAGGGCGAGCACCAGATGGTGATGGTCCACAATCCAGTACCGTCCCTTGGGACCGACGACGACCGGGATCATATGTCGCCCGAGAAAGTCCGGGCGCTCCTTGATCTCACGCACGCCCCATTCATGGCGCTTTCGAGCGACCTCCTTGAAGCCGACCGTGATTTGGGTCGGACGCAGCTCAGAAATCGCGACAGAATGAAGCTGGGGTTCGAACCGACCGTCATGCATCACGCCTTCTCCCGATCATGGGTCAATGCCTGGACTGCATCGTCAACGCTGTAGCTGCTTCGTGCCAGCAGGTCGTACGCGCCTGCCTGGCGCATCAAGTCTCTAACATGATCGCGCACACGCGCAAGTTGCAGGGTCACGTTGCGCTGGCGCATGAGGGCATCGAACTCGCCGACAGCATCCAGCGCCGTGCTGTCGAGATCGAAGCTTTCCTCAAGGCTGAGAATGATTTTTCGCTGATCCGGCGCCTTGGCCTGAAGCGCCGCGATTTTTGCGAGCACGCGTTCTGCATTGGCGAAGAAGAGCGGTTCTGCCGGTCTGAAAATGCCGATCCCGGCCGGCACGCAGGCCTCGGGATGATAAGCGATGTCGACATAATCATGGCCGGCACCGAGTTGCCCGAGTTGGCTGACATGCGGCGTCGCGAGCCTGCGGATAAGCAGCGCAAGGGACAGGGCGATCGCAAACAACATGCCGTCGAGCACGCCAAGGACCAGCACACCGATGGCGGCGCCCATTGCCACTGCCACGTCTCGGCGGATCCGCCAAAGCCGCAGCAGCGGAGTCAGGCTGAGCGCATGGGAAAGCGCCGCGATGACGACCGCGGCCAAAACAGGCTCGGGCAAATGCGCGACCAGCGGCATGGCAAGAAGCACCAGCGCGGCCAGCGACAAAGCGGCGATGAACGCGGTCCATCTGGATTGGGCGCCGGCCGCTTCCGCTGCCGACCCCGCCGAAAAGCCCGCCCCTACCGGCATGCCCATGACCAGGGCCGACGCGATGTTCGAGATGCCCAGCGCGCCCAATTCCCGATTGGGTTCGACCACATCGCCATGGCGCAAGGCCAAGGTCCGCATCGTTCCCCAACTCTCGGCAAAGAGGATGAGGACGATCGGCAGAGCCAGCCGCGGCAAGGACAACAGCATATGGTCCGAAGGCCAGGCAAAGCCCTCCCAATGCGGGATGAGATCGATCATGCCGACATTCGCGACGCCCAATGCGGGCAGGTCGAACAGCATCGATGCGGCTATTCCGCCAGCGAGCACCAGGAAGGGGCCGGGAACGAGGGGGAACCTCTTCAGCAACAGCAGCGCGAGGAAGGCCAGAATGCCGACCGCGATACTGGCGATATGCCAGGCAGTCATGTTCCGCACCAGCGCCAAAATGAGAAAACCGATATTACCGCCATGAAGCGGCGATCCGACAATGATCGGCAGCTGCTTGACGATAATCGTGATGGCCAGGCCAAAAGCAAAACCGCGCAAAACCGGCCGCGAAATGAAGCCGGCAAGCCCTCCCAGACGCGCGGCTGACATCGCACAGAACATCAATCCAACGGCGCCGACGACGAGCGTTGCCGTGACGACCCGCTCGTCGCCCGGCAAAGGCAACGCTCCCAATGCCGCAGCCAGTATCGCGGCAGACGAAGAGGTCGGCGTTACAATCGCAAAGCGGCTGCGGCCGAGGACCAGATAGGCGCACGTCCCGATGCAAGCCGCCAGCAATGCATGCTGTGGCGCCAGGCCGGCGATCCCCGCATAGCCGATCGCTTCGGGCAACATCAGTCCGGCGATGGAGATCCCGGCGATGAGGTCCCGCGATTGCATATCAGGAGACTATCGCTGACGTGCCATTTTGTCTCCATGTTCAAGCGTGGACCATCGCGACAGCAGAATAGCGCGGCTTGATCCGGGTTGAATGTGCTTCCGGCCAGCCGCACGTTCTCGCAGCACGATCTGACAAAGCCGCACAGGCCGAAAACCGATGGTGAACCGGTCTGTCCATAGGGCGGCTCGATCGATGCCTATGACATCTCGACACGGCACCGCTTCAAATGCGCTCAGAAGCAGTGCCGCAGCCGTTCTCGGTGACGAGCGGCACGTCGCCCGCCCATCACCGCCTGTCCTTCAACGACATCATCGTCGGTATTCGCGCCTGCGCGCTTATTTCCCCACAGTGAAAGTGGCTGCGAGCGAGGCGGTTGAATCGCCGCCAGCATAGAGATCGAAGGTCGTCTCGTCCTGAACGAATGCTCGCTTCGCCGATGACCAGTAGGTCAGATCCTGCGGCTTCAGCGTGAAGGAGACCGTCCGGGTCTGACCGGGCGCCAGCGTGATACGCTGGAAGCCCTTGAGTTCGCGAACCGGTCGCGCCGACGAACCGTAACGCTGATGAATGTAAAGCTGCGCGACCTCGTCGGCAGTGCGGGAGCCGGTGTTCTTGACGTCCACCGTGACATCGACGCTCTCCCCGAGACGGACCGAAGGCTGGCTCACCTTGAGATTGGAAAACGAGAAGGTGGAATAGGAGAGTCCGTAGCCGAACGGATAAAGCGGCGTCGATGGCTGGTCGCTATAGCGCTTGCCGGCATTCTGCGGCTGATGGCTCGTCAGATGCGAGTAGGGAAGCGGCAACTGGCCGATGCTGCGCACCCATGAAAAGGGAAGCTTGCCGCCCGGCGCCACGTCTCCGAACAGGACATTGGCGACCGCCGCACCACCCTGACTGCCGGGATACCAGATATTCATGAGGGCGTTGGGCTGCGCCTCTTTCAGATCAAGCGGCCGCGCGTTCATGAGCAGCACGATAACGGGCTTGCCCGTCGCAAGCACGGCTTCGAGCAATTGCTGCTGATGCCCCGGCAAATCGAGGGACGCGCGGCTGGCGCCTTCGCCAATCATGTTCTGCGGCTCGCCGAGCACCAGAACGGTAACATCCGATTTATTGGCGATTGCGACCGAGCGCGCAATCTCGGCATTGTCGTCGACCTTGACCGTCTTGACCGGACTCATCGCGTCGAACATCGATGCATAAAGCCGTTCGGGCGTCGAGACGCCGGGGGCATATTCGACGCTGACGCCGCTTCCGAGCTTGGCCTTGATGCCTGCCAGGATCGTGATCGTCTCGCTGTCGTCCTGCCTGAAAACCCACGGTCCGACCGTGTCGCGCGCGGAGTCGGCGAGCGGACCGATGACGGCGACCGACCTGATGCCGTTCTTGTCCAGAGGCAGCAGGCCGCCGGCGTTCCGCAGCAACACGAACGTCCTCTCGGCCGCCTGTCGCGAGACCAGCCGGTGCGCGGGATCGGCGAGCACACGGGCCGCCTCGGCCTGGTCGACATAGGGCTTTTCGAACAGGCCCATCCTGATCTTTGCTTCCAGCACGCGGCGAACCGCGTCGTCGACTTGCTTCGTCGTGAGCTTCCCCGTCTTCAGGGCCTCAGGAATGGTCTTGTAGGCCGCCCGGGATGGATCCACGCTCATCTCGAGATCCACGCCTGCACTCAGGGCATGGACCGCAGCGTCCTGCACGTCCTTGGCATATTCGTGGGTCTTGAGATCATAGGCGGCGCCCGCGTCCGTCACGACGAAGCCCTTGAAACCCCAGGCCTTGCGCAGAACGTCCGTCAACAGCCAGCTGTTCCCGCTCGCCGGGTTGCCGTTGAGGCCCATATAGGCGCTCATGATATTGCCGGCGCCTGCGTCGACCGCAGCCTTGAACGGCGGCAGGTAGACATTCCAGAGCTCACTGTCGGAGAGATTGACCTCATCATAGTCGCGACCGCCCAGAGCCGCTCCATAGCCCGCAAAATGCTTGGGCCCGGCGATGATATGGCCCGGCGCCCCAATATTGGGCCCCTGGAAGCCGCGCACCTGCGCTGCCGCCATGATGGAGCCGAGATAGGGATCTTCGCCGGCGCCTTCGACGATGCGGCCCCAGCGCTGATCCCGCGCAATGTCGACCATCGGCGCGAAAGTCCAGTGCAGGCCGATGGCTCTCGCTTCGGATGAGGCCACGCGTTGACCGTCCTCGGCGACCTTGGGATCGAAGCTCGCCGCAACGGCGATCGGAACCGGCATGATCGTCTTGAAGCCGTGGATGACGTCGAAACCGAAAAGCACGGGAATCTTCAGGCGCGTCTTCTCGACGGCAATGCGCTGAAGTCGGTCAATCTCCGCCGCGTCCGAGACGAAGAGCAGCGATCCCACTCGACCCGCAGTCAGCTCATCGACCGCGGGATTGGGCTGGCCGGGCGGCAAGAAATTGAAATATTGCGTGAGTTGGCCGGCCTTCTCTTCCGGCGTCATCTTGGCGAGAAGCGCGTTGGCGCGGGCGCGGACGGCAGCATCGCTCAGAGGAGCCTGGCTGCTCGCGGCGGTTTGCGCCTTCACCGCTGTAACATGGGCGGTGGCGATCGCAGCGGCACCCAGGAGGATCGCACATTTCAGGGTCTGTCGGGCATTCATATTGTCTCTCCGGATGAGTCGCTTAGTCAACGGTCGATCGGACCGCGTGTCGTGCGAGGATTGGGTTCAGCGGCGTGGATGTGCGTTCTTCGCCGTCGAGCGCTTCTGAAGGCACAAGGCAGCTCGCGTCATTGGCGATGCACAGAGAGTTCATCTGGAATGAACCGCTCATTTTTGTGTTAAGATCGGGGCTTGCGCGCGCCAGGCGGCAAATCCGAAGATGGCAATGACCAGATAGCAAGCGAGAGGGACGAAAAAGGCGTCGAAACGGCTGCCCGTCGCGTCGACCACATGGGCAAAGGCGAGCGGAACCAGCGCGCCGCCGACGATGGCAACGCAGAGCAGGCCGGACGTTGCCGAAGAGGGGGCGCTCGATCGCTCGATCGTCAGAGAGAAAATGACGGGGAACATGATCGAATTGAACAGACCCACCGAAATCGCCGCATAGCCGGCAGCCGGACCCGAAAGGCTGCTGACGGCCAGGCAGAGCAGCGCCGCGCCCATCGCAAAGGCGCCCAGCAACGTGCCCGCCGGAAAGCGAAGCAGGAGAAATGTGCCGCAAATGCGGCCGACCATGGCTCCACCCCAATAGAAGCTGACGAGACTGCCCGCGGCCACGGCGGAGATGGCCATGACATTATCCTGTTCGAGGAAGTTCACCATGGCCGAGCCGATGGAAACCTCGGCGCCGACGTAGAGGAAGATGGCAAGCGCCCCGAACAGCGCCCAGCGATCCGACAAGGCCTGGACGATCGAGCCCTGGCGTTCGATCTTCGGGCTCGCGCCTTCGATAAGCGCGCGTTTGCGCCAGATGAGAATCGCTAGGACGACGATCACCGCCGCGATAAATCCATAAGCCAGATCGATGCGGCTCAGCGAATAGGCGATCTTCGCCTCGGTAACCGGCCCCGCTTCGAACAGGCCGCCTTGCAGAAGCGTGTGCGCCGCAAGATAGGGGCCCAGGACCGTGCCGAGACTGTTGAAGGTCTGGCTTAGAACCAGGCGAAAATGAGAGCGCTCCGGCGGCCCCAAAGCGGCAGACAGGGGATTGGCCGCAACCTGGAGGAGCGTGATGCCCGACGCGATGACGAACAAGGCGATGAGTGCAATTGCATAGGTGCGCACCTCGGTCGCCATCGGCATCAGCAGGCAACCGACGACCATGACGACAAGCGCGAGCACGATCGATTTTGACGAGCCGAGCCGGCCTAGAAGCGCAGCTGCAGGCAAGGACATGATACCATAGGCCATGAAAAACGCGAACTGGGTGAGGAAGCTCTCCGTGTCCGTCAGCGAGAAAATCTGCTTTACGGCGGGAATGAGGACGTCGTTCACCGACGTCACCGCGCCCCAGATGAAGAAAAGCACCGTAATATAGGCAAATGCGCTCGTGGAACCGCGCGAGCTCACCACTTCGGAATTCCCCACCTTCATCCCTCCCCTTCTACCCGTGAAACGGATTTGATCACGCGGCTATTTCACGACGCGACAGCGCCATCCAGCTGAATCTCGGAACCGGCTCCTGGTCCCTCGTTTCGTTCGCCAGTGCATTCGCCGGCCGGCTCCAGTGCGCGTTATCGTCCAGCAAACGAGCGGCCCGCGAGCCGGCCTGCCAAGCGTTAATAATCGAGTGCTAGAGCCTGCGCCGCCAGGTGAACCGGCGCACTGGCGACGATGTTCGCTGCAGAATGCGCAAGATGAACCTGATAGGTTCCGCCAGCGATCCTGGTCATGCCTTGCGCGCGTTTGAAGTCCGCAAACATCCTCGGATCGATAAGGATCGAGACCGACGCGCTTGCACCGGGGGCCAATTTCACCTTCTCGAATCCCGCCAGGCGCTTGGGCGCATCGAGACCGGGACCGGACACATAAATCTGCGGCACGTCGCTTCCCGCGACCCGACCAGCGTTCGTGACCCGGAACGTGACCGTGACCTGGCTTGCGCTGTTACGGACAGCCAGCCCGGTGTACGTAAAGCTGGTGTATGAAAGGCCATGTCCGAATGCAAAGGCGGGCTTCAGGCCTTTTGCATCGAACCACTTATATCCGACCTGCGACCCTTCCGAATAGCGAAACTCCCCTTTGGGAAGCGGCCCGGGGTGCGGCAGCTGATCGAGATTGTCGATGAAAGTAGTCGGGAGATGTCCCGACGGGTTTACAGCGCCCGACAATATGTCTGCGATCGCCTCTCCGCCCTGAGTGCCAGGAAACCAGCTCGCCAGAATGGCCGGCACCTTCGCGCGCCAAGGAGTCAGGACCGAACCGCCGGTCTCGATCACGACGACGGTGTGAGGATTTGCACTGGCGACGCTCTCGATGAGGGCATCCTGATTGTCGGGCAGCGTGAGAGAAACGTCGAAGCTTTCGCCGGCCCATTGTGTCGCAAACACGATCGCCACGTCGGACGCGCGCGCGGCCTGTGCAGCCGCTGCCGGATCCTTGCCATCGACGAAGATGATCTGAGCGTCGGGGAACCGCTTGCGCAGCGCTTCCAGGGGCGATGACGGATAGTACATGACCGGGCCCGGCCAGATTTTGGGCATCCCCTCGGGCACCGCATTGCCCCCGACCGAATAAACCAGCGAGGAGCCGCCGCCGGCAAGCACGCCGCGGTCGGCATGCCCTCCGATGACAACGATTTTGCGTGCCTTTGCGGTCAGCGGCAGGATGTTTCCGTCATTCTTGAGAAGCACCATCGATTCGGCCGACGCCGCGCGCGTCACGGCGGCGCCATGGTCGAGCAGCTCCTTTGAAAGCGCCATGGGCGCCTCCGTGATCGGATGGTCGAACAGGCCATGCTCGAACATCGCGTAGAGAATGCGCGAAACCGAACGGTCGATAAGATCCATGCCGATCTGGCCGGACTCGACAGCCGGCTTGAGTTCTGAACCGTAGAATTGCTTGGTATCGAACGGATAGCCGGATTGCTGGTCAAGACCGGCGCGCAGCGAGGCCTCGGTGGAATGAGTCGCGCCCCAATCCGACATCACATAGCCGCGATAATGCCAGTCTTTCCGCAGCACCTCGTCGAGCAGCCACGGACTCTCGCAGGCATAGGCCCCATCGACGCGATTATAGGAGCACATCACCGAACCCGGATTGCCGCGCTCGATCGCCAATTTGAATGCAAACAGGTCGGACAGGCGCGCGCCGTCATGGTCGATCACGGCGTTGCCGGCGTTGCGATCGGTCTCCTGGTCGTTGAGCGCGAAGTGCTTGACCGTGGTGATGATGTGATTGGACTGGATGCCGGCAACCGCGGCGCCGATCATCGTCCCGGCCAGAAGCGGATCTTCCCCCGCATATTCGAAGTTGCGACCATTGCGCGGCTCGCGTTCCAGGTTAACGCCGCCGGCGAGCATGACATTGAAGCCCGATGCCCGGGCTTCTCCGCCGATCATCGCACCGCCTTTAAATGCTGTCTCGGTGTTCCAGGTTGCCGCGACCGCGAGATTGGACGGCAGTGCCGTTCGCTCTCGCTTGTGGGCCGCACCTCCCTGGGTGGCAACACCGATTCCGGCATCGGCAAGCCATTGCCCGGGAATGCCGAGCCTCGGAATAGCCGCAACGTAGCCGGCAGATCCCTGTCGAGCCTCCTGAGGCGCCTTGAACTGCTTGACCGGGAAGTCGGTCGCGAAATAGCTCATCATCAAGGAGATCTTCTCGTCCCGGCTCATCTGCGGAAGGAGAAGAGCAACCCGCGCCTCGGGCGTGAGCGCCCGGTTCATCCAGGGCCGATCCGACTGCCGCGCGTCGCCCATCGATGCGGTTTGCGCCATTGTCGAGTTTGCGGCCACCAATGATACTGATGCCGTGCTGATCGTGAGCAGGACCGCTGCCCAGCGCTTCTTCACCACCGTCTCTCTCTCCCCCTTTATGACCGTGAACGCGGCTGTTTCCGGTTCAGCGCCCAGATAGGCAGAGGCACGCGCAGCTTGCACGCGACTCCCCAAGCCGGATCGCCAGAACGAAGTGCGAAACTGTCCGGTCAATTGATATAGTTCAAAGTGAATTATGTAATGGACCTATAGCCCCTGTTTATAAATGCGTCGCGAAAGGCCATTTATTCAATTTAGGTATAAGGCCATCAAATAATTCAATTTCCTGAAAGGGAGAAACTGCGCTCATCACACTTTCGAAATCCGACTGGCGGCGGGCCGAACATGTTCGTCCTGCCAAATCGCACAAAGCGGCGGGACAAACCGACCCAATCAGTGGAGGGGAAAGCTGTGAAACTTACGAAGAAGCAAATCTGGACCTGCGTGAGCGCCACCGCGATGAGCATCGCGCTCTGCACGAACACCGCCGTCCATGCCCAGACCACGCCCAAAGAGACCAAGGCGAAGCCAGCCGCCAAGGACAGCGTCACGGAAACGGCGACCGAAGGTGAAACGGAAGAAGCGGCCGAAGCGATTGTCGTCACCGGCACGAACATTTCGGGCGTGAAGCCGGTCGGCAGCGAGGCGATCACGCTCGATCGCGAAGCGATCCTCGCGACCGGCCAGACCAATCCGACCGACGTCGTGCGCACGCTTCCGCAGGTGCGCAACCTGGGCGAATTCCGCGAGGGCGGCACGCAGGGCGGCAACAACAATCAACAGGGCAACGCCATCAACCTGCGCGGCCTGGGACAGGCGGCCACGCTCGTGCTGGTCGACGGCCACCGCATCACCAACACCGGCGCATCGCAGACCTTCACCGAAGCCAATGCGATGCCGCTCGCGGCGCTCGACCGGATCGAGCTTGTCGCGGACGGCGCATCCGCCGTCTATGGCTCCGACGCCGTCGCGGGTGTGGTCAACTATGTCATCCGCAAGGATTATCAGGGACTGGAAGCCTCGCTTCGCGCTAGCAACAACAATGGCGGATTCGAGTTCACACCCGGCGTGACCGGCGGCACCAACTGGCACATTGACGGGCTGGGCCGCGGCAACATCATCGTCAGCTATGAATATTCGCGGCGCGACGCCTACCGGCGCGGCAAGAATGCCTATCTCCGCCAGGATCTGAGGCAGTTCGGCGGCCAGGACGGCCGCCTCAACGGCACATCGGCCACCCCCGGCTTCGACGGCAACATCGTCGTGGCGACGGTCGATCCGGACGGTCCGTTCGGCCCGCTGCAGCCGCCGCAGAACACTACCATCCCGCGCGCCGGCGCCAATATCTATTATGGCATTCCCCACGGGAGCAATGTCGGCCTCACGGCTGCCAACCTGCTCCTCAACCAGCCGAACCTGCTCGATTCCAGCTATTTCAACGATTATACCGGCGAGATGAAACGGCATCAGGTGACCGCCTACATCACCCAGGAAATCGGCAGCGCCGTCGAGGCCTTCTTCCAGGGCACGTACAACAAGCGCAGCACCATCTCGGCGACCTCGCAGGGCGTCCTCAGCAACGTCCAGCTTCGTCCGACGCTCTATAACAGCGCGAACGTCGCGACCGCGACGCCCAATCCTTATTATATCCCCGGGCTCACGACCGGTGCGCTGACGGTCCAGTACAACATGATCGAAAGCATCGGCCTCAACAACTGGACCGGCGACAATGAGTCCTACAATCTGACGGGCGGCCTCAAGGTCAAGTTCGGTGAGTGGAAAGGCGAAGCCTCCTACACCTACGGGCGCGACAAGGCCTGCAACTATTGCCAGCTCGGCACGAACATCAATCTCACCGCGCTCCAGTATCAGATCGACATCGGCGCCATCAATCCGCTCGACAATGTCAACAATCTGAGCGCCGCGCAGATCGCCAAATTCACGGGCGACAACATCCAGCGCAGCGGCAACGGCCTCGACGATGCCGTGGTCAAGTTCAATGGCCCGCTGTTCGCCCTGCCCGCCGGCCGGGTCCGTGCCGCCATCGGCGGCGAGCGCAACCGCGTGTTCAACTACAATATCAATGGCGCCAACCGGCCCTATACGAACGAGTTCCAGCTCGACACGGACGAGGCGCGGAGCAAGGGCACGCGGACGATCCTGTCAGCCTTCGCCGAACTCTATGTGCCGGTGGTCTCGGACGGCATGGCCGTGCCGCTGATCCGGTCGCTGACGTTCAGCGGCGCGATCCGCTACGACCATTATTCCGACGTAGGCGCCACGACCAATCCCAAGATCAGCGGCTCCTGGGAAATCGCCAAGGGCTTCACCGTGCGCGGCTCCTGGGGCACATCCTTCCGCGCGCCGAACCTGCCTGACGTCAACCCGGCAGCCATCTCGTCGGGCGGGACCTTCCCCAGCTTCTACACCGGATCGGACCCCCGCATCCCGCAGGGACCGATCACGGTCGCCTATGTGAGCGGGGCCAATCCCAATATCGGGCCGGAAAAGGCGACCAACTGGCAGGTCGGCGCCGATTTCGAGCCGCTGCCGGCGCTGCGCTTCTCGGCGACCTATTATAACATAGCCTACAAGCAGCGCATTTCGAGCGCGGACGTGTTCACCGCTTTCTTCAACCCGACAACCTATCCGAACTATCTTGGCTATGCCGATTTCATTCACCCGATCCGCAATCCGACGACCTGCGTGAACGGCAATGCCTCGACCTATGATCCAGTGCTCGCCGGCTATGCGGGCCGCACGATCCTTTATGGCGGCGGCATCCAGAACCCCTGCTCGGTCGCCGTGCTACTCGATGCCCGCAACACCAACCTCGCTGCGACCAGGCAGGACGGCCTCGACGCCCAGGTGAACTATTTCTACCAGTTCAGCGACGGCTCGGTGACGTTCAACGCCAGCGTCAACAAAGTCCTGACCAACAAGCAGCAGGTCAAGCCGGATGGTCCCTTCATCGACCGTACGGGCTTCTACAGCTCGCCGATCGAGTGGCGGGGCCGCGGTTCCGTGGGCCTCAACTATCATGGCTTCAACGCCATGCTGTTCGCCAACTACACGGGTTCCTATACCAACGATCAGGCCGTCAACAGTCTGGGCACGGCGATCGGCCCGGTGCGTATTGGCTCCTACACCACCTTCGACTTCAATCTGGGCCATACGAAGCAATTCGGCCCCGAAACGCACAGCTTCGTGAAGAGCCTGCGCGCGTCGATCAATATCCAGAATATCACCGACAAGGCGCCGCGACTGGCGATCACGGCCGGGTCGGTCTTCAACGGAGCCTATTCGAACCCGTTCGGTCGAACCTTCACCGCGCAGCTTTCGGCGGGGTTCTGACCATGGTGGCCGGGGCGCTCGGGGAGCGTGTCCCGGCCGCCAATTCCTTCTATATGACGATTCAATGTTCAAAGCCGTCAGGAGTTATCGGATATGCCAGTCAAATTTGGGAAGCTACTGTTCACCGGCATAGCTCTGTCGTTCGCCGCCGGTGCCGCGCTCGCGCAATCCGCCGAGGTGAAAATCGACAGCGGCACCATCAGAGGCGACGAAGCGGACGGTGTCCTGAGCTGGAAAGGCATTCCCTTCGCTCAGCCGCCACTCGGAAACCTGCGCTGGCGCGCCCCGCAGCCGGTCGTCACCTGGCATGGGGTGCGCGACGCGACGAAATATAGCAATGACTGCATGCAGGTGCCGTTCGGCGGCGACGCTGCGCCGCTCGGCACAGAGCCGGCCGAGGATTGCCTTTACACCAATGTCTGGCGCCCCACGGGGGCTCAGGCCAAGCTTCCGGTCATGGTCTGGATCTACGGAGGCGGTTTCGTGAACGGCGGCGCATCGCCGCCGACCTATTCCGGCGCCAACCTGGCGCGCGAAGGCGTCGTCTTCGTCAGCTTCAACTATCGCCTCGGTCGCTTCGGCACCTTCGCCTTGCCGCAACTCACGGCGGCCAATGCCGACAAGGGCCGGCTTGGCAACTATAGCGCGATGGACCAGATCGCCGCGCTGCAGTGGGTCAAACGCAATATCGCGGCATTTGGGGGCGATCCCAACAATGTGACGATCATCGGCGAGAGCGCCGGCGGCATGTCCGTGCACAATCTCGTCACCTCGCCGCTCTCGCAAGGACTCTTCCAGCGGGCCGTCGTGATGTCTGGTGGCGATGGACGCTCGGACGGCAGCAAGACACTCTCCGACGTCGAGAAAATCGGTGAAAATTTTGCCCGACGCTACGACATCGATCCCAAGGCGAAGGATGCGCTTTCCAGGCTTCGCGCTCTCAGCGCGGTTCAGGTCACCGACGGTCTCAGCATGATGACGCGCAAACCAGGCCCGGAGACGGTGACGGGACCGTTCCCGGATGGCAATGTTCTCGTCGATCTCGGCAAGGCCTATGCCTCCGGCAAATATGCGCATGTCCCGATGATGATCGGCGCGACCAGCGCCGATATGGGCGGCAAGAGCGGCTTCATGATCGCTGGAGGACGGGAGGCATCAAGCGTCCTCGCAGAGCAAGGCGTCCCGGTCTGGCAATACCGCTTTTCCTACGTCGCGGACTCTCTCAATCAGCCTGGAGCCGCTCAGCACGCTGCTGAAATTCCGTATTTCTTCGACAATGCGTCGATCAAATATGGCAGCGCGACGACGCAGAAGGATATCGCAGCCGGCAAGCTCGTCAGCAGCTATCTCCTGAACTTCGTGAAGACAGGCAATCCCAATGGCCCCGGTCTCGCCTACTGGCCACAGCACAGCCGGTCGGGTGATGAAATCATGGATTTCAACCAGGCCGCCAAAGCAATTGCGCAACGCGACCCCTGGGGTGTCGAGATCGACAGCGAAAAGGCCCGCATTCGCGCAGCCATGGCGTCCGGGCATTACAACACCCTCATAACCCCGATCGGCGTGATGCTCGACGATCCGGCGGCCGGCCCGATCTTCAAGCAATATTTCCCGGAAGTCGCCAGCAATCCGCAGCTCGCAGCCGCACGCGGCATGACGCTGTACGCGATCAAGGATTACATGCCGCAGCTGCTCACCCAGGCCAAGCTCGACGCGATGGATGCCGATCTCGCGAAATTGCCGGCCAAGGCAAAGTGATCGCGGCAGACGAAACATGGTGAAACGGCTTGGTGGAGTTTCGATTCGTTGACGCTCCTGGTGACAGGTCCGGGCATCGATCCTCCCGCCCCGACCATTTTCCAGCAGACTTCAACGTGACGATTTGCTCGGGGGCGAATACACGGCTGCACCCGTCCCGCCCCCGGGCATCCGACCATCGTCAGACGCTATCCTGCCGTTTGCTGGGGGCTCCGAACCGCGTCGGAGCCCCCATTTTCCTGAGTGATGGATTTTAGCGCTCCAGCGGAAGGAGCGGCCAAAGGACAGTCGCCGACTTATCCATATTTGTTATGAAACGATCCTAAAATTATATTTCCGTGCATTAAACCGCGCGTCCATGACCTGGACTGCGAAGCACTGAGCGGGAGGGACAGGTTGAGCGAATCGAGAGTCATTGACCGAGGAACCGGCCATCGCGAAAGCGGCTTCGGCATCCCTGCACGCCCGCTCAGCCGAACGGCCATCCATCGTGTGGCAGGCGCAACGCGGTGAGCCGGATCCCGTCCCTCTCGGCGCTCCGGCTCTTTCGCCGCCTTGCGATGACTCGCAGCTTCAGCGAGACTGCGCGCCTGTCGAATGTTTCCCAGCCTGCGTTGAGCCGCACAATTCGTCTGCTTGAAGAGGAATTGGGGGCCAAGCTGTTCGACCGCGATACGCGTCATGTCGATCTGACGCCCGCCGGCGAAGCCCTGTTCCCGGTCGTGGTGAGGCTTCTCGAAGACTTTGACGGCACCTTCTCGGAAGTCACCCATACCCTCAGCGGGCAGCGCGGGCGGGTTATCCTTGGCGCATTGCCTTCGGTCGCCGCCGGTGCGCTGCCCAAGCTCCTTGTCGACTTTCATGCGGCCAATCCACATGTAGAGGTTGTTCTCAGGGACAACCTCGCCGGGTCGGTTTATCAGCAGCTGCGCGACCGCGAGGTCGATATCGCCGTGCTGACGCCGCCGGACGCACATGAGGTTGATTTCAACTTCGAGCCCCTCATCGCGGATCCCTGCGCCCTCGTTTGCCGGCCCGCGGAAAGCAAGGCCAAAGGGTTCAAGGCAAGCTGGGCCGCCTTCACCCAGCACCGTTTTATCGGAATGGCGAAGCCGAGCAGCGTGCGGGACCTGACGGATGCCGCCTTCATTCGCGCCGGAATCACGGTTCGCGCACTTTACGAATGCGCGCAGCTCGCCACCGTTGGGGGCATGATCGAAGCCGGCCTCGGCATCAGCGCCTTGCCGATTTCCACCCAGTCGATGCTGAGCGCCTACGACCTCGACTGGCACTTGCTGGACCATCCCCGCGCGGAGCGAACCGTCGGGATCGCCTATCTCGCAAACCGAACACTGTCTCCTGCCGCCGCGAAAATGCGCGATGCTCTTCGAACGCTCGAAGGACGCATCGCATGATGCGCGCGATGCCCCAATCCGTCATGACGAACCGCGCGTGCGCTCGAAGGGAAGACACGTCATGCATCCGCTGATCGCGGGCATCGTCATCTTCGGCCTTCTCGGCGCCATCCTTTCGAACCGGGTGTCGCCGCTCGCAGCGCTGATCGTCATTCCTGTCCTTGGCGGCATTGCGGTCGGCCAGGGCACAGAGCTTGCCGGCTACATCATTTCAGGAATTTCGAAGATTGCGCCCGTCGCCGGCATGTTCATCTTCGCGATCCTCTTCTTCGGTATCGTGACCGACGCCGGGCTCATGGCGCCGGTCATTTCAGGAATATTACGACTGATCGGCGAGCGTCCGACGCGCATCACGGTGGGAACCGCCTTGCTCGCGCTCATCATCCACCTGGACGGCTCGGGCGCAGTCTGTTTCCTCATCACGATCCCCGCGCTCCTGCCACTCTATGAGCGCCTGAATATGGATCGGCGCGTCCTTGCCTGCACCGCGTCAATGGCGGCGGGCGTCAACTTTCTCCCGTGGACGGGCCCGACCTTGCGGGCGAGCGCTGCGCTGAAGGTGCCGGTGTACGACATCTTCACGCCCATGCTCGGCGTTCAGGCCGTTGGACTGATCTTCGTGTTCGCCAGCGCCTGGTATCTCGGACGCCGCGAGGAACGGCGCCTCGGCCTGGCCGGGAACAGCGATGCAGTCGAGGGGCCTGCAGCGCCGGCGACAATCGCGGTCGATGCCGATCTGAGCCTGCGACGCCCGCGGCTGTACTGGTTCAATGTGGCCGTGACCCTCGCGGTCGTCGGCTTCATGGTCGCAGGGATTGCTGAGCCGGTCGTCATGTTCATGCTGGGCACCGCTGTGGTCCTCGTCGTCAACTATCCGACAGCGGAAGAACAAAGGGCGCGCATCGACACACACGCACGGGCCGCGCTCCTGATGGCCGGCATTCTCTTCGCCGCGGGAGCCTTTACCGGCATCATGAACGGCACAGGCATGATCAAGGCGCTGGCGGCGGCATCGGTCGCGGCGGTGCCGGAAGGCGCGGGCCCGCTCATTCCGGTCCTATTGGGCGTTGTCGCCATGCCGCTCAGCCTTCTGTTCGATCCGGACTCATTCTACTTCGGCGTACTGCCCGTCGTGGCGGAGGTCGCCGGGCACTTCGGCGTTCCCCCCACGCAAGTCGCGCAAGCGGCCCTGCTTGGGCAGATGACGACCGGCTTTCCCGTCAGCCCGCTGACGCCCGCGACCTTCCTGGTTGCCGGGCTCAGCAAGATAGAGCTCGGCGCGCACCAACGCTTTTCCATCCCCTGGCTGTTTTCGGCATCGGTCGTGATGACGGTGGCGGCCGTGCTTCTAGGACGCTTCTCCCTATGAGTAGACTGAACGGACGCGCCATTCGAATTGGTGCGGGGGCAGGTTTTGCGGGAGACCGGATCGAGCCGGCGGTCGAGCTCGTCGAGCGCGGCGACCTCGACTATCTGTGTTTCGAGTGCCTGGCGGAGCGCACGATCGCGCTGGCACAGCTTGCCGCACAGCGCGACCCGTCTTCGGGATATGATCCGCTGCTCGAAAGGAGATTTCGGGCCGTTCTCCCGGGCGCGCACGCCAATCGGGTAAAAATCATCACGAACATGGGCGCGGCGAACCCGATGGCCGCCGCCAAGGCCACGGCGCGGATCGCGCGGGAACTGGGCCTTAAAGGCTTGCGTGTCGCCGCAGTTCTTGGCGACGATGTTCTCGCCCTCATTGAGCCGCTCGACCTGCCGTTCACTGATAAGGCGGGCTCCGTCGCAGACATCCGCGGCAACCTCATTTCGGCCAATGCCTATCTGGGCGCATTCCCGATCGCTCGGGCGCTCAGCGACGCCGACGTGGTGCTGACCGGCCGGGTTTGCGATCCGGCTCTGTTCCTCGCGCCCATGATCAACGAATTTGGTTGGTCCTCATCGGATTGGGCTCTCCTCGGCCGCGGCACCGTGATCGGCCATCTGCTCGAATGTGCGGGGCAGCTGACCGGCGGCTATTTCGCAGATCCTGGCCGAAAGGACGTGCACGATCTGGCACGGCTCGGCTTCCCCATCGCGGAGGTCTGGAACGACGGCACGGCGGTGCTGACAAAAGTCGAAGGGTCAGGCGGGCAGATATCGGTCGCGACCTGCAAGGAGCAGCTCCTCTACGAAATCTTCGATCCTTCCACATATCTCCAGGCCGACGTGGTCGCCGATTTCAGCGCTGTCCAGTTTGCAGAGCTCGGTCCGGACCGAATCGGCGTCACAGGGGGAGCCGGTCGCGGGCGCACCGACACGCTCAAGGTTTCGGTCGGCTATCGCGATGGATTTATCGGCGAGGGCCAGATTTCCTATGCAGGCCCGGGAGCGGTTGAACGAGGCACGCTCGCCGGTGAAATCGTGCGGGAACGCCTGAGCCTGATCGGCCTGCCCGTTCGCGCGCTCGAGATCGGCCTGGTCGGCGTCAACGCCGTCAACCGGACGGGCCAGCCCGCCGAGCCTGCCGAAGTCAGGTTAAGGGTCGCCGCCCGCACGGACGATCCGTCATCAGCAGCGCAGATCGGCGCCGAGGTGGAAGCGCTCTATCTCAATGGCCCTTCGGGCGGCGGAGGCGTCACGCGAAGCGTGCGGGAGACGGTCGCCGTCGCGTCCGTCCTCATCGACCGTCACCTCGTCGAGCCCGAAATCGTCGTGGAGATCGCCTGATGCGCCTGCATGACATCGCCCATGCCCGCGCAGGCGACAAAGGAGACACGGCGCAGATTTGCGTCTTCGCATATGACAAGGCCGATTACCCGCTGCTGGTGAACGGACTCACGCCCGAGCGCGTCATCGCCCATTTCCCCGGACTCAAGATCCGGTCTGTGAATCGATACGAGCTCCCGCTTCTGGGGGCACTCAACCTCGTCCTCGAAGGCGCGCTCTTCGGCGGTGTGACGCGGTCCCTGGCGCTCGATGCCCATGGGAAATCGCTCGGCGCGCAATTGCTCAGCATGGAGATCGGAAATGGGTAGCAAAGCCGCCCGGCAAGCCCTTCTTTCCACCGCGATCGCTATTCTCGCCGGGCTGGCGATACCGGCCGAGGGGCGCCTCACCAGGCTTCACATCCTGTCGCGCGACACGGTCCCAGCGTCAAAAATCGACGATCGGCCCTACGAAATCATCAAGGGAACTTTCGAAGCCAAGCTCGATCCACGGGACGCCCGCAACGCGATCATCACCGATCTGGCCAACGCGCCGCGCAACCAGGCGGGGCTTGTCGCATATTCCGCGACGTTCGAGATCGCCCGGCCGCTCGAGCGACCAAGCGGCGTGCTGTTCTACGATGTTCCCAATCGCGGCAATGGCCAAGTTGGTCCTGACGAAGACGGCCACGCACGGGTGATCAGCGGATGGCAAGGCGATCTTACGCCACAGCCAGGCACGCAAACAGCGCAGGTGCCGACGGCGAAGGGAGCAAACGGGACGCCATTGACCGGGCCCGTCTTTGCCCGCTTCATGGATATGCCTGCGGGCGCCACGACCCTGCCGATCGTCGGCGGCATCGGCCGGGCAGTCGCTCGGCCGGAGCCCGTCAGCCTCGACACGCGGCGCGCGCGATTATTCCATCAAGCCTCGGACGTGTCGCCGCAAGTCGACGTCCCGGCGGACCAATGGGCATTTGCCGATTGTTCCTCGACACCTTTCCCCGGAACCCCCGACCCTCATAAGATTTGCCTCAAGGGCGGCTTCGATCCCGCCTTGGCCTATGGCCTTGGCTATGAAGGCAAGGACCCCAAAGTGCTCGGCATCGGCTTTGCCGCGACGCGCGATCTCAACAGTTTTCTTCGTTATCGGACGGTCGACGATGCCGGCACCGCCAATCCTCTCGCGGGAACGATCCGCTGGACCGTCATAGCGGGGACGTCGCAGTCCGGAAATTACGTCAAGAGCTTCATCAACCTCGGCTTCAACGCGGACGAAAATGGGAAAATCGTCTTCGACGGCGCCAATCCCAATATCGCCGGGCGTCAGGTCCCGCTCAATTTCCGGTTCGCTGTGCCGGGCGGCGCGGCAAGCCTCTATGAACTCGGCAGCGAAGGAACGCTCTGGTGGTCGCGCTACAACGACAAGACGCGCGGTCGCGGCGTTCATAGCCTGCTTGACCGGTGCAGTGCGTCCAGGACCTGCCCAAAGATCATCGAGACCTTTGGGTCCACCGAAATCTGGGGTTTGCGCATCTCGCCGGAAATGGTCGGAACCGACGCCATGAAGGATGTTCCGCTCGCGCCCAATGTGCGCCGTTATTATTTCCCGAGCGTCACGCACGGCGGATCGGCCACCGGCGGGATTTCGCTAGATGGGGAGAAGGCGTGGCCGGGCGCCCCGTCATGCCGTCTCCCCGGCAATCCAAATCCGACGCAGCCCACCATGCGGACGCTTCTCAAAAGGCTGGTCGCCTGGGTCCAGACAGGCAAGGAGCCGCCAGCCAGCGCCTATCCGACAATCGCCAAAGGCGATCTGGTCAAGCCGAATGCCAAAGCCATGGGATGGCCCGCAATTCCCGGCCAGCCCTCCCCCGACGGCATGCTCAACGAATTCATCAATTACGATGCGGGTCCGACGTTTCGCCATCTCGATCTGTCCGGCGTGCCGACAATCCAGCCACCCGGGATAATAGGCCGCATTCCCTCTCTCGTCCCCCGGGTCAACGCCGACGGTAACGAAACCGCTGGCGTGCCTTCCGTGCAGTTGCTGGTTCCCCTGGGGACCTATACCGGGTGGAACGTGCTGCAGCGCGGCTATGGCGCGGGCAGCAGTTGCGGCTTTGCGGGCGGGTTCATTCCCTTCGCGACCACGATATCCGAAAGGCTGTCCAGCAACGATCCGCGACCGTCGCTCGAGGAACGCTACGGCACGCACGACGGCTTCGTGGCCAGAGTGCGGGAGGTCGCAGCGCAGCAGGTCGCACAAGGCTGGCTGCTCCCCGACGATGCGGCCCGCCTCATCGCGCAGGCAGACGCAAGTCCCGTGCTGAGACGAGCGCAATGATCCGCTCGACCAAAGGCAACGGCTCCATCCCTCCGCCAACATAACGGCGCGCAAACCGCGCGGCCTATCCCCGCCAGCTTCTCAAAATGCCCGTCCCGGTCTTACGCCGTCACCAGATCGGGAAAGGATTTGACCAGCCGGTCGATCGCCGACATCTGCTTGAGATAGGACGGCAAGGCGGAGAGCGGCAGAGCGCACGGCCCGTCGCACAGCGCATGTTCGGGATCGGGATGGGCTTCGAGGAAGAGCCCGGCAATGCCGAGCGCCATGCCCGATCTGGCGAGGGCGGCCGCCTGTGCGCGGCGCCCATCTGCACTGTCCTCGCGACCGCCGGGCCGCTGCAGCGCATGCGTGGCGTCGAACACGACGGGCGCCATGCCTTTCATCAGGTCCATTCCGAGCATGTCGACCACGAGATTGTTATAGCCGAAGGACGAGCCCCGCTCGCAGAGGATGACCCGGTCGTTTCCCGCTTCCCGGCACTTGGCGATGATGTGTCGCATCTCATGCGGCGCCAGGAACTGCGGCTTCTTGACATTGATCGCGGCGCCGGTCTTCGCCATGGCGACGACCAGATCCGTCTGCCGCGCCAGAAATGCCGGCAATTGGATGATGTCGGCCACTTCGGCCGCCGGTGCAGCCTGATGAGGCTCGTGCACGTCCGTCAGGATCGGCACGCCATAGCGGGACTTGACGTCCGCCAGGACGCGCAACCCGGCTTCCAGACCGGGTCCCCGGAAGGAGGAGATGGACGACCGGTTGGCCTTATCGAACGAGGCCTTGAAGACATAGGGGATGCCCAACGCTGTCGTTTCCTTGACAAAACGTCCGGCGACTTCGAACACGATGTCGGCGCTCTCGATCACATTCATTCCGCCGATCAGAACAAACGGAGCGTCATTGGCGAACGTCAAGTTTCCAACTCTAACGCCTTGCTGCAACAGGAAATTCCTTTTCGAAATTGCTTGCGCCCCAGCCGCGCATCGCGACTTTGCGCGTCTTGCCGGCGACCATGGCCGCCGGCCCCAACAATTGCAAGACAGCCGGATTTCGGGCGAAACGCCGGGGACCGCGAGGCCCGCCGTTCCCGTTCTTGCCGTCAGAAGCGGTCGAATTCTGGATATTTGGCAAGCAGGGCGGCGGAGATCCTTTCCCTATCGCTTCTAGGCCGGATCGACATTCAGATGATGAGGTGACGAAAATGGTGGATTTTCGTGATCCGGAGCGCAGCGTACTTCTGGTACGTGAGCACCGGAAGTGCGGAAAGCCACCATTTGCAGGCCCTCAGCGCTGAATGTCGATCCGGCCTAATCCAGCACCGGCCTGTCCCAGAGGTTATCGACGGCCTCGCGGCGGAACCGTTCGAACGCCGCCCGCGCTTCCGGCACCGGCAGGTCGGCGACGAAATCGCCCTCGATCCGGCGGTGGCGCTCGATCACCTCGTCCAGAAATTCGCGGTGCGTGAGGATGTGGAACCGATTCTCGCGGATGGCCTCCACCACGATCCGGCCCATGTCCATTGGATCGACGGCGACCCGCATCGCGGCCCAGAGATTCTTGGTGAAGGTTCCGATGTCGCCCTCGGGCGCGCCGCTGTCGTCATCGGGCACCGGCACCAGGGCCGTCTTGACCGCGCCGGGGAAAAGGCAGGACACGCCGATGCCGTGCGGCGCGAGGCTGAGGCGGAGCGCTTCGGTAAACCCGCGGACCCCGAATTTGCTGGCCTGGTATGCGCCCATCGTCGGCAGCGGCACGATACCCGCCATGGAGGAGGTGTTGACGACATGGCCGCCCTCGCCCTGCGCCTTGATGATCGGCGAGATGATCTTGGTGCCGTTGACCACGCCGCCGAAATTGACGGCGATCATGCGGTCCCACTCCTCGAACTCGTCGTCATCGGCCGCGCCGTTGCCGCCGACGCCGGCATTGTTGCAGAGGACGTGGATCTTGCCGAACACGTCGAGCGTTTCCTGCGCTGCCCGGCGGACATCGTCGCGGTCGGCGACATTGACCTTGATGAAGTGGGCGGCATTGTTGCCTTTGAGGATATCGCGGGCCTCGGCGAGGTGGTCCTCGTTCCAGTCGGCCATGACGACCTTCATGCCCTCGGCGAGAAAATTGCGCGCCATGCCCAGGCCGATGCCGCTCGCCCCACCGGTCACGAAGGCGACCTTGCCCGCGAAATTCTTCATGATGTTCCTCTCCCGATCGTTTCGCGGAAGGCTAGCGGCGGCGCCCGCGCCCGCCAAGGGCGTTAAAACGCTTTTCTCCGCCACCCGGGCTTGACCCGGGATCCCGCTTCCCTGCAACGATGGAGAAGGAGCGGGATCCCGGATCCAATCCGGGGTGACGGCGGTAAAGCTGGCAGACGGAGGAGAGACTATGCAGCGCATCCTGGTGATCGGTGCAGGCGCCATGGGTTGCCTGTTCGCAGCCCGCATCGCCGAAAGCGGCGCCGATGTGCTGCTGATCGATGTCGACGAGCATCGTCTTGCGACGATTGCCCGCGCGGGCATCACGCTGACCGACGACAACGGCACCCGAACCGTGCCCATGAAGACGGGCCTGGCTGCCGCCGCCACGGGCTCGTTCGATCTCGTCCTGCTCTTCACCAAGGGCATGCACAGCCGCGCGGCGATGCGGTCCATCGCCCATCTCGCCGTGCCCGACGGGCCTCATATGCTCACCTTGCAGAATGGCCTCGGCAATCCCGAGATCGTCGCCGAGGTCTTTCCGGCAGACCGCGTGTTGAAGGGCATCGCCGCCCTTCCCGCCGATCTGCACGACGCGACGCATGTCTCGTCCCACGGTGCCGGCCATCTCGAGCTTGGCGGCATGACGCCGACCGCCCATGCGGCGGCGGATGAAGCGACTGCCCTGCTGCGCCGCGCAGGATTCGACGCGCGCACGAACGAGACGATCGACATCGCGATCTGGGAAAAGGTGGCGTTCAACGCCGCGCTCAATTCGCTCGGCACGGTCACGCTGCAGCCCAATGCCGGCGTCAACAATGCGCCCGGCCGCCGTATCGCCGCGGCGATGGTCGACGAAGTGGTCGCGACGGCCCATGCGGCCGGCGTCGCGGTCGACCATGCGCGGATCACGGCCGCCATCGACTTCGCGCTTGCGCATCATGGCGGACACCAGGCCTCGATGCTGCAGGACAGGCTCGCCGGCCGCGCGACGGAGATCGAAACGATCAACGGCGCCATCGTCGAACGGGCACGGGCGCTCGGCATCGCGACGCCGGTCACCGAAACGATGACCGACCTCGTGCGGCTGATCGAACAGGCCCCAAAATAGCCGTCATCCCGGCGAAGGCCGGGGTGACGAAAAGTCAGGCGATCGCCTTGCTCGCGCTGGTGAATACCATTTCGCGCAGGGCCGCGAAATTGGGGATATTGTAGCCGTCCGGGTCCGCGCTCGAGACGATGTCCTCATGACCGATGCTGTCGATCAGGTTGATGTCCTCTGGCTTCACCACCTTGGCATCGACCGTGTCGTAGAAGGTCCAGACGCGCGGCCGGGTATAGTCGTCGCAATTCTGGTCGACCACGAGCGCCAGCCGGTGCGAGGTGAGCAGCACGACCGAGCCGATGGGATAGACGCCCAGGCTCTCGACGAACTGGTTCAGCACCTCGGCATCGAACTGGCCTTCGCTGCCGCGCATCTTCTCGAAGGCGGTGTTGGGCTCCATGCGCGGACGGTGCGGCCGGTCCGACGTCATGGAATCATAGACATCGCAGATCGCGGCCATGCGGCCGAACAGGCTGATGCCCTCGCCTGCCAGGCCAAGCGGATAGCCGCTGCCATCGACGCGCTCATGATGCTCCATGCAGACCTTCATCACCTCTTCGGGAATTTCGCCGCCGATGGCGAGGAAGTCATAGCCCAGCCTGGTGTGGGTCTTGACGATCTCGTGCTCCTTCTCGGTCAGCGTCTCGCCGATCGTCGCCACGTCGAGCGGCAAGTGGCCCATGCCGACATCCATGAGAAGGCCGGCCATGCCCGCCTGCTTGATGCGCGCGGTGTCGAGACGCATCTCGCGGCCGAGCGCGATCATGAGCGCGCTCACGGCAAGCGCATGGGTATAGAGGCTCGAATTCTCGCGCTTGACGCGCATCAGGCCGTTGAAGGCGTGCGGGTTGCGCTGGATCGAGGCGAACAGCTCTTCGATGACCGGCTCGACCTGGCTCGACTTGATCGCCTTGCCCAGGCGCGCCTGGTTGAACACGCCGGCCAGGATACGCTCGGACCGCGCCACGATGCCGATGGCATGGCCGACTT
The DNA here is from genome assembly GCA_017744605.1 of Sphingobium sp. Lineage (GTDB taxonomy): Bacteria > Pseudomonadota > Alphaproteobacteria > Sphingomonadales > Sphingomonadaceae > Sphingobium. The sequence continues at coordinate 33,572 of JAGIAZ010000014.1, read as the reverse complement.
CGCGCGCCGTGCTGGTCGGCGTGGTCGAACGGGGATCGAACGGCCGCGCCGAAACCGGGGAACGCGGCGGCGGCACCAGCTCGAGACGGGCGCGCTCGATCGGCGGCGTGTGCGACGGCGCGACGAACTGGCGTTTGCGGGTCGGCGCTTCTCCGCCGATATCGTCGCCCTTCTCGACGTCGATCACGACGGCATCGAGCTCGCTGGCGTGCAGATCCGCCAGCTGGCCGGCGTCGGTCAGCAGGAACTTGGTCTTCCAGAAGGGATGCTTAAGCCAGGGCCCTTCCAGCTTATGGATGTACATGCCGAGCCGAACTTCGGCGACATCGATTCTTTTGAGCATGATAAGCGAACTCCGAGACGGCTACCTTCTCGCAGATGGAACATTATGTTCGCCTAAAAATCGCGGTTAACAGGGCGTTGAGAAGCGTTTTGGACTAGGTCTTGCGCATTGGCGACGCGATGTTACATGGCGGAATTCCGCGCCTCCGCACGCGCCGGCCGCCTGCGCCCGTTAAGCAACGCCCCGATGAACGTTCCGCGCACAATGAAACGGTAGCTCGCGAGCAGCATCGGCACGGACACCAGCAGGATGAAACCGAATTTCACCGTCCAGTGCAACGGCCAGGGCGCGACGAGCGCCGCCAGGCCCCAGACCATCGGCAGGTGAACGAGGTACATCCAGTAGGATGCGTCGGCGAGATAGCGCACGCGGGGGCTGGGCTCGGCGCAGTAACGCTGCGCCAGTCCGATCAGTCCCAGCGTCCAGCACCAGAGCGCCATACTGTAGCAGCAGGCGTAAGCGAGGCGCTGTATCCGCGACACCGGCACCAGCACGAACGAGGGATCGAGGCCGAGCTGAAGCCGCGCCGCCAGCGTCAGCACCAGGGCCGTCGTCAGATAGACGCCCCAATGCCGCCGCCAATGATCGATGAGGCCGATCTGGCGATGGAGCAGCCAGCCGAAGGCGAAGGCCGTCCCGTAGGCGATGAGCGCTGGCGTATTGGGCACCAGGCCTACGGCGGGCGTCGGCACGCCCTCGAACAGAATCCAGTAGCGGTCCCGCATCTGGCTCACGACCAGAGGCAATGCGAGGAGCGGCACTGCGACATGCAAACGAACGGCGCGGGCCGTAATCGCGTCCGATACACGGCCGAGGCCGGCTTCAAGGCCCGGCACTATTTTGACCGCGCCCTTGATGAGAAGCAGCGTGGCATAGAACCAACAGAGCAGATAGAGGAACCAAAGGTGCACGAAGGGCACCGGAATGCCGAGCGGTCGTACCGGCGGCACCGGCGGCGGCACGTGCATGCGCCGCATGCCGAAGACGATGGCAGCGATCACCAGCGGCAGGACGATGATCATGGCGACAAGCAGCGGTGCGGCGATCCGCTTCAACCGATTGCGCAGGAAGCCGATCGCGCCCAGCCGGTGATAGAGCAATCGCGCGAAAAGGCCTGCCATCACAAAGAACAGGGACATGCGGCACATATGAAGCACGAAGAAGCCCTCGCGCAGGACCACGCTGGTCGAAACGTCGACCACCGGCCAGCCGAGCAATCCGCCGGGCACGAAGGAGACCATCGCGTGCAACAATATCCCGCCCAGCATCGCAAAGGCCCGCACTGCATCCAGCCCGTGCAATCTCTCTTCCGTTTCCATTTTCACCCTCCCCCGTGCCCATATCGCGACTCGCTTTATTTTTTAAAGTAATCTAATAATGCAAGAACGGCAAATAGGCTGGGAGGTCGAATGAACCAACAGAGCATTCGCGAGGAAATCAGCTACCTGAAGGCCGTGGCGAGTTTCGGCGGGAGGCCATTGCGGCAGGACGGGGCATTGCTGCTCTCCTGCGGGCTGGTCTGGGGTGCGGGTTCGCTGCTCGCCTGGGCCTATCTGCGGCAGATCGTCCCTCTTCCACGTGAGGTCGCACTCGATTTTCTTTATCTGACGCTACCGCTCATCATCATCGGCACGCGCCTTCTCCGCGGGCCGGTCGGCGGCCGCGCGACCGGCTGGACCAGCCGCAGCATGAGTGCGACCTGGCGCGCCGTTATAATCGCCATCATCGCCCTCATGGTGACGCTGATCATCGCCGCCGTCCGCCTCCGGCAAGCCGAGATCGCCTGGCTCGGCGCGCCGCTTCTATATGTGCTGTTCGGCGCGGGGTGGACAGCAAGCGCACTGACTGCGCACAAGCGCCAGGACGCCGTCATGGCCGCGGGCTGCTTCACCCTGGCCGGCTTCAGCGCCGCCCTCATCGGCTCGCCGGAATTCTGGCTGGTCCATGGCCTCGGGCTCTTCCTCTTCGTGGGCCTGCCCGGCGGAATGCTGTTGCATGACGCTCGGAGCGTCGCATGACCAGAAGCTTCGCCATCAATGCGATCGACATGGTCATCCATGGCAAGATCCGTCTTGGCGCCATGGCCTATCTGGCTAGCCATCGCGTCGCGAGCTTCTCCGATCTCAAAGCGGCGCTCGAAACGACCGACGGCAACCTGTCGATCAACATGCAGAAGCTCGAGGCGGCCGGCTACGTATCGATGCACAAGTCGTTCACGGACCGCCGCCCGGTGACGCGCTACAGCATAACCGAAACCGGCCGCGCGGCCTTTGCGCGCTATCTCGATGTCATGTCGACGCTGATTGGCGACGAGGGCAACTAACGCCTATTCGTGCTTGATCGTGCAGAGCGCGCCGCCGTCGACCGGCCAGGCCGAGCCGGTCACGAAGCTCGCCTCGTCCGAGAGCAGGAACGAGACGACATGGCCCACTTCGGCCGGATCGCCGACGCGGTTCATGACCGAGACCCAGCCGAGCTTGTCGAGCCCCTTCTGCAGGTCGCCGTCGAACATCTGCACCATCACCTCGTCGAGCAGCGGCGTGCGGATGACGCCGGGCTCGACGCAGTTGACGCGGATACCCTGCTTGCCGAGATCCGCCGCGGCGGTGCGCGTCAAGCCGACGACGCCATGCTTGGCGGCATTATAGGGTCCACCGCCGGCGAGGCCTCGCTCGGAGCCGATGGAGGCGGTGTTGACGACCGCGCCGCTGCCCTGCGCCACCATCTGCTTGAGCACGAAATGCAGGCCGAGGAACACGCCGCGCAGGTTGACGCTCATGATCCGGTCGAACTCCTCGATGGGATACTCGTGCGTCGGGGCGATCAGTCCTTCGACACCGGCATTGTTGAAAAAGCCGTCGATCCGCCCGAAGCGCCGCACGGTGGCGTCGACATAGGCCTTCACGTCCGCGTCCCTGGCACAATCGGCATGGACGAACTCGATCGTCGCGCCGGTCGCCGCGCGCAGTTCCTGCGCTCGATCATCGAGGCTTTTCGCAATGTCGACCAGCATCAGCGTCGCGCCCTGTTCGGCGAGGATCTTCGCCGTGGCAAAGCCGATGGCGCCCGCGGCGCCGGTGACGACGATCACGCGGTCCTTATGATTTGGCATCGGATTTGCCCTTTCGGAATGGAAGAGTGAGCAGGAAGAAGACGAGTCCGGGCGTGAGCAGCTTGAGGAACGCGCGGGCCTCCTCGGGCCTCAGCCGGGCGTTCATCGGCATGGTGCCGAACGCCTTGCCCTTGAGCACAAGCTCGCTGCCCTTGCGCTCGACCTTGCTGATCGTCATCAGTTCGCCACCGTCGGAATTGAAGATTTTCATGCTCTTCGCCTTACGCCATCCGTTCGGTTCGAGCGAAGTCGAGAACCGCTCGCATGGCGCCCCCGTGTCTCGACTTCGCTCGACACGAACGGTAAAATATCTCGTAATTCATCAGCTTATCCGTGCATCCTCAAAGTCTATATCGAGATTCTCGAACAGGACCTGCGCCGTCGCGCGACCGGCGCCGAACACGCCGCCGCCCGGATGCTGGAAGGGCCCGACGAGATAGAGACGATCTGCGCCCGGCACACGATATTGGCCGAGCTCCGGCGTCGGGCGGTGCGCGCCGGACTGGTAGGTGGTCGTCGCGATGCCGTGCAGATCGCCGCGCATGAAGCTGGGCGAGGTCCGTTCCATGTCGACCGGCGAATCCACATGCGCCTCCAGCAGCACGTCGCGAATGTTGGGCACGAAGTCGGCGATGCGATCGATCATGCGCTCGGCATAGTCGGCCTTGGTGTCGTCCCAGCTGCGACCATCCTCGCGATGATAAGGCACATAGTCCCAGGCATGGAGGATCGCCTTGCCGTCGGGCACACGGCTCGGGTCGAACTGCGAAAGCGAGCCGAGGCCGATCAGCGGCGTGCGCACGAAACCGCCATAGCGCAGGTCGTCGAAGGCGCGGCGGAGCGTCTCGTAGCTGTCCGGCATCAGCTCGACCATGACGGCGTCGACACCATCGGCCTTGAACCGGAGCGGCGCATCGAGCGCGGCATGGACGGTGATGCAGGCCGCGTCGGTAATCTGGGTGCGGAGCGCGTCCCTGGCGGCCTGGGGCGCCATACCGGGCACCATCTCGGGCAGGAGATGCGGGTGAATCGCGCCGATGACGGCGTCCCTGGCGCTGTGTCGCGTGCCGTCCTCCATGACCACGCCCGTGACCCGGCCACCGGATGTCGTCACTTCGCGGACATGGGCATTGGCGATCACCGCGCCGCCATGATCCTCGATGCAGCGGATGAGTGCGGCGGTCAGGCTGCCCGAGCCGCCCTGCGCGACGCCGAAGCCGAATTTCTCGAGGAAGCCGAGAAAGACGTACATGCCGATGCCGGTCGCCTTCTCGTCGGGCGAGACGAGATTCTCGCCGGCGACGCGGGCGAAATGCATGCGCACTTCGTCGCTCTCGAACAGCTCGCAAAGATGGTCGTGGCTCGACATCTGCATGACGCGCCAGAGCTCGCGGCCCTCATAGCTGCTGTCGAGCATGGCATTGCCCGCGCCGACCGGCATGGGCGGCGTGTAGAGCGAGGCCTGGATCATCGGCAGCCACCCCTGCGCCACCGCCGAGACCTTGCGGAACGCCTCGGCGTCCTTCTGCGAGAATTGCGCGATCGACGCGGCCGACTTCTCGGTGTCGCGATAGAGCTTGAGCGTCCGGCCATCCTCGAAAACCGACATCATCGGCACGTCGGGAAAGAGATATTTGAGGCCATAGCGTGACTTGAGGCCGAGCTCGTCATTCACGAGCATCGGGTTGCCCTGGATGAAGATGTGGCTCATCGAATGCTGGTCGTGTTTGAAGCCAGGCCGCGTCAGTTCGCGCGTGACGACACCGCCGCCGAACCAGGCGTTGCGCTCCAGGACCAGCACCGTCTTGCCCGCCACCGCGGCATAGGCGGCCGCGACGAGGCCATTGTGGCCGGAGCCGATGGCGATGATGTCCGCGTCAGCCATTCAAGAAATCCTCCGCTTCCATCCGGTTCGAGCGAGCCATAAGCGGTCGAAGGCCAACTCGAGAACCGTTGGCGCCATCCGTGTCCCGACTTTGCTCGACACGAACGGACATGTTGTCATCCTGGTCAAATACATGCCGACACCACCAGGTCGGAGAGCTTCTGGAAGCGCTCGATATTCGCGGCCTGGGTCATGACGCCGGCGGTGAGGCAGGCGAAACTGACGTCCAGCGCGGGATCGACCCAGAAGAGCGCGCTGCCGGCGCCATAATTGCCGAAGGTCTCTGGGCTGGTCAGCGTGCCGAGCTGGTGGAGGCCGATCTTCGTGCCGCGCACGTTGAAGCCGAGACCCATATAGGCCGGCATCTCTTCCCAGCCCATGCGCAAATGGACCGCGCGGTAGAGCTCATTGGGAAAGTCCTGCGTCCAGACCTGCCGCGCCATCTCGATCGTGCGGGGCGACAAGATGCGCACGCCGTCCAGCTCGCCGCCGCGGCGAAGCATCTCGGCGAAGCGCGAGAGATCGGGCACGGTCGATGCGCAACCGACATGCGGCGCCTCGACATCCGGATCCTCGAACAGCGCGTGATCGCCCTCGATCGTCCGCGAGAGATGCTTGATCGGCACCGTGCCGCGCATGTCGGGCTTCACATGGCGCGCCCTGAGGTCGCCGCGCAGGCCCATGCTCGTGCTGGTCATGCCGAGCGGCTCGAACAGATCCTCGTGGAGAATATCCTGATAGCGCCGTCCCTTGGGGTCGGTCCGGCGCAGCGCCTCGCCCATCAGCACATGATTGGCGAGCGGCGAATAGTCGCAGCGCATGCCGGGCTCGACCGTGCCGTGCACATTCTCGACGACCGCCTCGAGCAGCTCGTCCAGCCGGTCCAGATACATGCCCGGTTTCGGTATCCAGACGCCGGGCAGGCCCGAGGTGTGCGAGAGGAGATGGAAGAAGGTCGCACGTTCGCGCGGCGGTCCCTTGAACTCGGGAATGATATCGGCGACGCGCGTCGTGAGCGCGAAGCGGCCCATCTCGATCGCCCGCAGGATCAGGATGTTGGTGAAGGCCTTGGTCGTCGAGAAGATCGAAAAGACGCTGTCCGTCGCCAGCGCCTGCGTCCCCGAACCATAGGCCTGGCCGATCGCCTCGTCGAAGCCGATCACCCCGCCCCGCATCACGCGCAGCACCGCGCCATAATAAGCGCCCGATGCGACATCGGCCTCGATCACGGCCTTGAGATGCTTGAGGCGGGATTTGTCGAAGCTGCTCATGGAAATCCCTCCTCTGTTCCACACGCGTTCGTCATTACGAGCGGCCGCAGGTCGCGCAGCAATGACGAGGGTGGTGAAGCACAATCATCCCCTACCCCGCCGCGATGATGCCGCCGTCGATGGACAGCATCGCGCCATTGATGAAGTCCGCCTCGTCCGAGAGCAGGAACGCGACGGCCTTGGCGACATCGTCGGGACGGCCGTTGCGGCGAAGCGGAATGCCCTTGGCGCGCTGCTCATATTGCTCGGCGGTGACGAACCCGGCGGTCGCGGGCGTCGGCACCGAGCCCGGCGCGATGACGTTGACGCGGATGCCGCGCGGGCCGAGCTCGCCGGCCAGAACGTTGCTCATGGCGGCGATGGCGCCCTTGATCGCGGTATAGGCCGCGGTGTTGGGCCGGCCGCGATAGGCCACGGGCGACGAATAATTGATGATGTCGCCGCGCACCGCGTTTGGATCGCGATGTTCGAGAAAGGCTTGAACGCCCCAGAACACCGATTTGAGGCCGGATGCGATCATCCGCTCCAGCGTTTCCTCGGTAACCTTTTCGATCGGCTCGTAGACGAGGTAGCTCGCATTGTTGATGAGCGCGTCCACGGGTCCATAGGCCCGCGCGAAAGCCGCCATCGTGTCGTGATAGACCGGGCGCGAACCGAGATCGCCGCCATAGGCCACCGCCTCGCCGCCCGCCTCGATGATCTTCGCCGCCACGGCCGCCGCGGTCTCTTCATTGACGTCCGCCACCGCGACGACCGCGCCCAGCGACCCGAGATGCGTGGCGATGCCTTCGCCGAGCCCTCGCCCGGCGCCGGAAATGAAGACCTTGCTGCCCTTCAATCCCATGCCTTGCCCGTTCATAGGCCGAACCCCCTAGAGACCAAAAAGGGTCGCCACATAGTGGCTGTCCATATATTCGTGCAGGCGGCCGATCTTGCCGTTGTTCATGCGGAACACCCAGCTGTAGCGGTTGTTGTAGACACGCCCGTCCTGCAGCTTTCCGTCGCTGTAGCTCTCGACCGCGACATAATCGCCATCCGAGAAGATGTTCTGCGGGTGCACCTTGGGATCACCCGGCGCGAACATGCCGCGCACCGGCCCCAGGAAGTCGTCGATGATGGCGTTGCCCTTGTAGCTGCCGGCGCCGGGGATATCCTTGACCATCGGCTCCCAGACGCTGTTCTCGTCGAGAAAGGGGCGCAGTTTCTCCAGATCGCCGGTCGAAAGCGCCGCGAAGAAATCGAGCGCCAGCTGTTCATTCGCATTCTTGGCCGTAACCGTCATTTGAGGCCCCTTTCCTCATCGGCACCGGCAGTACGGGAATATGCCCGCCCTGGTGGAGCGCGACATGGCCGATCCGGCTCTTGAACTTCCATCCGTCCGCGGTCTTCACGAATTCGTCGTCGAAGCCGCCGAAGAAAATGCCCTCGCCCGGCTGCGGCCCCTTGGTCTCGGCAGCCGAGACCATGGTGACGTAGCAGCTGCCCCCGGCCTGGGTCTCGCTGATCACGTCGATGATGACATTGGTCATGACGTGGCGCGTCAGGCGCGGCTTGCGATCGCGGAAGATCGCATGGACGGCGGCCTTGCCATGATAGGGATGATCCGGATCGAGCGGCCGCGCGAAGACGCAATCGTCGGTGAAGAGCGCCGCCAGCGCCTCATGGTCCCAAAAGTCGTTGGTGCGCGCGAACTGATAGACGAGGCGCGTACAGGCGGCTTCGATCTCGAGACGTTCAGCCGGAGTCATGCCTTCGCGCCCTTCGCCTTCTTCGGCTTGGCCGCGGATTTCTTCGCGGGCTTGCCGGCCTTGGCGGCGGCCTTCTCGGCATCGATATCGGCGAAGGCTTCGTTGGCGAGGCGGAAGCTGTCCACCGCACAGGGCACGCCGCCATAGATGGCGACCTGCAGCAGCACTTCGCGGATCTCGTCGCGTGACAGGCCGTTGTTGAGCGCGCCGCGCACATGGGCCTTCAATTCATGGCCGCGATTGAGGATCGAGATCATGCCGAGATTGAGCAACGAACGATCGCGCCTGGAGAGACCCTCGCGGCCCCAGACCTCACCCCAGCAATATTGCGTGACAAGTTCCTGCAGCGGCTTGTTGAATTCATTCATGTTCGCGACGGCGCGGTCGACATAGGCGTCGCCCAGCACCGCGCGGCGGATGCCCATTCCCTTGTCGAACATCTTCTTGTCCATTTCCGCCTCCTCAACCCTTCATCATCATCAAAGCACCGAATACACCGCGTCGATCAGGCGCCGGGCGCGCGGCCCGTTGTCGCCGACGGCGTGCATCTGGTTGCAGCAATAGGAGAAGCCGAGCTTCGCATCGGGATCGCCGAAGCCGATCGACCCGCCCAGCCCGTGATGGCCGAAGCTGCGCATATTGGGCCCCATATAGACGGCGACCGGCGTGTTGAGCAGCACGCCCAGCGCCTGGTGATAGGGCCGCTCCTGGAGCAGCTCGGTCTGGTTGTGCTGCTCGGTGAGCATCGCCTCGAGCCGGTCCTTCGACATCAGCGAGACGCCATCGACACTGCCGACGGTCGCGCCATAGATGCGGGCGACGCCGCGGGCATTGCCGTGGCCGGATCCGCTGGCGATCTCGCATTGCCGCCAGATCGGCGAGTTCATCGTCGTGTGCCAGGGCTCGCTCGGATTCTGCAGGAAGGCGAAGCTGCGCAGCACGGCGCCGTCCTGCCAGCCCTCGGGCGTCGTCGGCCTGTCGGGCAGCGCCTGGTCCTTGGCCGCGAAGAGGCGCGCCTTGGTGTTGGGAAGGACCTCGGCAACATGGCTCACTTCCTCGTCGCTCATCCCGCCGATCGCATATTCCGCGTTGAGCGGTCCGGTGACATGGGCGCGCAGGAACGGCCCGACGGTCATGCCGGTCACGCGGCGCAGCAGTTCGCCTTCGAGGAAACCCTGATTGTGGACATGATAAGCGGCGCGCGTGCCCGGCTCCCAGAGCGGCTCCTGCACTTCGAGCGCGCGGATATAGGCCGGATAATCGAAGAAGCCGCCCGGATACATGACATCGGTGGTCAGCACGGGAATCGCGGCGGTGTGATCGAGGATCCAGCGGACGAGAATGTCCTGCTTGCCGGCCTGGGCGAACTCCGGCCAGTAATGCGCGACCGGCTCGTCGATATCGATGAGGCCACGGTCGACCGCCATGTTGAACGCGATGGCAGTGACGCCCTTGGCGACACTCATCATGCAGACGGTGCTGTGCGCATCCCACGGCAGCGACCGGTCGGCGCGGGCCCAGCCGCCCCACAGATCGACCACCGTCTTGCCGTCGAGAACGACGGAACAAGCTGCGCCAAGCTCTTCTTCCTGACGGAAATTCTCGGCGAACGCCTCGACCACGGGCGCGAAGCGATCGTCGACATGACCCGCGATCGGGAAGCTGCCGCCACGCGCTTCGACTGTCTCATTCACTTGCACCAGATCACCTCTTTTCTGTGTTCCTGCGAAGGCAGGAGCCTAGGGCGCATGGGCGGTGCATTTCCGCCCTGGGCTCCTGCTTTCGCAGGAGCACCGGTTTGTGTTTGGACCCTCACGATCCACGCTCCGGATCGAGCCCGGCGTCGGCCTCGACCACTTTCGCCATCGCCGTGAAATCCGCGTCCGGCCCGACTTCGTGCAACACGCGCGCGAGCAGGTCGCGCACATAGATGCCGAGATGCGGGTCCATGCCGAGGCCCTGTGCCTCATCGACCATCAGCTTCATGTCCTTGTGACTGAGCGCGGCGGCAAAGCCGAAATCGAAACTACGCGGCAGCACGGCGCGCGGCCATTTGTCCCGCGTCGCCGAATTGATGCCGGTCGACTGGTTCAGCACTTCGATCATCCGCGCGGGATCGAGTCCCGCCTTGATGCCCATCGTCATGCCTTCGGCCGTGACGGCAATCGCGATGGCGCCGAGCAGGTTGTTGACCAGCTTCATCGTCTGGCCGGCACCGGGCGTCTCGCCCATATAGAAGACCTTGCCGAAATGACCGAGCACAGCCTCGACCTGCGGCCACTGCGCTTCCGGCCCGCTCGCCATCAGCGACAGCGTGCCGGCATGGGCCGGTTTGACGCCGCCGGAGACGGGTGCGTCGAAGCTGGCAATGCCGTGGGCGGCCAATCCTTCCGAAATGCGCCTGGCCATCGCCGCGCCCGAGGTCGACAGGTCGACGGCGATACGCGCCTTGGCGCCGTCGGCGACCCCTTTCGGGCCGAGCAGCACCTCGTGCACGATGTCCGGCATCGGTAGGCTGACGCAGACGATCTCGCACCGGTCCCCCACTGCTGCCGGGCTTTCCGCCGCGCTCGCGCCTTGCCCGACCATCGCCGCGACGGCGTCAGGCGAGACGTCATGAACCACTATGGGCACGCCGGCCGCGAGCAACCGCCCGGCCATGCCCGCGCCCATGCGGCCGAGACCGATGAAGCCGACAGGGCTCATAGCAGCGCCTCGATGCTGGACCTGGGCGCGAGATCGACGCGGGCCACGTCCGCCGCGCCGCCCGCCGGGAAGGCGCTCAGCACCAGCGGATCATGGCCCGGGATGATGTGAGCGAGACTCGGCGCCAGCGCTTTCAACCGGCGATGCGCATCGAGATATTTGGGAATGTCGACGACAATCGGAAAAGGCATTTCACGCACCAGATTTGCATAGAGATGGCAGGCATCGGAAGCGAGGAGAACGGAGCCGCGCGCCGTCGCGACCTCGACACCCATGAGCCCCGCCGTATGTCCGTGGAGCGACCGCAGCATGACGCCCGGCGTCAGCTCCGCGTCACCATCATGAAAGACCAGCCGCTCGCCGAACAACAGCCGCACCATGTCGGCCACCGGCTCGACATCGAAGGGCGCGCGGACATGGCCATGGAGCATATGCCTGCCGGTCGCGAAGGCGAGTTCGCTCTCCTGCACATGGAAGCGCGCATTGGGAAACAGGCCGAGGCTGCCGGCGTGATCGTAATGGAGATGCGTCAGCACCACCTCGCCGATCGCCGCGGGATCGACACCGATGGCGCGAAGGCCATCCTCGACCGGACGGATGAGCGTGCGCTTGCGCCGCGCGGCGGCATCGGCACCGAAGCCGGTGTCGACCAGGATCGGCCCGGCCCCGGCGCGCTCGATCAGCCACACATAATAATCGAGCGGCATGGGCGCGGCATGATCGTCAGGCACAGGGCTCCCGGCGATAAAATTATCGGCGGCGGCGCGCTCATGGCGCGCATATCTGATCGCATGGATGCGGTGCCCGGCCACCCGGCGCCCCCTAGGACCGACCGCGGAAGAACAGCCGGATGGGCAGCCTGGCGGGACCGTGGCCGACGGTGGTCATCCAGGGCTCGACCTCGCCGGCCAGCTCGATCCGCTCGACCTCGCGCACCAGCGCGCCCAGGATCGCGTCCGCCTCCATATAGGCGAGCGTCCGGCCCACGCAGGCATGGACGCCGTAGCCGAAGCCCAGGCTGTGCTTGAGATCGCGGCCGATCTTGTAGGCCTCGGGTTCCGCCCAGAAGCGCGGATCGCGATTGGCCGCCGCGAACATGAGTCCGACGCGCGTGCCGGCCGGCACGATCATGTCGTCGATCGGCACGTCGACCATGGCGATGCGCCCGGCCATGCGCGAGGGACTGTCCCAACGCAGGCTCTCGTCGAACGCATTGCGCACCAGCCTGGGCTCCGCCTTGAGCCGATCATATTGGTCCGGGAATTCGGCCCAGGCGCGCAGCGCATTGGCCATGGTGATGTAGGTCGTATCCGCGCCGGCGGACAGGATCGTCAGCAGGAGGAGCTTGGCCTCGTCGACGGTGATCTTGCCCTCGTCCGCTGCCTGGAACAGCAACATGCCGAAGCCGTCCGGATCGAGGCCGTCGCGCTGGCTGACCATGTCGAGCCAGGCCAGGACCGGCCCGAAATCCTCGACCATCGCCTCGCGGAACAGCGCGTTCTCCGGCCCCATGGTCGCCCAGACCATGTTGGAAAAGCCATGCATCGGCGCGACATGATCGCCCGGCGGGAGGCCGAGCGCCTCGGGAAAGACGGTGTAGACATAGCGCCGCGTGATCTCGTCCACCGCGTCGACCACGTCGCCATGCTTCTCCCTGAGCTCGGCGACCAGCCTGTCGGCGCCGGCCACGAAGATGTCGCGCATCGAATCGAGCGTGCGCGGAGAAAGGGCCGCGCCGATGACGCTGCGCACCTTGGTGTGGCGTGGCGGGTCGTCGGTCAGCAGGATCTCGGGCCGCAGCGAATTGGGATCGTGCCAGGGCCGCGAGGTCGAGCTGAACGATTTCCAGTCCATGAGGCCCGGCGCGACATGCTCATGCCGGCCGATCATCACCACGCCATCCGCGAGCCTCACCGCCGGCGAGAATTCGCGCAGCGCATCGTCCACCGCGCGGGCATTGCGCACGGCGTCATGGGTGAAGATATCGAGCGGATAATCGGGGATTTCGCGGGTCATTGGCACTCGCTCCCAAGCCGAAACAAACTCCGTTCGTGCTTCGACAAGCTCAGCACGAACGGTTCTTTTTGGAGGCAAAGTTTCATCATTCCTCCAATCCGACGCCATAGAAGCGCGTGCCGTCTTGCGCGGTCCTGATCCAGCCCGCCGTCGGATCGGCGAAATGCGCGCCGATCACCAGCACGCCGCTATCCTTATATTTGTCGACGAAACCCGTGCGCGTCTTCTGGCCGGCCGCCGTATCCATGTCGAAGCGCGCCGGGCGATGGGGCAGCGCGCACTGGATCGGATGATGCATGAGGTCGCCGGTGATGACGCCGCGCTCGCCCTTGCTTTCGATGCAGAGATGGACATGCCCCGGCGTATGGCCATGGCTCGGCTCGACGAAGAGTTCCGCGCTGATCCGGTGGTCATTGTCGATGAGATCGGCGAGTCCCGCCTTGATGATCGGATCGACGCTGTCCGCCAGGTGTCGGACATCATGGAGGCCATGGTCCTCGTGCGAGCGCAGCTCTTCCCAGCTCTCGAATTCCGTCTTGCCGAACAGGTAGCGGGCATTGGGAAAGGTCGGCGCCCATTTCTCGCCGTCCCAGAAGGTGTTCCAGCCGACATGGTCGAAATGCAGGTGCGTGCACATCACCACGTCGATGTCCCCCGGTTTCAAGCCCAGCGAGGCGAGATCGTCGAAGAAGCTCGAATTGAGATCGCAGAACACGCCATAGGCGCGGTCGCGGCCGTTTCCGATGCAGGTGTCGAGCATGACGTTCATCGTCGGCGTCTGCACGATGAAGCCCTGGAAGTTCATGATCTGCTCGCCCTCAGGCGTCGCATAATGGGGATGCAGCCAGCGCATCGCGATCACCTCTTCGGGCGTCGCGTCGGCAATGGTCATGTTGATATGGTCGGTGAACTTCCACAGCTCGACGAAGCGCGTGACGGTCACATCGCCGATCTGCCAGCTTCTCATATGCTCGCGCGCCATCAGCCTCTCCTCATCCTCTCACTTCCGCCCCACAGACTCCGGCGGCAGATCCGCCGCCGGCAGGTCCGGCTTGCCCAATATCTTGTCCGCACCCCGCTCGCCGACCATCACCGAGGCGGCATTGGAGTTGCCGCCGATGAGCAGCGGGAACACCGAAGCGTCGGCGACGCGCAGGCCCTCGATGCCGATCACCTTGAGATCGGGATCGACGACGCTGGCGGGATCGTTCGCCGCGCCCATGCGGGCGGTGCCGCACGGGTGGTGCACGGTGTAGCCATTGGCACGGATGAAGGCCTTGATGTCGTCATCGTCCTGCACGGCCGGGCCGGGCGCGACCTCTACGCCCTTATACTTGGCGAAGCTGGGCGCTGCGAAGGCGCGGCGCGCGATCTTCACGGCGCGCACCAGCGGATCGATATCGCCCTCCTCAGCGAGCAGGCGCGGATCGATCAGCGGCGCGGCAGCGGGATCGTTCGAGGCCAGGCGCAGCGTGCCGCGGCTCTTGGGATAGAGCGCGACCGGGCTGATCGCATAGCCATGGCCGATGGGGAACGGGATCCTGGGATTGGTCAGGCGCTTGGCCGGCTGGAAGACGAACTGTACGTCCGCCTTGGGCAGGCTCGGGTCGGTCTTGAGGAAGGCGACCGATTCAAAGACGTTCGAGGCCAGAGGACCGGTACGGGTCAGCAGATACTGGATGCCTGCCGCAATATTGCGCGGCCAAACCTTCCAGCTGATGCCGTAGCTGTCCGTATCGCCCGTCTCCATGTGGACCGGACAGGCGACATGATCGTGATAATTGCCGCCGACACCGGGCAGGTCGTGGACGATATCGACGCCCACGGATGCGAGATGCGCCGCCGGACCGATGCCGGACAACAGCAGCAGTTGCGGCGTCTGCACGGCGCCTGCGCAAAGCACGACTTCGGCACGCGCCTTGATCTCGCGCCCGTCGACCAGCTCGATTCCGGTCGCGCGCCGCCCCTCGAGCACGACGCGCGCGGCCTGCGCACGGGTGACAACGGTCAGGTTCGGCCGCTTCATGGCCGGGTGCAGCATCCCCCGCGCCGACGACTCACGCCGCCCGTCGCGGATCAGGCCCTGGCGAAAGCCATAGCCTTCCGGATCCGCACCGTTGAAGTCCGGGCAATGCTTGAACTGAAGCGAGGCCAGCGCGTCGAGATAGGCGTGGTTGAGCGGATTGGCCCTCTCGCCCGCCGGATATTTGACATTCACCGGCCCCCCGTGGCCGTGGAAGACCGAAGCGGGGAAGTTCTCGTTATTCTCACTGCGCGTGAAGTAGGGCAGCACCTCGCGATAGGACCATCCCTTGGCGCCCATGTCCGCCCATGTGTCGAAATCGGTGGGATGGCCGCGAAAATAGACCATGCCGTTGATCGCGCCCGATCCGCCGATCACCTTGCCGCGCGGCACGCCGATCCGCCGCCCCGCCATGCCCGGCTGGGGCACGGTCTGGAAACGCCAGTTCAGCGACCTGGTGTTGATCGCCGCGGCGACGAAGCTCGGGATATGGATGAAGGGATGGCTGTCCTTGTCGCCCGCTTCGAGCAAAGCGACGGTTCGGTCCTCCCGCTCGGACAGGCGTGCCGCCAGCGCGGCGCCGGCCGATCCGCCGCCGACGACGACATAGTCGAACTCCATATCCGCCACGCAGATCTCCTCTCCCCAGGAGGCAACTCTAACGGCGGGAACACAGATTTCTAGGCCCCGCGCGGCGCTCGTTTATTCACAGGGTGAATGATTGCTTAGAAAGGCAAGGAAGCACGGAATCGTTCGAGAAGGAAGAGGTCTGCGCCGTATTGGCCGGAAAGGTCCCGGTCAGCCGACTCGCAGCTCGCGATAAGCGCGCAGAGCCAGCAGAAGGAGGCCCGCCATCAGCGGTGTCGCGAGGCTGACAACAAGCGTGAGCGAATAGCGGATATCCTGCGGATCGCTGAACAGATAGTCCGTCACGGCGCCGATGATGATCGGTCCGAGCGCCAGGCCGACCAGCGTCGTCACGGTGATATAGAGCGCGCTCACCTGGGCGCGGGCGCGATTGGGCGTGATGAGCTGGATCGCCGCGGCGGCGCAGGGATAAGGGAAATTGCCGAAGAAGATCGTCGGCGCGAGCAGCGCCAGAGCGCCGGTCGATGTGGGCATCAGCGGCGCGATGCTGCCCGTCACGCCCGCAATGACGAAACCGCCGATCGCGACGCGCAGCGGGGCGTCACGATAGCCCCGCGCGGAAAGATGATCGCTGAGCCAGCCGGCCGCATAGACGCCGCTCATGCCGAAGACGATGAGCAGCGGACCATAGCCCCAGCCGATCTCCACCGGCGCGAGGCCATAGGTGCGCACCAGCAGTGCCGGCGTCCAGATCGCAAATGCGTAGGAGACCAGGGATACCAGTGCGAAACCGGCAAACATGGGGATCAGGGCTCGGCGACGCTCGCGGACGATGGCGATGACGGCGGGCAATGGCAATTGCTCCACGCCGCCGGTGCCGCGCCGGGCCGGTTCGCGGACGAGCAGAAAGATCGGAACGAGCAGCAAGCCGGGCGCTGCGATCAGGATGAAGGCGGCCTGCCAGGGCTCGAAACCGGCGAACAGCCCGTGTCGCAACAGATCCGACGTGGACAGCGCGGTGAGCAGGCTGCCGCCGCCGATGAAAGCCAGGCCCTGCCCGATCGGCGCGCTCATCAGGAAGCCGCTGACCGGACGACCGAGCTTTTCCGGCGGAAATTGATCGCTCAACATGGAGAAGGCGGCCGGCGAAAGGCTTGCCTCGCCCACCGCGACGCCGATGCGGGTGAGGAACAGCTGCCAGTAGCTGCGCGCGAGGCCTGACCCTATCGCGAACAGACTCCACAAAGCGAGCGCGACCGCAATGATGAGGCGGCGCTGATATCGATCCGCGAGGCGACCGATGGGAATACAGGCCAGAATGTAGAAGATGCCGAAGGCGACGCCCTGCAGGGCGCCGAACTGCGTGTCGTTGAGCTGGAACTCGGCCTTGAGCGGCTCGACCATGAGGTTGATCACCGTCCGGTCGAACTGGGAGACCACCGAGGCGAGCGCGAGCAGGAAAACGAGCAGCCATCCGCGCGCGGGGCTGGGCCAGTCCGGCTTGTCGGCGTCCATCGCGCTCCTCTCCTGCATATCGTTCTTCTTCTTATGCCTGATCATCGGTCACATGTGGCGGAATGGCTGTCAACGCTCTCGCGCCGCGAGAGCGGCGAGGAGATGCGCCACCTGATCCTCCAGCGCCAGCGCGCCGTCGATCAGCAGGGCGTCTTCATCCGCCTCCGGCGGTTCGAGCGTCGCCAGCTGGCTCTCGAGGAGGGAAGCCGGCATGAAATGGCCGCTGCGCCGCGCCATGCGCTGCTCCAGTTCGGCGCGCGTGAGGCGGGACATCACGAACAGGATCCGGCCCGCGACCGTGCGCAGCCGGTCCCGATAGACGCGCTTGAGTGCCGAACAGGACGCGACCGCCGGCCCCGGCGCGGCGCGGAGCGCCTGTGCGACATTGTCGAGGAACGGCCGGCGATCCTCATCCGTCAGCGCGATGCCGCTCGCCATCTTGGCGAGATTCGCCGGCGGATGCAGCCTATCGCCCTCGATGAAGGGGCGCCCCAGCGCCTGCGCGAGCGCCTGGCCGAGCGTGGTCTTGCCCGAACCGCTGACACCCATGACGACGATCGGGAGATTCAAGGCTCGGCTCGTCCGAAGTCGAACAAATGCATATATTCCGCACTGTCCGCGGGGCCATAGCCGCCCGCCACGAGCATCCGGTGCAGGTCCGTCGCAAGCGAAGTCAGGGGCAGCGGAATGCGGCCGGCAAAGGCGGAGGCCTGCGCCGTCTCCAGGTCCTTCAGCATATTGTCGATCCGGCCGGTCGGGCTGAAATCGCGCCGCGCCATCTTGGCCATGAACTCCTGCAGGATCCGCGAGTCCGCGCGCCCGCCCGCCAGCGCGTCGGGGATTTGCGTGGCATCGATGCCGTTGCCTTCAGCGAAGCGCACCGCCTCAGCCACGGCAAGAAAATTGAGCGCGCAGAGGATCTGGTTGATCAGCTTGACCGTCTGCCCCGCCCCGGCCGGACCCAGATGCGTTCGCCGCGCGGAAAGCAAGGCGAGGACCGGCTCGGCGCGGGCGATATCGGCCGCGCTGCCGCCCATCATCAGGGTCATTTTGCCTTCGCTCGCGGCCGGCGCGCCACCGGAGAGCGGCGCATCGACCCAGCCCATGCCGGTCTCGTTCGCCAGGCGCTGCGCAAGCCGCGCCGTGGCGCCGGGATCGATGCTGGACATGTCGATCAGCAGCCTGGTGTCATCCGCCGCCTCCGCCACGCCGCCCGGGCCGAAGACGGCCGCCTCGACGATGTCGGCACTGTTGAGACTGGTGATGACCACATCCGCAGCCGCGGTTGCCGCGGCGGCGCTCTGCGCGCGCCGTGCCCCCCGCGCCAGCAGATCCCGGCCCGCGTCCGGCTGCCGGTCATGGAGATGGACCTCGACACCGCAATCGACGAGACGTCCGGCAATGGCCGAGCCCATCACGCCGACGCCGATGACCGCGACCTTCACGACCGGCGTCCCACCGAATCCCGCTCGACGATGCGCAGGCCGACATCCACGATGTGCGTCGTATCGCGCTCGCCATTGGTCAGCAGGTCGAGGATCATCTGTCCGGTGCGTTGGCCGAGCGCGCCGAAATCGACATGGATGGTGGTCAGCGCGGGGTTGATCTCCTTGCCGATTTCGAAATCGCCGAAGCCGATGACCGAAATATCCTCCGGGATGCGGATGCCGCGCCGCTGGCATTCCATGACGACGCCGACGGCCGAGAGATCCGAGACGGCGAACACCGCCTCCACATCCGGCGCGAGCCGCAGCAATTCGTCCATCGCGGTCGCGCCGTGCGAGAAGCTGACCGGCGCCTGGCCATGGCGCAGCACGCGATCGGCGCTGACGCCGGCCAGTTCCAGCTCTTCCTCGAAGCCACGCATGCGCTCCTCGCCGCGATGGTCGATCACGTCGCCGACATTGGAGCCACCGACCGCGCCGATCCTGCGAAAGCCGCGATTGAGCAGATAGCGCGCAGCCGTCCGCCCGACCTGATAATTGGAGAAGCCGATGGCGTGCTCGATCGGCCGCTGCGGGAGATCGGCGATCTCGATGATGGGAATATCCGCCGCGATCAGCAGGCGCGAGAGCGTGCGCTGGTGCACGGCGCCGGTCAGCACGATCGCCTCCGGCCGCCGCGCGAGGAGATTGCGGAGCTGCCGCTCCTCCTCGGCCATGTCATATTCGGTATAGGCGATGAGCAGATGATAGTCCGCCTCGCGCAGCACTTCGGTCAGGCCATGGGCGACGGCCGCGAAGTTGGCGTTGGTCAGCGTCGGTAGGATGAGCGCGATGAAACCCGTGCGGCGGCTGGACAGGCTGCCTGCCGTACGATCCGGCACATAGCCGAGGTCGGCAATGGCCTTGTTGACCCGCTCGCGCGTGGCGGGGAGCACCAGCTCGGGATCGCTGATGACGCGCGACACGGTCATGCGCGATACGCCGGCAAGCTGCGACACATCGCTGATGGTCGGACGCCGCGCGACGCTGCTGCGCTTCGGCGCGCCCACGGGCTTGTTGTCGGATTTCATCGCCATGCCGCCCCCACGCTGCCACCGTCTCCAGCCAGGCTCTTATCGCGACGGGCGGAAACGGAACAGACATGGCGCGCAAGCAATGTCATGGCCTAGCGCGCGCCACCCTCGCTGATGAAATGGTAGAAGCCGCCGTCGAGCAGTTCCATCAGTTCGAGCGTGACGGCGCGGGATTGGTCGCGGATCGGCGACGCGACCGCCTGCGCCAGCGCCTCGTGCGATGGATAGTCGATCTGCTGGATCATCACGATCGGCCGCGCATCGGCATCGGCAGAGTCCATGCGAAACCAGCGGACGTCGAGCGCGTTCGGAAATTGACGCCAGAGCGGCGCAAGCCGTTCCTCGACACCGGCGAAGAAGCGCGCCTCATTGTCGCCGGAGAAGCGCCCCTCGAAAATGGCGGTACGCGTGATCATTCGGCAAGCTCCGACACGGCGATGTGGAGCTTGACGACATTGGCGCGGTCGCCCGCTCGTTCGAGCGCCGTTGCCGCATCGGCCAGCTTGTAGGTCCCCGACAGGATCGGACGGACATCGATCACGCCGCGCGTGATCAGATCGACGGCCAGGCGGAACTCGTCATGAGCCCGGAAGGCGCCGACCAGTTCGATCTCGCGCGACTGCAGCAGATTGACCGGGATCGCCGCGGTGCCGGGCGGCAACATGCCGACCTGAACGATTCGGCCGCCCCGGCGAACAGCCCCGAACAGCGACAACAGCGCGGGTTGAGAGCCCGACGCCTCGAACGCGACGTCGAAATGCCCTCCACGGGCTGCGAACACGTCCAGCGCGCCCGGATCCGTGCGGACATTGAGGACGCTGGTCGCGCCCATCGACTGCAGCGCTACGGCGAGCGGCGCGTCCTCGATATCCGTGCAGACGATTTCGCTCGCGCCGGCCAGCGCGGCGGATCGCGCGGTCAGCAGGCCGATCGGGCCCGAGCCGGTCACGATCACGCGCTTGCCGAGCAGCGGACCGGCACGATTGACGGCATGGAGACCGACCGAGAGCGGCTCGGCCACCGACAGTTGCAACAGGTCCGTCTCCGGCGCGACCGGCACGATCTGGTCCTCGCGCAGCACGAGATGCTGGCTTAAGCCGCCCTGCACGTGCGGGAAGCGCCCCGCGCTGCCCAGGAAGAACATGTTGCTGCACAGATTGCTGCGCCCGGCGCGGCAATAGTCGCAGGTGCGGCAGGGGCGGCTCGGGTCGAGCGCGGCTTTCATGCCGGGCGCAAGGCCTGTGACCGCGCTGCCCAGCTCGACGACCATGCCGGAAATCTCGTGCCCCAGAGTCATCGGCTCGCGCAGGGCGAAATCGCCGACCGCGCCGCGATGATAATAATGCAGGTCCGATCCGCAGATGCCGCCATAGGCGACCGCGACGCGCACCTCGTCGGGCGCGAGCGGCCGATCCGGCACGCTCTCGACCCGCAGATCCTTGGCTCCGTGACAGACCGCTGCAAGCATCCTCAACTCCTCTTTGTGTGATATCGGTATCATCGGTGTTTCGCCATGACAATGCTGATCGGCGGATAATCAATAAATAATCCAATAATTCACCGAAATTCTGCGGCCAGCTTGCTCTCCTGGTGTGGCAATGTTATCGATCTCATCGAAAAGGGAGAGTCGATGTCGAGCACAATCAGGGCCGAGCTTGAGCCGCTGTTCGAGCCATTGCAACTCAACTGCATCCGCCTGGCAAATCGGTTCGTCATGCCAGGCATGCAGCGAGGCTGGTGCCAAGAAGGCCGCCCCGACTCCCGCCTCGGCAACTATTATCGTGAGCGCGCGATCGGCGGCGTTAGCCTCATCATCACCGAGGCCTGCGCAGTCGACCATGAGTCCGCAACGCAAGGCCCATATTATGGCCGCCTCACGCGCCAGACGATCGACAGCTGGCGAGACTGCATCGCTGCGGCGCAGCAAGGCGGCGCGCATTTGCTCGTGCAACTCTGGCATGAAGGCGCCATTCGCCGGAGCGGTGGAGATGGCCCCCAAGCCCATTTCCCAACGCTCAGCCCGTCGGGCCTGATCCAGCCCGGCAATCCCAATGGGCGCGCCGCAACGGCTGCCGAACTCGTCGACATTCGCAACGCCTTCGTGCGCAGCGCCTTGCTGGCGCAGGAAGCAGGCGCCGACGGCGTCGAGGTGCACGGCGCCCACGGCTATCTGCTCGACCAGTTCCTCTGGGCCGGCACCAATTTACGGGACGATGGCTATGGCGGACCGGCCATCGCCGACCGCGTTCGCTTCCCAGCCGAGATCGTTGCGGCCATTCGCGCCGCAACCGGCCCGGACTTTGTTATTTCCTTCCGCATGTCGCAATGGAAGGAGCTCGACTTTACGGCACGCGTCGCCGAAACTGTCGACGATCTGCGCATCATGATCGAGACTCTCACGCAAGCCGGCGTCGATCTTTTCCACGTCTCGACGCGCCGCTTCTTCAAGCCGGAATGGCCTGATAGCGATCTCGGCCTCGCCGCCTGGGTGAAGTCGATGACGGATGCCGCCGTCTGCGCAGTCGGTAGCGTAGGCCTCAGCACCGACATCATGCAAAGCCTGGAAGCCGGCATGAACACCTCATCCGAGCTGGAAACAAGCCTCAGGGAGCTCGCGCGACGCTTTCGCCGGGGCGATTTCGATCTGATCGCGGTGGGTCGCAGCAACATCAGCGACCCAAACTGGGTCACGAAAGTCCGCGAGGGGCGCTTCGACGAGGTACGGGCCTTCCGCCGCGAGGATGTGGCACGGCCGGGCCAGGACAATTCGCCTAATGTCGCACCGAGCTTCCTCGAAGCACGCAAGGCAGAAGCCGAGCGCGATGCGCAGGAAAGCGGCAGGCGATGAACGACGCCAGCCAAGTCGCGGGGACGATCGAAACTCGGAAGACCGGGATGAAAGCGACTCACTCGCGCCATGATCGGTTGCTCGTCGCACTGCTTTGCCTGGCCGGCCTATTGAACTACACGGATCGCAATCTCTTCCCGGTGCTTGCGCAGTCCATCAAGCAGGACCTAGGGTTGAGCGACCTCGAACTGGGCCTGCTCGGCGGACCGAGCTTTGCCTTTGTATATGCGTTGGCCGGCCTTCCCGTTGCGCATCTCGCGGATCGCAAGAACCGCGTACGGATCATCGCGGCCACAACGATGATCTGGTCAGTCTTTTGTATGGCGTGCGGCCTCGCCCAGAATTTCGGCCAGATGTTGGCCGCGCGCGCCGGCGTCGGCATTGGCGAGGCGGGCTTCTTCCCCGCTACCACGTCGCTGGTCAGCGACCAGTTTCCGACCGAACGGCGCGCCTCGATTCTGTCGATCATCCAGCTCGGCTCACCCGCGTCGACCATTTTCTGCGCCATTCTCGCGGCGACCATCGGGACCGCTTGGGGCTGGCGCGCTGCTCTCATTGCCGCCGGCCTGCCTGGCATCCTCATCGGGCTGGCGATCTGGGCCCTGCTGCGCGAACCAAAGCGCGGCGCTTTCGATAGCGAGCCGGCTGCCAAGATCGACCTCCCCTGGAAGACCGCGATCGCGCAATTGCTGCGCCAGCCAACCTTCCTTCGTGTGACGATCGCCGCGGCGCTCGTCACTTTCTGCGTCAATGCGATCGCCGTCTTCTACGTCTCCTATTTCGTGCGCATCCATGACTGGACGCTCGCGCAGGGCGGCTACGCGTTCGGCGTCATTCAGTGCATCGCGGCAACCGTCGGCTTGCTTGTCGGTGGCTTCGGCGCCGACCGGCTGGCACGGCGCGATGCACGTTGGCGCTGCTGGCTGCCGGCCATCGGCCTTGTCTTCGCGACGGGCGCCTACATTGCCGCGTTCCAGCAGCGCGAGGCGCTCGTGGCGGCGGGCCTGATCCTCGCGGGCGGCATGTGCCTCTTCACATTCTACACGCCATCGATTGCCATCGTGCAGGAGCTTGCCGATCCGCGCTCCCGCGCGACCGCCGTCGCGATCTTCCTGTTGGCGGGAACGGTGCTCGGCGTCGGCTTCGGGCCGGTTGCCGCCGGCTTTGCGAGCGATCTTTTCGCGCAGCGTCACTTCGGCCATGGCTCGTTTCTAGCCCTGTGCCCCGGCGGAAACGCGCCGCCAGGCGCAACCGCAATCCTTTCGAAAGCCTGCATCCGGGCGTCCGCCGCCGGCCTCACATCCGCGCTCACGATCAGCCCGATACCTCTACTCCTAGCGTCCGCCACGTATGTTTATGCATCGCGAACCCTGAAGCGAGACACGCGTGCTGCCGTTCGGCACAAATGATATCGTGCTCATAAATTTTCTGGAACAAATCCCGGCCAGCCAAACCTATCTGAATATAACATTCTGATTATAAAACTTTTTATTGAATTTTTCCAAATGCCATCGTCCCAAAAATGTCTGATGGACAAAGGTTTGACTCGATGTTATCGATCACATTAGCAAGAGGATCGCGGGCGACACGACCCGTGCAGCTTTGGAAAGGGGATTCCTGATGCAGCCCGCCCGGAACACTGCCACCAGTCTAACTCGGTTCGCCGTTAACGTAGCCCTCGGCGCGTTGGCGCTCTCGTCGAGCAATGCCTTCGCGCAGCAGGCAGCTGACAACGCAAAGAACGAGCCCGACCAAGCGATCGTCGTGACCGGTTCGCGCATTGTGCGTGACGGCTTCGAGTCACCCTCCCCCGTCACGGTCGTCGGCGCGGATCAGGTTCTCGCCCGCGCGCAAACCAATATCGGCGAAGCGCTGAACGAGCTTCCCTCCTTCCGTGCGCTGATCACGCCGGCGACGCAGCAAGCACAGGGCGGCAATGTCGGCGCACGCATCCTCGATCTGCGCGCCCTCGGCTCTGCCCGCACGCTGGTTCTTCTCGATGGAAAGCGCTTCGTGCCTTCTACGCTGCAAGGCACGATCGACGTTAACCTGATGCCCAGCATGCTGATCGAGCGGACCGAAGTTGTGACGGGCGGCGCCTCTGCCGCTTATGGTTCAGACGCCGTCGCGGGGGTCGTAAACTTCATCCTCGACAAGAAGTTCACCGGCATCAAAGCGACTACGCAAATGGGCATTTCGGAGCGCGGCGACGGCGAGGAGTATAATCTCGGCGTGGCCTATGGCACCGCCTTCGCCGGAGGCCGCGGCCATTTCCTCGCGTCGGTCGAGTATAACGAAACCAAGGGCATGGGCGATTGCTACACGCGCTCGTGGTGCCCGATGGAGCAGCTTCTGAGCAACTCGCCGGCCGGTACGGACGGACTGCCAGCAAACATGCGCGTCGGCCCCAACTCGCTGGGTAATCAGGCGATCGGCGGCCTGATTAACGTGCCGACCGGCCCGTTGCACGGCATTACCTTCAATGCCGATGGCACTCCACGCCCCTTCGTCTATGGCCGCATCTTCGGTACGAACCCTTCCCCGCTGCTCATGCTCGGCGGCGAGGGCTCGACCGCGCAAGGCTTCATCGTCGGCATCACGCTCGCGCCTCCCGTTAAACGGCTTACGAGCTACGCGCATGTTGGCTACGATTTCAGTGATGCCCTCAAGGCCTCGCTCGACCTGTCCTTCGGCCAGGTCAAGGGCACGGTCATGGGTTCTGCGGGCCGAATTACCGATGCAGTGATCCGGCGCGACAATGCCTATCTCCCGGCCGGTGTAGCGACGATCATGGACGCCAACGCGATCAGCTCATTCACGCTTGGTCGCTTTTTCACCGATATCGGTGGATCGACAAACAATTCGGACAACAAGACCTACCGCGCCGTCTTCTCTCTCGAGGGCGATCTCGGCGGCTCTTGGGGCTGGGACGCATACTATCAGTATGGCCGCAACAAATTCGAGCAGCGTTACACAGGCAACATGGTCGTAGCCCGCCTGCGCAACGCGCTCGATGCGGTCAATTCCGGCGGCAAAGTTCAGTGCCGGATCAACACCGACGCAATCACGACAAACGACGATCCGGCCTGCTCCCCACTCAACATCTTCGGCCCTGGCAACGTCTCCAGCGCGGCTTGGTCTTATGTCGCGCCATCCGGTTTTCAGACGGCCGACACCACCGAACATGTTCTGGCCGCAAACATCCACGGCGATGTCATCTCGTTGCCCGGCGGCCCGCTGTCGGTGGCCGGCGGTGGTGAGTATCGCAGCGACAAGCTCGTCGGCACCGCCGATGCGCTTTCAACCGCCAACCAGTTCTGGTCTTTCAACGGCAAGGCCGTGAACGGCAAGATAGAGGTGACGGAAGGCTATTTCGAGGCTGTCGCACCGGTCCTGCATGACGTGCCGGCGTTCCATTCGCTGGAACTGAATGGCGCGATCCGCCGCACACATTACAAGCGCAGCAATCCAGCCACGGGCTCGTCCAGCCTGAGCGTCACGACATGGAAAGTCGGCGCCGTCTGGGAGCCGATCGAGCAGTTGCGTCTCCGCGCAACCCGCTCGCGTGATATCCGTGCACCCAATCTCAACGAGCTGTTCGGCCCGGTGACGTCCGGCCGCGTGTCGGTGATCGATCCGGAAAAAGCCGGCCTGCTGGTCGAGGCAGTCGCCTTCAGCGGCGCGAACGCCGCGCTCCGCCCGGAAAAGGCGGATACCTTCACCATCGGCGCGGTGCTCAAGCCCGATTGGTTCATTCGGAATTTCAGTGTCTCCGTCGACTATTTCGACATCAAGCTCGATGGCGCGATTGCCACCCTGGGTTCGCAGACCATCGTCAACCGCTGCTCATCAGGTGCGACCGAATTCTGTCCCTATGTTACGCGTAACGCTGGCGGTTTCGTCACCGAGGTTCGCGACGTGCTGAATAACGTCAACCAGCAGAAGGTTCGCGGCTACGATATCGAGGCGAGCTATCGCACCGAGCTGTCGGCCGGCACGCAACTCGGCCTGCGCCTGCTGGCAACGCACTATCTGGAACTCTCGACCCGTGACTCGATCGGCGTCACCGATCGTGCTGGCCAGACCGGCTATCGCGGCGGCGCTACGCCCGGCGTCCCCGACTGGATCGTCGACGGCAACATCGACTTAAGCTTCAGCAAGGTAAAGCTCGGCGCGCACGGGCACTTCATTCCCAAGGGCAAGTTCGACGTGCTGCTCGTCGGCCCTGAGGATGCGGGCTATTCGATCACCCGGCCAGATAGCGTCAACACCAACCGCATCGACGGCCGCTTCTATCTCGATCTTAGCGGCTCGGTGAAGGTCGACGACCGGTTCGAGATCTTCGGCGTGATCAACAACGTCCTCGACAAGGACCCGCCCCGCGCCTTTTCCTCGCAGGGTGGCACAAATCATGTGTGGTTCGATACGCTCGGTCGCTATTTCAAGGTCGGCGTCCGCGTTACAATGTAGCTCCAGTCCCCCGCCGCAGCAGACCCCCCGCTCGCTTGACCAGAGAGGAACCCTGCTGCAGCACCCCATTCCGGGCGTCATGCCTCATGCCGCCACTCCTAGAAAAAGGTCTGCTTTCGTGGCCAAGAAATCCTTCCTGCAATTGCTCACCGAAACCGACAAATGCATCGTGGCGCCCTGCGTCTATGATTGCGCCTCCGCCCGCGCGGTGGAGATGGTCGGGTTCGAAGCCATGATGCTGAGCGGCGGCGAGGTCTCGATCGCGATGAACGGCGTCATCGATTACGGCTTCTCCAATCTAACCGACATCGAGTGGATCACGAGCCGCATCAGCCAGACCTCGGCCATTCCCCTCGCCGCCGATATCGAGGACGGCTTCGGCGGTCCACTCGCCGTGTATCGCAGCGCCAGGCGTATGGCGCAGGCCGGCGCCAAGGCGCTCCAGCTCGAGGATTCAGGCGACATGGAGAATTCGACGCAGTTGCTGGACCGCGAGAAATATTATGAGAAGGTCCGCGCCGCGCTGGCCGCTCTGGAAGGCACGGACTGCTTTCTGATCGCGCGCACCAATGCCGATCCGGCGACCGAGATGGACGAGGGCTGCGAGCGCATGCGGGCGGCCGTCGAGATGGGCGCCAAGATGTCGACCGTGGTCCGCATCAGCACGCTCGATCACGCCAAATATGTTTCGAGCAAAGTGCCCGGCTGGAAGATGTTCCCGGACGTGCGCAATATCGACGGCAAGCCCGGCGTCACGGTCGACCAGATCTATCCGCTCGGCTTCAACTTCCTGACCATGCACTATACGCTCAAGGCCGCGATGGACGGCATGCTGGAACATGGTCTCAAAAACTATGCGCAGCAGGGCTGCGACTATACCTGCGAGAAGGTCGACGCGACCGGCATCATGGGCATGAGCGCCACGCCCCTGTTCGATCCGCACGCCTATATGGAGCTGGAGAGCCGCTTCGGCAGCGAACGCAAGGCCTTCACCATCGTGGGCAATGCGGTCGAGGATTTCCCCGAGGGCTTCGTGCGCTCGTCCATCGACGACCGGCTCTGATCGCGCAGGCATTGGCCGGCATGGACATGTTCAGCCTTTCGGGCCGCACCGCGCTGATCACCGGCGGATCGCGCGGCATCGGCCTCTCGCTCGCGCAGGCGCTGGCAAAGGCCGGTGCCGCGGTCATCCTGAATGGCCGCGATCAGGCGACGCTGGATCAGGCGGCGGCGCTGCTGCGGGATGCCGGTGCGGCCAAGGTCGCCACGGCCGCCTTCGACGTCACGGACGTGGCCGCCGTGCGTGCGGGCATCGCGGCGATCGAGGCCGATGGGGTCGCGATCGACATTCTCGTCAACAATGCCGGCATCCAGCGCCGCGCGCCGCTGCACGACTTTTCGGACGACGACTGGCACGAGCTGATGCGCACCAATCTCGACAGCGTCTATTTCGTGAGCAAGGCGGTCGCACCGCACATGATCGCGCGCGGGCGCGGCAAGATCATCAACATCGCGAGTGTCCAGGCCGAACTCGCCCGCCCGACGATCGCGCCCTATACCGCCTCCAAGGGCGCGATCCGCAATCTGACGCGCGGCATGTGCGCGGACTGGGCCCGCTTCGGCATTCAGACGAACGCCATCGCGCCGGGCTATTTCGACACGCCGCTCAACAAGGCGCTGGTCGAGGATCCGGCCTTCGACGCCTGGCTCAAGGGCCGCACGCCCGCCGGACGCTGGGGGCGCCTGGAGGATCTCCACGGCTTGGCGGTCCTGCTCGCCTCACCGGCGTCCGACTTCATCTGTGGCCAGACGCTCTACGTCGACGGCGGCGTGACCTCGGTGATCTGAATGACAGCCACGCCAAAAAAACTCGCCCTTCAGATGTGCCCTTTCTCGCCCATGCTGGAAGCGGGCCTGCTCGACCTGGCCGAGGTCGTCCGTTGGGACTTGCTCGACGAGGACGGCCAGGCCGCGTTTCTTCAAGCCCGCGCCGCCCAGGTCCATGCCGTCGTCACGGGCGGCCATATCGGGTGCCCGCCGGCCCTGATGGCCGCACTGCCCATGCTCGGCATCGTTGCCATCAACGGCGTCGGCGTCGACAAGGTGGATCTGGCGGAAGCGGCCCGCCGCAGCATCGCCGTCACCAACACGCCGGACGTGCTGACCGCGGACGTCGCCGACCTTGCCGTCGGCCTGATCATCGATCTGCTGCGCGGCGTTGCGCAGAGCGATCGCTTCGTTCGCGAGGGGCGCTGGCCAGCGGGCGATCGCCCCCTCGCCCATCGCGTCAGCGGCCGGAAATTCGGCATTGTCGGCCTCGGCCGCATCGGCCGGGCCACGGCTGACCGGCTCGCCGCCTTCGGCCCGATCCGCTATACCGGCCGCACCGCCAAGAACGCGCCCTACGACTTCGAGCCGGACCTCCTCGCGCTTGCCCGCTGGGCGGACGTGCTGGTCCTCACCTGCCCGGCCAATGCCCAGACATACCGGCTGATCGGAAGCAATGTGCTCGATGCGCTTGGTCCGCACGCCTTTCTGGTGAACGTCGCGCGCGGTTCCGTCATCGACGAGGCAGCGCTGGTCGAGGCGATCGAGCAGGACCGGATTGCCGGCGTGGCACTCGATGTCTTCGAGAACGAACCGCATGTGCCGGATGCCCTGCGGCAGAGCGGAAAAGTCGTCCTTACCCCGCACATCGCCAGTGCCACGATCGAATGCCGCAAGGCGATGGCGGAGATCGTGCTCGGCAACCTGCGGGCGTTCCTCGCCGGCACGCCGCTGCTGACGCCTGTCACATGACCGCATGACCGGGCGCGTCGCGATCATCACGGGTGCCGGATCGGGCATTGGTCGGGCCGTCGCCCTCGCTCTGGGAGATCGCGGCTACCGGCTCGTGCTCGCGGGTCGGCGCATGGAGGCGCTCGAGCAAACCATCGATCTGCTTGGCCAGGCCGCCGGGAGCGCCATCGCCTGCGCCACGGATGTGACCGACGCGATGTCGGTCGAGGCCCTCTTCGATCGCGCGGCGGCGCAATTCGGCCGGATCGACCTGCTGTTCAACAATGCGGGAACGAGTGCGCGAAACGTGCCCATTCCCGCGGTGGACGAAGAAGACTGGCGCCGCGTGATCGACACCAATCTGACCGGCGCATTCCTTTGCCTGCGCGCCGCCTTCCGCGCGATGAAGGCTCAAGCGCCGCGCGGCGGCCGGATCATCAACAACGGCTCAATCGCCGCAACGTCGCCACGACCCAACAGCATCGCTTATGCAGCCAGCAAGCACGCCATAACCGGCCTCACCAAATCCGCCTCGCTGGAAGGGCGGACTTATGACATCGCCTGCGGCCAGATCGACATCGGCAATGCCGCGAGCGACATGGCCGAGCCCATGATGCAGGGCATTCTCCAGGCCGACGGCACGACCAGGGCCGAGCCGACGATCGACCTTGCCCATGTCGCGCAAGCCCTGGTCTACATGGATAGCCTGCCGCTCGAAGCCAATGTCCAGTTCCTGACCGTCATGGCCACCAAGATGCCCTTTGTGGGCCGCGGTTGAACGCATGCTCAGCCCTTCCGGGGGCTATCTCAACACTTACCCTATAGCGGCAATTGGCGGGAAAGCGTCAGTTTTGACATGGTGCGACCTGCCATCGAGATCACACGACTGCAGAAATCAGACCATCGCCGATCCAGCGCAATAGCCATTGCCCCCGTTGGACAATGGCGCCTTCATCCTTGGCCTCGGCTTCGTCTAGCATCCTAAACTGCGAAGAAGATTGGCAGCGCCAGATGATCAGACGGGCCGGGACCGCGCGGCTTGTGAGCGTGTTGCAAAACTCCCCGCCCTCGAGAACCAGCCAGAGTTCATCACATGCTGGCTGAAGCGTCAGCCTGAGAGGTTCGCCTGGGCCACGAAGCGCAATGCGGCCCAGTCAGGTGCGAGCGAGCCGTTGAGGAAGGGCAGCTCTTGTCAGACCGCCCTTCCCTTTCATCATGCGGCCAGCCGATCCTCGGCTTCTTCCTCAAAGGGCAGATCTTGCTCAGCGACCTCTTCGATCTTGGTCGCGCGGCGATGGGCATAGACCGTCACGACGACGCCCCGGTCGGTATAGGCGGTGGGAGGGAAGTGCATCCAGCGCAGCACCCATCGCTCGCTGCGCGGGCGGTCTTCCGCGCCGTCGAGATGATCGCGGATGATCTGCTGCATCCTTCCATTCTATGATGCGCAAGGAAGGCTCCGCCGCACGATTCCGCGGATAGAAGGCAATCACCGACGAACGGCTCGCTTTGACATTGTCTATGTGCTGGCTGTCAAGCTAATGCTAGCGGCTTCCGCATCGTCGGGCAGAGCCTTTTCTGCTCGACACGTTCATATAGTATACGACGAACACAATGATGGTATCGCCCCTTGGCCCACGACGCTAAAGAACATCTTTCCCCGAAACTCCGCTCGTCGGCTGGCCCGACGATGGTCGCGCGCGCATATGAACATTTGCTCGCGAAGCTGATGAGCCTGGAAATCGCGCCAGGCGAACGTATCGCGATTGACACAGTGGCACGCCGGCTCGGGATTTCACAGACTCCGGTCCGCGAAGCACTGAGCCAGCTCGAAGCCGAAAAGCTCGTCTCGAAGATGAAAAATGTGGGGTATCGCGCGAGTCCGCAGATGTCACGCAAAGAGGTAGGCGACCTTTACACCTTGCGCCGGCTGATCGAGCCCTATGCGGCGGCGCGCGCCGCGGAAGCCATGACCGATGAGGCGATCGCGATCCTTCAGGATATCGACCGTGACATGTCCGGCATCGAGGCCGGCGACGCACATGCCTTCTCACGCTACGCCGAAGCCGATGACACCCTGCATCGCCTCATTGCCAGAGGCAGCGGCAACCGCCTGATTGCGGAGGCGATCGAGAGATTGCACGCGCATATTCATATTTTCCGCGCGCTCTATCGCACCAACGCGCCACATGAGGCGGCGGCCGAGCATCGCGTGATTATCGATGCCTTGGTTGCCCACGATCCGGTCGCGGCGGAGGAAGCCGTTCGCGTGCATCTCGAGCGCTCGCAGCAACGAATAGATGCGGTGCTCGCCGAGTCGATCGAAATGTCCGTCCCCTAGTTCAATAAATCGACATTCCGATCGCTTGACAGTGGTCGCATAGCACCCTACCAAAATCGTATATGATATGAAATGGAGAGGTGTTCATGCGGCTCGGCAGAATCCGTCGATACGCGATAGGGGTTTGCAGCCTCGTGATTACCGCCGCCAATCCAGCGGTCGCGCAGACGGTCATTCTTAGCCACTTCACGCTGATCGACGGCACCGGGCGCGCGCCCGTGGCCGATCAATCGCTTGTCATCGTAAACGGACGGATCACTTGGGTTGGACCGTCGAAGCGCCTGCACGCGCCGAAGTCGGTCCGGTTGGAGAATCTGCGCGGCAAGTTCCTGATGCCCGGCATTATAGACAGCCATGTTCATCTGGGTTTAGTCGATGGCGTCGATCAGAATTTCACCAAATATTACAATCGGCAAAATGTCGAGCGCCAGTTGAAGCTCTATGCGGCTTATGGTGTTACGTCGGTATACGCGCTTGGAACTGACGGTGATGAGATCCACAACATTGTCGCCGATCAGCGCCGCAATGGCCCTGGCGAAGGCGCTCGCGTGTACACGGCCGGCCGCGGCATCGTGTTCGAGGGCAGCTATGGGGGCGTCGCGGGCCTAGATCAATCGGTCGCCACGCCAGCCGAGGCTACCGCGATGGTCATGCGCGAGGCGGCCAAGGGCGACGACTTCATCAAGTTCTGGATGGACGATGAGTTCGGTTCGGTTGCGGAGCGAATGCCCTATTCGATCAGCTCAGCGGTTATCGTCGGCGCGCACCGCGCGCGCAAGAAGGTCGCCGCACACATCTTTTACTACGACAACGCGGTTGAACTGACGCGCGAGGGCGTGGACGCATTCATGCACCAAGTGCGCGATCGGATTGCGGATCCGGCGTTGGCCGGAGCCATGAAGGCGCGCGGGACCTGGCAACTCGCCTCGACGCTGAGCCGCGAGGCATCGTTCACCTATCGGTTGCTGCCTTTCGTCGACGACCCCTTTTTCTTCCGTGGCTTGACGCCCGAGACGATCGCCGCGTTGAAGGCGCCTGACCGTCAGCAGCGCCTGGCCTCCGCGCCCAATTTTCCCAAATATCCTGAGGTGCTCCGCAACGCGATGGCCAATTTCGCGACTGAGGCCAAGACGGGCGTGATCTACGGAATGGGCACCGACAGCGGTCCATCCGGGCGCTTTCCGGGATATTTTGCGCATTGGGAGCTCGAGCTGATGGTGCAGGCGGGGGTTACGCCCTTGCAAGCGATCACGGCGGCGACGGGCGTCAACGCCAAATTTATCGGCGCGAATGGGGCCGGGACCGTCGCCGCGGGGAAATGGGCCGATCTGCTCGTTCTTGATCGGGATCCCACCATCGACATTCGCAACACCCGTTCGATCGCCGCAGTGTTCATCGCCGGACGCAAGG
>JAGIAZ010000013.1 GCA_017744605.1 Sphingobium sp. | reverse complement strand
CCGTCGAGACCGGCAACCAGTTCGTCCACAATCTCGGCATCCTCACCAAATGCCATCCAGACGGCAAACCATGCGTGCCGACCAACCTCGGTCCGTTCAAGGTCGCGGGCGGCAAGAATTTCGATTCGTCCGGCCAGAACGCCAAGGACATCCTGATCCCTTCGGACAACAATGTGTCCACCTTCTGGATCACCAATCCGGACAACATCTACCGCGACAATGTGGCGGCAGGGTCGGAACAGATCGGTTTCTGGTTCGCGCTGCCGGAGAAGCCGACGGGCGCGCATGAAGGCAAGAACCCCAACGTCTTCCCCCGCCGCACCGCCTATCGGGAGTTCAAGGGCAACACCGCCCATTCGAACTTCGACGGATTCATGTCCGATCGCGGTCCCCGCGCCGATGGCCATTTCGCGGTCGGCGGGCATATCGCCCTTGCCGATCCCACCAACGCCAACAGTGCTCAGGTGGAGACAGTCATCGAGGATTTCACCAGCTACAAGAACCGCAATGGCGGCATGTGGACCCGCGGTGAAATGGACCTGTTCAAGGGTCTGAAGATCGCCGACAACGCGATCGGCTACACGCACGCCTCCGGCAACTTCAACCGGTCCGCTTATACGTCAAAGGTCGTGGACTCGCTGTTCGTCGGCGAAAGCGCCAATATCGGCAACCCCAGGACGCCGACGGAAATCGCCTATGGCCGCAGCCTGCCGGAGCCCGACCTTCCGGACTTCCCGATCCGCGGCTATGAGTTCTACGATTATCTGCATCACCTGGACAATGTCACCTTCGTGAACTTCCAGGACAACGCCACCCGCAAGACGGGCGCGGTCTCCTATCTGCTGTATACCAGCTTCGGCATGAGCACGAACAACACCATCCAGCGCGCGAAGTTCATCAACGCCAAGCCGGTCTATTTCCCGCCGATCGAGCATAAGTGGAGCAATGACGATTATGGCAACGGGACCTACAAGACCTCCGTGTTCAAGGACGTGGACGGCTCGGTCGGCGGCGTCCCGAACTCCTTCATTCTCATCAACGACCCCAATGACGGCATCGCCATCGACAGCGCCTGCGAGATCAAGCCGAGCTGGAACGCCGCCGTCTGCAAGGGCGATGTCGGCCGTATGACTGTCGGTGGCGCCGTCGTTCCTCCGGGTTTCGCAGGATTCGGCCCCGGCGCCACGGGCGGCGCCGGTGGCGCCCCCAGAGCCGGCGGCGGCGCTCCGGGCGCGGGCGGACCGCCTCCGCCGCTACCGATCACTCTGACCCGCGATGGCAAGAATTTCCCCGCCAACGGGGAAACCAATGTCCGGGCCGGCACCGAGATCAAGGTGACCACCGAACGGCCCTCTGTGGCCCTCAGCGTGAAGGAACTGGATGCCGGCTCATGGGTGATCTTCGAACTGCCGGGGTTCACCGCCGCGACAGCGGGTGCTCAGGCGGACAGTCTGGATGCCCTGCGCAAGGCCGGCATCACATCCTATTACAAGGGCGACGGCGTGCTCTGGGTCAAGCTGGTCTCCACCGGCGACACCATGGGCACCGGGCCGACCAGTGGCCCCAGCGCTGGAGTCAGCCTCCAGGCCAGTCGCTAACCTGAAGCTGTCATCCAAGCGAAAGCCCCCGGCGCAAACCGGGGGCTTTTTCGTGTCCGGGGGTCCGCCCAAAGCAGGCGGGGGCTACCGCCCTCGCGCGGCCATCCTCGCGACCGCGAACAATTCCCGCGCCATGACGGTCTCACCGACGCCGCGCTGCAGACGGCCCGAGCGCTCGGCTTCGGCCAAGCGGGCAATGGCGCGGCCGAGGGTGTCGCCATTCCAACGGCGCATCAGATCCTCATTGTCCTTGCCGCCGCTCCAGCCAACGCCGGCCTGCGATTGCGAAAGCTGGACGGCGCGCGACAAAGCGAGCCGCAGCAGGCCGGCAAGCGATCCGCCATTCTGCTTGAGACGCGCCATTTCATGTTCGGCGCCGCGCAGATTACCGGAGAGGACGACGCCGGCCGCCTTGAACAGATGCTGCTCCCCGCCCTCAGCCGCAAGCGCGTCCAGCGCCTCGGCCGTCGCTTCCTTCGGCGCCTCGGGCGTCGCGTCGAGATAGAGGGTGAGCTTGTCGATCTCGCTCACCAGCAGGCCTCGCTCGCCGCTCGTCAGGGCGACCAGCCGCCGCGCGAGATCGGGCGGCAATATGAGGCCGCGCTCGCGCGCCATGCCGAGCGCGACCTGCTCGCCGCTGCGGGCATCGAGGGCATAGCTGATGATGCAGAGCGTGTCCGGGCGACTTTCGCAGAGCGCCAGCAGCTTGGAGTTCTTGCGCAGGTTGCCGGCCACCAGCACGACCGGATCACCGACGACATCATTGCCGAGCAGAGCCTCGACCGCCGCCGTCGCCTCGTCGCCGCAGGGCGCGACGCGAATCCAGCGCTTGTCGCCGAACATGGAGATGGCCGAGGCCTCGTCCGACAGACGGGCCGGATCGCGCGAAAGGGCGGGGCCATCGAGATCGAGACGCTCGGTGCCCGGGCCGCCCAACGCCTTCATCGCCTTGCCAAAGCGCGCGGCGAGCACCTCGCCGGCCGCTTCATCGGGCCCGTAAAACAGGTAGAGGCGAATGCTGGGATCGGGCTTGTCGAGCGCCTTCAGCGCCTCGGGCTTGTCTCCCGTGAGCTTCATTGCCGCGTGGCGACCGCGACGCGAGCCAGGATGCGATCGGCGACGATCTGGGTCAGACGCTCGAGCGCGCTGTTCTCGGCCGCGACGGTCGCATATTCGCTCGACGCGACGTCGATGCCTGCGTCCCACGCCGTGGTTTCGTCGATCAAGGTCTTGTCGTTGCTCATATCGACGAGTTGAAAGCGCGCGCGCAGGGTGCGCCGTTCACGCGTGACGCTATCGTCGGCACGGACGCCCAGGCCCTCGATATGATCGTCGAGCCGGATGCGCAGCGAATAGCGCGGGCTCGCCTGACCGACGGCCGCGAGCCGGTCCTTGATTGCATTGCCGAGCAGCCAACCCGCCTTGCCCTCGACCGGCTCGACCTGCACGGCGGCAAGAGACTGCGCCGCCTCGCCCCGCGCGCCATTGCTATAGATCGGGCGGAGGCCGCAGCCGGTCAAGGCCAGGATCAGGGCAAGAGCGGCGACGTTCAAGGGCCTTCTGGGCATCAGATCACCAGATTGACCAGGCGGTCGGGCACGACGATCACCTTCTTGGGCATGGCGCCTTCGAGGGCACGTGCCGCATTGGGCGCTTCCAGAGCCAGCTTTTCAAGCGTCGCCTTGTCGGTGCCCTTGGCGACCGTGATCGTGTCGCGCAGCTTGCCCATGACCTGGATGGCGATGGTGACCTCATCCTCGACCAGCAAGGCGGGATCGACCACCGGCCATATGGCATCGGCGATCAAGCCCTCGCCACCCATTTCGGCCCAGGCTTCCTCGGCAAGATGCGGCGTCATCGGCGCCACCAGCAAGGGCAGAGTGCGGATTGCAGCGGTGCGGCTGGCGCTGGGCTTGGCCTTCTCGATGGCATTGGTGAGCTCATAGAGCTTGGCCACGGCCTTGTTGAAGCTGAGCGCCTCGATGTCTCTGGCGACGCCGTCGATGGTCTGGTGGAGCTTGCGGTCGAGTGCCTTATCCTCGCCCTCCCCACCTTCGCCCGCCGCACCCAGCAGGCGCCAGATACGGTTGACGAAGCGCCAGGCGCCCTCGATGCCGGCCTCGCTCCACGCAAGGTCGCGCTCAGGCGGGCTGTCGGACAGCATGAACCAGCGTACCGCATCGGCGCCATAACGCTCGATGATCTCATCCGGGTCCACGACATTCTTCTTGGACTTGGACATCTTGATCACGCGGCCGATCTCGATCGGCATGTTCCCGGCGCGGGTCTTCGCAGAACCGCCTTCGAGCATGACTTCCTCCGGCGAATACCATGTGGTTCGGCCAGACTGATCGGTGCTGAAATAGGTCTCGTGCGTGACCATGCCCTGCGTGAACAGGCTAGCGAAGGGCTCGGTCATGCCGATCATGCCGACATGCTGGAGCGCGCGGGCCCAGAAGCGGGCATAGAGCAGATGCAGGATCGCATGCTCGATACCGCCGATATACTGGCCGACCGGCAGCCAGCTCTCGGCCTCCGCGCGGTCGAACGGCTTGTCGCTGGGCTGGCTGGCGAAGCGGATGAAGTACCAGCTGGAATCCACGAACGTGTCGAGCGTGTCGGTCTCGCGACGGGCCGGCTTACCGCAGCCTGGGCAATCGACATGCTTCCAGGTCGGGTGGCGGTCGAGCGGATTGCCGGGCACGTCGAAGGTGACGTCCTCGGGCAGGACGACGGGCAGGTCGGCCTTGGGGACCGGCACGACGCCACAGCTCTCGCAATGGATGAAGGGAATCGGCGTGCCCCAGTAACGCTGGCGCGAGACGCCCCAGTCGCGCAGGCGCCAGACGGTGGTGCCCTTGCCCCAGCCTTCGGCCTCGGCGCGACGGATGACTTCGGTCTTGGCGGCCTCAACAGTCATGCCGTCCAGAAAGCGCGAATTTACGAGC
Source organism: Sphingobium sp. (assembly GCA_017744605.1). GTDB lineage: Bacteria > Pseudomonadota > Alphaproteobacteria > Sphingomonadales > Sphingomonadaceae > Sphingobium. The sequence goes on along the minus strand of JAGIAZ010000013.1, from coordinate 102,192 downwards.
TTTCCGGGGCCGGTATAGGCCTCATTTGTCACCGGCTTGGCCTCATCGCCGCTCGCCGCGACGACGCGCTCGACGGGGAGCATATATTTGCGAGCGAAATCAAGGTCGCGCTGGTCGTGCGCGGGCACACCCATGACCGCGCCCGTGCCATAATCCATGAGCACGAAATTGGCGACGAACAACGGAATTTTCCATTGCGGATCAAAGGGATGAACGACAGACAGGCCGGTGTCGTAGCCCTTCTTCTCCTGCGTCTCGATATCAGCGGCGGCGGTGCCGGTATGGCGGCACTCCTCGGCAAAAGCGGCGAGCGCCGGATCCTTTTCGGCCAGCGCCAGCGCGATCGGATGATCGGCGGCGATGGCGGCAAAGCTCGCGCCGAAGATGGTGTCGGGGCGGGTGGAGAAGACCTCGAGGCTGTCGATCTCCTGCCCTCCCCCGGCCCCTCCCGCAAGCGAAAGGGGGGAAGAAAGAGTGAAGGAGAATTGCAGGCCGACGCTCTTGCCGATCCAGTTCTCCTGCATGACACGGACCTTCTCCGGCCAGCTCTCGAGGCCGTCGAGCCCGGCGAGCAGATCGTCCGCGAAGTCGGTGATCTTGAGGAACCATTGGCTGAGCTTGCGCTTCTCGACCAGCGCGCCCGAGCGCCAGCCGCGCCCGTCGATCACCTGCTCATTGGCGAGCACGGTCATGTCGACCGGATCCCAGTTGACCGCGCTTTCCTTGCGATAGACCAGGCCGGCGTCGTAGAGATCCAGGAACAGGGCCTGCTCCTGGCCGTAATAATCCGGCTTGCAGGTGGCGAGCTCACGCGACCAGTCGAGCGCGAAGCCGAGGCGCTTCAGCTGCGCCTTCATCGCCTCGATATTGGCGAGGGTCCAAGTGCCGGGATGGACCTTCTTCTCCATCGCGGCATTCTCGGCCGGCATGCCGAACGCATCCCAGCCCATGGGATGAAGCACGTCATGGCCCTGCATGCGGCGGAAGCGGGCGAGCACGTCGCCCATCGAATAGTTGCGGACATGGCCCATGTGGATGCGCCCCGACGGATAGGGGAACATCTCCAACACGTAGGATTTGGGCGCGCCGGGGCGCTTGCCGGCCTTGAAGCTCTCGGCCGCGTCCCATGCCGCCTGCCAGCGCCCGTCTGCCGATGCGGGATTAAAGCGTCGCTCAGTCACTTGGCGCTCACATTATGTCTCGTCTCTCCGGCCGCGCCGGGGCGGCGAATATCCAAATATGCGGTCAGCCCCTGGCGCTGAGTTCGCGACGGCGCAGGTCGCGCGCATGGGTGAGGATGAGGTCCTCGAGCTTCTGCGTCGTGGCAGCCTCGACCGGCGCATCGACCCATTGGCCCGCCTGCTGGACCTGGCGGCTCGCGGCGACGCGCAGCGCATCGGCGCGCAGATCCTGATCGAGAATCGTGACCGTGAGCTTCATCCGCTCGCCCGGCGCCTTGGGATTGATGAACCAGTCGGTGAGGATCACGCCGCCTTCGCTGTCGACCTGAAGCATCGGCATGAAGGACAGGGTATCGAGCGTCGAACGCCAGAGATAGCTGTTCACGCCGATCTGGGTGATGCGCGAGGCGGCGATGTCGGGCGCGGCGCGCACCTTGTTCTTGGCGCATCCGGCCAGCAGGCCGCAAGCGGCGATAGCGGCCATCGCGACCGTGAAACGAGGGGAGCGAATACGAACCATGACGTCCAATCCAAACTATGCCCGGGGCGCCCGGGTGCGTTCCCTGTGAAGCAGCCTCTATAAGGCGCACCCGCTGCCGCACAAGCCGCAGTTTGCGCGTGCCCGGCACTGTGGAAAATCGGCCACGCGCGCTTAAAAAGGAAGCCGAATGCTGGCCCGTCCATTTTGCCCATGCTAGAAGATGGTCCCGGTTTACGAGTCGGACTCCGCCAGGAGTCGGAGGCAATAGTGCGTTTGTGGGCGGCAAAAGCGATGATGATCGGAGCGGGATGCGCAGGCATCGCGGCCGCGTTGTCGCCTGCCCTCAGCGCCGTCATCAGCAGGGCGCCAGCCCTCCAGACCAGCAAGGTTTCGCTCAAGATGCTCGGCAGCATCGGCTCGTTCACGCCGGTGACGCGCGACCAGGACCTCGCCAGGGCCTATGCGGACGCAGCCCGTGAATCGATGAAGTCGCGCGGCTTCCGCTTCACGCCCGCCAGCGGCACCATGGCCGGCGAGCGCGCCCTCACCGTGCTGGTGCGCGCGACGAGCGACGACAGCGCCTTTGCGAAGCGCGCGCAGCCTGCCAGCCCCGTCGGCATTGCGCCCGTCGCCTACAGCCTGGGCAAGAGCAAGGGTCTCGAGCATTTCATCGACGATGGGCTGGTGTCCGCGAAATCGAAGGAGCTGAGCCCACTCGTCGATTCGCTGCAGATGCCGGGCAGCAACTTTAAATTGCCGAAGGCCAATCCGGACCGCTTCTCCGCCAATATCCAGCTCGAGGCGCGCGACCAGACGATGACGGCGCCGACCGACGAGACACCGCAGACGCTGGGCCAGGAGAAGAGCTATAGCGTCGACGTGAACGGATCGGTCTCGGTCACCCGCAACCTCGCCGTGCAGGCGGGCGTGCGCTACAAGGGCCCCGACAACCGCCTGAGCTCCACGCTGACCGACCAGGCCAAGGACAGCCAGGCCGTTTACGTCGGCACCAAGTTCAAGTTCTAGGCGATTATCCCTTAAGACAAGGAATAGGCTGTTCCTTGGCGCAGGCCGGGGTCCAGGCCGAACGGAGACGCGCGTCCGATAGCAGGTATTCGACGCTTCGCGTCGAGACTGGGCCCCGGCCTGCGCCGGGGAACAGCGATCTGCTCGAACGGGATAATCACCAAGTTCTGGACTCCGATCCAGCAGGTCTGAAGCGTCATTGCGAGCGACGCAGTCGCGCGGCAATCCAGGTCGATCCTGCCCGCCCCTGGATTGCTTCGCCCGACTGAAGCCGGGCTCGCAATGACGAGCTGTTCAACATCGATGGATCAGCCTCCAGGCTGTATCGCTTCGGCCGAAGCTCAACATGGATCGGGTCAAAATCCCGTCATGCTGAACGTGTTTCAGGATCGGAAAACGCTGCCGTGGTGTCGCGCCGCGCTATGGATGCTGAAACAAGTTCAGCATGACGTTCTGGTTGGACGCACTGTCAGACCATCGATCGCAGCATAGCCGGATGCACCGAGCGCGCGGGCGCAGGACGCATGTCGCTTCTTTACCCCACCGAGCGCGATAACCGGCACGCTCGCCTCGCGCGCCAGCGCTGCAAAGCGCGCCGGACCGAGCAGTCGTGCGCCGGGGTGCGAGCGGGTGGCGAAGAGCGGGGAGACAAGCAGGACGTCCGCTCCCACCCTGCGCGCGGCGACCAGTTCGCGGTGATCGTGCACTGGCGCGCTGTGCAGCCAATCGCGTCGTGTGCGGAAGGGACGGCCGGTGCGGCCATGATGGCCGTCCGCGCCCCAGTCGCGCGCCATCACCGGGTCGCCGGCCAGCAGGACCAGCACGTGACGCCTGTGCGCAGCACGCGCCACCTGATCGAACAGGGCGCGGCGTTCGGACTCGGGCAGGCTGTAGTGGCGGAAGACGACGGCGCTTCCGCGCGGCAGGCGCGCAATGGTGCGCAGCAGGTCGACATCGCCGACACGCTCGTCCGTCATCAGCCATAGGCCCGGCACTTTCTTCCATGATTTGCCTTGGCCTTGCCGCATGGCGCCTCTTATAGCGGCGCCGATGAACCGGGATAGCGACGAGATGATTGCGGCGGCAGCGCGCCTGTCGGCCGTGCGTGAGACCATGGCGCATGCCGAGACGATCGCGCGCCGCGCGGCGGGATCGGTCCAGCTGATCGCCGTCTCCAAGACGCATGACGCCGAGGCGATCCGGCCGCTGATCGCCGCCGGGCAGACGCTGTTCGGCGAGAACCGCGTGCAGGAAGCACAGGGCAAATGGCCGGCGCTGCGCGAGGCGCATCCCGGCATCGGCCTGCATCTCGTCGGTCAGCTCCAGTCTAACAAGGCGGATGAGGCCGTGGCCTTGTTCGACGCGATCCATTCCGTCGACCGCCCTTCCCTCGTCTCGGCGCTCGGCAGGGCGATGGACAAGGCGGGCAAGCGGCCGGACTGTTTCGTCCAGGTCAATATCGGCGGCGAGGCCCAGAAGGGCGGTTGCCCGATTGCCGAGCTCCCCGCCCTGCTCGCCGAAGCGCGCGCCGTCGACTTGCCGGTCGTGGGCCTGATGTGCGTGCCGCCGCTCGATGTCGAGCCCGCGCCCTATTTCGCGCTGCTCGACAAAATGGCGCGCGACCATGGCCTCGACGGACGGTCCATGGGCATGTCCGGCGATTATGAGACCGCGATCATGCTGGGCGCGACGCATATCCGCGTCGGCACCGCCTTGTTCGGCGGGCGCGCGTGAGCAAGAGGCCAGCGCCTCGAGCCATCATCTTCGATTTCGACGGGGTGATCGCCGACAGCGAGATCGGCTCGGCCAACGCATTCAGCGCGGCGCTCTGCGAGGCAGGGCTTCACACGAGCGTCGAGGAGGCGACCAATCTCTATGTCGGCCTCATTCGCGCGGAAGTGCTGCAGCTGATGGCGGATCATTGGGGCGAACGCCTGCCGCTGGACATGGCCGAGCGGGTGCAGCGCCATGTCGACCGGATCTTCGCCGAACCGATCGCGCCGGTGCGGGGCGTGAAGACCTTTCTCGACACAGTGGCGCACCTGCCGATCGCGATCGGCTCATCGAGCTACACCGACTATATCCGCCGCCATCTCGCCAGCTTCGCGCTGGAAGAGCGCTTCGGCGCCCATGTCTATAGCGGCCGCGAGCACGTGACGCGCGGCAAACCGCATCCCGACATCTATCTCCATGCCGCCGCGCAGCTCGGCGTCCATCCGACGGAGGCCGCGATCATCGAGGATTCGCCGATCGGGGCGCGTGCTGCCGTGGCCTCGGGGGCACGGGTGATCGGCCTTACGGCCGGCAGCCATGTCCGCCCCGAACTGGCCGACGCGCTCGCTGCCGAAGGGGTCGAGACGGTCCTGGCGAGCTATGGCGAGGTGGCCATTCATCTCGGAGTCAGCGCAAGGCGGTTACACGGTTAGATAAATTCGGCGTGCCCCGGCGACGCACACTTGACCTTTGCCGCGCAAGATCCAGATTCGCCGGACACAGGTCATCTGCTGCCCACGAGAGAAAACGAGGGTCTTATGTTCGGTCTATCGCCCAAATCACGGCTCATTGCCCTGGCCGTCCCGATCGCACTCATCGCGAGCACCGGGTTGATCGGCTTTGCAGCCGCCGATGCCGCGGAACCCCTCAAAAATGCACCGGCCCCGGCCGTCGACGACAAGGAGGCCGGCACGCGCGCGACGGCCTATTTCGCAGGCGGCTGCTTCTGGGGTGTCGAGGGCGTCTTCAGCCATGTGAAGGGCGTGATGTCCGCCGAATCGGGCTATGCCGGCGGCCCGGCCAAGCTGACGGTGAACTATGAGCAGGTCGGCAGCGGCCAGACCGGCTATGCCGAATCCGTCAAGGTCATCTACAATCCGCAGCAGGTGAGCTACGGCACGCTGCTGCGCATCTTCTTCTCGGTCATCACCAATCCGACGACGCTGAACTATCAGGGCCCCGATCACGGCACCCAATATCGTTCCGCGCTGTTCCCGCAGAATCCCGTCCAGGCCAAGGTCGCCAAGGCCTATCTGGCGCAGCTCTCCAAAGCGAAGCTGTGGGACGACCCGATCGTCACGAAGCTGGAAACGCTCGGACGCTTCCAGAAGGCCGAGGACTATCACCAGAACTTCCTCGAGCTGAACCCGAACCAGGGCTACATCAAGGCCTGGGACATGCCGAAGCTCAATGGGCTCAAGTCGATGTATCCCGCCCTCTACAAGGCGCAGGCTTCGAGCTGAGCCCTGCTGTTTCCCGGCAGAGGCCGGGGAACGAAAATGCTAGATCGCCTGCGTCATCAGCAGGCCGATGCCCGCCATGACGATGAGCGTGCCCGTCCATTCGCGGGACGAGAGCGGCGTGCCGCTCACCCGGCGATTGAACCAGCCGGCGATCGGCATCTCGACGAGGCCGAGGGTGCGGACATTGGCGGCGGCGGTGAGCGACAGCGCGCTGTTCCAGCATGCCGTCGCCAGCGCGCCCATGAAGCCCGCGACGAGGCTCTCGCGCCAGATGCGCAGGGAGCCGGTGAAGGCGCGGCGGTCCTTGAGCGCGAGCCAGGCGCCCAGCATGATGCACTGAACGACGAGCACGACGACCATGACCGTGAGCGCGCGCATCAGCGCGCTACCGCCGTCCATGGCGACGATGGCGCCGCGAAAAGCGACGGAGGCGAGGCCGAAGAAGGCGCCCGAACCGATCCCGAACGCCATGGGCTGCCACTCGGTGAAGAGTGCGCGCCAGGCGCGCGGATCGACCGAGACGACGAGAATGCCCGCCGTCGCGACGACGATGCCCAGCCAGGCCAAAGCGGTCAGATGATCGCCGAGCAGCAACACGCCGAACAGGGCGACGAGCACCGGCTCGGTCTTGATATAGGCATAAGCGACGCCGAAGGCCCGCTGTGTCATGGCAACGAGCATGAGCGCGGTGGCAGCGATCTGGGTGACGGCGCCGAGCAGGGCATAGGCTGTTGCGGCCTGGGTGAACCGCGGCATCGGCCCGCCGATCAGTGCCCAGGCGATCAGCCAGAACAGGATGGCGAACGGCAGGCCATAGATGAAACGCACCTGCGTCGCGCCGAGCGTCCCGATCTCGCGGGTGAGCTTGGCTTGCAGCCCGTTGCGCAGCACCTGCGCACTGCCGGCGACAATCGTTACGGGGACCCAGAGAAGCGTCATGACAAGGCCTCCCTTTCCCGTTCGTCCCGAGCGTGTCGAAGGACCTTTTCTTTGTCTTCCCGAAGGCGGGCTAGGACGAAGAGCAACGAACGTCCTTCGACACGCTCGGGACGAACGGTGGTCTTGGCTTCAGAGCATTTTCGCCGGCAACGAGCGCTCCCCTTCGCTCAATCCTTGTCGAACAGGCTGGCGAGTTGCTCGACCATGGTGCCGCCGAGTTGCTCGGCGTCCATGATGGTGACGGCGCGCTTATAATAGCGGGTCACGTCATGGCCGATGCCGATGGCGACCAGCTCGACCGGCGAGCGGCTCTCGATCCAGGCGATGACCTGGCGCAGATGGCGCTCGAGATAGGTGCCGTTGTTCACCGACAGGGTGGAATCATCGACGGGCGCGCCGTCCGAAATGACCATGAGGACGCGGCGTTCCTCCGGGCGCGCGAGCAGGCGGCCATGGGCCCAGAGCAGCGCCTCGCCGTCGATATTCTCCTTGAGCAGCCCCTCGCGCATCATCAGGCCGAGATTGACCTTGGCGCGGCGCCAGGGCTCGTCGGCCTTCTTGTAGACGATGTGGCGCAGGTCGTTGAGACGGCCGGGCTTGGGCGGCCGGCCGGCAGCGAGCCATTCCTCGCGGCTCTGCCCGCCCTTCCAGGCCCGCGTGGTGAAGCCGAGGATCTCGGTCTTGACCCCGCAGCGCTCCAGCGTGCGCGCCATGATGTCCGCGCTGATCGCGGCGATGCCGATGGGACGGCCGCGCATCGAGCCCGAATTGTCGATGAGCAGGGTGACGACCGTGTCCTTGAACTCGGTGTCGCGCTCGACCTTGTAACTGAGCGAATGCGTTGAATCGACGACGATGCGGGCGAGGCGCGCGGCGTCGAGCAGGCCTTCCTCCTGGTCGAAATCCCAGCTGCGATTCTGCTGGGCGAGCAGGCGGCGCTGGAGGCGATGGGCGAGCTTGGAGACGGCGCTCTGGAAGGGCGCGAGCTGCTGGTCGAGAAAGCCGCGCAGGCGCGCAAGCTCATCGACCTCGCACAGCTCGAGCGGTGTCACCACCTCATCGAACCTGGTCGTATAGGGATGATAGTTGAAGTCCGGCGGCAGGTCCGAGAAGGGCCGGTTCGGGCGCACCGGCACGACACCCTCGTCGTCGCCCTCGTCGCCATCGCTCTCCTTGTCGGTGTCGTCATCCTCATAGCGGTCGTCGGCGGTTTCCTCGGTCGGCTCGCCCTGATCCTCGCCGCGTGTCTCCGCCCGGGACTGATCCTCGTCGTCCTGGCTTTCGTCCTGATCCTGGCCCTTGTCGCTCTCCGACTGGGAGTCCTCGTCCTCCGGCTCCTGCTCGGGCAGCTCCGGCGGAGCGTCGGCGCGGACCAGCTCGAGATGCTCGAGCATGGCCATGACGCGCTCCTGAAAACCCTGCTGATCGTCGAGCAGATATTCCAGCGCCTCGAAATCCTCATGCGCCTTGTCGTCGATCCACTCCCGCATGAGGTCGAGCGCCTTTGCCGCCGCGACGGGCGGCTTCTCCCCGGTCAGCTTCTCGCGCAGCAGCAGCGCGACCGCCCCCTGGATCGGCACCTCGGCGGCGGTTTGGGCGCGCGTGATGGGATCGGCGCCGGTGCGCATATCGAGCGCGGCGGCCAGATTGGCGCGCATGCCGGAATAGTTTTTCGAGCCGAGCGCCTCATAGCGGACCATCTCGACCGCATCGTAGACGGCACGGGCGGCGGGCTCCATCGGCGCGCGGGCGGCATGGAGCTTTGCATTATGATGGCGCAGCTTGAGCGAGAAGCTGTCCGCAAAGCCGCGAGCAAGCGCGACCTGGTCGGCCGGCAAGGTGCGCTGAGGCGTGGGCACCTTGATCTGCTTGCCGGCCAGGTGCGGCGCATCGGCCGTAAAGCCCAGCTCGACCTCGGAATCATGAGCGACTGCGCGCGAGGCGCCGCTCAGCACATCCTTGAAGCGGTCGAGAGGAGAACGATCGGTCATGACGAAAACGGGCTGGGCCAGCAGACCGAAGCTGTCAAGCGCCAGCGGCCAGCGGCACACGGTCATCCGGGCCCACGAGATGCGATTTTGCCCCCGCCCGAGCGGATGCCGATCGCATGGCTATGGCGCCGTTAACTTCCGCAGCGCGGCGCGTCCCCAAAAGAGACAGGCGAATTTCTCACCGGTAATTAGTGGTTAAGGCCGTTCCATTACGCTGCGCGTGCCCCTAATTCGCAATTGGGGACTACGTCGGCGATGCGTTTCCATCGTCACGAGATTTGAGGACGTTTGGCGATGATTCGCAAAGGACTGCTTGTGCCTGCCCTCGCAGCGAGCGCGCTGATCGGCGTAACCCCGGCGCAAGCCGCGCTGGAGTTTTCGTCCATCAGCAGCATCATCGATCAGCTGCATGACAATTCGACCTTCACGGCGAACAACATGGAATTCAGCATCTGCCAGAACGGCAGCTGCCAGACCCTGTTCACCGGCGTCGGCGGCGTGCAGAATGTGAACATGGCGACGGTCAACGCCTGGGCCGGCACCGGCAACGCCCAGAACAGCTCGAGCCCGTGGGACCGGTATCGCTTCACCTTTTCCGGCGTCGGCAGCTATTTCGGCAACCAGAGCAGCAGCGTGCCGCCACAGAATTACACGATCCAGTCCCAGGCGCCGACCCTGCCCGTGCCGGAACCGGCCACCTGGGCGATGATGATCTTCGGCTTCGGCGTTATCGGCTATGCCATGCGCAGCCGCCCGGTGGTCATCGACTTCGGCTGATCGCAGCCTCACCGAAGACATTGGGTCTGGGTCGCGGTCGAGCCCGAGCCTGTGAACACCGCCGTCTTCACCAGGCGGTCATTGGCATCATAGCCATAATAGACCGTGCCGGTGTCATCGAGATTGTCGGTGATCGCCGTGATATTGTCATTGGGATCGTAGCTGTAGGACAGATACGAGACATTGGCCCCGCCGCTCGTCTGGTAGAGCCACCGCGAGGCAAGCCGTCCGTCATTGCCCCAGTCGATCGCCACCGAGAGACCGTTGCCCAACGCCATAGCCTTGACAGAACCGAACGGCTCATAGGCAAAGCCGTTCGCGATCACCGTCCAACTGCCGACGCCCGAATTGGCCTTGGTCTGGACCAGGTCCATCCGGCCCTTGCTGTCATAGCCATATTGAACGAGCCGGCCCGACGGATAGGTGATCTGCGTCACCCGGTCGGCCAGGTCGTACGTATAAGCCAACTGTGCGCTGCTACTTGAGCCGATCGCCTGCTGCTTGATGAGCAAATTGCCGCGATGGTCATATTTGAACTGGGTAGTGCCCGAGGCGTCGGTAATCGATCCTACATCATAGGAGCCGCTAGCCTATCCCCATGTCTGCCCCTGACAACGAGCATCAATACATTTTCAGCGCTAAAGCCGTTATTTTTGTGGCACTTCGACGTCCACGCCGTTTTCCAATTTCCGTATCGTGATTGCGCCCGGCGGAGGGCGATCCCTCACCCAAATAAGAACGAGATATGTTACAACCGATGCAGTAAGAAACAACGTCACCGAAAGCATAAAACGACGTCGAAATTTCAATATCCTGACTGAGAAGAATAGCGCTATTGAAATGACAGCACATATCAGAAATAGGACCGACATTTTTCGCACTTTTTCTTAGTTAAATGGTCAGAAATCAGCCTACTATATTCCTTTAATACCCTTGCCACCTAATTCTGGCAGTTATTTCTAATAACGGATGCAATCGAAGGGCGGCCCGCGCAAGCAGGCCGCCCTTCATGATTCCGGGTACGCCTCGACGGCAATCGTCTCGATCTCGGTGCGGACCTCGGTCATGAGCTTGTGGATCGGACATTTGCCGGCGACCTCGATGAGCTTCGCGCGCTGCGCCTCGCTCATGTCGCCGTCGATGGCGACGCGGGCCGTCAGCCGGTAGACGCCCTGCCGTTCTTCGCTGGCATCGCGCTGCACGCCGACATGGACGGTTTCGAGCGGGATGTTGTTGCGCTTGGCATACCAGACCATGGTCATCGCCTTGCAGGCGCCGAGCGCCGCGTCATAGAGATCATGCGGCGCCGGCCCGATATCAGCGCCGCCCTCGTCCAGCGACATGTCGGCGATCAGCTCGTGCGAGCGGATCGTGATGCGATGGACGGTTCCGTCCGTGGTGATCCGTTCGACGACGATCATGCGATCAACCCTTGCCGACGACGCTTTCCGGCAGATCCTTGCCGAACACGCGCTGATAATATTCGGCGACCAGCGCCCGCTCGGCTTCATCGCACTTGTTGATGAAGGAGAGGCGGAAGGCGAAGCCGACATCGCCGAAGATCAGCGCGTTCTGCGCCCAGCTGATGACGGTGCGCGGGCTCATGACGGTCGAGATGTCGCCATTGATGAAGCCCTGGCGCGTCAGCTCGGCGACGCGGATCATCTTGTTGACCTCGTCGCGGCCGCCCTCATGGTCGTATTCACCCGACTTGGCGAGGACGATCTGGGCTTCCGTGGCGGCGGGCAGATAGTTGAGCGTCACCACCAGGTTCCAGCGGTCCATCTGGCCCTGGTTGATCTGCTGCGTGCCGTGATAAAGACCGGTCGTATCACCGAGGCCGACCGTGTTGGCGGTCGAGAACAAGCGGAACCATGGGCTCGGGCGGAGCACGCGGTTCTGGTCGAGCAGCGTCATCTTGCCGTCCGCTTCGAGCACGCGCTGGATCACGAACATGACGTCCGGGCGGCCGGCATCATATTCGTCGAACACCAATGCGACGGGACGCTGCAGCGCCCATGGAAGCAGGCCTTCCTTGAACTCGGTGACCTGTTGCCCGTCCTTGAGGACGATGGCGTCGCGGCCGACGAGATCGATGCGGCTGATGTGCGCGTCGAGATTGATGCGGATGCACGGCCAGTTGAGACGCGCCGCGACCTGCTCGATATGGGTCGACTTGCCGGTGCCGTGATAGCCCTGCACCATGACGCGGCGATTATGCGCGAAGCCGGCGAGGATCGCGAGCGTCGTGTCCGGATCGAACACATAGGCGGGATCGAGATCGGGAACGCGCTCGTCGGCCTCCGAGAAGGCCGGGATTTCCATGTCCGTATCCACGCCGAAAAGCTCGCGCGCGCTGACCTTCTTGTCAGGGGCGTCCAGCAGCACTTCGCTGCGCATGTCGGGCTGGGCGTTGGGTATGTCGGTCATCAGCGTTCACTTCCTGCGAGTCATCTGCCCCTAACCGATTGGGGAAGGCCGTGTCGATAGACCTGCGCTGTAGGCTGCGCCCGATCAGGCAGCCCATTGGGCGAGATCGGGCTCGAGACCGATCAGAGCGAGGCCATGCGCGATGGACGTGAGTTCACCGCCGCGCGCGATGCGTTCGGCGCCGAACCGCCGCTCGAACATGGCCCGGATTGCCGAGATCAAGGACGAGCCTCCGGTCAGGAAGACGCGGTCGATCGCCTGCGGCACGACGCCGGCCCTGGTGAGCGCGAGGTCGATCGTGGTCTCGATCTGGTGCAGGTCCGGGGCGATCCAGCGCTCGAACTGCGCGCGCGTCACATCCGCCTCGATGTGAAGCCCCTCGCTCTCGAAATGAAAATGCGCGGCTTCCGCGTCGGACAACCGGCGCTTGAGCGCGCCGACCGCATCGTAGAGCGCATAGCCCAGCTCCTGCTCGATCACTGCGATCATGCGGCCGATTGCGTCCGGATCGACGGCATTACGCTTGAGCTGCGCCAGCTCCGCCAGCGTCCGCCGGTTACGCATCAAGGCGAGGCGTGACCAGTCGGCAAAGTCGTTGAAGAAGCTGCGCGGGATTTCCAGCTCCTTGTCGAACGAACGATAATGCCCGCCCTTGCCCAGCATCGGGAGGACGAGATGATCGACAATGCGATAGTCGAATCGATCTCCGGCAATGCCGATCCCCGCCGAACCGAGCGGCACGCAGCGCCGCATCGCGCCCGGCTCGGCGACGCGCACGATGGAGAAGTCGCTGGTGCCGCCGCCAAAATCCGCAACCAGGACGGTGGCCGGCTCGGTCAGGCGGCTGGCATAGCTGAACGCGGCGCCGAGCGGTTCATAGACATAGTGAATCTCCGCACCGAACGTGGCGAACATCGCGTCGTAGCGCTGCCGCGCCAGGACTTCGTCGGGCCGTGCGCCGGCATAAGCGACCGGCCTGCCGACCACGATCCGCGACGGACGGTCGTCGAGGCGCCCGTCGGCATGGGCGATCATGCGTTCGAGAAAATTGGTGCCGAGTTGCTCGAAGGTGAAGCGCTTCTCGAAGATATTGGCATGCTCGAACAAAGGGCTCGCAGCCACAGACTTGAACGACTGAATAAACCGGCTGCCTTCAGGGAAGGCGAGATATTCCGCAATGGCCCATGGTCCCGCCTCACGCGCAAGATCGCCCCGCGCAGCGTCGTCATGCCAGAAGCAAAGGGCCGATCGGAACACGGCGCCTGTCGCGAGGTCACCGGAAAACTCGACCAGTTCCGACTCACCGTCTCGCGCGATGGCGGAGACGCTGTTCGTCGTGCCGAAGTCGAGACCCAACGCTCGGGCCTGCGTCGCGCTCGCCATGGTTCTGCCTTAAGTGAAGGACGGGGCGCGGCCTATCGCACCGCCGATGCCGGACCGCAAGGGCTCAGGCGAAAGCAGGCGCCTTGCGCAGATGGGCATAGGCAGCGATCACGTCCTGCAGTGCCTTCTCATGCGCGCGGTCCCCTCCATTATGGTCGGGATGGAAGCGACGGACGAGTTCCGTGTAGCGCGTGCGCAGCGCCTTCCGGTCGGCATCGTGCGACAGACCGAGCGTCTTGAGGGCGGAGCGATCCTTGCCGGATAAAGGCCTGCCGTCAGCGCGCGCCGCCTGTTCTGCCTTGCGCGCCTTGAAGCGGGCGCCGATCGCATCGAGAGGATCGTCGAAATCGGCCCAGCGGGGCGGCGGCGTACCGCTCGCCGCATTGGTCGAGAAGGCGCGTGTCTCTGTGCTCCAACCCGAATAGGGCCGCTGCGCCTCGTCGATCTCCTCGGGAGTCATGCCGCGGAAGAAATTATACGCCTGGTTGAACTCGCGGATATGCTCGAGGCAGAACCAGCGCCATTGCGGCGGGCCATCGGCGCCCCTCGTGCTTTCCGGGGGCGCACGAAACTCGCCGGGATTGGGGCAGCCGGCATGGGCGCAGGCATGCTGCTTCCCCTCCACGCGGCCGTGAAACCGGGCGTGACGGCGCGGCTCTCCATCGTTGGCGCCTGATCGTGCCAAAGCTTTCAGTCCCTCCTGACGCAGAAGCGCAAAGCCTCTATATAGGAGCAATGATAAATGCTTCGCTAGGTCCGGTGGGACGTGAAATCGCACAAAGGCTGACATTTGCGCTGCGGCCCGAGCGCCTTGCAGTGATCAACGACAGCGCGAAACATCGCGGCCATATGGGCGACGACGGGTCCGGCGAGAGCCACTTCACCGTCGAGATCGTGGCGCAGGCATTCGCCGGGCAGAACCGCGTCGCGCGGCAGCGGCTGGTGAATCATGCGCTCGCCGACCTGCTCGCCGAGAAGGTGCACGCGCTGGCGATCAAGGCCAAGGCGCCGGGCGAGTGAAACCGAAGCGGCCCGCGGCACGGCTGATCGTCACCGACAGCGACGGCCGGCTGCTGCTCTTCCGGTTCACGCCGGATGATCGCCCGCCCTTCTGGTGCACGCCGGGCGGCGCGGTGGACGCGGGCGAGAGCTTCGAGGCGGCGGCTCGGCGCGAACTATATGAGGAAACCGGCCACGATCTCGATCCCGGCCCCTGCATCGACGTCAAGCATGTGAGCTTCACGACCATCGAGGGTGTCGATGTCGACGCCGAGGAGCGCTATTTCGCGATCGCCGTGCCCCACAGCGAGATCGACACCGACGGCCACACGGCGCTCGAACGGAAGGTCATGCAGTCGCACCGCTGGTGGACACCGCAGGAACTGCAGGCACATGGCGAGATCTGGTTTCCCAAGGACCTGACCCCGCTCTGGCGGCGCGTGCTGCGCGAGAAAGCGCCTTGAGCGAGGCCAGCGCCCTGATCGCCGGCTGGCGCGACCATCTCGCACTGGAGAAGCGATCGTCGGCGCATACGGTGCGCGCTTATGTGACGACGGCCGAGCGGCTGCTCGCCTGGATGGAAGAGATGGACGGGCGCGCGCCGGATCGTGCGAGCCTGGCAAAACTGACGACGGGAGATCTGCGCGCATATCTCGCGACCCGGCGCGCAGACGGGATCGGCAATGCGTCGGCGTCACGCGAGCTTTCGGCGCTGCGGGGCTTCCTCAAGTTCGCGGGCGGCGAAGGCGCCACGGTTCCCGCGATCAAGGGGCCGCGCGTCAAGCCCGGCGTGCCGCGGCCGATCAGTCCGGATGAGGCGGTCGCGCTCGCGCAAGACATATCGGAAAGCGCGCGCGACGGCTGGATCGGCGCGCGCGACTGGGCGGCGCTGCTTCTGCTCTATGGCGCGGGGCTGCGGATCAGCGAGGCGCTTGGCCTGACGGGCGACATCCTGCCTCTGACCGATCGCATTCGCGTCACCGGCAAGCGCGGCAAGACGCGCATGGTGCCGCTGCTGCCGCAAGTCAAAGAGGCGATCGAGGCCTATCTCGCTGAATGTCCCTACCCGGCTGACAAAGGCGAGCCGATCTTCCGCGGCGCGCGGGGCGGCGCGCTCTCGCCGGCGCTGATCCGGCGTGCTGTCCAGGGCGCGCGCGGGCGGCTCGGCCTGCACGACCGCACCACGCCGCATGCGCTGCGGCACAGCTTCGCGACGCATCTGCTCGGACGCGGCGCGGACCTGCGCAGCCTGCAGGAACTGCTCGGCCATGCGAGCCTCAGCTCGACGCAGATCTATACCAAGGTCGACGCCGCGCACCTGCTCGACGTCTATCGCAATGCGCATCCGAGGGCGGAGGGTAAGTCGTAAAATCGAGATTGGCCGGAATGGGGGTGGGAAGCGGACATTCCCAAAATCGTCATGCTGCACTTGTTGGTGATTATCCCGTTCGAGCAGATAGCCGTTCCCCGGCGCAGGCCGGGGCCCAGTCTCGACGCGAAGCGTCGAATAGCTGTTATCGGACGCGCGTCTCCGTTCAGCCTGGACCCCGGCCTGCGCCAAGGAACAGCCTATTCCTTGTCTTAAGGGTATAATTACCAAACGAGTTTGGGATGACGGGGAGATTAGATGGTCGCGCGTCGTATCCGGATCGCGCATGGGTCGCGCCCTGACCGTCTGCTTCGGAAGACGGGGCTTTTACGGCCCCTGCCGCCATTTGCCCCCATCCTGCTTCCAGAAGCGCGGCGTCACGCCGTCCGCCTTGCTGAGCGCGCGCCAGCTGGCCCGTGCACCCTCGATGGTCGCGTCGTCGAAGAAATAGAAAGCGCGGTCGAATGCCAGTGCCTCGTCGCGCCATTGCCCGTCCGCCAGCGCGATCATGCGCGCGCCGTTCGCGGCCTGGCAGCTCGCCCCGAGCAGGATCGGCTGGATATCCGGCATCGGCCCCTCGGCGCGGTCATGCGCGAGATAGGTCTCCGGCCCGGCCTCCCACAGGCCGCGCGATATGCGCTCGAGCTGCCCCGGATCGTCCGAGACCACGAGCAGCCGCCCGCCATCCGCCAGCACCTTCTTCGCGATAGCCGGAAGCACGGCTTCGGCCGGATCGCGGGACAGCTGGTAGAAGTCGACCTGCATCGGCGCATCAAGACTTCACATCGTCATTGCGAGCCGGGCGCAGCCGGGCGAAGCAATCCAGGGCGCAATGGAGCGACTGGATTGCCGCGGACCTGCGGTCCTCGCAATGACGATGCAGTTTGACCATCAGCCCTGATAGTGCCGCCGCACCAGCTCATCGAGCACGCGCACGCCGAAGCCCGTCGCGCCCTTGTCCCAGGTGAGGCCGGGTTTGTCGGCCCAGACCATGCCGGCAATGTCGAGATGCGCCCATTTGACGCCGTCCTTGATGTAGCGCTTGATGAACTGGGCCGCGGTGATCGATCCGGCGAAGCGCGGGCCGATATTCTTCATGTCGGCGATCGGGCTGTCGATGAGCTTGTCATAAGCCTCCGAGATCGGGAAGCGCCACAGCTTGTCGCCGCTCGCCTTGCCCGCTTCGAGCAGCCGGTCCGCCAGTTCGTCGTCGTTCGAGAAGAGCCCGCCATGCTCATGCCCGAGGCTGATGATCATCGCGCCGGTGAGCGTCGCGAGGTCGATCAGCGTGTCGGGCTGGTAGGTCTGCTGCGCCCACCACACCGCGTCGCACAGCACCAGCCGGCCTTCCGCGTCGGTGTTGAGCACCTCGACCGTCTGGCCCGACATGGTCGTGACGATATCGCCGGGGCGCTGCGCATTGCCGTCCGGCATGTTCTCGACGAGGCCGCAAATGCCAACGACATGCGCGTTCGCCTTGCGCAGCGCGAGCGCCTTCATGACGCCGACGACCGCGCCGGCGCCACCCATGTCCCACTTCATGTCTTCCATGCCGGGGCCGGGCTTGAGCGAGATGCCGCCCGTGTCGAAGGTGACGCCCTTGCCGACGAAGCACAGCGGCTTGGCCTGAGCGCCCCCGGTGCCGTCCCAGCGCAGCGCCAGCAGGCGCGGCTGGCGGACGGAACCCTGCGCGACGCCGAGCAGCGCGCCCATGCCGAGCGCGGCCATGTCCTTCTCGTCCAGCACCGAGATCTCGATGCCGAGGTCGGCGAGGCTCCGGCAACGCGCCACGAAGCTCTCGGGATAGATGATGTTCCCCGGCTCGGCGACCAGCTCGCGCGTGAACATGATGCCCTGCGCCAGCGCATCCTTTTCGACGAGCAAGCCCGGCAGGGCCGCATCGCCGCTCACCAGCGTCAGCGAGGCGAGGCTCGGCTTCTGCTTCTCGGTCAGCTTGGTGCGATAGGTGTCGATGCGCCAGCTGCGCAGCTGCGCCGCCAGGGCCAGGTGCGAGAGCGCCTCCGCGTCATGGCCTTCGCCGTCGACGGCGACATGGACGACGCCCGAGGTCAGCAGCCGCGCCGTGATCGCCGCGCCGGCCTTCTCCATGTCGGTCGTGCTCTTGCCGCCGGTCCCGACCAGCAACAGCCGCACCACCTTTTCGCCTTCGGTCACATAGAGGTCGAGCGTCGAACCCGCCTCGCCGGCGAATCGCGCCGAGGCGGCGGCGTCGCGCACGAGCGCCTGCTGGGCGATGGGCGGCGTGACCGCTGCGTCCTTGGCGAAGAGGAAGACGAGGCATTGTGCCTCGGCGGGGCGCGTGGCGCTGGAAAGGATCCGCATCGAACGGGGGCTCCTGCTGATATTGGACGAACGGCCGAAAAGGCCGTGATGGCGTGGCCATAGTGCTAGGAGCCATGGAACGCCATGGCAATCGGTGCGTATCCAGCGGCAAAGCGGCGGCAAGACGATTGCGATCCGCGATGCGCGGTGCAATAGGCCACCAGATGTTGCTCGCCCGGCCGCCTGGGGAGCTTGAGGGAGACACGAGTTTTGGCGACCGCCTCGGGTTCTGCCGGCCGCCGTCCGCATCGGCCCAAGCGAGTCAACCGCCGCCTGCCGCGCGCGACGGGAGGCTGGCTGCTGGCGTTGTTGCTGGCCGGATCGTGGCTGACGCGCGCCGACGTGGCCTCAGCGCAGGCGCCGGTGCGCAGCGATGTCGCGCCGCCCGGACAGCCCGTCGCCGCACAGGACATCGCATTCGAAGCCGATAGCCTCGAATATGATCAGGGCGCCGATGTCGTCACGGCGCGCGGCAACGTCCACGTCAATCGCAATGGCGACAAGCTGCTCGCCGACGAAGTGCGCTGGGACCGCAAGTCCGGCCGGGTCACGGCCAGGGGCAATGTCGTCATTTCAGGGACCGGCGGCGACCAGGCTTATGTCGACGAGGTCGATGTCAGCGAGAATCTGCGCGACGGCATCGTCGAGAATCTGTTGCTGGTGACGCAGGACGGCAGCCGTCTTGCAGCCGAGACCGGCCGCCGCGAGGGCGCTATCTATGTGCTCGATCATGCCGCTTATTCGCCCTGCCGGGTCGAGGACGATCATGGTTGCCCCAAGGAGCCGACCTGGCAGATTCAGGCCGACCGGGTCGTCTACGACAGCGCGCGCAAGCATGTGCGTTATACCAACGCCAAGGTGCGCCTGTTCGGGCTCGCGATCATTCCTCTGCCCGGCCTGCAGCATTCGATCGGCGACGAGGGGGCGTCCGGCCTGCTCGTGCCGGATGTCGGCTATGACCGCCGCAACGGTTTCGAGTTCAAGATTCCCTATTATTTCCGCCTCGCGGACAATCGCGACGTCACGATCACACCGCACGTCTACAGCAACGTGCTGCCGATGATCGAGGCGGACTATCGCGCCCTGCTGACCAAGGGTGCATATGACATCCAGGCCTATGCGACGGTCAGCGGAACGACCTCGATCGCCGATCCCGATCTCGTCACCAGCGCCAACCGCCTGCGCGGCTATTTTTCCGCCAGCGGCAAGTTTCAGTTCGATCCCCACTGGTCGCTGACCGGATCGCTTCGCTATGTGACCGACCGCACCTTCCTCAACCGCTACGACATCAGCCGCGAGGACCGTCTGCGTTCGACGCTCGAGCTCGCGCGGCGGGATGACCGGTCCTATTTCTCCATCGCCGGCTGGGACTTCCAGTCGCTGCGCGCCGCCGATCCGTCCGGCCAGTCGCCGATCGCGCTGCCCGCCATCGATTACCGGCTGCGCATTCCGGAGCATCTGCTCGGCGGCACCATCCAGTTCCAGGCGAACAGTCTCGCCATTCTACGCACCGAGGGTCAGGATACGCAGCGCGCGTTCGTGGCCATGCAGTGGACGCGCAGCATGCTGACCGGCCTCGGGCAGGAGTTCAGCATCACGGGCCTGGCCCGCGGCGACGTTTATCACAGCGCGGAGAACAATCTGTCGCCGACCATCATCTATCGCGGCGATCCAGGCTGGCAGACGCGCGGCACGGCGGCGCTCGCGCTCGACATGCGCTGGCCCTTCGCCGGTCCCGCCTTCGGCGGCACGCAGCAGCTCGTCCCGCGCGTGCAGGTGGTCATCCAGCCCGAGGTCGCCAATCTCCGCATCCCCAATGAGGATAGCCGGTCCGTCGACCTCGAGGATTCGAACCTGTTCGCGATCAACCGCTTCCCCGGCTATGACCGCATCGAGGATTCCACCCGGATCACCTACGGTTTCGACTACCGCCTGGACCTCCCCGATTTCGCGCTCGATGCGACCGTCGGTCAGAGCTACCGCCTGAGCAACCGCGCCAGCATCCTGCCGAACGGCACCGGTCTGTCCGATCGCCTGTCCGACATCGTCGGGCGCGTGCAGCTGCGCTACAAGGATTTCCTGGCGATCACGCACCGGTTCCGCGTCGACAAGGACAATCTGGCCGTCCGCCGCAACGAGATCGACGCCACCATCGGCACCAGGCGCACCTATGTCGAGGTCGGCTATCTTCGCCTCAACCGCAATGTCACTGCCGGTGTCGAGGATTTGCGCGATATCGAGGAAGTGCGGCTGGGCGGCCGTGTGGCGATCGCCAAATATTGGTCGATCTTCGGCTCCACCAATATCGACCTCACCGGCCCGAGGGACGATCCGGCGAGTACGCTGTCGGGTTTCGAGCCGGTGCGGCACCGTCTCGGCATCGCCTATGAGGACGATTGCGTGCAACTCGGCTTCACCTGGCGGCGCGATTATCAGACGACGGGCGACGCGCGGCGCGGCAATTCCTTCCAGCTCCGGCTGGTATTTAAGAATCTTGGTCTGTAAGACGAGCGCTCGTGATCGCCTTGGGATCAGCCGACAGCCGCCATACGCTCAGCCGGGGTTCAGAGAGCCCGGTGCATCAGGGCGAGTGCGCCGCTCTCGTGCGGATCCATGAATGGAGAGAGATTTGAACGTTTTGAAGTCGACGACCGCCCGCTTGCTGGCCGGAGTGCTGCCCTGCGTGCTGGTCATCGGTGGCAGTGTCTCGGCGCAGCCGTCGGAAGAGGATTTCGCTTCGTCGATCGGCGCGCTCGAATTGCCCCAGTCGATCACGCTCATGGGCAAGGCGGATCCCAATGTCCGCAAGGCCACCGCGATCGTCAATGGCGAGGTCATCACCGCGACCGACGTCGATCAGCGCCTGGCGCTGGTCATCCTGGCCAATAGCGGCAAGGTCAGCGACGAGGAGCGCGAGCGTCTGCGCCTGCAGGTGCTGCGCAACCTCATCGACGAGACCCTGCAGATCCAGGAAGCCAGGTCGAAAAAGATCGAGATCTCGCCGGACGAGCTCAACCAGCATTTCGCGCGCGTCGCCGCCAACTTCAAATATTCGCCCGAGGGCTTCGCCAAATATCTGGCCTCGCAGGGGTCTTCCGCAGCCAGCATCAAGCGCCAGATCCAGGGCGAGCTTGCCTGGCAGCGCGTCCTGCGCCGCGAGGTGCAGCCTTACGTCAATGTCTCGGACGATGAGGTGAAGGCGGTGATCGATCGCCTCAAGGCGGCCAAGGGCACCGACGAATATCGGATCAGCGAAATCTACCTCTCGGCCGCGCCCGACAAGCTCGAGCAGGTTTCGGCGCGCGCCCAGCAGATCATGGACGAGATCAAGAAGGGCGGCTCGTTCGCCGCCTTTGCCCGCCAATATTCGGAAGCGTCGACGGCGGCCGTGGGCGGCGATCTCGGCTGGGTCCGCCCCGCCCTGCTCCCGGCCGAACTGGTCAACATCGTCAACACGATGCAGATCGGCCAGATTGCCGGCCCCGTGCAGGTGCCCGGCGGTTTCGACATCATGTTCCTTCAGGACAAGCGCCAGGTCCTGACCGCCGACCCGCGCAACGCGCTGCTGAGCCTCAAGCAGGTCAGCATCGAATTTTCGCCGGGCATGACGGACGCGCAGAAGCAGCAGCGCGCGAACGAACTCAACGCCGCGTCCAAGGAGCTGAAAGGCTGCGGCGCGGTCAACGATCTCGCCGCGCGGCTCAAAGCCGATGTCGTCGAGAATGACGGCATCCCGGCGCGCGATCTCCCGCCCCAGCTGCAGACTCTCGTCCTGGCCCTGTCGATCGGCGAATCCACGCCGGTCTTCGGCCTGGCGCAGGAAGGTGTGCGCATCTTCGTCCTGTGCGGCCGCGACGATCAGGCGAGCGACACCCAGCCCAAATTCGAACAGATCCAGAGCCAGATCGAGGACGACCGCGTCAACAAGCGCGCGCGGACCTATCTGCGCGACCTGCGACGCGACGCGGTGATCGACTATAACTGACCTGACCCATCCGGGCGTCTCAGCGCAGGGCCAGCTTCGGCCACTCGCTATCGCGCTCGGCGACCCGGCCGGAATCGGACCGGAAATCACCGCCAAGGCCTGGGATCTGCGCGAGACCGAGCATCTGCCGCGTTTCTTCGCGGTGGGCGACATGGCCGCGATCGAAGCCGTCTGGGATGGTCCCGTGAAGCGGATATCGGACCCGGCGGACGCGACCGCCATGTTCGACCATGCCTTGCCCTGCATCCATGTGCCCGACGAAAGCGAGACCGTCCCCGGCCGGCCGACACTCGACGGCGCGCGCTGCGCGTTTCAGAGCCTGGAAGTCGCAACCGGCCTCGTCCGCGCGGAAAGCGCCGGTGCCCTCGTCACCGCGCCGGTCTCCAAGACGCAACTCGCGCAGGTCGGCTTTTCCTATCCCGGCCAGACCGAGTTCGTTGCCGAGCGCTGCGGGGTTTCGCGCAGCAATATCGTGATGATGCTTGCCGGGCCGAGCCTGCGGGTCGTGCCGATCACCATCCACATTCCCTTTGCCAGGGTGCCGGCTGCGCTCACGCCGACGCTGATCAAGACACGCGCCCATGCCACCGCACGGGGACTGCAACGCCTGTTCGGCATCGAGCAGCCGCGCCTCGCCATGGCCGGACTCAATCCCCATGCCGGCGAGGATGGCCTGCTCGGCCGCGAGGAAATCGATCTGATTAGGCCCGTGATCGAGACGTTGCGCGCCGAAGGCCTCGACATCAGCGGCCCCCATAGCGCCGACGCCATGTTCAGCCCCCGCGCCCGCACCGGCTATGACGCGGCGCTCTGCTGCTATCACGACCAGGCGCTCATCCCGATCAAGGCGCTGCACTTCGATGACGGCGTCAACATGACGCTCGGCCTGCCGATCGTCCGCACTTCGCCCGATCACGGCACGGCCTTCGACATTGCCGGCCAGGGCCATGCCCATCCCGGCGCCATGGTCGCGGCGATCAAGATGGCGCGCGACGCGGAGATCTGCCGGCGCAGCCGCATCGAAGCCGCCTGACATGCCGCCGCAGTTGCCGCCTCCATTGCCGCCCCTGCGTGAGGTCATCGCGGCTCACGGCCTGCAGGCGTCCAAGGCGCTCGGACAGAATTTCCTGCTCGATGAACAGCTGCTCGATCGCATCGCCGCAATCCCCGGTTCTCTCCGGGGCGAACGCGTGTTCGAGGTCGGGCCCGGCCCCGGCGGGCTGACGCGCGCGCTGCTTCGCGCCGGCGCGCAGGTGACGGCGGTCGAGCGCGACCGCCGCTGCCTCCCCGCGCTGGCGGAGCTGGCGGACGCCTTTCCCGGCCAGCTGCGCGTGATCGAAGGCGATGCGCTCAGGATCGATCCCCAGGCCGAATGCGGCGGCCCCGCCCATATCGTCGCGAACCTGCCTTATAATGTCGGAACGGCCTTGCTCATCGGCTGGCTGGAGAGCGACGTCTGGCCGCCCTGGTGGAAGTCGGCGACGCTCATGTTCCAGGCCGAAGTGGCCGACCGCATCGTCGCCAGGCCCGATACGGACGACTTTGGCCGCCTTGCCGTCCTCGCCCAATGGCGATGCAGCGCCAGAGTCGCGATGAAGGTCCATCGCTCGGCCTTCACGCCGCCGCCCAAGGTCATGTCGGCCGTCGTCCATCTGCTTCCCGACGACGCACCGGCCGGCGTCGATGTGAAGCTGCTGGGCCGCCTCACGGCCGCCGCCTTCGGCCAGCGCCGCAAGATGCTGCGGCAGAGCCTCAAGGCCGTGCCCGGCGCGGTCCACGCGCTGGCCGCGCTCGGCATCGACGAGAGCCGGCGCGCGGAGACGCTGTCGGTGGACGATTTCGTGGGGCTGGCAAGGGTGCTGGGGGAATCCGCCCTTTGACTTGATATCTCCATCACCCTGAACTTGTTTCAGGGGCCATCCATCGCCCGCCGACAAAAATGGATGCTGGAGCCGGAGGCGTGCTTGCACAAACAAGTTCAGAGTGACGGAGAAAGAGAACCGCCGACCGAGTTCGGAAGACGGTTCGAGATCGTCAATCGGCGTTGAGCGATTCCTACTTCGCGAGCAGTGGCATGACCGGCGCCTTGCCCGCATCGGCATGAGCACCTTGGGCGGGCCGGCCGCTCAGGCGGCCGCTGCGAGAAAGCCTTCCCAGCCTTCGATCGTCATCGCGCGCAGATATTCCTGCTGGAATGCGGGCGTCAGCGCTTCGAACATGGTGCAGCCGTCGATCCACAGCTCGATCACGTGGAAAGGGCCGCGGTCGCATATGCGCGCGGCAATGCCGAAGCGTTCGGCAAGCGCAATGACCTGGTCGATGTCCAGCGGCGTTGCAATGGCGGCATGGCCCGCTTGCTCGCGGACGCCGTCGACCTGCCCGGCCTGCACGTCATACGCCTCATCTCCGCCATGCACCATGACGGTGCCGCGCGGATAGATTTCGACGGCACTGTTGCGGTCGTCACCGGCCATCGTAACCCATGAGCCCTTGCCGAACGGCGGGAATGCATAGGCACGCCCCTGCCAGAGCGCGGCCAGAAACTGCGCCGTTGCTGCGGGATCGTCGGCGGGAATGGAGATGTGGAAAATCATGTCGAGTCGCTTTCCTGATTGAGACAATAAGCGCCCGATAAAAACTGGCACAAATAGTGTCAATATAAATTTGACACAGGCCGTGCCAGTTTTTAGAAGCCATTCTCATGGATGACACGGAACAGGCCCGGACCGGAAAGCGCGCGGAAAATGCGGCGCGCATACGCGCGGCCATTGAGGATGCACTGCTGGAGACGCTCGCCGAGGGCGATCCGGCCGGTGTCAATCATGACCGTATCGCCGAGCGAGCCGGGATCGCCCGGCGGACCGTCTATCGTTATTTCCCGGATCGCCAGGCGTTACTTGAGGCCGGTTGGCACAAGCTCAGCCGCGCCGCCTCGCCCATGGTCGCCATGCCGAAATCGGCGAAGGGGATCATGGCCGGCATGGAGGATCTGTTCACCGGCTTCGACCGCAACGCCGAGGCGATGACGGTGACCATGGCCAGCGCCGAAGGCCGGGCGATCCGCAACGCCATGACGCCGCGGCGCGTGAAGGCCTATCGCGCGGCGCTCGCGTCGGAAACCGCGCATCTCGATCCGCATCGCCGCGACATGGCGATCGCGACCATCCAGTTGCTCAATAGCGGGTTCGCCTGGCGCGAATATCGCGATCAGTGGAAGCTTGATGGCGCGGACATGGCAAAGGCCTCGCGTTGGGCGGTCGCAGTCCTGATCAAGGCGTTGGAAGCCGGTGAAGGACCGGCGGCATAGACGCCTATCCAGCAGGCCTGAAGCGTCATTGCGAGCGACGCAGTCGCGTCGCGCGGCAATCCAGGCCGATCCTGCCCGCCCCTGGATTGCTTCCGGGGTGATTATCCCGTTCGAGCAGGTCGCTGTTCCCCGGCGCAGGCCGGGGCCCAGTCTCGACGCGAAGCGTCGAATGCCTGCTTTTGGACGCACCGTTCGGTTTGAACCCCGGCCTGCGCCGGGGAACAGCCTATTCCTTGTCTTAAGGGCATAATCGCCGCTTCCGGGCTCGCGATAATGAGCGTGCAACGTCGATGGATCAGCCTCCAGAGCGTTACATCGACAATCCGGAGCGCCTTCATCGACCCGGCGCTCCAATCGGACCTATTTGGCGAGCGGCGGCGCCACCGGCGCCTTGCCGGCGTCGGCCGTGATCACCTTGGGCGGGCCGGCGGCAATGGCGGCGGCAAGCGGTTCGGCGATCGCGCAGTTCTTGTTGCACAGCGTCTTGAGCTGGGCGAGCGTCTGGCGCGCACTCTCGATCGCGCCCTTGTCCATCATCGCCAGCCCTTCCTCGAGCACGGCGGCCTGGTTCTTGGGGTCGAGGCGAATCGCGTCGTCGAAATATTTGATCGCGCGGCCCGGCATCTTCTCGGCGCGGGCGATCTTGCCGAGTGCGAAATAGATGTTGGGGTCGCCGGGCGCGAGCAGCAGCGCCGTTTCATAGTTGTTCCGGGCGGCCGTCAGATCGCCGGCGTCCAGTGCGGCCAGGCCTTTCTCGGACCAGGCTGCGGCCTCGGGCGATGTGTCGTGGATCGTGGACGGACCTTGTGGACCGATCCTGCCAATGCCGCTGCTCGAGGAGAGCGCGAGCGCGCCCGCGAGTAGAGCGGCGGCGGGTGTGAACCGCATGATGGTCTCCCAGGTCGAGTTGGCTTCCGCAATAAGGCGCATAATCTGCCTGAGAATTAGTTATTTGCAAGGGTAGCGAAGAAAAACCCGTCCGTGCCGTCACGCCGCGGCAACAGCAATGTGCCCGGACCGTGCGCGCGGGCGGCTTGCTGCGGCAAAATGGCTGTCCAGCCGGGATGGCGTGCGAGGAAACCCTCAGCCTGATCGCGGCCCTCGCGGTCGATGAGCGAGCAGACCGCGAAGACGAGGCGGCCGCCGGGCTTCACGAGCGGCGCGGCAATGTCGATGATGCGCGATTGCAACGCGACGATGCGATCGAGCCGTTCGGGCGTCAGGCGCCAGCGTGCTTCCGGATTGCGGCGCCATGTGCCCGATCCGCTGCACGGCGCGTCGACCAGCACGACATCGCAGGCGCCCGTCAGGTCGGCAAGCGCGGCGGCTTCCTTACCGGGATCGAGCAGGCGCGTCTCGACGGTCGCGCCCGCACGTTCGGCGCGCGGCGTCAGCCGTGCCAGGCGGTCGCGAACCGTATCGGCCGCAATCAGCCGCCCTCCCCCGTTTCCGGGCCCGCCCATATCGGCCGCGAGCGCCAGCGTCTTGCCGCCCGCACCCGCGCACAGATCCAGCACGGTCATACCGGGCGCGGCTTCGCATGCCGCCGCGATCGCCTGGCTTCCCGCATCCTGGACTTCGGCAAGCCCGTCCGCCTCGACTTGACTCCCCTCGGGCAGCGACAGGCCGCATGCGAGGTCATCGATCGCCCGCGCCTCCGGCCAGCGCGCCAGCAGCCTCTCACGGGTCGTCTTGAGCGCATTGGCCCGGACATGCAGCGGCGCGCGATCGAGCAGGCCCTCGCGCTCGTTCGGATCCACCGGCGCGCCCAGCAGCGGCACGATCCACGCCGGCAGCAGCGAAGGCATTGCGGCCGCTTCACCATCCGCCAATGGCGCCGGCGCGTGGCGCGATCCGTCGAACAATGCCGCAAGCGCATCGTCTCCGCGCGCCAGCGCGACCATCGCCGCACGGCCATTCGCCGGCGCCTCGCCGAAGCTGCGGATGGCGCGATACACCAGTTCGCGCACGGCCCGCCGATCCTTGGAACCGGCATAGCGCCGTTCGGCAAAATAGCGCGCGATCAGCGTGTCGGCCGCCGCACCGTCGGCATGGGCAGCGGCGATCACCTGATCGAGCAGCTCGATGGCGGCCTGGACACGGGCTGAGGGCGTCATGGAAAGATGTAGCCCTTCCCTTCCAGCTTCGGCAGAGGCGCGTCAGCAACCTCGCCGAAGCGCAAGAAGCTCGCCGGCACTCGCCACCCACCCCCAACCTCTCCCTTGGAAGGGAGGGGAGAGTTGGAATCACCGCGTCGGATAATTGGGCGCCTCGCGCGTGATGGTGACGTCGTGGACATGGCTCTCGGACAGACCGGCATTGGTGATCTGGACGAACCGCGCACGCTTCTGCAGGTCGGGCAGCGTGGCGCTTCCGGTATAGCCCATCGCCGCCTTGATGCCGCCGACCAGCTGGTGGATCACATCCTTGGCCGGGCCCTTATAGGGCACCTGGCCCTCAATGCCTTCGGGGACCAGCTTCATCTGGTCCTTGATGTCCTGCTGGAAATAGCGGTCGGCCGAGCCGCGCGCCATGGCGCCCACCGAGCCCATGCCGCGATAGGACTTATAGGCGCGGCCCTGGTACAGGAACGTCTCGCCCGGCGCTTCCTCGGTGCCGGCCAGCAGCGATCCGATCATGACCCCCGATCCGCCCGCGGCCAGCGCCTTGGCGACGTCGCCCGAGGTGCGGATGCCGCCATCGGCGATCACCGGCACGCCGCTCTTCGCCGCTTCCTCGGCCGCGTCCATGATCGCCGTCAGCTGCGGCACGCCGACACCGGCGACGACGCGCGTCGTGCAGATCGAGCCCGGGCCGATGCCGACCTTCACGCCGTCCGCGCCCGCGTCGATGAGCGCTCGCGTCGCTTCCGCCGTCGCGACATTGCCCGCGACGATCTGGACGCTGTTGGACATCTTGCGGATGCGCGCCACGCTTTCGGCGACCATCTTGCTATGGCCATGGGCGGTATCGACCACGATCAGGTCGCATTCCGCGTCCATCAGCGCCTCGGTCCGCTCGAGCCCCTTGTCGCCCACGGTGGTCGCCGCGGCGACGCGCAGGCGGCCCGACGGGTCCTTGGTGGCCTGCGGATAATTGACCGCCTTCTCGATGTCCTTGACCGTGATCAGGCCGACGCAGCGATAGTCGTCGTCCACGACCAGCAGCTTCTCGATGCGGCGCTGGTGCAGCAGGCGGCGCGCCTCTTCCTGCGCGACACCGGCGCGAACCGTCGCGAGATTCTCGTGCGTCATCAGCTCGCGCACGGGCTGGCTGGCATTCTCGGCGAAACGCACGTCGCGGTTGGTGAGGATGCCGACCAGCTTGCCGGACGCCTCGACGATGGGGATGCCGCTGATCTTGTGCCGGATCATCAGGGCCTGCGCATCGCCCAGCGTCTGGTCCGGGCCCATGGTGATGGGATTGACCACCATCCCGCTTTCGAAGCGCTTAACCGCGCGCACCGCGGCGACCTGCTCTTCGACGGACAGATTGCGGTGCAGCACGCCGATGCCGCCCAGTTGCGCCATGACGATCGCCATGTCCGCCTCGGTCACCGTGTCCATGGCCGAGGAGAGGATCGGGATATTGAGCGAAATGTCGCGGCTCACCCGGGTCGAGACATCGGCCTGGCTGGGCAGCACATCGGATTCGCCGGGCTGGAGAAGCACGTCGTCGAATGTGAGGCCAAGCCGGATGTCCATGGAGTGCCACCTTATCTCTTGCCGAGTCCCGCCGGGGAATCAGTGGCGGCCCATGTAACCATTTAGGCCTGGCAGGGCTAGGGGGTGACGGAACTCAATTCCGCAAGACCGAAATCGGCGTCAGGCGCGCCGTCGCGGGGCAAACCAGCGCTCCAGCGCATCCGCCAGTCCGGGGGCGTCTTCGCCGGCCCAGGCGATGCACCCGTCGGGGCGGATCAGCATCGACGGCCCCTCATTCACCCGGACACAGCGCACGCCCGCAAAGCCGGCCGCCCATTCAGACGCCGTCCCGCCGGAAGACGCATCGAGCAGCACGCCCTCGCCGTCCCCCATCGCCGCGAACAGCGATGTCCCGTCGCCACCGATTGCCCGATCACCGATCAACCGCCCGACCTCGTCCCGCGCCGAGCCCAGATCGTAGCGCGTCGCCAGGCCGCTCGTCAGGCCCGCAATATGCTCCGCCACCGCCTCGAACCCGAGCAGCCTGGCGAACATCTCCCGCAAGGCCAGCGACTGCGGATCCTGCCGCGACAGCGCGATCTGGGCGAGCGTGTTGGCGAGCACCGCCTGCGCCACCGGCCGCCGCTCAGCCGTATAGCTGTCGAGCCAGTTCTCGGGCTTGTCCCCTCTGGCGACCGCAGCAAGCTTCCAGCCGAGATTGGCCGCGTCGACGAGCCCGAGGCTCAGTCCCTGACCACCCAAGGGCGAATGGATATGCGCCGCATCGCCCGCGAGCAGGACGCGATCCCGCCGATAGCTATCGACCACCCGCGCGCTGTCCGAAAAGCGGTTTGCCTGGTCGATCGCCGTCACGCGCACATCGGCGCCGCTGATCCGCCGCAGCACGGCTTCGATCTCCTCCCGCGTGACCGGCGCCTCACGGTCGGCGGGCGGACCGCTATAGTCATGCATCGCCAGCCAGCGCGGCCGCGGCCCGTTCATGACCACGCCCGCCTGCGTGCGGGTCGCGCCGCGCGGCAGGCGCTCGGGATGATCGAGATCGAGCAGGGCCTGGTACATGGTGACGCTCGCCGGCGCACCGGGGAAATCGAAACCCGCCATTTTGCGGACGACGCTGCGTCCGCCGTCGCATCCGGCCAGCCAGGCGCATGTGACGGAGTCCGCTCCCTCGGGCGACGTCCAGCGGACCGTGACGCCCGCATCCCCCTGCTCGAAGCCCGTGACCTCGCATCCGCGCCGCACCTCGACGCCGAGTGCGGCCGCCCGCGCGCTCAGGATCGCCTCGATCCCCTGCTGGTCGACCCAGATCATGCGCCGTTCGATCTCGCGCGCCGGCTCCGCTGGCAGAGGCAGCGCGGCGAAATGGCCGCGCGACCTCAAGGCTTGCGTCCGCATGCTCGCGCCTGCGGGGCCGCGCGCGGCAAAGGCGCGATCTTCCGCTTCGGCGAGTGCCGGTCCCATGTTCCTGCGCCGAAGCGCCTCGGCGCCGAGCGGTCCGACGGACGAGCCCTTGATCGCAGTGCTTGGCGCGGCCAGCCGGTCCAGGACCAGCACGTCGGCGCCACCGACACCGAGCTCGATCGCAAGCAGCAACCCGACCGGACCGGCGCCGACAACGACGACATCGACTGGATTGTTCAAAGGCAGTGTTCCCCCAAAATCCACTCACGCCCAAGCGGGCATGAACTATGCGGCGGCTTTCCAGCGTCCGCAAGCCGAAGGTCGGGAGATTTGGGCGGTTTGCAGCGGACCAGCCGTCATTTGGCGCGCGCGTGAACCGGAGGACGGACGCTGCTCAAGCTTTCCACGGGGGCGCTTCCGGTGAGGTCAGGTCACCCACCTTCGCCTGCGCGGGAAACGGGGGCGAGCCAGGCCCGCCCCCGCCGATCTTACGAGCCCGAGGCTTCGAGGCCTTCGACGGCCTTGCTGACCAGCACGTTCACCGCGACGCGGCGGTTCTGCGCGCGGCCCTGCGGCGTGCTGTTGTCCGCCAGCGGGTCAGCCGTCGCCATGCCGGTGGGGGTCAGCATGCGATAGGGCTTCCAGTGGCACTGCTGCTGCAGATAGTTGATGACCTTCGTGGCGCGCTTCTCGCTGAGCGCCTGGTTGACTTCGTCGCTACCGGTCGAGTCCGTGTAGCCGACGACCAGCAGCAGCGCGTTGTTCGTCGTCTCAGCCGTTTGCGCCGCCTGGCAGAGATTGTTCTTCGCCTCGGGCGAGAGATCGGCCCTGCCCGTGTCGAAGTTCACGTTGGTCGTGGCCTTGATGATGTAATTGTCGATATCGCCCACGCGGCCACGCAGCGCCTCGGTCGCCGCCGCATTCTTGGCGATGTCCGCATCGTTCATCGCAAAGTGCTGGTCATGCTCGCCAAAGCGCTGCTCAGTGCCGTTGCGGATCATGGCCGCCGTCTTGTAATCGCTGTTCTTCAGATTGACCTGGTTGGCGACCAGGCTGCCGTCGGACATCTGATATGTCTTGACGCTCACCGGGAGGCCGTTGAGCAGGTCGGCCGTGCCCAGCTTGGCGCGGCCGCCGAAGAGGCCGCTGCTCGCCTTGATCTTGGTGGCTTCGTTGACACCGATGCTGGTCTTGTTGCCGTCGGCGGTCGTCACCTGCAGCAGATCGCCCTTGCGCGCGGTGATGATGCCCTTGACCTCGGGACCCTCGGTCCGCGAGCCAATGACATTGATGTTGTTGTCGGCCGTGCTCTGCGGCTGCGCGAGCACGGTGCCGGAGACCGGCAGGGTAAGCGCGGCAAGCAGGATGACGTTCCGTGCCCTTTTCGAGATGGCAGGCATTAGCTACTCCTTCAATTTACGCCACCGCCCGAGCCTGTTGAGGCCTACCTTGCCGACCCGATGAACAGCTCGCGAAGGTGGATTGTTGTACCGTCAATTCGAACGCGTGGTGCGACGAACCGTTGCAGACTCTGACGGAGAGGCAAGCCTGCGCCGACGCAATTCGGCGCAAAATCGGGTCACAACATAGACGAGCCGTGCTCTGGGCCGGATCGTTTGCGGAGCGTTAAAAGGCGGAAAGACGTCTCCGACCCACGCATAATGCCCCCGCGCTCCTGCCGGCGGTCGGGGCTAGAGATCATCGCGCTGGACATCGCGTGCACACAGCGCGGTCCGCATTTGGAAAACTGTATCGCTCGGGCAATGTCTAGAATGGGGTGGAAGCGGATGTAGGTTTGCAGCGGCATCTGCTGAGAATCCCTCTTGGCCTTCGCGCTAATCCTTCACTTCTCCACGCCAGTTCCAAGCACGTGCGGTCCATCCTTCTCCTTGGAACTTTGTCCAATTCGCCTTTTGCTCTGGATCGTTCCAGAGTTGACGCGGCGACATGCCCGAAGATGAGTGCTCGTGGCCTTCCGGGTCATATGTTTTGACGAAGAATGTTTCACCGCCGAGAATATTCAGGGCCTGTGCGATCCCTTGCTCTACAATGCGGTCAAGAACATCTCCTGACTGGGATTGTCTAACGTTCCATTCGCGTTCGTCTATGTGGGTATGAGAGAGCGCAGTAGCCAACATAATTTCATGTTCATTTACGTTTACCCATAGCCCTTCAATGCGGTCACATACCGAGGGCCAGAAGTAGGTCATCACGCCATAGCTGTTCCAACTGATGGATGGATCGGGCGGAAGCCTGGTTTCTGCCACCGGAATAAATCGCTCTTGCAGCGGATAGATTTGGTCGCGCGCTTTCATGCGTCCCAGCCTACCCACAAGGCGGTTATCAAATCATAAGCGAGCGTCCGCTATGGGGTCGCATCCGGAAGGACCGCTTTTTGCCTATATCCGAACGGTCCGGGTTTGGCAGCAGCAACACCGCCCTCACTATGTCCGTTGATCTGCCCTCGCTCGGACATCCCGTGAGCGCGGCGATGAGCAGCCGACCGAGCATGTCTAGCTTCGGCATTCTCGCCTTCACCTTCGCATGAGATCGAATGGCGAATGGCCGCAGCGGCACGATCCATCGGAAAAATTGAAGCCAGGGCGAACTTCGCAGGCTGATTATCCCGTTGAGCAGGTCGCTGTTCCCCGGCGCAGGCCGGGGCCCAGTCTCGACGCGAAGCGTCGAATGCCCGCCATTGCACGCGCGTCTCCTTTCGGTTTGGACCCCGGCCTGCGCCGGGGAACGGCCCATTCCTTGTCCTAAGGGTATAATCGCCCTCGCAGCACCTATCCCCGCAGTCGCTCGAAGCGCTCGACGATGGTCTTGGCTTCGGCGACGTGCATCGCTTCGATCATGCGCCCGTCATAGCGCTGGGCCCCACCGGTATAGGCCTCGATCAGCGCGCGGGCCCGCTCCACCATCTGTTCCTTGGGAGAGAAAGCGCCGTTGGTGATCGCGATGTGGCTGGGGTGGATGATCGATTTGCCGTCGAAACCCATCTGCCGCCCTTCCTCGCACTCGCGCGCAAGGCCGACCTGGTCCTCGAGATGATTGTAGACGCCGTCGAAGCAGGCGATGCCGGCCGAGCGCGCGGCGAGCACGATCGACTGAAGCGCGAGGGAAATGGCCGAGCGCGGCGCGTCGGGCGGCACATGCAGGCCGCGCCGTAAATCGTTCGTGCCGGTCAGCAGCGCTGCGACCCCCGGCTCCCTGGCGATCCGCTGCGCGTTCACGATGCCGGCCGGACTTTCGATCATCGGGATGACGGGAAGCTTGGTGACGAGATAGGCGTCATGCGCCTGGCGCGCGTCGATCACCTTGGGCACCATGACATAATCCGGATCGGCGGCGCGCACGGCGACCATGTCCGGGCCATGTTCGGGGCGGTCCTCGGCGTTGATGCGGATCGCGACCGGCTTGCCGTTGAAGCCTGCGCGCACCGCCTCGATCGCCGCCGCCCGTGCCGAATCCCGGTCTTGCGCCGGAACGCTGTCCTCGAGATCGAGAATGATGAAATCACAGTCGAGTTCGCGGGCCTTCTCGATCGCGCGCGCGCGCGAGGCCGGCACGAACAGCATGGTGCGCACCAGCTGCAGCGGCAGCCGATCCTGGCCGCCCCCGGCCTTGGGTTTGGCAAAAAACGGTCTGGCCATGGGCAATCCCTCCCCCGTTACCGCCCGCCGATTCCGCTTTGACCCCCAGAACCGGCGGGGCATACTGTTCCCCGGCGCGAGTGTAGCGTCAAAGGGAAAGGGAGGCCACCGGCTATGCAACTGTTCACCTTTGCCGTTTTCGCGGTCGTGCTCGTGATTTTCTATCTGTTCGCGAGCGTGAAGATCGTGCGCCAGGGCTATCGTTACACCATCGAGCGCTTCGGGCAGTTCACGCAGGTCGCCCAGCCGGGTTTCAATCTCTATCCCGCCTTCATCTATCGCGTCGGCCGCCGCATCAACATGATGGAGCAGGTGATCGATGTGCCCAGCCAGGAGATCATCACCAAGGACAATGCCATGGTGTCGGTGGATGGCGTCGTCTTCTTCCAGGTGCTGGATGCCGCCAAGGCGGCCTATGAAGTCAGCAATCTCGGCCTCGCCTTGCTCCAGCTCTCGACCACAAACCTGCGCACCGTGATGGGGTCGATGGACCTCGACGAGACGCTCTCCAAGCGTGACGAGATCAATGCGCGGCTGCTGTCCGTCGTCGATCACGCCACGACGGCCTGGGGCGTCAAGATCACGCGCGTCGAGATCAAGGACATCCGGCCGCCGCAGGATATCGTGAACTCCATGGCCCGGCAGATGAAGGCCGAACGCGAGAAGCGCGCCAACATCCTCGAGGCCGAGGGTCTCAAGAGCGCCGCCGTCCTGAAGGCCGAGGGCGAGAAAGCCGCCCAGATCCTCGAGGCCGAGGGCCGGCGCGAGGCTGCATTCCGTGACGCCGAGGCCCGCGAGCGCGCCGCGGAAGCCGAAGCCAAGGCCACGACCTTGGTCAGCGAGGCCATTGCCGGCGGCAATGCGCAGGCGATCAACTATTTCGTCGCGCAGAAATATGTCGAGGCGGTGAGCCAGTTCGCATCGTCGCCCAATGCCAAGACCATCCTGTTCCCGGTCGAGGCGACGCAGCTCATCGGGACGCTCGGCGGCATCGGCCAGCTCGCCAAGGAAGCGCTGGGCGGCGACGTGGCGGCGCCCAAGGCATCGCCGACCCTGCCCAGGACCAAGGCTTCGGACGCATGATCCGGACGTTGCTCGAAAGCATGAGCCCGGCCCTGCTCTGGGGCACGGTGGCGCTTGTCCTGGCCGCCGCCGAACTGGTCGTGCCCGGCGTGTTCCTGATCTTCCTCGCCATCGCCGCGGCCATCACCGCGATCGTCGAACTGGTCATCCCGATGGACGGGGCTTTCCAGCTGCTCATCTTCGCGGTGCTGAGCGCCCTGTCCGTCAGCGCCGGCCGGCTCTGGTATCTCGCCCGGCCCGCCGCGTCGGTGGATCCGCTGCTCAACGACAAGGCGGCGCGTCTTGTCGGCCGTTCCGTCACCGTCTCGGAAGCCATCGTCCAGGGCGAAGGCCGCGTGAGGGTCGACGACAGCAGTTGGCGGGCAACGGGCCCCGACGCCCCGGTCGGCGCGCAGCTGACGGTCGTCGAGGTCGACGGAGCCACTCTGGTCCTGGATTGGCCGGCGGCTTAAGGCCGGATCGTTTTTCCGCAGCCGATCTGCGCAAGATGGTCGCGCCGCGCCTGCACATCGTCGCTGCCGGGGAACACCGGCGAGACCTGGTGCACGCCGAGCGGCCAGAACAGGGTGCGGTCGGCGATCGCGACCCGGTGCGTCGCACAGAGCCTGTCGATCTGGTCGTCGCTCAGCATGTGCAGGGCCATGACCGCAGGATGGCCGAGGCGTCCCTCGTCGAAGCGCACCAGGTCGGTCATGTAATAGCCGCCGCGAATGTCGACCAGGACCACGTCCGCCTGTGCCGCACGGATCGCCGCCATGCTCCGCGCATAGCCGCGCACATAGCGTTCGGTGTCGAAAAGGAGCCAAGCCGCAGCCAAAAGCGACGCAATCGTGGCAAAAGCGAGCAATTGCCCCGCTTTTTTATCGCCAGGCCGCACCACGGCGGTCCATCCGAAACCCGCCAGCAGCGCCAGCGCGCCGATGCCGCCGTGCATATAGCGAAAACCCCAGCCATAGCCCTGGTACAGCGCGAAACCCATGCCCGATCCGGCCACCATCAGCAGCGGCAGGACAATGCTCGGTTCCTTGAATGCACGGCGCCAGTTTGGAGCGAAAACCGCGAGGAAAGCGAGTGGTAACAACATGATATTGTTCCACGAAATCAACCGCGCATTGTTGAGTCCCGGCTGCCATGTATCCAGCCGCCCGAACAGGCTCTCGATCTTGTCCCATATACCGTTCGTCCGATGCGCATCCGTAATCGGCGCCGGCCCAACTTCATGCACAAGCAACATCGGCCACAGCCGCGCCCAAACCACCATCATGGCTATGCAGACAAACCCATGAAACAGCGCCGCCCGCCAGTTTCGACGAGCCAGCAGCCAGAGAATGAAAGGCCCCATGAAAAGCAACGGGAAATGCCACTGATGCAGCCCCGCAGCGAGCAACGCGACGATCGCCGCCAGCCCATGGCCGAGCTTGCCTCCACGCAGCACCAGCATCAGCCAGACCATGTCGAACGCGAAGTGGCTGGTCATCGCGTAAGGCGTCATCGCGGTCGCGATGAGCTGAGTTGACGAGAACGCCATGACCATGACGACCGCCTGCGCATCCGGCCGGTTCGGCAATAGCCGGCGCGCCACTTGCCAGAGCGCGAGCAAACCGACGCCCAGGGTGACAGGCGCCGCGAGCGCCGCATCGCCGAGGCGAACGAACAATGCCCGGATCGCAGCATGAACTGGGAGATAAATCGCGGTCCAGTGCGTGTCCGCGCCATAGGGACTGTAGAATTCGGGCTGAAGTGCGCGCCTGTAGTCGAGCCAGTCGGGTGGGATCGACCAACCGATGCGACCTTGCGATAGATAGTCGCCCGCCAGTTCCACCATCAGTTCATCGCGCGATGGGCTATAGCCGTGGAAGACAAGGTCACGCCCAAGCCGCGCTGCCAGCACAACCGCGACGATGCCCAGCAGGATGAACAAGGCCTGTCCGCCGCCGGGCCTTCGCACAGCCCCGGGGCTTTTGAGATTCCAGGCCCATATCGCCATCAATGCCAGCACGGCGACGTAGCCGTCGAGCACCCATATGTCCTGCCGCGCAAAGAAATAAGGCGCGAGCGAACGATATGACTTCCCGGCAATATGCCAAAGCCATGTCACGTAACTCAGGCAACCGATCAGCGCAGCGCCCAAAAACAACGTAAGCGCCCACAAACGCGGTCGCGTGTGCGCCCGCTCGTATTCAGGTGATGGGAACATTGCCATTTGCCGCCAGATCCCCGCGCACGAAGAGCCCATCCATCTCTACAAGCAGCGGGAAATGACCCTTATTGTTAGCAAAAAGAGCATTGGGCACGTAGCCTGCGGCTTCCAGGGTCGCAATCATCATGCGCCAATCAGTCGCACCTTCGTACAGTGGGCGCACTGCAAGTTCGCTTTGGATGCCGACCATCTGTTTGAGAGTGCCGCCCGCGCCGGCGATAACGGCAGCATCATGGCCCTGCGTGTCCATCTTGAGCAGGATCGCACGTGCGTCACGCGCGCCCGCAAGCTCGGGAAGCAAGGTCTCTAGCCGCGCGCAAGGGACATGCACGGTCTGCATTACCTTGTTACGGCTGGCAAAGATCGGTTCGAGATTGGTACCTGGCTTCTGGATCGAGCTGAACTGATCGGCGGCCATGATGTTGAACTCGACTTGTCCGTCGACGTCGCTCAGCGCCAGATTGTGAACGTGCCAACGAGAGTCTCCTCGCGCCGTCCGTTCGAGTTTCGCAAAGACATCGGGATTGGGCTCGAAGCTCAGGATCGTACCCCGAAAGCCGACATCCTTGCGGAGTTGGCGCGCATATTGGCCGGCATTCGCGCCGACATCGATGACGCAGTCGATGCCGAAATGGCTGATAAAGCGCCGCAAGGCGACGATCTCGCCATATTGGTGCTGTCGGCCGCCGAAACCTAGGCGTATGGCGAGCCAGCGATCACGCAATTCACGGCGATAGCGACCAATACTCATGCGCCTGCCTTTCGGGCGGCGAAGTGCGCAAGCGCCGCCTCGTAGGCGTGTTCCGTTCCCGCAGCAGCCTGGTCCCAACCGCCGAGACGGACATCAAGCATCTTTGCGGCATTGGCGAATTTCAGACGCAAGGCCATATCGTCAACCAGCGGGCGCAATACATTGCCAAGCGCTGCCCCATTGCCAACGGGAAATTGCGCTACGACGCCCCCGCCCAACTCGCCGAACATGCCTGCATCGCTCGTTACCATGGCGGCGCCATAGCTGAGGGCGGAGAGGAAGGCACCGCTGGAATCGATCGCGCGGTAAGGAAATGCAATGATATCTGCCCGGCTGAGATGCGCGTCGAGCCGACTTTCCGGGAGAAAACCGAGGTCTGTGATGAGGCGATGGGCGAAGCCGGCGCCGTGGATTTTTCCGAATTGGGCCTCAACGGGCATGAAGGGTTTTCCGGCAATGGCCAGTTCGAAATTATGGCCGTCTTTCCATAGGTTAATCGCGGCATCGATGAGCAGGTCGAGGCCCTTATAGGGTCGAATCGTCCCAAAAAAGAGAATACGCGGCACATTTGGCGTCCTGGCAGGCACCGAAGCGAGGTCGCCGGGCATCGCGACCGCCAATTTCATGGGCGGATGCGGCACCAAATGCACCCGATTCATGTCGATCCCCTGCCCCTCCAGCGCGGCGCGGGTCGCCTCGCCATGCACGATCAGCGCGTCGAAACGCGGCAACAGCCCGATATAGCCACGCCCCTGCACGGCGGCGGTCGCATCGCCATGAAAAGCCTGGGCATTGTGGACGGTATGGACCAGCGCCAAGCGGCGCCCAAGGCGGCCGAGCAGCCGCGCATCGGCCCAGGCGAACGGCAGCCATTGCGCATGCACCACATCGCCATCGAGCGCGCCGAGCGGACCGGCCACGGCATCGAGACTATATTCGCAGGCCTTCACCGCCTTGCCCAACACGCCATCGCCCAGCAGCGCCCGCACGCCCTCGCCGAACCCGAAAAAGCGCGGAATATAAGAATAGCCATGCGGCACGATCGCGTCGGTCGCGCGCATCGGGCGGCCAAGCAGCCGCACGTCATGGCCGCGCTGCGCCAATGCTGCGCACAGACTGTCATCATAGCGCCCGGTGAAGAGCGACGGATCGAGCATCGTAACCTTCATGCAACCGCGCCTCTTCCGAGCCTTGCCAGCATGCGGCCATGGACCGCGGCCATCACGACATGAACGAACGCATAGCTCATGGCAAAGCGCAACGCGAAGGGCGCATCGATCATCGCGCCAAGCCAGCCGGCCGCCGGCACACTGGCCAGGCTTCCGCACAAAAAGGCAAAAGACGGCGCAACAAGCGCAGCAAAACGCCCCAGACCATTTTGCAGATAGACCGAAACGCAGATCAGCGAGAGACCGACGAGCAGCGCAAGAATGACCGTAAGCTCAATATGATCGAGCACGATCCTCTTATCGAACATCACCGATGACACAAGCGGACCCGCGGCAAGCAGGAACAGGCCGAGCGCCAGAGCCGTGCCGATCGACAACGCAAGACAGCGCCGCAGCTGCGAACGGAAGCGCGCCATTTCGCCTGCATGAAAATGCCGCGTCAGATCGGGCAGCATCGTCTCAACGAGAGCACGAACGAGCGCCGACAGCGCCCGCGACATCTTGAAGACGAAGTCGAAGAGCAACAGCGGACGCGGATCATGCGTCGCTGCGACAATGGTGAAATAGGGGGCGTTGTAGGCCGCGATATCCGAAATGGTGAGCGCGCCTGTCCGGCCGATATCGCCGAGATAGTTGGCACGGACATGATCCCAGCCCCGGCCAAAGGACAGCCAATGCCCAACCGGCATGGCGAGTTCCCGCTGCACGGTGCCGAGCCCGAACAGGATGACCATGATCGTCAAGGCGAGCTGCAGAAGCACGGAAACGAGGATAGGGAAGCCAATCAGCGCGATCAGGAGCAAGACGAGACTGGCCACCCGCCGCCCGAAATCCAGCGCTTCCCACCAGAGATTATGATCGAGCGCCGCCAGCGCGCGCCGGGCGAGCAGCGTCACCAGGTTAAGCGCGGCCGTGGCATAGAAGGCCAGGAACAAAGCGGGATGTGCCGTCCGGATGCCGCCGGCCAGCAGCCCGGCCACGATCAGGACCGCACCCAGCGCCACGATGCCGAGCATGAAGATCAGCAGCACGCCCAGCTCCTCGCTGCGGAACGCGGCATCGGCGGCGAGCCTCGCGCGCCGCAGGCGGCTGTAGATCACGGTCGAAAAGCCGAGCTCGGCGGAGATGGTGAAATTGGCGAAGGCGACGAGCAGCAGGAAGGTGCGGAACTCGTCGAAGGGCAGCAGCCGCACGAACACGAAGGTGACGGCAAAGCCCCAGATCATGGCGAGACCGACATTGGCGAGCTTGGCGAGGCCCAGCAGGCTGCGGCGCCGCTCCAGCCGCGCAGCCAGTGCCAGCAATCCGCCCCCCTGCGCCAGCCCCCGCTCCTGTCCCACGTCAGCCAGTGCGCCGCGCGCGGAAGAGCGTGTCGCCAAGCGCCATGTGACGCACCATCGCGGTGGGAATGCCGCTCGTGTCGATGAGGTCGACCGCCAGACCGGCCGCGCGGATGCGGTCGGCGAAATCGCGGCCATATTGGCGGACATGATCCCATTGACCGAAGCGGCGCTCACGCTCGCGCGGCGACAGATCGGCGGGACCGTCTTCGCTCGCCTTCTGCCAGAGCGGCACGATGAGCCAGGCTTCGCCGCCAGGCTTCAGCGCCCGGCGGATGTTGCGCAGCACCTGCGCGTCATCGGGGACATGCTCCATGACATGGCTGGCATAGATGACGTCGAAGCGCCCCTCGTCGTCGAGCGCCATCAGGTCGAGCTGCCGAATATCGGGCAGCGGATAGCGCGACGGATCGAAATCGGCGGGGACATAGTCGCCGGCCCCCGCGCGAAAGCGATGAACGAGGCTCGTTTCATTGGGCGCGCAATGCAGGATCGCCGCATCTTTCGGGATCGCGATCACGTCGAGATCGAGCAGCGCGTGCATCAGCCGCTCCCGGGGCGACGCATTGCAGTGCGGACAGCCCCATTCGCGCTCATCGCCATAGCGATACCAGCCGACCACGTCGTGATGGCAGGCCGGGCAGTGGCGGCTGCGCTTTGCGCCCGCCCGATAGCGAAGCGCGAGGACGAGGCGCGAAAGATGCTTGCCGACGGCCTTGGTGACGCGCTGGATCGTGATCATGGCTGAGCGCTATACAAGAGTGGCGGACGATTGCGAGGGCCGCGATACGTCATGGCTTCGCTCCTGCAGCCCATTCGTCCTGTTCGAACGAGGCGCGTGCCTCGTTCGAACAGGACGAATAGGGAATTTTGTCGGGGAAGCGTTCAGTCGCGTGACTTGGCGGGCGCCCAGGTGGTGAAGGTCTTGCCGCCCATGGCGAGCAGGACGCCACGCAGCGTCGCGACATAAGCGAGCAACAGATCGATCAATGCGGCAAGCGGGCCACGCCGCATCTGCAATCCCAGCATCAGCACGACGATCGCCGCCGCGATCAGGGCAATGGCCATGATGGGCGAAACGCGCCATGCGAGTGCCAGCGCCGCCAGACCGCCAATGGCCATCCACAGCGCCCCGAACCAGCGCACGACCTTGCGCGAGGCATATTTGAAGCGGTCCAGCGCCGTCATCCGGGTGAGTTGGGGGCGCAAATGGCGATGCGTATGCCATGCGCGCGCCGAGATGCGGATCTTGCGGCGATATTCGTCGGCACGCTGCGCGACCAGGGCTTCATATGCGATGACATGCTTCGCCTTGACGAGCCGCTTGCCGGCAAAGACGACAGCCATCGACACCGTCAGGTCGTCCAGCACATCGTCTGGAAATGCGGGATAAAGCGCGCGGCGGATGGAGAAGATGGAGCCGTCCGCGCCCATGACATTGCCGGTGCGGGATTCGGCATCCTTGAGCGCTTCCTCGATCCGCCAATAGAGGCCGCCGACATGGGCCGTCGCGCTCTTCCCGGTGCCGCCATAATGCAGCGAGCCGAGCACGCCGCCGACCTGCGGGTCGGAATAAAGGGGCAACAGCTTTTCGACCGCCTCGTCCGCCAGCAGGACGTTGGCGTCGGTGAAGATGAGGACATCGCCGCTTGCCTGCGCGGCGAGCCGCTTCATGCCATGCGCCTTGCCGGTGCGGCCGGGGCCCCGCACGAGCGTCAGAAGATCGCCGGCGGCCGCGAGCAGATCGCCTGTTCCGTCGCTCGAGCCATCGTCATAGGCGAGGATCTCGAGACCGGGATGCCGGCTCTTGAGCAGGCGCAGATTATCGATCTTGGCGGGGAGCGAGGCGGCCTCGTTGTACGCGCAGAAGAGCAAGGAAGCGGACGGACGCGGCGCGGCGGAATCGGGCGTGAGGGCGCGCGTCGGCAGCAGCCGCAAGATCAGCGGATAGAAGACGAACGGCCAGAGCAGCAGGCTGGCGCTGAGGATGATGAGGGCGATGAGGAGGGGATCGAGCAAATTTAGCCCTCCCTCTCCGTTCGTGTCGAGCGTAGTCGAGACACGCACGCACAGCGCCTCTGCTTCTCGACTACGCTCGAAGCGAACGGAGATATGATTAGACTGGCGCTAATAGGCATTGTCATGCGCCAGCACGCCGAGTGTCGCCACGATGATCCTCAGATCGCGCCAGATCGACCAGTTCGTCACATATTCGAGGTCCGACTGGAGCCGGTTGACGAGGTCCTCATGGCTGTCGGTCGGCCCGCGATGGCCGCGCACCTGCGCAAGGCCCGTCATGCCGGGCTTGATGCAGTGGCGCGCCCAATAACGCTCGTCCACCTCCCAATAGAGGCTGTCGGCGGCCTTGGCGGCCGCGGCGTGGGGGCGTGGCCCGACGACGCTCATGTCGCCGCGCAACACGTTGAAGAGCTGCGGAAGCTCATCGATGCTCGTC
Source organism: Sphingobium sp. (assembly GCA_017744605.1). Taxonomy (GTDB): domain Bacteria; phylum Pseudomonadota; class Alphaproteobacteria; order Sphingomonadales; family Sphingomonadaceae; genus Sphingobium. The sequence continues at coordinate 59,025 of JAGIAZ010000013.1, read as the reverse complement.
TTGCGCAGGAAAGCACCGACGCGCGTCACGCGCGGATCGTCCTTTTCCGTCAGCTTTTCCGCAGCCTGATCGGTCTGCGCGACATGCATGGTGCGGAACTTGAGGATCATGAACGGATGCGCATCCTTGCCCATGCGTGCCTGGCGGAACAGGATCGGCCCGGGTCCGGACAGGCGCACGGCGATGGCGGCGGCAATCAGCACGGGCGACAGGAGCAGGATGGCACAGGAGCTGACCAAGACATCGAGCAGGCGCTTGAGCAGCCGATCCCGGAAGAGCAGCGGCCCGCCCGCAACCACCAGCGTCGGATGATCGTCGAACTGGCTGACCTTCGCCGGCGCAAACCGGCTCATTTCCGGCACCAGAAGCTCGCCCTTCGCCGAGAGCGCCGTCAAGGCCACGCGCCAGGCCTCCATCCGCTCGGCCGTGCAGGCCACGACGATGCGCTCCGCACCGCCGACGCCCCGCGCCAGCTTTTCGGCCATCTTGGCAGTGCGGATCGTCGGATCGAAGCCGAGGTCCTTGGCGAAAACGAGATGCGCCTCGCGCGGGGCATTCACCTCGACGCCGTCCACGAGCAGCACCGTGAAATGCGGCACCTCGCCGAGCAAGGCGAGCGCAATGCGCTCCATGAGGATCCGCGCGACATACAGGCCGGTGCCGCCCACCAGCAGGCCGACGACGAAGGTGAGGCGCGAGAGCTGTTCGCCGATCTTGCCGAAATAGATGATGATCAGCGTCAGCAGCGCCGCCTGCGTGAGGCTCCACACCGCCTTCACTGCACTCGCCCGGCGATTGCCGATCATGCGAATGCCGTAGGCGCCGCCATTGATTGCGATCAGCGCATAGACCGGCGCGATCATCGCGAACATGACCAGGCCATGGGGCTTGCCCGGCTCGCCGGAGAGCGAACCCAGCACCATGGCGTTGGCCAAGGCAAAAGCGATCCCCAGCATCGCAAGATCGATGAGGATGGACAGGATATAGAGGCGCAGGCGCGCCACTTCCTTGGACGGCGCAGGTCTCGCAGTCATCGCCGGGCGAGTAAGCGTGCCCCGCGGCGAGCGTCAACGGGATTCTTGACGCAGAACCGCCGCGATGCGCCCCGAGGCCCGGCCGTCCCCATAAGGGCTGTGCGCACGGGCCATGGCGGCATAGGCGGCAGGAGCATCGAGCAGGCGGGCCAATTCATCGGCGATGCAGCCAGCCTCGGTGCCGACGAGGCGCGCGGTTCCGGCCGCGATGCCTTCGGGCCGCTCGGTCGTCTCGCGCATGACCAATACGGGCTTGCCGAGCGCCGGGGCCTCTTCCTGGACGCCGCCGCTATCCGTGAGAACGACATAGCAGGCATCGAGCAGCGCAACGAAGTCGGGATAGTCGAGCGGATCGGTCAGTGCGACGTTCGGCAGGTCCTCCAGCGCCGTGCGGAACACCGCCCCGACCTCCGGATTGGGATGAAGCGGCATGACGATGGCCACGTCGGTCCGCGCGGCCAGCATCCTGAGCGCGTCCGCGATCGAGGCGAGCGCGCCCAGATTCTCGCGCCGGTGGCAGGTGACGGCAACGATCCGCCGGCCGGCGAAGCGCTCGGCAAGATCCTCTATCGCGGGCGCGCGTCGTGCCTTGCTGCGCAGCAGGTCGCGCACGTGAAGCAGCGCGTCGATACCGCTGTTTCCGGTCATGTGGATGCGCGAGGCATGGATACCCTCGCTCCGCAACGCCGCCGCGGCATTCTCCGTCGGCGCGAAATGAAGATCGGCCAGCGTCGCGATGATGCGGCGATTGCCTTCCTCCGGCCAGGGGTGGTGGAGATCGCCGCTGCGCAGGCCCGCCTCGACATGGACGACCGGGATGCGGCGGTAATAAGCGGAGAGCGCGGCGCATTTGGCGCTCGCGGTGTCGCCCTGAACGATGACACGGTCGGGACGCTCGGCGTCGAGCACGGCCCCGATCCCGTTGAGCAGGCGTCCCGCCAGGGCGTCGAGCGACTGACCCGGCGTCATCAGGTCGAGATCGATGTCGGGACGGATGTCGGCGAGATCGAGCACCTGGTCGAGCAGCGCGCGATGCTGGCCGGTCACGCATACCACTGTTTCCAGCGCGGGCTGCTCGCGCAAGGAACGAATGACCGGAAAGAGCTTGATCGCCTCCGGCCGCGTCCCGAGGACGACAAGCAATCGCTGTGCACTCATGCCCGCGTTCCCCCCCCGGCCCGAGACGGGGCGACTCTGGCGCATCGCATGCGGATCGTAAAGCCGGGCAATATCCGAAATGGAACCGGCCGGCACGCATGCGGGGGAAGCATGCGGCCGGCCGGCGGGGGAGCGGTGGTGGAACGCCGGATCAGCGGGCCGAGGCGACCTCGACCGAACCGCGGTTCGCCATGGCATCGGCCACGCTGAAGCTGACCGAGGCATCGTCGGTTCTGCCGACGACCTGGCCGTTGCGGACGACATAATAGAAGTCCGGGCCGTTCTCGGCGTAACCCTTGATGACGAGCGAGCCGCCGACCTTGGTCTGCGTGTAGAAATAGGTCACGCCGTCCTGCGTGAAGCTGTGCTTCTCGGCGGGAGCGGCCATTGCGGGCGCGGCGAAAGCGAAAGCCAGAGCGGCGACGAGGGGGAACTTGGTCATGGTGAATCTCCAATGGGGGGCCTGAAGCCTTGTCGGCTGATCCCGCATTATGTGAGCTTTCTAATAGTTGTATTACAATTTGTTTCAGCGCCGAAACGATCGGCGACAAAGAGATAACGCACGAGGCCGCAGAGCAGCGCCACGCGCCATGAACTGTGTTGAATCAGTTATTTGAACATGATTCCGCCGGCGAGCCGTGCAGCGGCCCGGATCAGATCATTGCTGTTCAGCCGGCGACGAGCGCGGCATCGCGAAGGCCTCGCCACACCCGCGCGGCCTGCACGGTCTCCGGCACGTCATGGACTCGGACGATCTGCGCGGCGTTGTCGAAGGCCCGCATGGCGAGCGCCAGCGATCCGCCGAGGCGCTCCTCGACCGGCGCGGCATTGGAGAGCGCACCGACCATGCGCTTGCGGCTCGCACCGAACAGCAGCGGCACGCCGAGCCCCTGGAACAGCGCCAGATTGTTGAGGATACGCGTGTCGTCCGCGAGCGCCTTGCCGAAGCCGATGCCGGGATCGACGATGATCCTTGACCGGGAAATGCCCGCGGCGAGACAGACGGCGATCCGTGCCTCGAGCCAATCGAACACGATCGCGTCGATCGTCGGACCGCCGACGGCATCGCCCTTGTAGGTGACGGCGCCGCCATGCGGATCTTCACCAGCCGAGGGCGTATGCATGAGAATGACCGGACAGCCGGCCGCGGCGACGACGTCGAGCGCACGCGGATCGTGCGTCAGGCCAGTCACATCATTGACGATATGGGCACCCGCCGCCAGCGCGGCTTCCATGACGGCGGCCTTGCGCGTGTCGGCCGATATGATCACGCCACTCTTCGCCAGACGCTCGATCACGGGCACGACGCGCGCAATTTCGTCGCCTTCCCAGACCGGCTGCGCGCCGGGCCGCGTCGACTCGCCGCCGATATCGACGATCGAGACACCCGCGACCTGCATGGTGAAGCCGCTGTCTGCCGCCTTCTCCGGATCGCCGATCAGCTTGCCGCCGTCCGAGAAGCTGTCCGGCGTCATATTGAGAATGCCCATGACGTGCGGCGCGTCGAAGCGCAGCACACGCTCGCCCAGTTCCAGCGCCGGGCGAACCGCCGTGAGTCCGGCGATCAGCGACGCGGCCCGCTCGCCGAGTGCATCGGGCAGCCGGGCTTGCCAGTCCGCCAGCATCCCGACCGGCACCTGCGCCTTGCCGCGCACACCGTCCGCGCCGATCCACAGCGCCTCGACGCCCTGGAACCAGATGAGCCCGCCCGCCAACCGAAGCGCCGCACCGTCCGGCAGACCGACCGGCGTATCGGCAAACCAGATGGGGCGAAGATAGAGGCGAGCGCCGGCAGGCGGCAGGACGGGAAAATCGGTCATGAAGCGCACCTAGACCAAGCACGCTCCGGAGGAAACCGCCGTTCGGCTTGCGCGGAGCGGCAGGAAAGCCCACCCTCACTGGCAAAATAGAGCCAGGAGACGAGATGACCGACCGCAACCGCATAGCGCCCCTTTCCAAATTCGAGGAAGAGATCGGCTTCACCCGCGCCATTCGCGTGGGCGACCGCATCCTCGTTTCCGGCACGACCGCCAATCTGCCGGACGGCACCGTGCCCATGGAGGCGGGCGACCAGGCCGATCTCATCTTCGCCGAGATCATCCGCCATATCGAGGAACTGGGCGCGCGCGCGGAGGATGTCGTCCGCGTCCGCATGTTCGTGACCGACATCGCTTATGCCGATGCGGTCAGCGCCTCCTTCTCGCGCCACATGAAGATCGCGCGGCCGACCGGCACGCTTGTCGCCGTTTCAGGCCTCTATCGGCCGGAGTGGAAGGTGGAGATCGAAGCCGAAGCGGTGGTGACCTCAGATGTACGCTGAAGAGCTCGGCGCCAAAGGGTTGCGGACGCCACAATTCAGTCTGTAATTGAGGCGTGGAGCAAGCTGACGACATAGGCTGGCTGATGGGTTGGTACCTGTCCCATTGCGACGGCGATTGGGAACATGAGTATGGCGTCACCATCGACACGCCTGATAATCCCGGCTGGAGCCTGACCGTCGACCTCGACGGAACCCCGCTGGAACAACGGCCGTTCGTGCCGATCTTCGATGGCGTGACGGACGAAGAACCCGTTCAGGGAGGAGACGGCGACACTCGTTGGATGGTCTGCAGGATCGAGGGGGCCAAGTTCAAGGCCTATGGGGGGCCGCGCGACCTCGGTAGAATGATCGGAACGTTCCGAGCCTGGGCTCAACGCCTGACGAACTAGACGCCGTCACCCTGAACTTGTTTCAGGGTCCATTTAGCCAATGAGCGCTACTTCAGCCCGAAAAATGGATGCTGGAGCCGGAGGCGTGCTTGCACAAACAAGTTCAGCATGACGTGTTTTACACTGCTCTCGACAAGTCCCGACTGCCGCGCCATCTCTCATCCATGACCACCGAACGCAAAGCGCCCATATGCTGGCTCACCGACATGGACGGCGTCCTCGTCCATGAGGAACATGCGCTGCCCGGCGCGGCCGACTTCATCGCACGGCTGATCGAGAAGCAGCGGCACTTTCTCGTCCTCACCAACAATTCGATCTTCACCCCACGCGACCTGGCGGCGCGGTTGCTTCGCGCCGGCCTGCACGTGCCCGAGGGCGCGATCTGGACTTCGGCGCTGGCGACAGCCGATTTCCTGAAGCATCAGAAACCCGGCGGCAGTGCCTATGTGATCGGCGAGGCCGGGCTGACGACGGCGCTTCACGAGGTCGGCTACACGCTGACCGACCATGATGCAGACTATGTGATCGTGGGCGAGACGCGGACGCTGAGCTTCTCGGCGATCACCACGGCGATCCGCCTCATCGGCAAAGGCGCGCGCTTCATCGCGACCAATCCGGATGCCACCTCGCCATCGCAGGACGGCCCCCTGCCCGCCACGGGATCGGTCGCGGCGATGATCGCCAAGGCGACCGGCGCACAGCCCTATTTCGTCGGCAAGCCCAATCCGATGATGTTCCGGAGCGCAATGAACCGCATCGATGCACGCTCCGAGAGCACCGTCATGATCGGCGACCGCATGGACACCGACGTGGTCGCCGGGATCGAGGCCGGGCTGGAGACGATCCTCGTGCTGACCGGATCGACCAAGGCCGATCAGGTGTCCCGCTTTCCTTTCCGTCCCAGCCGCATCCTCGATTCCATCGCGGACGTCATCCCGCTGGTGTGATCCGTCTTCGTCACCCTGAACTTGTTTGGCGATTATACCCTTAGGACAAAGGAATAGGCTGTTCCCCAGCGCAGGCCGGAGTCCAAACCGAAGGGAGACGTGCGTGCAATGGCGGCATTCGACGCTTCGCGTCGAGACTGGGCCCCGGCCTGCGCCGGGGAACAGCGACCTGCTCGAACGGGATAATCACCAACTTGGTTTGGGGTCCATCTGGCACCCGCCACGGGGCATTTGCTGAGCAAAATGGATGCTGGAGCCGGAGGCGTGCTTGCACAAACAAGTTCAGCATGACGAAGAGAAAACAGGGACCGAAAGAATATGGCGACGTATCGCCAAAAGAAGAGCCCAGGGTGGCTGTGGGAGTTGCCACCCTGGGCACCGGCCCTTGGGATTTCGTCGGACCCGGGAGCCGGCTGTGGGATCTATCCGGTCATGCCTCCATTCAGGGCTCTGTTGCCAGTAGGTAGAGCTGCCGGAGAGCGTCGAGGGACTTGGTCCGCCCCTCATGTTCGATTTGCCAGAAGGTCCAGCCATTGCAACTGGGCGCGCCTTGCAGCTTTGCGCCGAGACCATGGATGGAGCCGGTCTCGCCGTCGCATTCGAGGCTGCCGTCGGCACGGACGTGCGCCATCCAGCGACCCTTGGGGTCGGTAATCGTCGTGCCGGGCGCGATCATGCCCGTTTCGACCAGCGTGCCGAACGCGACGCGCGGCTGCGACTTGGGCGACTGCATGATCGCCAGCGCGCTCTCATCGAGCGGCAGCGCCGAGGCGATGCGTTCGCGGGCAACCTCGACATAGCTGTCTTCGCGCTCGATGCCGATCCAGTGACGGCCGAGGCGCCTGGCAACCGCGCCGGTCGTGCCGGTGCCGAAGAACGGATCGACGACGACATCGCCGGGCTTGGTGCAGGACAGCAGCACGCGATAGAGCAATGCCTCGGGCTTTTGCGTGGGGTGCGCCTTGGTGCCGCCCTTCTTGATCCGCTCGGGACCGGCGCAGATCGGCAGCACCCAGTCGGAGCGCATCTGCAACTCGTCATTGAGCGTCTTCATCGCGCGATAGTTGAAGGTGTATTTGGCCTTCTCGCCCTGGCTCGCCCAGATCAGAGTCTCATGCGCATTGGTGAAGCGAGTGCCCTTGAAATTGGGCATGGGATTGGCCTTGCGCCAGACAATGTCGTTGAGAATCCAGAAGCCCTGGTCCTGCATCAACGCGCCGACGCGGAAGATATTGTGATAGCTGCCGATGACCCAGATGGTGCCGTCGGGCTTCAGGATACGGCGGCACTCGGCCAACCACTCGCGGCAGAAGGCGTCATAGGCGCCATAGCTGTCGAACTGGTCCCAATGATCGTCGACCGCATCGACGCGGCCGCCCTCGGGCCGGAACAGATCGCCGCCGAGCTGGAGATTATAGGGCGGATCGGCGAACACCATGTCGACGCTCGCCGTCGGCAAAGTGCGCAGCATGGCAATGCAATCGCCCTGCAGAATATGGTCGAGCGGCAGCGCGGCCGAACGCACGGGCGGCGGCGCAGCGCGCCTCGTCTTCGTCCCAGCCGGACGGTTTCCAACCCGCTCGATAACACCCATCGCCGTCAAATTCCCCTGTTGACGCCCTAGGCATGAGTCCCCGCGACTCCCGCGTCAAGCTCGCTTTTCATGGCGAATGACCTGTTGCCGGGGCTGCCCGAAGGAGAACGAAATGAGTCCGTCGCAAGAGGTGGAGTCCGGACGCGCGGCCCGGACTCCATATCTTGTGGTGTGGCGGCAAAGACTCAGCCGCGCATCTTGTGGATAATTCTGCCCCTGCGCCCCTTGTCCGTCACCCTGAACCGGGTTCGCATCGATCCCCTTCGATCAAAAGCATGACGAACGATCAAGGCAGTCTCAGTGTCGCCCAGAGCAGCCAGACGCCGATGATGGCGAACAATCCGGCGGTCACGAAACGCACGATGCGAAGCGGCACACGGCGCAGCAATTCATTGCCGAGAAAGACGGCCGGGACATTGGCGATCATCATGCCGAGCGTGGTGCCCGTGGCCACCGCCAGCACATCGTGGAAGCGAGCGCCCAGCGCGATCGTCGCCACCTGCGTCTTGTCGCCCATCTCGACGAGGAAGAAGGCGATCGTGGTCGTGACGAAAGCGCCGTAACGCCCCGTCTCTTCCTTGAGATCGTCGACCTTGTCCGGGACCAGCGTCCAGGCAGCCATGGCGAGGAAGGACAGCGCCACCACGATGCGGAACCAAGGGCTGTCGAGCAGGAAGGCCGCCTGCGAGCCGACCAAAGCGGCCAGCGCATGATTGACGATGGTCGCGGCGAAGATGCCGGCGATGATGGGCCATGGGCGCGAGAAGCGGGTCGCAAGCAATATGGCGAGCAGCTGCGTCTTGTCGCCCATTTCGGCGAGAGCGACGATGCCGGTCGAAGTCAGCAAGGCTTCCATGAACAGAACTCCGGGGCCAGGACAGCGCACGCAATGGCACAAGGCTTCCCGCCCGGCCCGGAACGGAAGCATCGTGCCATTGGTCTCGCCTGAATGCTGCTGCACTCCTCCGCGCCATGACCTCTCGGCCAAGTATGTTGACGCGCGAGCCCGCTCGATGAGCGGCTGGCTACTCCCCAAGGGACGCGCGGCCTCTAGCGCAGGGATGCGGCCGCGGCAAGAGACCTGCTCGACGTCGCGGCGTTTCCTAGAGCAAGGCCGCCTGCGCGACGGGCGCGAAGCTGCGCCGGTGCAGTGGCGTCGGGCCGTATGTCCGCAGCGCTTCGAGATGGTCGGGCGTGCCATAGCCCTTGTTCTTCGCCCAGCCATAATGCGGGTGGAGCAGCGCGGCCTCACGCATCAGCGCGTCGCGATGCTCCTTGGCGATGATCGAGGCGGCGGAGATGCAGGGCTCGCTGGCGTCTCCGCCCACGATGGGACGCGCGGGCCAGCGCCATTCGGGGCGGCGGCCGTGCGGCGTCAGATTGCCGTCGATCAGCACTTCGAGCGGGTCGCAGCCGATCCTTGCGCACAAGGCCTCGACGGCGCGCGTCATCGCCAGCATGGTCGCGCCGAAGATGTTGAGCCGGTCGATATCCTCGACCTCGACCACGCCGACCGCCCAATGGCAGCGGCGCTTGATCGTCGCTTCCAGTTCGGCGCGGCGCGCGGCGGTGAGTTTCTTGCTGTCGTCGAGACCCGATGGGCGCGGCTTGCACAGAACGACCGCAGCAGCGACCACCGGTCCCGCCAACGGCCCCCTGCCCGCCTCGTCCACGCCCGCGATCATAATGTGCCCACATCCACGGCCTGATGGCCCATGGGGCCATGCCCCTGCCCGAGCTCGGGTGCGGCGAGCAGGGCGGCGCGCACGAACTTGCGGGCGCGGTCGACCGCTTCGGGGAGGTCGAGACCCTCGCCCAGGCCGACCGCGATGGCGCTCGCCAGGGTGCAGCCGGTGCCGTGCGTATCCTGGGTGTCGATGCGCGCATCCGCCCAGCGGGCGATCTCGCCCTCGGGGCCGACGAGGCGATCGACGATCGTGTCGCCGGGCGCATGGCCGCCCTTGACGAGCAGGATTTCGCCGCGGGCCGTCAGTTCGGCCTCGCCGCCCAGCGCCTCCAACTCGGGCAAGTTGGGCGTCGAGACATAGGCCCAGCCCATGAGGTCTTCCATGGCGGCGATCGTCTCGGCGTCGGCCAGCACGCCGCCGCTGGTCGCGACCATGACGGGATCGAGCACGACCGGCGCGTTGATGCTCTCCAAGCGCGCCGCCACGGCACGCGCCGTTTCGGCCGAACCGATCATGCCGATCTTGATGGCATCGACGCCAATGTCGCTCACCACGCTGTCGATCTGCGCGAGGACCATGTCGGTCGGGACCGGATGGACGCCCTGCACGCCGAGCGTATTCTGCGCGGTCACGGCCGTGATCGCCGTCATGGCATGGCCGCCGAGCATGGTCACGGTCTTGATGTCGGCCTGGATACCGGCGCCACCGCCCGAATCCGAGCCGGCAATGATGAGGATGCGGGGAGTCGCCATGGGGCGCTTTTGCCGATGGGACGGCGCGAAGTCGAGACGCGTTGGACAGGCAGGAAACACGAACCGTCTCGCAACGGCTTGCCCTCGCCCGCCTTACGCGACTAGAACATCCCGGATAGCGAGAGAGAAGTTCATCCCGGATGCGCTGGACGTCAAAGGCACGGTCAAAGGCTTCGGTGATTTCACGGCCGTCGGCAATCTGGGCTTCTCGGTCCATCCGGGCGAGGCCTTTCGGCTTCCTCGGCGGTCATGGCGGCGGCTGGCCCCGCTTCAAGACGATGGGCCGGATGCTGCGGAAGCAGTGGGTGATTATCTCGTTCGAGCAGGTCGCTGTTCCCCGGCGCAGGCCGGGGCCCAGTCTCGACGCGAAGCGTCGAATGCCTGCTATCGGACGCGCGTCCCCGTTCGGGTTGGACCCCGGCCTGCGCCGGGGAACGGCCTATTCCTTCATCTTAGAGCATCGAGCCTAAAATCTGACCCACCGTTCCGTTCGTGTCGAGCGAAGTCGAGACACCCATCGTTGTAGCGCAAGACCGATGGGTGTCTCGACTTCGCTCGACACGAACGGATAAGAGCGTTGCAGATTAAAAGCACACCGCTCTAAGGGGATAATCGCCGAAGCAGTGCTGAGCCTGATCGGGACGCCTTGTCGAAGTCCACATGTGTCGCCGGCAGCCAGGGGAATGGTTATTCCCGGCGGAAGGCTAAAATCGGGTCTCAGCGCACATGCCGAAGAGTACGCTCCGTGCGCGTCAACCTGTCGGGCTGGGCCCCGGCGTTGGGCTTCGCCCGCCCTCGGCTCGCCGGAGAACTGACGCTTGCTCCACAGGGACAAGCGCCGTCGGAGTCCGCCGATCCGTGCGCTCTCAGCGCGTCACGCCGATCTGCGGGAATTCCTCGGTCCCGCCCTCCTTGAGATCGGTGACGCCCTGCGCGGCCCAGGCATGCTTGCGGTTGGCGGCGAGCTTGGGGCTGGTCCCCTCGATGAAGCCGCGCATCTGGATATTGCCCTCGTGGCAGGCATATTCGTAGATCACATATTTGTCGTTGCGGCGCCACGGGAAGTCGAGCTTGAAAGGCGCGGTCAGCGTGACCGGATCCCTGATCCAGGCCTCATAGCGGATCGTGTCATGATCGATCGGCGTCAGGCGTTCCGTCATGGTCATCTGGTCGCTGTTCGGCACCGGCCGCGGACCGGCCGAATTGCCGAGCGGCGCGCCGGGATGGAAATTGGTCGTCTCGATGACGAGCGTATTGCCCTCCCAGTGGCCGCGCGAATAGCCGAGCCAGTTCTTGACCGGCTTGGCCGGCGCGGCGCGACCATCGAGCGGGATGATCCGCGTCTCGTGGATCATCTCCAGCTGGATCGCGACGTAACCGGGCGACTGATAGATGGCGATGCCCATATTGTAGGCGCCGGGCAGCATCGACGACGGCATGCCGCGCGTGATGCAGCGGTCGAACGTGTTGAAGTCGTCGACCCACTCCCAGTATTTTTCCGTCCAGCTGCTCTTCATCGTCTCGGAGCGCTTCTTGCCCTCCTCGGTGGCGGGCGGCATGCGGCCATTGGCCGGCTCGACGGTCAATGAGGTCTGGCGCAGAGGCTTGCCGCGCTCGGTCCAGTGGCCCATGCCGAGCTTGCCGGCCTTCTCCTCACGCTCGTAGAGGTTCGCGCCGCGCGCCGCCTGCGCCAGCGCCGCTTCATATTCGTCGTCGCTGAGCTGGGCGCGGTTGCCATAGGATGCGGGGCGTTCGCGGGGCGTGCCGGCGAGGTAATCGATGGGCCATTGACCGCGCAGATCGGGATCGCCCCAAGGTGTCCTGGGGACGGTCCAGGCTTTAGCGGGCTTGGCAGCGGCGGGCCTGGCTTTCGCGTTCTGGGCGACCGCAGCCTCCGGACTGGACAGCACGAACGGCAAGGACAAGACCGCCCCGGCCAGCAAAGCCCTGAATTTCGATGCCATGGCACCCTCCCCTGTCTGTTTTGACATCAGGATATGGCCGAAAGGTCCATCTGCAAAGCGCAAACAGGAGCCGGGATTCAGTTTGCGCGGTATCGCCTGACGGTGGAGGCCGGGTTGCTTTTCAGCTTGTCGCCCACGCGCGCCGGACGGTCGAGCAGTTCTCCGCCGCAATTGGGGCAGGTCTCATCCATCGCATCCGTGCATTCGGCGCAGAAGGTGCATTCGAAGGAGCAGATGAACGCGCCGCCCTGGTCGGCGGGCAAGTCGACGCCGCAGCGCTCGCAATCGGGGCGCATCTCAAGCATGGCTATGCCTCACATTCCCAAATCCGTTCATGCTGAGCTCGTCGAAGCACGCTCCCTTTCCTTCAGGGGAGGAAGAAGGAGAGCGCCCTTCGACATTCGAGCGAGCCACGCGTCTCGCTCGAACAGGGCGAACGGTGTTTATTTGTCTCAGAGCGGTCTTAGACATGGGCCGCGGCCGCGCTCGACACGGCCTCGCAAATCCGCTCGACCACGGCCTTCACCTGGCCAGCATCGTCGCCCTCGGCCATGACGCGGATCACAGGCTCGGTGCCGGACGGGCGGATGACAAGGCGGCCGGAGCCGCTCAGTTCAGCCTCGGCGTCCGCTATCACGGCCTTGACGCTTTCGGCTTCAAGCGGCTTGCCACCGGCGAAGCGGACATTCTTGAGAAGCTGCGGCACGGGATCGAACTGCTGAAGCAGTTCGCTCGCCCGCTTGCCGCTCTCGACCAGGGCGGCCAGCACCTGCAGCGCGGCGATGGTGCCGTCGCCGGTCGTCGCATAATCGCTGAGGATCATATGGCCGGACTGCTCGCCGCCGACATTGGCGCCGCGCGCCTTCATCTCTTCCAGCACATAGCGATCGCCGACCTTGGTGCGGATGAGGTCGATCCCCTGCCCCTTGAGCAGCCGCTCGAGGCCGAGATTGGACATGACGGTGGCGACCACGCCGCCGCCGCGCAGCGTACCGGCCTTCGCCCAGCTCGTGCCGATCAGCGCCATGATCTGGTCGCCGTCGATGATGGTGCCGGTCTCGTCGACCACGATGAGGCGGTCGGCGTCGCCGTCGAGCGCTATGCCGATGTCCGCACCCGAGGCGACCACGGTTTCCTGCAACAGGCCCGGCGCGGTCGAGCCGCAGCCGTCGTTGATATTGGTGCCGTTGGGCGAGACGCCGAGCTGGACCAGCTCCGCGCCCAGCTCCCAAAAGGCGGCCGGCGCGGTCTGATAGGCCGCGCCATTGGCACAATCGACCACGACCTTGAGCCCGTCGAGGCGCAGATGCTCGGGAAAGGTCGACTTGACGGCGTGAATGTAGCGCCCGCGGCCGTCCTCGACGCGCCGGGCGCGGCCGATATGGGCGGAATCGGCAAGCGCAATCTCGCCAGTCTCGATCAGCGTCTCGATCTTCGCCTCATCGGCATCGGAGAGCTTGTAGCCATCCGGGCCGAACAGCTTGATGCCATTGTCGAAATAGGGGTTGTGGCTGGCCGAGATCATGACGCCGAGGTCGGCACGCATCGACGCGGCGAGCATGGCGACGGCGGGCGTCGGGATCGGGCCGAACTGGATAACATCCATGCCGACGCTCGTGAAGCCGGCGACGAGCGCATTCTCGATCATATAGCCCGAGAGGCGCGTATCCTTGCCGATGACCACGCGGTGGCGATGATCGCCGCGCAGGAAATGGCGGCCGGCGGCCATGCCGACGCGCATCGCCATCTCGGCGGTCATGGGAGTCTGGTTGGTGCGGCCGCGGATGCCGTCTGTGCCGAAATAGCGCCTGCTCATCTTTGTCTCGCCTCTGAACCCCGTTCGGGCTGTTCAAACGAGGCGCGTGACTCGTTTGAATGTCGAAGCCCCGTCCATCTCCTTAAAGAAAAGTCGAAGCGAGTCACGTGCCTCGCTTCGACCCTCGACAAGCTCAGGGCGAACGGTTCGGAGTTCGAAAGAACGCTCCGCCGGTCATGTAACGCCGTGCATCCAGCGCTTGAGCGGGAAGGACAGCAGGAACAGCACAATCCCGGCGATGATCGCGAAGATCGCGATCTGGGTGAACACGCCGATATAGGTTTCGAGCGCGACCTTGGCGTTGGTCACCTGCCCGCCGACCGTCTCGACGCTGGCGAACTGAGCGACCACGCCCGCGACATATTGCGCGCAGCTGATCGACAGGAACCAGACGCCCATCATCATGCCGACGATGCGGGCGATGGAGAGCTTGGTGATCATCGACAGGCCGACGGGCGAGATGCAGAGCTCGGCGACCGAGTGGATGAAATAGAGACCCGCAAGCCACCAGATGCCGACCTTGAAATCCGGTCCGACGAAGCTCGCGCCCCAGACCAGGAACAGGAAACCGAGGCCCACGCCGACCAGCGCGATGGCGAATTTGATCGGGATCGGCGGTTCGAGGCCCTTCCTGGCGAGGCTGGTCCACAATATGCTCATCAACGGCGCGAGCAGGACGATGAACAGCGCGTTGAAGGTCTGCGTCTGTCCCGCCGTGATGGTGAATAGGCCGAAGATCGACAGATCGGTGTTGCGGTCCGCGAACAGGGTCAGCGACGAACCGGCCTGCTCGAACAGGGTCCAGAACACGACGTTGAACACGATCAGGACCATCGCGGCGAGCATCATCTGCAGCTCGACCTTGCTGCCGACCTTCCAGGACCAGATCAGGATCGTCGGAATGCCGAGCAGGAAAGTACCGAACAGTAGCTTGCCCATCAGCGGCAGCGAGACAAGATAGCCGACAAAGCCTGAGCCCTCGACCGGCCTGGGCGCGGCCATGAGATTGGTGAAGAGGAAATAGATCACCGGCACCGCGACGAGCGCGCAGATGAAGATGATCATCGAACGGTCCGGCCCGTTGGCCGGCGGCTCGCCATAGCCGCCGAGACGCCCGCCGTCGAACTGGATGAGCGTCCAGGAGAAGAGCATGCCGGCCGCGGCGAGGCCGAAGCCCGCCCACCAGCCGACGGCCGAGGCGAGGAACGGACACAGCGCCTGCGAGAGCAGCGAGCCGAGATTGATGCCCATGTAGAAGATGGTGAACCCCGCATCGCGACGCTTGTCGCCCTTGGGATAGAGTTCGCCGACCATCGTCGAGATGTTGGGCTTGAAGAAGCCGTTGCCCATGGTGACGATCGAGAGGCCTGCGATCAGCACGAGCGTGAAGAAGGGCGAGCGCTCGCCGCCCGGCTCGAAACCGCCCTTGGCGACGGTCTTTGCGACGGTGCCGTCGGCAGCGACCAGATCGACGCTGCCGTCTTCCTGGCCCTTGATGGCCAGCTTGTCGGCGCCTAACGTGACATATTGCTGTTTGTCGGCACTCGCCTTGTCGACCGTCACGTCGTAACGCTGGCCGTCGATCGTGGCGAAGGGCTTGGCCTCCTCACCAAAGGCGGCGCCGAGGCTGAGCGTGAGATAGCCGATTGCCATGACGATCGCGCCGAACTTCACCGAGCGCTTCGAACCGAGATAGCGATCTGCGAGCAGGCCGCCGACCAGCGGCGTCAGGTACACCAGGGCCGTGAAGCCACCGTAGAGGCCGTTGGTCGTGCGATCGGAGAACAGGAAATAATTGGCGAGATAGAGCGTGAGCAGCGCCCGCATGCCGTAATAGCCGAAGCGCTCCCACATCTCGGTGGTGAACAGGCGCGCGAGTTGACGCGGATGGCCGAACCAGGTGCCCCCATGCACCGCGTCAGCAGGCGTCGCGCCCGGCTGCAGCGATGCGTCTTCCATGTGATTTGCCATTGATGTGATGATCCTCTCAGCAGCTGCGCTCCGAAGCTCTCGGAGCGCGCGCGCAATAATGTGTCGAGACTAGAGAGAATCTCGGCGCTGTGAAGGGACTTTGTTGACGGGCACGGGAGGTGGCGTTGTGCGGCTTTGGGACTTGGCGCGGACAGCGCTTTTCGGTAGCGCGCCGACATGCGCTTCAACGACCTCTCGTCCGTCCCCGCCTATCTGGCCTCGCGCCGCTCGGGCAAGCCCCGCGACCTCGCCGCCCCCGGCCCCAGCATGGACCAGCTGGCCGAGATGGTGAGCATCGCCGCGCGCACGCCCGACCACGGCAAGCTCGCGCCCTGGCGCTTCATCATCGTGCCCGACGACAAGCGCCAGCTGCTCGCCGACATCATCACCACCGCCTATCTCGCCGAGAAGCCGGATGCGGGCCGGCTGGAAATCGAGGCGCAGGTCCAGTTCGCAACCCAGGCGCCCGCGCTGATCGTGGTCATGTCTGCGCCCAAAGAGAGCAAGATCCCGCTCTGGGAACAGGAGCTGTCCGCCGGCGCGGTGTGCATGAACCTGCTTCACGCAGCCCATGCCATGGGTTTCGTGGGCGGCTGGCTGACGACCTGGCCCGCATTCAACGACGAGGTGCGCGATGCATTGGGCGGACCTCATGAACGCATCGCCGGCTTCATCTTCATCGGCACGCCGTCGCGCGAGCTGGAAGAGCGGCCGCGGCCGGCGCTGTCCGATATCCTGTCGGTGTGGACCGGCGTCTAATAGACTGAGTGCTCCTGCGAAAGCAGGAGCCTAGGGCGTCCAGGCCCGCCCATTGCGCCCTGGGCTCCTGCTTTCGCAGGAGCACTTGTGAATTCTTAGCAGACTTTCCGCTCGACGACGGCAAGGCCGCTCGATCCGATCCAGGTGCGGATCGAGGACGCGATGGCGCGGTCGCCGATGAGATGGACTTTCTCGTCGGCCAGCGCCGTGGTCAGCGATTCATAGCCCATCCACACCGCCGTCATCGTGCGCAGGTCGCTCGAGACGTAGAGATCGACGTCGAAGCCGGGATCGATGCCGCACAGGTCCACCGAGCCATCGGCTTCGGCAATGAACCACCAGTGGCGATCGGCCGGCACCGGCTGCTCGGGATATTGGAACTGGATGACGCAGCGCCGCTCGGGCGGCAGCGCGTCGGTATTGAGATTGCGGCGCATCGACCACATCAGCAATTGCGCATCGAGATGCTGCAATGACACCTCGGTCTCGATCCAGCGCTGGCCCCATTGGCCCATGGCTGTCACGATGGGCTCCAACTCCCGGCCAGCTTCGGTCAGGCAATATTCGAAGATGTCGCTGCTGCCCTGCGCGCGGCGGCGCACGACCACGCCCGCTTCTTCCAGTTCCTTGAGCCGCCGCGACAGGAGCGCAGGCGACATGCGCGGGACGCCTCGGCGCAGGTCGTTGAAACGCGACGTGCCGTCGAGCAATTCGCGCAGGAGCAGGATCGTCCAGCGGGTGCACAGGATTTCCGCGGCCATCGCCGTGGGGCAGAATTGCCGATAGCTGGGCTGGGTCATGTCTCTTTCCCCTTCCGCGCGACGATAACGCTCCTGCCCCACGCCCCGCTAGTTCAGAATCTATACTGGGCAGTTCATTTGCTGAACTGGATGGGTATCGCCGATCGCTGCTAACAGTCCGCCATCGTCAAACACGCCGAGGGGCTGAACATGACCATGACACTCAATCCGAACAAGGCGCTCTGGGAGAAGGGCGACTTCACGCGCATAGCTGCGGCGATGCGGGACAGCGGCGATGCCCTGATCGCCGAACTCGATGTCCGGCCGGGCCTCCGCGTGCTCGACCTGGGCTGCGGGGATGGCACAACCGCGCTGCCCTCTGCACAGCGGGGCGCGGACGTTCTCGGCATCGACATCGCCGCGAACCTGGTGGCAGCCGGCGAAGCCCGCGCCCGGGCGCAGGGCCTCGCGAACCTGCGCTTCCAGGAGGGTGACGCCAGCAATCTCGCGGGGGTGGAGTCGGACAGCTTCGATCTCGTCGTCTCCATCTTCGGCGCCATGTTCGCGCCGCGCCCGCTCGATGTGGCGCGCGAGATGGTGCGCGTCACCCGCCCGGGCGGCAGGATCGTGATGGGCAACTGGATTCCCGGCGACCCGACGCTCGTCGCCCAGATCCTGCGGATCAGCGCGGCCTATTCGCCGCCGCCGCCCGATGGCTTCATCAGCCCGGTCCGCTGGGGCGTGGAGGCCGACATCTTCGAGCGGTTCGCCGCTGCCGGCATCGACGAAGCCAATATCCACTGCGTGCGCGCGACCTATATGTTCGATCATGACGGTACGCCCGGATCGTTCCTGGATGCCTTCCGGCATTTCTATGGGCCGACGATGAACGCGTTCGAGGCAGCGGCAAAGAACGGGCGGGCCGAGCAACTCCATGCGGAGCTGGAAGCCCTGTTCTGCGAGCAGAATATCAGCCCCGATCCCGCGCGCACGCGCATCCCTGCGACTTATCTCCAGGTGCATGTGGACGTCGACTGAAGGTTCGCAAACAGTGGAAAATCGGGCGGTCGCAGCGCTTTTGCGGCCGGCCGATTTCAATCGGAAGCATTTTCCCTCCCCCGGTCCTTGACCGAGTGGCTGTATTATGCCACTGATGCAGCATGAGTGACGACAGCCGGCCGGTCTACCTTCGCCTGCGCGACATCATTGCCGCAGCCATTCTCGACGGACAATTTGGCGATGGCGACATGCTCCCATCGGTCCGCGCCTTCGCCGTGCAGCAGGGCGCCAATCCCCTGACCGTCGCCAAGGCCTATCAGAGCTTTCAGGACGATGGTCTGGTCACGGTCCGCCGGGGCGTGGGCATGTTCGTGGCGCCGGGCGCCTCGCGCAAACTCAGGACCATGGAGCGCGACCGCTTCTTCTCGAGCGTCTGGCCGCCAGTGGCCGAACAGATGCACCGCATCGGGATCAGTTTCGATGATCTCGCGGCACGCGCCGACAGCTGAGCGACCGACTTTCCATTCCAAAACACCATTCGTCCTGTTCGAGCGAGACGCGTGGCTCGCTCGAACAGGACGAATGGTGTTTGTAGGGATGCGTGTCTGCCGCCATCGCAACCTGAATTGAATGGAATCCCCCTGAAAGGACAGTCCCGATGAGCAACAGCCCCTGGTCACATATGCGCAGCGCCGGCATTGCCGACGATATCGATTTCGAGATCAAGGGCCAGGAGCTGCAGTTCGTGGAGATCGAACTCGATCCGGGCGAAAGCGCGGTCGCCGAGGCCGGCGCCATGGTCTGGAAGGATGCGAGCGTCGGCATGACCACCGTGTTCGGCGATGGGTCCGGCGGAAGCGACGGCGGATTCATGGGCAAGCTGCTGGGCGCGGGCAAAAGGCTGGTCACGGGCGAGAGCCTGTTCACGACAGTCTTCACCCATCAAGGCAACGGCAAGGCGCGCGTCGCCTTCGCCGCGCCCGTTCCCGGCGCGATTCTACCGATCAAGCTCGACCAATATGGCGGCACGCTGATCTGTCAGAAGGATGCCTTCCTCGCAGCCGCCAAGGGCGTCTCGATCGGCATCGCCTTCCAGAAACGCATCATGACCGGTCTGTTCGGCGGCGAAGGCTTTATCATGCAGAAGCTCGACGGAGATGGCTGGGTGTTCGTGCAGATGGGCGGCACCATCGTCGAACGGAAGCTCGCGCCCGGCGAGGAGCTGCATGTCGACACGGGCTGCCTTGCGGCGATGACCGGCGATATCGACTATGACATCATGACCGTCGGCGGCGTGAAGAGCGCCTTGTTCGGCGGCGAAGGCCTGTTCCTGGCGCGGTTGCGCGGGCCGGGCTCGGTGTGGATCCAGTCCTTGCCGTTCGCCCGTCTGGCCGGAAGGATGCTGGCGGCCTCAGGCTCGCGCGGTGGCCAGAGCCGGGGCGAGGGATCGCTGCTCGGTGGCCTGGGCAATCTGATCGACGGCGACTGAGCGAAGCAGTGAGCAACGTGCCGGATGCGCGCTTGAAAAAGCTGTGGGCGTTCGTCCGTGGCGACGTCGAACAAGCCGAATTCGAGGCGTGGCTTTATCAGGACGCCGAGCTTGAAGACTTGCTCGGCACCGATCTTCGTTGGCAGCTCGTTTCCTGCGACTTCAAAGACCGTGACGCGACGTGGCAGGTGCAGCAAGCTTTGCGCGACCATCTCGCAAGGGCTAGCGCTTGCGAATGCCTGGCACTGCGTGACCGTTGCGCTGTCCCGATGGGCGGAAGAGAACTCGAAGACGGGCAATATTATCACGAAAAGGTCTTTTCGACGCTCAATGAGGTCATCTCGTTCGGTCCGGAGAAATGGTGGCTCTACATTTCAAAATGCGGCCAATGCGAGACGGCATGGGTCGTTGCGCAGGATGATCGGATCTACGACGAATTCTTCATGGTTCGCATTGGCCCGGCCGAACTCACAGGTGCCTTGGCCGGAGCATGGCCGGACGATTTCCAAAGCTATGAGCAAGTCATGGCTGCCGGCGTCAAATTTTCGTATCCGCCGCGATTCTTGGATCCGCTGGCGGGATCATTGCAGTGGGCCGTGGAGGACCTGCGACGCGAGCGGCCGGATATCAGTATCGACGAAATGGCTGCACTGCTTGGCCTGACACCGGAGCATATCGGCCTATTGCTTCGCGAAGTCTCCAGAAAGAGCCGGGGCGGCTTTCTGGCCAAGCTCTTCGGTCGCAGGTCCGGGCGCGTGTAACCGGCAGACTGCGGCCCGGTCAGGCCTCCGCCGGCCGGGTCGAGACGCCCAAGTCAGGCAGGCCGATCGAGCGACGCCCGCCGAAATCCGTGCGCACGACGATCAGCGCCAGTTTCTCCAGATATTCGAGCAGGCGACGGATGCGCCCGGGCGAACGCGTGCCGTATAGCCGCGCCAGTTCGGCATCGTCGGGGCAAGGCGCGTCATCGAGCGCGGCGCGGGCCATGGCCAGAAACGGCGCGAGCAGATCGTCCGGTACGCGCTCCGAGAGATGCAGGGCTGCGAGCCATAGCGGGTCGTCGGCGGCCTCCGGCGCACCGACGACGGCGCGCGCCAGCGCGCGGCGGAAGGCATTCATGTCCATCGCCGGCTTCAGCAGCCGATGCATGCGGCACCGCACGCAGAAATCCTGATAAAGCGCAGGAACCGGCCGATAGGTGCAGTCCTCTTCCTTCGCCATATCGGCGAGGATCGTCTGCACGATCTCGTCCAGATCGTCCGCTGCGGGCCGCGCGACAAGCTGCGCCTCGACCGCATCGGGCAGCGGCACCTGGACGCTCGCCGGCCGGGCCAGCGGCGCGTCCTCCGGCAGGTCGAGCCGGGCAGCACTGTCGAGGCTGACAGGCGCGCCGGGCGCGAGGAGCAGGCTGGGCTGCTCGTCCATCTCGTCCGTGACCAGCAGCGCTTCCATGTCGAGCGGCGCGGCATCGGGCAACGGGATCAGGCCATGCGACACCGTCCGCGCCCCGGTGCGGACAGCGCCGATCTTCACCGACACCGGGCGCCGGGACACGGCCGGACCAAGCGCCAGGAAGCGCCCACGTTCCAGATCCCTGATCTGCTCCGCCTGGCGGCGCTCCATGCCGAGCAAATCGGCGGCGCGCGCCATGTCGATGTCGAGGAAGGTGCGGCCCATGAGGAAATTGGACGCTTCGGCCGCGACATTCTTGGCGAGCTTCGCCAACCGCTGGGTCGCGATCACCCCGGCCAGACCGCGCTTGCGGCCCCGGCACATCAGGTTGGTCATGGCGGCAAGCGACAGCCGCCGCGTCTCGTCGGTCACATCGCCGGCCGCAGCGGGCGCAAACATCTGCGCCTCGTCCACGACGACCAAGGCAGGATACCAGTGCTCGCGCGGCGCATCGAACAGCCCGGCGAGGAACTGCGCCGCACATCGCATCTGCGCCTCCAGCTCCAGTCCGTCGAGCGCGAGCACCACCGATGCCCGGCGCGTGCGCACTTTGGCCGCCAACTGCTCGATCTGCCGTTTGTCATGCTCCGCGCCGTCGATGACGATGTGGCCGAAGGGCTCGGCCAGCGTCACGAAATCGCCCTCGGGGTCGATCACCACCTGCTGGACCATCGCCGCGCTTTCCTCGAGCATCCGGCGCAGAAGATGCGACTTGCCGGACCCGCTATTGCCCTGGACGAGCAATCGCGTGGCCAGCAATTCTTCCATGTCCATGGCAACCGATCCGCCTGAGGAATCGGTCCCGATCACGATCGAGGAGGTCACGAGCGTTCCATAGCCAGGATGGGGGGTGTGGCAAGGCACGCGCGACAGACGACCGAAGAAAATGAGGGAGTGAAATGAATATGACGCCACCCTGGACTTGATCGGCGATGAGAGGCTGATCCATCGATGTTGAACCGCTCGTCATTGCGAGCCCGGCATAAGCTGGGCGAAGCAATCCAGGAGCGAGCAAGATCGATCTGGATTGCCACGCGACTTCGTCGCTCGCAATGACGATTCAAGCTTGCCGGATCGGAGTTTTGCCCATTCGAACAGGCTGCCGTTCCGGTGCGGGCCAGGGCTCAGACCGAAAGCCCAGACCGAAAATGGGGATGCGTGTGCGATAACAGCCATTCGACGCTTCGCGTCGAGACTGGACCCCGGCCTGCGCCGGGAGCAGTTATTCCCTGGCTCAAGGGACTGAATGCGGATCAGCGGTCGGTGTGGAGGAACACCTAACCCTGGATATTATAGCCCTTCATCAGGTCGTAGAGCGTCGGGCGACTGATGCCGAGCATCTTGGCGGCGGTCGAGATGTTGCCGTCCGAGCGGGCGATGGCGCGGCGTACCGCCTGGCTTTCCGCCGCTTCGCGCGCGCTGCGCAGGTTCACGACATTGTCGTCGGTCTCGTCCGATGAACCGAGATCGAGGTCGCCCGCGCCGATCAGCTTGCCGTCGGCGAGGATGACGGCGCGCTTCACGCGGTTCTCGAGCTCGCGGACATTGCCTGGCCAGGGCCAGGCGTCGATGGCCGCGGCGGCGTCGGGCGCGAGGCCCTTGACCTGGGGATTGAGCTCGGCGGCATAGCGCGTCACGAAATGGCGGGCGAGCAGCACGGCGTCGCCCGGCCGCTCGGACAGGCCCGGGATGCGCACCACGATCTCGGCGAGGCGATAGAAGAGGTCCTCGCGGAAGCGGCCGTCCGTGATCATCGTTTCGAGATTCTGGTGCGTGGCGCAGACGATCCGGGTGTCGACCGGGATCGCGTCGCGCCCGCCGATGCGCTCGACCACCCGCTCCTGCAGGAAGCGCAGCAGCTTCACCTGCAAAGGCAGCGGGATGTCGCCGACCTCGTCGAGGAACAGCGTGCCGCCATCGGCCAGCTCGATCTTGCCGGGCGTGGTTTTCACGGCGCCGGTGAAGGCGCCCTTCTCATGCCCGAACAGCTCGCTTTCGAGCAGTGTCTCGGGAATAGCGGCGCAGTTGATCGCGACGAAGGGCTTGTCCTTGCGATCGCTGGTGTCGTGCAGGCCGCGCGCGAGCAATTCCTTGCCGGTGCCGCTGGCGCCAAGCAGCATCACCGTCACATTGGCGTTGGCCACGCGCTCGATCATGCGCGCGACCTTGAGCATCTCCGGCGCTGCGGTGATCATCCGGCCAAGCACCTGACGGTCCTCCGGCACCGTCTCGGCAAGACGGCGGTTCTCCATTTCCAGCGCATGGACATGGAACGCGCGGGCCACGATGTGCCCGAGGGATTCGATGTCGATCGGCTTCTGGTAGAAGTCCCACGCGCCTTGCGCGATGGCGCCGCGGGCACTCGCGCGATCGCCGTGACCGGACGCGACGATGACCTTGGTCGCCGGTCGCTCGGCGAGGATCGCGGCAAGCACCGCCATGCCCTCGCTGATACCGTCCGGATCGGGCGGCAGGCCAAGATCGAGCGTGACCACCGGCGGTTCCTCGGCGCGCAGCAGCTCGAGCGCCTCCTCCCGGTCGCCTGCGATGAACAGCTGATAGCCGTCATAAGCCCAGCGCAGCTGGCGCTGTAGGCCGGGATCATCCTCGACGATCAGCAATTTGGGGCGAATATCGGGCATCAGGCAATCCTCTGGACATAGCTGTCCGTTTCCACCTCGACCGAATCGCTAGCGACAAAAGGCAGACAAATGGTGAAGCATGTTCCTTTACCGGGCGCGCTCTCGACCGTGAGCGTGCCACCCATGGCGGCGACCAGCAGCCGGACTTCGTGCATGCCCAGCCCGAAACCGCCGGCCTTGGTGGAACTGAACGGACGGAACAATTCGTCGCGGATGAAGGCCTCTGTCATGCCACAGCCCCGGTCGATCACGCCGATAACCGCCTGATCGCCGTCCGTGCCGAGCGAAA
This sequence comes from Sphingobium sp., assembly GCA_017744605.1. Taxonomy (GTDB): domain Bacteria; phylum Pseudomonadota; class Alphaproteobacteria; order Sphingomonadales; family Sphingomonadaceae; genus Sphingobium. The sequence continues at coordinate 35,022 of JAGIAZ010000013.1, read as the reverse complement.
TCCGGACGCTGGAACCAGCGGGGCTGGCTTCGAGACCGTTCTTGACGAGATGGCCGAGCGCCCGCTCGAGCGCATCGCGATCGGCGCGAACCGGCCGGGCCACATCCCCTTCCAGCTCGACGGGGCCCAGACCGTTGATCCAGCGCGGCAAGATCGAGCGCAACATTCCGCCGAGCCGGATCTCCTCCACGCCGCCACGCCGTCCGGTCCCGGGACGTCCCAACCTGTCGAGCAGGTCGGTCATCCGCGCCACCGTCTCCTTCAACGTCAACACCATGTCGGCGCGGAAGGCGGGATTGTCGGCATGACGCTCGGCATTGCTGGCGAGCAGCGACATCTGGCTCACCAGATTCTTGAGATCGTGAAGGATGAAGGCGAAGCGACGATTGAACTCCTCGAAGCGCTGGGCCTCGGCGAGCGCCTCGCGGGTTCGCACCTCGCTGATCAGCGCGGCGGCCTGGCCGCAAACCACGCGCAGCACGTCGAGATCCTCCCAATCGATCCGGCGCCGGATGTCCGGACCCAACAGCAGGATCGCGCCGACCAGCCGCTTCTCATGAATCAGGGGCGCCAGAACCCAGGCGCGCCGATCCTTCTCCATCCAGCCGGGAAGCAGGTCGCCATGACGGGCCCAGTCGGTGGCGATATCGACGATCCAGCCGGTCGGTTCCAGCCGCTCGGCAAGCGCCGCGGGCAGGCTTTCCACGGGTCCAACGTCAGCCGGCCATTGCCAATCACGGGCATGGACCAACGCCCCGTCCGGATCGCGCAGATAGAGGATGGCGCCCCGGGCCTGCATCACCTCGGCGATGGCGCGCGTCAGACGCGCATCCAGCGGCTCCGACGTCTCGCCGTCCCGGCCGACCGCCGCGGCGAAACCCAGCCAGACCGTCCGGTAATCATAACGGTGGGCGAAGAAATGCTTGCTGATCTCGACCTTGAGCCAGGAGCGCAGCGTTGCCGATGGCATGAGCGCCAGCGCAGCGACGGCCAATCCGAACAGCAGCCCGAGCTGGACAACGCGACCGAACGGCGCGGCGAGATCGCCGGTCATCGTGACCAGGAGCAGCACCGACAGAAGATAAACCACCAGGATGCCGGCGGAGACCAGCCGCAGCGCAACGGCGCGGGAAATGGCGAAGCGGCGCTCGCCGTTACTGTACATCGCAATGCCCAGCGGCGCCGCCAGCAGCGCGACGACGAAGCCGCGCATGGGGCCGGTCACGACGTTGGCGTCATCGGTCCAGTAGCTGAGACTGTAATGATTGAAGTCATAGGCCCACATGAACGCCAGGGCCGACGCGATCCAGACCTCGGCGCCCGCTTCCCTGGGATGATCGCGGCGCGTCGAAAGGCCGTTCAGGAGGACAAGCCCGCCCAATGCGAACATGCAGCGTAGCAGCCAGCTTCCCTCCTGATAGGGCATGAGCGCATGGCTGACCGGCCCGCCTTCGCCCACCAGCATGTCGAAGCTCAGCTGCGTCACGAGCAGCAAGGCCAATGCGCCCACGACGAGCGGACGGCCGATGCGCAGCGCCCGGCCACCGGGCGATTGGCGCAGGCGCGCCCAGATCACCGCCAGCCAGGCGCCATTGCGCACGGTCTCGCCAATGCCATCCGACAATGTCTCGCCAGTCATGGCACTGCCCATGGCATGGCGCAGCGACCAGAGGCCGGTCAGCGCGAGGGCGATGACGAGCAGTTGCTGATCGAGGCGCTTTTCGGCCGTGCGCGAGACCAGGATGGCGAGGCTGACGAACAGCACCGCCGCAATGGCATGACCCATGCTCCCGATCGTCGTCCAGAAAAGCGACACAATATACTCCCGCGGGGCCGACGGCGCCGCTCAATGCGCCGCGAACCCTGCCGGAAAATCGCAAAGATATGTTGAACGTGCGGTTTTTCCTGCCCGCCCTTCGAGAAGCGTGCCGCGCTTTACGCTTCGCTAATCCTGTTGCTCATAAAAGTGCGAGAATCCGAACCATCGCCGAGCCGTCGGACCTGCAGCGGAGCAGCCCATTGACCAAGAGACGTTATCAGCTGTTCGCGCTATCGCTGCTCATCGGTGTGCCGTTCCTCATGAGCCTGCTCACCAGCAGCCTCGTACCCGGCCTCCAGCAGATCGCACCGACCGCGCCAACGCCGCAAATGCCCGAAGATATGCAGCCTACGCCCGATCCGGCCGAGGCACGTTCGCCGGCACAGACACAGGCACTGGCCAAGCCGCCGCAGAACCGGCCCGGCCTGAGCGGCCCGCAGGCAGGTGGCGGTTATACGCCGGTGGCGGCCCTCGATCCGACCGGCACGATCCCGGTCGGCGTTGCTCCCACGCCGGTCTCCATCGCGGTTTCCGATGTTTCCGTGCCGGGCCAGAACAACCAGGGTCCGAGCATCCCGCCGGCGCAAGCTCAGCACGCCACGAACGACATACAGCGGTAAATTCGACGCTCGACGCTCGACGGTCAACCGTCAGGCGAAATCGCGGGCCAGTTCACGGCGCATATCCTCGCCGATCAGCGCGATATGCCCATAATTGGGATGGTCGATCCCGAACATCGCCTGACCCTCGCCCGACCGCCAGGCGGCGACCTGCGCATCCGTGAAACGGAAATGCAGGAAGTGGACGCTCGACGCCTTGCCGTCGGCGCGGCTGCGCTCGACATCGTCCTCGGGCTGGCCGGCGATGCGCTCGCCAGCCACGGTCAGATAGATATAATCCTCGACGCCGCCGAGGCTGCCCAGGACGCGCGCGCGCAGCGCCGGATCGTCGATTTCGAACATGAGCGTGCAGGTCAGTTCGCGCCCATCGGGAATCATCGGATTATAGGCCGCAAGCTCGTCGACCAGCTGCTCGTCCCCACCCTTTTCGATGCGCAGCATTTCCTGCACCTGCAGCCACATGCTGTCCCAATTCTCGAAGGTGACGGTGACGTGCGGACCGACCGAGACACGACGGAACCGCTTGCGCAGGATCGCTTCCTCCCGCTTTTCCGGACGGATCGTCTCATAGGTGCCGAGGTCCATGATGTCCTCGCGGGTGATGCGGCGGGTGTCGCGGGGCATGATCGTTCTCCAACTCAAGCAAGGGGCAGGTGCGATTGCGCTACAATCGTCGGCGCTCCCCGCCTCAACCCTCCGTCAAGGAGAGGGGCTAAAACCAGCTAGAAGCCATAAGCGCGCGCCAGCACTTCGATCGGATGACCGATGCGCTCGGGCGGCGGGGTGCCGACCGATTCCAGCACCTGCTTCAGGTGCGGACCGGCGAGCGGGCATTCGCTTACCATCAGATCGGGCTTGTCCTTGGCAAGCTGGCGCGCGGCCGGCTTGCCGACCTTGATCGCGGTGTCGAAATGCTCCGCGAAAATACCCCATTTGCCGCCATGGCCCGAACAGCGGTCGGTGAGCTTGGGGTCGGCGCCGGGGATGAGCTTCAGCAGTTCCATCGCCTTGGGGCCCATATTCTGGGCGCGGGCATGGCAGGCGAAATGGACACCGATCTTGGCCTGCATCTCGGAAATGGGCATGAGACCGGTTTCCTTGGCCAGCAGCACGACATATTGCGAAAGATCGTAGGTATTTTCCGCTAGTCGCTGAATTTGCGCATGTCCTGGTTGCAGAAGCGGCCACTCGAACTTGAGCATGAGCGAACAGGATGTCGTCAGCGGGACGATCTCGAAGCCCTCGTCGATGAGCGGCGCGAAATAGGCGGCGACACGCTCGGCAGCACCGGCAACGGCGCCAAGATCGCCATTCTCGAACTTCGGCATGCCGCAGCATTCGGGATAGTGGATCTGCACGGCGACGCCATTATGGGTCAGCACCTTGATCGCCGCCTCGCCCGGCGTCTGGTCGTTGAAATTCGCAAAGCAGGTCGCATAGATCGCGACCTTGCGGCCGAACGCGGGACCATCCGGATTGGGCGGCGGCACCAGCGCCTGCTTGTTGGCCAGCGGCACGTCCTCATAGGCCGGCAGATGGGCGCGCTTGTCGATACCGAGCGTTGCCTGCATCGCGCCGCGCAGGATGCCGCCCTGCCTGGTCGCGAAATTGGCCGCGCCGGAGAGGGCCGCGCCCAGCTTGCCGTTGCGGTCCGTATTGGCGAGCGTTTCGTCGGCAAAGCCGGTCTGGCCCTTGCGGTGCTCGACCGCGCGGTAACGCAGCATCAAATGGGGGAAATCGAGATCGAACTCGTGCGGCGGCACATAGGGGCACTTCACCATGAAGCACATGTCGCAGAGCGTGCAATCGTCGACGACGGCCTTGAGATCGCTCGCCGTCAGATCCTCGACGGACTCGTTCGGGCTTTCGTCGACGAGATCGAACAGGCGGGGAAAGCTGTTGCACAGGTTGAAGCAACGCCGGCAGCCATGGCAGATGTCGAAGACGCGGCGCAACTCCTGGTCGAGCGCAGCCTCGTCGTAGAAGTTCTCATCTTCCCACGCGATGGGACGGCGCATCGGCGCCTCGAGACTGCCTTCCTTCATTCGAACCCCCGGACTAAATCCAATCCCCCGTTTGCCCTGAAGAAGGAATGCCCTTCGACAAGCTCAGGATGAACGGCGTTTGCCTTGATCGGCAAAGAAATGGCCACCCGACCTGTGCCGGGTCAGGCGACCATCCTCATGTCAGCGCGGCCGAGCCTCAGGCGTCGGCGAGAACCGAGTCCAGCGTCTTCTGGAACTTGCCGGCGTGGCTCTTCTCGGCCTTGGCGAGCGTCTCGAACCATTCGGCGATTTCGTCGAAGCCCTCGTCGCGGGCGGTCTTGGCCATGCCGGGATACATGTCGGTATATTCGTGGGTCTCGCCCGCGATCGCCGACTTGAGGTTGGAGACCGTGTCGCCGATCGGCATGTCGGTGGCCGGATCGCCGCCGCCCGACTGGAGGAATTCGAGATGGCCGTGCGCGTGGCCGGTCTCGCCCTCGGCGGTCGAGCGGAACACGGCGGCAACGTCGTTGAAGCCCTCGATGTCGGCCTGCTGCGCGAAATAGAGGTAGCGGCGATTGGCCTGGCTTTCGCCGGCGAAAGCGGCCTTGAGATTGTTCTCGGTGTTCGAGCCCTTGAGTTCCATCATGTCTCTCCTTGCGAGCGGAATCTGATCGGCAAAGCGCATTTGCCCGAGCGACGTCCTATCTCTCCCGGCGGAGGGGGGACAGCGCATTGTCCTGATAAGCCTGATCGGCGAAATCGATGAATAGATGTCGATTAATCGACTGAATTGATAACGCTTCGCATTAACCGCTTTCAGTCGCCGAAGAAATTCAGCTCCAGCAACACCGCATTAGGATCCTGCGTGAAGATCTGCCGGAGGCCGATGGCGTGCACGGTATTGAGCTGATATTCCATGCCGCGCGCATCGAGCCGGGCGATCATGTCGTCGAAACCGGTACAATTGAGCGCGACATGGTGGATCGAACCGGTCGGGCCGACATGCACGTCCCGCTCATAGGTCCGGTGGCAATCGAGGCTGTTGATATGGAAGATGGCGCGATTGGCGTCGTCGTACATCCACTGCGCCGTGGTCGGCGTGAGCGGCGGCGGCGCATCGCGGCGCTCGAGATTGAAAACCTCGGCATAGAAGCGCGAGGTGCCGTCGAGATCGCCGGTGATGATGTTCACATGGTCGAGCGCGTTGACTTTCATATTCCCCTCACCTCTTCACAATAGCGAGGCGCGATATGGCCCCGCCCGGCGCCGGACGCAATGATCCGTATCGGTCCCGCGCCACTCTATTTCTTCTTCAATATATCGAGCGCGGCGACGGTCATGGCCTTTGCGCCGGTATTGATGACGGCCGGCGCATCCGGCGCCCAGTACGGGCTGTGCAGCGGGACGGCCGGCGCCTTGCCCGCATTGATCTGCGCCAGCCTGTCGGCCGGGACCGCGCCGACGAACATGATGAAGCTCTTGATCTTGTTGTCGGTGCGCCAATACTGGCTGAAATCCTCGCCGGCCATGGTCGGGCCCGCCTTCACCACCCGGTCCGCGCCGAAATGCGCGCGGTAAACGCCGGAGAGATAATCGCCGAACTCCGGGACATTATAGGTCGATGGCGTGAAGTCGGTCTCGGCCTTGTAGACCGGCATGAGATTGTCCGGCACGCCCGCGGCAATCGCCTCGCCGCGCGCGATACGCTGGATCCCCGCCAGCAGGCGCGCCCGCACCTCGTCGGAATAGCTGCGAACGGTGATCAGCAACCTGGCTTCGTCCGGAATGATGTTGTGCTTCGTGCCCGCGACGAAACTGCCGACGGTGACCACGGCCGGCGCCTGGGGATCGTTCTCGCGGCTGATCAGCGTCTGCAGCGTGGTGACGATGCGGCTGGCCAGGACGATGGGATCGACGGCCTTATTGGGGTAGGCGCCATGACCGCCGACACCGCGCACCGTGAGATCGATGCTGTCGACATTGGCCGCGGCCCAGGCCGGCGCCATGCCGATCACGCCGCTGGGCAGATCCGGCATGTCGTGGAAGGCGATGGCGTGGGTGGGGTGCGGGAAGCGCGTGAACAGCCCATCGTCGAGCATGGCCTTGGCGCCAAGTCCGATTTCCTCGGCGGGCTGCAGGATCATGACCAGCGTGCCCGACCATTTGTCCTTCATGCCGGCAAGCGCGGTCGCGGTGCCGATCCAGCCGGTCATGTGCGTGTCATGGCCGCAGGCATGCATGACAGGACTGTCGACGCCTTCGCGGGTCTTCGCGCGGACCTTCGAGGCATAAGCGAGGCCGGTCTTTTCCTCGACCGGCAGCGCATCCATGTCCGCGCGAATGAGCAACACCGGGCCGGGACCGTTTTTCATGACCGCGACGACACCCGTCTGGCCGACCTTCTCGGTCACGTCGAAGCCCAGCTTGCGGGCGATGGCCGCCAGCTTGGCCGAGCTATTCACTTCCTGAAAGCTGAGTTCGGGATGCTCATGGAGATCGCGGTAGAGGTCCATGAGCGCCGGCATCTGGGCGTCGATGGCAGCGTCGACCGCCTTGTCGATGGTGCCACCCGGCTTCGTGGCGGCCTGGGCGCCGGCGAGCGCCCCAATGCCGAGCACCAATCCCAGAACGAGCCTTGCCTTGATCCGCATCATTCGTCTCCCGCTTCGAGCGGCAGCATAAGCCTTCTCGAGGGCATGGGAAGAGTGCTGATCGCAGATGCGGGCTGGGGAGCGGAGCTGCGCGGAACGTTGCAAAGGTTCTGAAGGTTCTGCGTCCAGGGGAAGAAAATTCTCACTTCCGGCGTGCTGCGGCGCGCGCGCTCGGCAAGGCAAACAGGTGGCGAGAAGATCGGCAAGGATTCGGGTGAGCCATGCCTGCAATCTGGCATGGCGAGGAAGCTGTAGGACACAGCCGATGAGCGACTGCTTGCGAGGCCCTTTCCGCCATTGCTTCTTCGTCACCCTGAACTTGTTTGGTGATTATCCCGTTCGAACAGATAGCTGTTCCCCGGCGCAGGCCGGGGTCCAAACCGAACGGAGACCCGTCCGATAGCAGGCATTCGACGCTTCGCGTCGAAACTGGGCCCCGGCCTGCGCCGGGGAACAGCCTATTCCTTGTCTCAAGGGTATAATCGCCAAACAAGTTCAGCATGACGATTTTGGGATGTCCGCTCCCCACCCCAAGTAGCTATTTGCCGACCGCCTATTCCGCCGCCTGCGCCGGATCGGGGAGTGAGAGACCCGGTTCATCGTTGTCGGAAACACTGTTCGCCGGATCGGGCAGTCGCGCCAGCGTTTCGACCGGTGCCGGCGCTTCCATCTCCCGGCTGCCGGTCTCGACATTCAGCTCCTTGAAACGGCGGCCGGTCACCAGCACGCGATTCTCGAAGCTGGAAACGAACTTGTTGTAGCTGGACACCGAGCTGTTGAGGCTACGCCCCAGGCCCGAGAGATGGCCCGCGGCGACCGACAGGCGCTCGTACATCTCCTTGCCGAGCGTCGCGACCAGCTGCGCCTCCTCGGCAAGCTTTTCCTGCCGCCAGACGCTGGCGACGGTGCGGGCGATGGCGACGAGATTGGTCGGCGTCGCGAGCAGCACACGGCGCTCGAATGCCCATTCCCAAAGCGCGCCATCCTGTTCCAGCGCCGCCGACAGGAAATGCTCGCCGGGAATGTACATGACCACATAGTCCGCCGCCTTGCCGAAGCGGGTCCAATAATCCTTGGCGCCGAGCTGCTGGGCATGGAGGCGCATCGACTGGGCATGGGCGCGCAGATGACCGGTGCGGATGTCGTCCTCGACCGCCTCGCTGGCTTCCAGATAGGCGTTGAGCGAACATTTGGCGTCGATGATCAGCTCGCGCCCGCCGGGCAGCTTCACGATCACATCGGGCCGCAAACGCCCATCCTCGGTCTCGACCGAAACTTCCTTGTGATAATCGATATGCTGGGAGAGGCCCGCCTGCTCCAGCACGTTGTACAGCGACTGTTCGCCCCAGCGGCCGCGCGTCTTGGCGTTGGCGCGCAGGGCATTGACCAGCCGCGCCGTCTCGTCGCGCACCTGCCCCTGCCCCGTGCGGACCTGATCGACCGCCTCGCGCAGCGCGGCATAGCTGTCGACGCGCTGCTGCTCGACATGCCTGAGGCCGTCCTCATAGCGCTTGAGGGTACTCTCGACCGGCTGCAGCAGAGCCCTGAGGCTCGCCTCGCTTTTCTCCTGCGCCTGCTTCATCTGCACGCCCGACTGCTCGGCAAGACGCCTCTCCGCTTCGGCGAGCAGCTTGTTGGCCGTGCTGCTGAACTGCAGCGCCAGCGTCTCGCGCGCTTCGTTGATCGTGCGGATCTGCGCCTCATAGCCCTCGGCACGGGCGGCCGCCTCGGCCTTGTGGGCGGCGAGTTCGCGATCGCTGGCCGCGCGCGCCGCCTCGGCGGCCTCAAGCCTGGCTCGCAGATCGTCCGCCTGCCCCGCCCGCTCGGCGGCTACGGCCAGATCGCGCAGCGCGGCGTTGCGCATCTCTTCCGCCGTCGCGACTCGCTCGGCGAGATCCTTGCGCTCCGCTTCGATCGGCGCCGCCACGCGCGTGCGAAAAAACCAACCGATCGCAAGGCCGGCAAAAGCCGCGACAGCAATGGTCATGAGCGCCTCAAATGACATATCAACCTGAACCGCTGATGAGAACGAAATAAGAACTTAGCGACGGACGACGCGTGACGCAAGCGCCCTCGTATCACCTGCCGCTGGAGATCATTTCTTGCTGGGATGCGCGTCGAAAAACTTGCGCAACTCGGCCAACATGGAGGACCACCAATCGACCACGTCGGCGAAATTTTTCTGGTTGAGGCCGCCCTTCGTGGTGATGTCGTAGTTGACGTGGAGCACCTTGTCGTCGTCGACGGCCATCTGCATGAACCGCATCTTCTTGTTCCACTCATTGGCGAGTTGCGGCGTGTTGCTGTCCTCGGCCGTGAAGCTGATCCCGAACAGCAGCGACGCACAACTCTTCCTCTCCTCGCACTCATAGAAGAAGATATTGTAATTATAGCCGTTTGCTGAGCTTTCGATCATCGGATTGCCGGTGGTTTCGCTCTTGGAGAGCAAGGCCTTGTAGCCCGCATCCTGCAGCGCCTTCACGACAGTTTCCGGCGCGCTCGCGCAGACCATGTCCTTGGCGCAAGGCTCCGTGTCGGCGGCCTGGACCCCACTCGCGAGCATGGCAGCCGACAGCATCGCAAGTGGCACGCGCAGTTTCATGAGAATCCCCCTCCTCCTCAAATGGACGGGGAGGCTGGACAGGCACGCAGCCCTTGTCAACATGTTCACATTATGTTCTTATTTCCGCATGTCCGCCATCAAAGGGCGCGGCGCGCCCTCCAACGCCCGACCGAGTCGCTTCAACCTGCCCGACCGCCAGGCCGATGGCGACTGGCTGGATCATGTGCTGGCCGACGATGAAGACGTGCCGCCGCCGCTGCGCACGACCGTGACGCAGGAAAAGGCGCGCACGATCATCACGCGCAATAACAGTCCGGACATAGGCTTCGACCAGTCGATCAACGCCTATAGGGGTTGCGAGCATCCACACAACTTATGTGTAGTGCCCTTGCGTGCTCAAGACTGTGCGATAGATATAGCATATGATTTTCCCAGCGATTTTCCTTCTCGCGTCTTCCGTGGCAGCTGACGTTCCTATGCCGCTTGCTCAACTAACACGACAGGACTGTCCAACTCCGACCTTTGACAAAGAGCGGGGCAACATAGGTGATCGCGCTATAATATCTGATGATGGCAGCAAGGCACTCGTGCAATGTGGCGATGGAACAGTGAGGCTTTGGCAGTCGGGGACAACGAAGTTCGAATCTATCGGCGTGATGCCGCTGTTTCGCGCAGCAAGAGCACAAGGCTTTGTACCTGCCGACCTGCTTTGCCCTTGGTCGTCCATGATCCGAGATGCCATGAAGATCGAGGCGGACTGCGATATAATCGATCATGACGATGCCAAGCGCATATACGTCCTGCAAACCGCTGGAAGCCCGGATGGTTTCGTTGTTTCTGGACCAAAGGTGCTCCAGGAAAGTACGGTCTGGCAGAGATTTGGCCCCCTTTTGCCCGGCAAGCATAACGAATTGGCGATCGTCAACGGGCAGCGGCGGCCTGAGCTTTTGCAGTCACTGGCAACAAATAATGGCGCCGCGACCCTTTTGGCCCGCCTGCCCAGTCTAAATCTGGTCTTTGAAGATGGCGAAGGCAGTGCCGGTGCTCTGGCTTATTCCAGAGCTTATAAAACGATAGTCGTTTCCTTTGGAGGTGCCTTCCGTGTCGCAAATAAGATGACCTATGTCCGCGCGTTTGACGAATCTGGCGCAGAGCTTTGGAAAATAGACGGACGTTTGCCTTCGCGAGATGATCAATTAATCATCGGCGACTCTGCCAATTTGGCTATGTTTGCTTCGGGGCGATACGCTCTTTTTGCGAAAGAGAGCACACGCAACTCTTGTGAGATCATCGATCTTAAAGACGGAGCCGTAGTTTCGGTAATTGGGGGATGGCCGCTGGCGACATCAAGAGACAACAGTGTTGCCTTAGTTCGGGATGAGGACGGCACTCTCTCACTCGTCCGCCTTACTTCAATTTCTTGAATCAACTGCCGCCGTTGGCGCTATCAGGTTGACAATTTGTTCCCCTTATGTTCCAAGAGCGCAATGCGTAGGGAACGTGGAAGAGGCGCAACGCAAAATCAGGCGAGCAGGCGTTTCAACCTGCCTGAGCGAGAAGCGGATGGGGATTGGCTGGATGAACAAGAAGCTGTGGATGGCGAAATTCCAAGGCTTCGTACAACCGTCACCATCCAACATCCGCGCACGATCATCACGCGAAACAGCTCGCCAGATATCGGATTTACCCAATCCATTAACCCGATTTCAGGTTGCGAGCATGGCTGCATCTATTGCTTCGCGCGGCCCAGCCATGCGCGGCTCGATCTCTCGCCGGGGCTGGACTTCGAGAGCAAGCTGTTCGTGAAGCCCGAGGCGGCGATGCTGCTGCGCAAGGAGCTGGCGAAGCCGGGCTATGTCGTGAAGACCATCGCCATGGGGACCAATACCGACCCCTATCAGCCGATCGAGGCGCGTTGGGAGATCACCAGGGCGATCATCGCCGTGCTGGCGGAGTGCCGGCACCCGATGATGATCACGACCAAGTCCGACCGTGTCGTTCGCGACATCGACCTGCTGGCGCCGATGGCCGCGCAGGGCCTCGTCGCCATTGCCCTGTCGGTGACGACGCTCGACCCGGCCACGCATCGCAAGCTCGAGCCACGCGCGCCACGCCCGGCCAAGCGGCTCGCTGCGATCAAGGCGCTGAGCGAGGCCGGTATCCATGTTCATGCGTCGCTCTCGCCGATGATTCCCGCCATCAACGATCATGAGATCGAGGCGCTGGCCGAAGCCGTGGCGGCGGCCGGCGCGCGGTCGGTGTCGCATATTCCGGTGCGCCTGCCCTATGAGGTCGCGCCCTTGTTCCGCGAATGGCTGAACGAACATTATCCGGACCGCGCGGCCAAGGTGATGAGCCAGATCCGCGACATGCGCGGCGGGGCCGATAATGATCCCGACTTCGGCAGCCGCATGCGCGGACAAGGCGCCTTCGCGCAATTGCTCCGCACGCGGTTCGAGAAGGCGAGGAAGCGCTTCGGGCTGGAGAGCGGCCGGATCGACCTGCGCAAGGACCTGTTCGTGGCGCCCAGCGACCAGGGGCGGCTGTTTTGAAGCGCCCTGATCGTCGCTCTGTGTTTGGCGATAGTCTCGTGCGAGCAAGTTGCTGTTCCACGGCGTAGGCCCGGGAACAGAGTGGAGAGGCAGCGCGTGTTCGACGCGTCGCGCCGAGCTTGGACCCCGGCCTGCGCCGGGGAACGGTTTATCCTTAGTCTGGGCGGGATCAGCACCGACCTGTTTCAGAGGCCATGTTTCATCGCGACGGCTTGAGCATCGGGCGAGATGAATGTGGGGACCAAGGGCGTGCAATGCACAAACACGTTCCGCATGACGTGGCATTTTCGGGTGTCAGCGCGAGGCCACCACCTTCAGGTCGGGCGGGCCAAGTGGGCCCAGGGCGACGCCGCTCACGCCACGCACGCTCTCGATGCGCTCGCCCAGCTCTTCGTCGAGCTGGAAATGATCGCCAAGGATGACGGTCGCGCGGCTGCCGTCCGGCATCAGAGCCGCGATCTCGACTCGCGAGCGGCCGCCATGACGATCGGCCAGCATCGGCTGGAGCTGCGAGATCGCTTCCGGCGCGTCGACGGCGATGACCATGCGCATGCGGGCATTGCCGGCCATCTGTTCGAAGGACTGGACTCCACGCACGGTGACGCGCGGCGTTTCCTCGCCGGGCTGGCGGTCGAGCTCGACGGTCAGCAGGGCGCACTGGCCATCCTCATGCAGCCGCGCGAGCAGCTTGCAGCCCTCCTCCTCGAAGCAGCTCGCCTGGAACTGGCCGCTGGAGTCCGAGAAGGTCGCGGACACGAAGCGCGCGCCGCGCTTCGTGTCGCGCCAGCGCAATTCCTCGACGAGGCCCGCCATCATCGCGCCGTTGCGCTCGCCCTCGCGCAGGCCATCGGACGAGCCGCAGAGCTCGGCATAGCTGCGCACGCCCCTGGCGCGGGCAAACTGGCGATAACGATCGACGGGATGCGCCGAGAAATAGAAGCCGAACGCCTCCTTCTCCTGCGCCATGCGTTCGGACGCGGCCCATTTGACGCCCACCGGCAGCGGCACATCGGCATGCGCCGCCTCGACCTCGCCGAAGAGACCGCCCTGCCCTGTTTCCCGCGCTTCGGCCGCCCTGGCGGCAACGGACAGCAGCGTCTCGGCGACGGCATGGACGACCGCGCGATCGAGTTCCATGCTGTCGAAGGCGCCACCCGCGGCGAGGCTCTCGAGCTGGCGACGATTGAGCAGGCGCGGCTCGATACGGTCGGCGAGATCGTCGAGATCGCGGAACGGGCCGCCGCGCACGCGCTCCTCGACCAGCGTCTCCATCGCCTTTTCGCCCACGCCCTTGAGACCGCCCAGCGCATAGCGAACCGCGTGACGGGTCGGATCGTTCGGATCGGGTTCGACCGAGAAATCGGCCTGGCTCACATTGATGTCAGGCCCGAGGCACGTCAGGCCCATGCGACGCATATCGTCCACGAACACGCAGAGCTTGTCGGTCTGGTGGATATCGTAGGCCATGGACGCGGCGTAGAATTCGGCCGGGTAATGCGCCTTCAAATAGGCGGTCTGGTAGGTGAGCAGCGCATAGGCCGCGGCGTGGCTCTTGTTGAAGCCGTAGCCGGCGAACTTGTCGATCAAGTCGAACAGCTCATTGGCCTTCTTCTTGTCGATGTCGTGATGCGACTTGCAACCCTCGACGAAGGTGGCGCGCTGGGCGTCCATCTCCGCCTTGACCTTCTTGCCCATGGCGCGGCGCAGCAGGTCGGCGCCGCCGAGCGAATAGCCGGCGAGGATCTGCGCGGCCTGCATCACCTGCTCCTGATAGACGAAGATCCCGTAGGTCTCCTTCAGGATCGATTCCAGCAGGGGATGTGGATATTCAATCTCTTCCTGGCCATTCTTGCGACGGCCGAACATCGGAATATTGTCCATCGGGCCCGGGCGGTAGAGCGCGCCGAGGGCGATGATGTCCTCGAAGACCGTGGGCTTCACGGCGGCCAGCGTCTTGCGCATGCCCTCCGATTCCACCTGGAACACGCCGACCGTGTCGCCGCGCTGGAGCAGCTTGTAGGTTTCCTCATCGTCCCAGCGCAGCGCCGACAGGTCGATCTCGACGCCGCGCGCGGCCAGCATCTGCACGGCACGCTGGAGCACCGAGAGCGTCTTGAGGCCGAGGAAGTCGAACTTCACCAGGCCGGCGGTCTCGACATATTTGAGGTCGAACTGGGTGACCGGCATGTCGGACTTGGGATCGCGGTAGAGCGGCACCAGTTCGCTGAGCGGCCGATCGCCGATCACGACGCCGGCGGCGTGGGTGGAGCTGTTGCGCGGCAGCCCTTCGATCTGCATCGCCTGGTCGACGAGCCGCGCGATATTGCGGTCCGCCTTATATTCCGCGACGAACTCGGCCGAGCCGTTCATGGTGCGCTCGAGCGTCCAGGGGTCGGTCGGATGGTTGGGGACCAGCTTGGCGAGCCGGTCGACCTGATTGTAACCCATCTGCAGGACGCGGCCGGTATCCTTGAGCGCAGCGCGCGCCTTCAGCGTACCGAAGGTGATGATCTGCGCGACATGATCGCTGCCATATTTGTCCTGGACATATTTGATGACCTCGCCGCGCCGCGTTTCGCAGAAGTCGATGTCGAAGTCGGGCATCGAGACGCGTTCGGGGTTGAGGAAGCGCTCGAACAGCAGGCCGAGTTGCAGCGGATCGAGATCGGTGATGGTCAGCGCCCAGGCCACGACCGAGCCGGCGCCCGAACCGCGCCCCGGGCCCACGGGAATGTCGTGCGACTTCGCCCATTTGATGAAGTCGGCAACGATCAGGAAGTAGCCCGGAAATCCCATCTGGATGATGACATCGAGCTCGAAATCGAGACGCTCGAAATAGGCGGGGTAATGTGCCTTGAGTTCGTCCCCATTCACATCGTCATTCCCGCTTTCGCGGGAATGACGGTGGAGAATTCGAAGTCGTTCGACCAGGCCAGCCGTCGCATCGGCGCGCAACTGCATTTCCTCGCCCGCCCTGTCGCCGGCAAGGCTGGGCAGGATGGGCTTGCGCTTGGGCGCCATGACCGCACAACGCTGCGCCACCACCAGCGTGTTGGCGATCGCCTCGGGCAGGTCTTCGAACAGGGCCACCATGTCCGCCGCCGGCTTCATCCAGCTTTCGGGCGAACTGCGGCGCCGCTCCGCGCTTTCGACATAGCTGCCGGTCGCGATGCAGAGCAGCACGTCATGGGCCGCGTGGAAGCCGGGATCGGCGTAACAGGCCGGGTTCGTGGCGACGAGCGGCAGGTGCCGCGCATAGGCAAGATCGATCAGCGTGCCTTCCGCCTGATCCATCACCGGATCGCCGGTGCGCGAAAGCTCGATATACAGCCGGTCGCCGAACAGCACGTGCAAGCGCCCGAGATAGGCGCCCGCGGCTTCGGGTTGCCCCTCGGCGATCAGCCGCGCGAGCGCGCCGTCTCCACTTGCGGTCAGGCAAATCAATCCCTGTGCATGGGCCTCCAGCTGGTCGAAGGTGACATGAGCGTCATCCTCCATCGGCCGCGCGACATGCGCCTGGCTGACCAATGCGCAGAGATTGCCGTAACCCTCGTCATCCTGCGCGAGCAGCACCAGCCAATCGAGCACCAGCGGCGCATTGTCGGGGCGATCCGGACGGGCAATCGCCAGCGTCGCGCCAATAATCGGCTGCACGCCCGACTTTGCCGCCGCTTCCGAGAACGCCATGGCCGCATAGAGCCCGTTGCGGTCAGTCAGCGCGGCTGCGGGAAAACCCTGATCCTTGGCGCGCGCCGCCATCTGCTTGGGCGCGATCGCGCCTTCGAGCAGCGAATAAGCGGACAGATTGCGCAGCGGGACATAAGGGGCGTGAGCCATGACCTCGCTTATGTGGCCGCGCGGGCGCCCAACGCAAGCGGACGCACGGCGTCAGCTCAACTTGTCCACAGGCTTTTGGCCCACCCCGCGGTCAGCGCCGCGATGACGAGCCAGAACGCGACGACGGCGCCTGCGGCCCAATAGCTCGTGGGTCTCGCGCGTTCGGTGGCCGCATCGCGAAGCTCCGCCATCAGATCGGGCGGGATCAGGCGCAATGCCAGCCAGATGCCGAGCGGCACGATGAGCAGATCGTCGAGATATCCGAAGACCGGAATGAAATCCGGAATGAGGTCGATGGGACTGAGTGCGTAGGCCGCCACGAAGCCCGCGAGCATTTTGGCAGCGAATGGAACACGCGGATCGCGCGCCGCGAGCCACAGGGCCACGATATCGCGCTTGAGCGCCCGCGCCCGCGCCCACTCCCTCAACCGCATAGTCCGCGCGTCTTCCGCCTCATGACGCTCGATTAGCACCGGCCTGGGTCAATTGCAGCGCAACTTCATCGGAGCTCTTTTTTAGCGGTTCCGCTTGAAGCCATTCCATCAAAAGATATATCTTAGAGATATCGAGTGAGACGGGGAGCGAACGGATAGTCATGGCCATCGAGAAGTCACACGGCTGGACGGCCTCTCTCATCGAGCGCGTCAAGGCGCTGTGGACGCGCCCGAAAGAGGCATGGCCCGAGATCGACCGCGACACGACGCCGAGCGGCGAGCTGTTCACGCGCGTCGCGGCGCCCCTCGCCGCGCTGGCACCCGTCGCGGGCCTGCTGACCGGCCGCATCGGCTGGAATCCCTTTTCCGGCCATTTCATCGGCCAGCTGTTCACTGCCATCATCGGCTATGGCCTGTCGCTCGCCAGCCTGCTGGCCATGAGCATCATCGCATCCAGGCTGGCGCCGCGTTTCGGCGGGGAGGGCAGCCCGCGCGACGCCTTCAAGCTGATCGTCTATTCCTCCATCCCGATGTGGCTCGCCTCGGCGGTCGCGATGGTGCCCGGCTTCGGGTTTGTCGGGCTCGCCAGCTTTTATTCGCTCTATCTCTTCTTCACCGGCATCGGCCCGATGATGAAGGTGCCCGAGGTGGACAAGAGGCGCTTCGGCTTCGCCACCATCGTCTGCGCCATCGGCCTGAACCTCGTGGCGAGCGCCATTTCCAGCGGGCCGGCCCTGATGATGGGCGGCAGGCCGGACGTCCAGCAGCGCCAGGCCTTCCGCACCCATGGCGATGAAGTCGGCTTCGACGGCCGCGGATTTTTGCGTGAGCTGCGCGACGCCGCTCGCAAAGGCGACGGAAAGACGGTGTCGGGTTCCGACCTGCAGGCGCTGCTTCCGACCAGGCTCGGCAGCTTTGAGCGGACCGGCCTCGAAAGCTCCACCGGCGGCCCCGGCGGCGGCAACGCCGAAGCGACCTACAAGGATGGCAACCAGGCATTCACGCTCAAGGTCGTGGACCTCGCAGGCTTCGGCGCCCTGGCGCAGATGCGCAATGCCATCCGGATCGAAAGGAGTCGGCCGGACGAAAACGGCTTCGAGCACGTCTCGAACAAGGACGGCACGTTCGTCGCCGAAAAATGGGACAATGACGGCGACGAAGGCAGCTATACGACGATCATCGACAAGCGTTTCCTGATCGAGGCCAAGGGTGAGGCCGACAGCTTCGAGGATCTCAAGCGCGCCGCCGCCAGTGTCGACCAGGCTAGGCTGAAGGCGCTGGAAGCGAAATAGTCCGCGCCTACCAGTCGAGTGTGCGGCCGTCCCAGGTCTTGAATCGGCCGGTCGAGGCGATGTCGAGATCCGCCAGCACCTTGCGGATGCCCGACGCGCTCTCCGAAACGTCCAGGTCTGCGCCCGCACCGCCCATATCGGTGCGCACCCAGCCGGGATGCAACATTGCGACGGCAATGCCCTCCCCTGCCAGATCGGCGGCGACGCACTGGAAAACCTTGTTCACGGCCGCCTTGGACGCGCGATAGGCGATGAAGCCGGAATGCTGCGACGACAATTGGCCCATCTGGCTGGAGATGACGGCAACCTTGGCGGCGTTCGCGGCGCGCAGATTGGGCAGCAGCGCCTGCGTGACACGGAGCGGCCCGAGCACATTGGCATCGAGTGCGCCGAGAAAGCCGGCAAAGTCCATGGCCGTGCTCGTCTGTTTCGCCGGGTCGGGGCCGATGACGCCGGCATTGTTGATGAGGAGATCGACCGGCCTGCCCTTGAGCATCTCCGCGAGCGCGGCGGCCGACGCGTCGCTCGTCACGTCGAGCGGGATGGTTTCGCCCACGGTCTCGCCCGCCTTGTCATGCCCGCGCATGGTGCGGATGACCCTGTCGCCGGCGGCGGCATATTGCCTGGCCAGCTCAAGGCCGATACCGCGGTTCGCGCCGGTGATCAGGATTGTCGCCATCGCGCCCTCCTATTGCTCCACCCTGCCGTCATGCAGGCGCACCATGCGGTCCATGCGCGCCGCGAGACGCTCATTGTGCGTGGCGATCAGCGCGGCTGAGCCCTGTTCGCGGACCAGCCTCACAAACTCGTCGAGCACGATATCGGCCGTGCGCTCGTCGAGATTGCCCGTCGGCTCGTCGGCCAGCACCAGCGCAGGCTTGTTGGCGAGCGCGCGGGCGACCGCGACGCGCTGCTGTTCGCCGCCCGACAGCTTGCTGGGCTTGTGATCGAGCCGCTGCGCAAGGCCGAGATCTCTGAGCAGCGCGGTCGCGCGATCGCGTGCCTCGGCCTCGCTCGCGCCCCAGATGAGCTGCGGCAGCACGACATTCTCCAGCGCCGTGAAATCCGGCAGCAGGTGATGGAACTGATAGACGAAGCCGAGCTTTTCGCGACGAAGGCGCGTGCGGCCGTCATTGCCTTCCTTCGCCGCTTCGACGCCGGCCAGACGGATCGAACCGCCATAGCCGCCCTCGAGCAGGCCGACCGCCTGGAGCAGAGTCGACTTGCCCGAGCCGGACGGTCCCAGCAGCGCCACAATCTCTCCGGACGCAATGCTGAGGTCGACGCCGCGCAACACCTCGATGGTGACATCGCCTTGCGAGAAGCTGCGAGTCAGCTCCGTGACGGCCAGGACCTGCTGCGCCGCATCACTCATAGCGCAACACCTCCACCGGATCGGTGCTCGCCGCCTTGAGAGCGGGATAGAGCGTCGCGAGGAAGGAGAAGCCGATCGACATCAGGCAGATGCCGACGATCTCGACGGGATCGGGCTTGGACGGCAGATCGCTCAGGAAGCGGATCGACGGGTCCCAGATCTGCTGACCGGTCGCATATTGAGCAAAATCGAGCAGGTTCTGGCGGAAATAAAGGATGAGGAAGCCGAGCGCGGCACCGGCAAGCGTGCCGGTCGTGCCGATCGCGAGGCCCACCGTCACGAAGATGCGCAGCAGGCTGCGCCGTGTCGCGCCCATGGTGCGCAGGATCGCGATGTCGCGCGTCTTGGCGCGGGCAAGCATGATGAGCGACGAGAGAATGTTGAACACCGCAACAAGGATGATCAGCGACAGCACGATGAAGGAGACGATGCGGTCGATCTGCAGAGCCTCGAACAGGCTGGAATTCATCTGCCGCCAGTCGACGACATTGGCCCTGTCCTTCACCCTCTCGGCGATCGGCTTGAGAATCGTCCCGACCTTGTCCGGATCGGTCGTCTGCACCTCGACCATCTGCACCTGGTCGCCGAGCAGGAGCAAGGTCTGCGCGTCCTGCATCGGCATGATGATGAACTTGTCGTCGAAATCGTAGATGCCGATCTCGAAAATCGCGCCGACATCATAAGCGATTTGCCGCGGCACTGTGCCGAACGGTGTCGACCGCCCGGCGGGATTCAGGATGCTGATCGTCTGGCCAAGCGTGACCCCGAGATTTTCGGCGAGCCGCGAACCGATCGCCACCTTGCCGCTGCCGGCGCGGATGTCGGCGAGCGAACCGGCGACGATCTTGGCCTTGATCGATGGATTGGTGAGGATATCGGCCTCGGTCATGCCGCGGACCACCGCCGCCTCGGGCCGGCCGTTATAGATGACCAGCTGCGGCTGCTCGATCAGCGGCGTCGCGCTGGTGACGCCAGGCGTCGCGCGCGCATCTGCGGCGATCTGCTGCCAGTTGGCGAGCCGACCGCCATAGCCCTGGATGACGGCATGCCCGTTCAGGCCGACGATCTTGTCGAAGAGTTCGGCGCGAAAGCCGTTCATCACGCTCATCACGGTGATGAGCGCCGCCACGCCGAGCATCACCGCGACGAGGCTGATCGACGCGACGAGGAAAATGAAGCCCTCCCCCTTTCCCGGGAGCAGGTAGCGCCGGGCAATCATCTGTTCGTAACGGGAGAGGATCATGTTGCGGGAGTCATGGGCGCTCTGGTTCGCCTCCGAAGGGAGTGCGCACCTCTATGGGCCTGTCCGCGGACTGGCAAGGGCCTGACCGTATAGGGCCTGACCGTATCGGCGGCGGCGGAAACCTTTACGTGCACGTCAAGCAAATGTTGCGGAATCAGCACAGCCGTTCAGGCAATTGAAAGGTTGCTCCACTTTGCCCCGTGACTCCGGCAGGAGGCTCTAATAGCTCTATGCCTGAAACACTGGCTTTTCATAGCAAGGCCGTGGTTCAGGGATGCCGACTTCCCACCCTCAAGCTTGAGGGGGCCGAGAGGGTGAGCGAAGTCGGCGCCAAGGGGGAGACGAACTATCGTCCACGGGCGCCTGGGTCGGCAACGACCTGGGCGCTTAGTCGTTGGGGCGGTTCGCCTCGGGACGACGGCGAAAAAGTCCGTCTCGATTTGCCACCCTCTTGAAACGCACTTTCCAGCACACATCTATCGCTCAGCCGGTCGCCATATGGGGCCGGAGATGCACCGGACGCCGAGTTTTCGGGTCCGGGAGCGCACTGTCAAACACGCTCAACAGAGGATTTGAACCATGCGTACACCTTTCGATTTGACCCCCTATCGCCGCTCCACCGTCGGTTTCGACCGCGTGTTCGACCTGATCGAGAATAACGCGCGTCTCCAGCAGACCGACAATTATCCGCCGTTCAATATCGAGCGCGTGAGCGACGACCGTTATCGCGTCACGCTCGCCGTCGCCGGTTTCAAGGCGGACGAGATCGACATCACCGCCCAGCAGAACCTGCTGCAGGTCACCGGCCGCAAGGAAGAGACCAGCGCCGAGGATCGCGCCAAGTTCCTGCATCTGGGCATCGCCAACCGCAATTTCGAGCGCCGCTTCGAACTGGCCGACTTTGTACGCGTCGAGAACGCCTCACTGGCCGACGGCCTGCTCATCGTCGAGCTGGTTCGCGAAGTCCCCGATGCGATGAAGCCACGCAAGATCGCCATCAACGGCAAGGGCGAAGTGATCGACCTGGGCGACAAGAACGCCGCCTGAAGCAAGACATTGCCGCTGCCTCACAGTCGTCTCCCCCCACTGACCTGAGGTAGCAAGCGAGGGCGTCCGGGAAACCGGGCGCCCTTTTCTGTGTCGGAATCATCTTCCCTGAATTCCGGCGCCTCGATATGCTGACGTCATGCGCAGTCATATGCTTCCCCTGACGCTGTCGGCCACCCTGGCCATCGGCGGCCTTGCCCACGCTGCGGAGCCGATTGAGGTCGCCCCGCTGCGCTCAGCCGCTCCCTGGGTCATTGAAATCGACGAAAGCGAGTGCCGCATGTCGCGGCGGTTCGGATCGGACAATGCACCGGCCTGGGTGCAGATCAATCGAGACGGCCCGCTATCGAGCTACAGCCTTGCAGTCAGTTCGTCCGACCTGCCGAAGCGCCCGGGTTTTGACGCGGAGATCAGGTTTGACGGAGACGAGAACTGGACACAGTCCCAGGTCGCTCGCTCCACAACGGCAAGCGGCGAGGATTTTTCGTTTTTCCAAAAATTCCCGATGCGTTTTGGGAAGGGCTGACGCAGCGCTTTACCGACAACGTCGCCATCGTCCTCCGCATCCGCGCGGGACGAAACGAAGTTGCATTCAACCTGCAGAAAATGAAGGCCGTCAAAGTCGAACTGGATAAATGCGAAGATGCCTTGATGAGCAAGGCTGGGTTGGATGGTCCGTCCCTGCGCACATTGCAGCGACCGGCAACGCCAATCGGGTCGCCGTCGGACTGGATCAAATCGGATGATTATCCCTTCACGATGATGAGCATGGGCAAATCGGCCGCACTGCTCGTTTGGCTCGGTATCGATGAAACGGGAAAAGTCACCGACTGCCGGGTGATCAACGGGATCGGAGACGGACCCTTTCGCAAGAGAAGCTGCGACAAGCTGGTGGAACGCGCAAAATTTGAGCCAGCCATTTCGGCATCGGGCAGCCCAGCCCGCTCGTATACCGAGCGTAAGATATTTTGGACGCTGGAGGGGGAAGACTTCCGGCGCTGAGGAAAGACAGGGAGGAGCCGCTGCTTAGACCAAGCGGCTCTGCTTGACGGCCGCCTCGATGAAGCTCGCGAAGAGCGGGTGCGGCTCGAAGGGCTTGGACTTGAGTTCGGGATGGAACTGTACGCCGACGAACCAGGGATGGTCCGGCCGCTCGACGATTTCGGGGAGCGTGCCGTCCGGCGACATGCCCGAGAAGATCAGGCCGGTATTCTCCAGCCGGTCCTTGTAGCGCATGTTGACTTCCCAGCGGTGGCGGTGGCGCTCGCTGAGCGTCGTCGAGCCATAGATCTGCGCGACATGGCTGTTGGGCGAGAGCTTCGCCTCATAAGCGCCCAGCCGCATCGTGCCGCCGAGATCGCCGCCCGCTTCGCGCTTCTGCAGACCCTCGGCGCTCATCCACTCGGTGATGAGGCCAACCACGGGCTCGGGCGTCGGGCCGAACTCGGTCGAACTCGCATCGGGAACGCCGACGAGGTTCCGCATACCCTCGACGCACGCCATCTGCATGCCGAAGCAGATGCCGAAATAAGGCACGCGCCGCTCACGCGCGAAACGGATCGAGGCGATCTTGCCTTCCGCGCCGCGCGAGCCGAAGGCGCCTGGCACGAGAATGGCGTGCATGGGCTCGAGACGCGCGGCGATATCGCTGTCCGGTTGCTCGAACAGCTCGGCGTCGATCCAGTGGATGTTGACCTTGACGCGATTGGCGAGGCCGCCGTGAATCAGCGCCTCGTTGAGCGACTTGTAGGCGTCCTGCAGCCCGACATATTTGCCGACGACGCCGATGGTGACTTCGCCTTCGGGATTGTCGTAGCGGTCCATGATATCGAACCAGCGGGTGAGGTCCGGCAGGCCCTGGGCTTCGATGCCGAAGGCGCGGAGCACCTCCTCGTCGAGCCCTTCCGCATGATATTGCGCGGGCACGGAATAGATATTGGGCGCGTCGAGCGCCTGGATCACGGCTTCCTTGCGGACGTTGCAGAAAAGCGCGATCTTCGCCCGCTCGCTTTCCGGCAGCGGATGCTCGCAACGGCAGAGCAGGATATCGGGCTGGATCCCGAGCGAGGTCAGCTCGCGCACGCTGTGCTGCGTCGGCTTGGTCTTCAGCTCGCCGGCCGCGGCAATATAAGGCACCAGCGTCACATGGATGAGGATGGACTGGTTGCGGCCCAGCTCGTTGTGGAGCTGGCGAATGGCCTCCATGAACGGCAGGCTCTCAATGTCGCCGACCGTGCCGCCAATCTCGCACAGCACGAAATCGACATCGTCCGTCTCGGCGAGGGCGAACTTCTTGATCTCGTCGGTGACGTGCGGAATGACCTGCACCGTCGCGCCGAGATAATCGCCGCGCCGCTCGCGCTGGATGATCGTCTGGTAGATGCGGCCCTGCGTGACATTGTCGGCCTGACGGCTGGAGACGCCCGTGAAGCGCTCATAATGGCCGAGATCGAGATCGGTCTCCGCGCCATCGTCCGTCACATAGACTTCGCCATGCTGATAGGGCGACATCGTGCCCGGATCGACGTTCAGATAGGGATCGAACTTGCGTGTGCGGACCTTATAGCCGCGCGCCTGCAGCAGCGCACCGAGCGACGCCGCCATGAGGCCTTTGCCGAGCGATGAGACCACGCCGCCGGTGATGAAAATGAACCGCGCCATGGGAGGAAAGGCCTAAGCTGTTTTCGCGTGAATGGGCAAGCGGACGAATCCGCCTGGCGTGAAATAAATTTGCCGAGCGCCGCTTACTGGAGCGGAACGGACTGATTGCCGGCAGGCGCGCCCTGGGCGGGTGCCGCTGCGTTCGGGGCCGGCTGGGCCGGCGCCTGATCCGGCTGCTGCTGCGCCGTCGATGTCGAACCGACCAGCGAGGTATCGACGCCCTGCCCGCGATGCTGCGTCGCCGCAAGCACGGCCAGCACGATGCTCAGCAGCACGAAGCCGGTGGCCAGCACCGTCGTCGAACGGGTGAGAAAATCCGCCGCGCCGCGCGCCGACATGAGGCCCGACGGGCTGCCGCCCATGCCAAGACCGCCGCCTTCCGAACGCTGCATCAGAATGACAGTGACCAGCGCTGCGGCGATCACGGCCTGGACGACGAGGAGGAAGGTGAACAGCATCGGTATTTTCGGCCTGAATTATGTCGAGAAGGCGCGACTTAGGGTGTCGAACGCCCATGGTCAACCTTGGGCGGTTAACGCAGGTGCGAAGTCTATGGCCCGTTCAGCTGCACGAAAATATGCTAGGGCCAAACGCCCCGCCGACTCATAAGACGACGAGCGGGCAATGGGGATAGCATGACCTCACCGGTCTTTTTCGACAGTACAGGCAAAAGAAGAAGGCTCGTCGGCCGCCTGATCGCCGTGTTGCTCACGCTGATCCTGGCCTGCGCCATCGGCTTCGCCACCACCATCGTGAACGTGCCGACGACCTCCGCGCTCGACTTCTCGCACGAGCGACAGCAGCCGCTGCCTTTCAAGACGCATCTCGCGCATTGGCGCCACCGCATCCCGCAATGGCCTCATCTGGGCCGAAGCGAACGGCCGATCAATGCGGCATTCTATGTGCCGTGGGACCCCGAGAGCGTCTCGGCACTGCGCGCGCATTATGACCAGCTCGACTGGGTCATCGCCAGCAACGCCTCGCTCGACCGTAAGACGCTCGGCCTCAAGGTCCATATCGACACGCCGCTGCGCACGCTGGTCCGTGGCCGGCTCCACCGCCCCAAGCTGTTTCTGATGGTCCAGAACATCGATGACCGCGTCTGGTTCGGGCCTGAAATGAGCCGGCTCTTCCACGATCCGGCCAAGAGCGACGCGCTGATCGACGGCCTGATCGCCGCCGCCAAGCGGGTGCGGTGGCAGGGCGTGATCTTCGATATCGAAAATATGCCGAACGAGTCCCTCCCGGCCTATCGGGACTTCCTGGCGCGCGCCCATCCCCGCTTCACCAAAGCGGGCCTGCTGATGGGCGTGACGGTCCCCGCGGGCGAGCCGGCGTGGAATCTGAAGCGCCTCGCCGAGGCGGTCGATCATGTCATTTTCATGAATTACGACCAGCATTGGCAGGGCGGGGAATCCGGACCGATCGCGGCGCACGACTGGTTCGCTTCGATGCTCGCCGACGCGCGCAGCAAAGTCCCTCCGGAAAAGCTCATCATCGCGCTCGGCAACTATGGCTATGACTGGCACGACGGCATCGCCGACGCCCTGACCGTCAATGAAGCCTGGCTCGCCGCGCGTGACAGCGGCGCCAGGCCCGCTTTCGATCCGTCCAGCAGCAACAGCGGCTTCGCCTATGACGAGGATGGCCACAAGCACACCATCTGGATGATGGATGCGGCGGCAAGCTGGAACCAGCTCGCGCTCCTGCGGGGCGGCATTGCCGGCATCGCGCTCTGGCGCCTCGGCAGCGAGGATCCGGGCTATTGGGAAGCCGTGGCCGCATGGCAGGCCCGCCGCATGCCTCGCCTGGAGACGATTGCGCCGGCGACCGGAACCGACATTGACGGTTCCGGCGAAATATTGCGTATCGCGGCGCGCCCGGAGGGCGGCAGCCGCACGCTCGACTTCGGCAAGGACGGCACGGTGATCGACGAGAGGTTCTCCTCTCTCCCCTCGCCCTTTGTCGTACAGCGGACCGGTGCGGCCGACCCCAAGAAGCTTGCGATCACCTTCGACGACGGCCCCGATCCGGACTGGACGCCGCGCATTCTCGACATCCTCAAGAGCAAAGGCATGAACGCCACCTTCTTCGTGATCGGCGAAAATGCGCTGGAGCATCCGGAAATCCTTCGCCGGCTCGTCGCGGAGGGCAATGAGGTCGGCAATCACAGCTACACCCACCCCAATCTCGCCGAGGTTTCGCCGCTCGGCGTCAAGCTGGAACTCAATGCGACGCAGCGGCTGATCGAGGCCTATACGGGCCGCTCGACACGCCTGTTCCGCGCGCCCTATTTCGGCGACGCCGAGCCGACCGAGGCCGACGAGCTTCTCCCCGCGGCTCTGGCGCAGGATCGCGGATATACGATCGTGGGCCTGCATGTAGATCCCGACGATTGGAAGACGCCCGGCGTCCAGCACATCGTCGACGATGCCGTGCGCAAGGTGCTGGCAGCCTCGCCCCAGCGCAGCGGCAACATCATCCTGCTCCACGACGGCGGCGGGCGGCGCGATCAGACCATTGCCGCCCTGCCCCAGATCATCGACCAGCTGCGCGCCCGCGGCTACCATTTCGTCACCGTGTCGGCCCTGGCCGGTCTCAGCCGCGACACGGTCATGCCGCCGGTCAAGGGGGCCGACCTCCTTGCAGTCCGCGCCGACGTCGGCTTTTTCATCGCCATCGCGATGCTGGGCTATGCGCTGCGCTGGCTGTTCTTCTTCGCGATCGCGCTTGGCATCGCGCGCGCCATATTCATGACGGCCCTGGCGCTCCTCGACCGCCACGCCAGCGAAGACGCGCCGACCGACGCGCCGCAACCGCCCGTCTCCGTGATCATCCCGGCCTATAATGAGGAGACGGTGATCGTTGCCTCGGTCGCGCGGGTGCTGGCGAGCAACTATCCCGCCATGGAAGTGATCGTTGCCGACGACGGCTCCAAGGACGCGACCAGCGCGCTTGTTGCGCAGCATTATGGCGACGATCCACGCGTCCGGCTGATGACGCTCGTCAATGGCGGCAAGGCAAGCGCACTCAATCGGGCGCTGCAGCATGCGAGCGGGTCGATCATCATCGCGCTCGATGCCGACACGCAATTCCTGCCCGATACCATCGCCAAGCTGGTGCGCTGGTTCGCCAATCCGCGCGTGGGCGCGGTGGCGGGCAATGCGCGGGTCGGCAACAAGATCAACCTCGTCACGCGCTGGCAGGCCATCGAATATGTGACCGCGCAGAATGTCGAGCGGCGGGCGCTGGATGCGCTCAAGGCGATCACCGTGGTTCCCGGCGCCGTGGGCGCCTGGCGGCGCGAGGCGCTGGATGCCGTCGGCGGCTATCCCGAGGACACCCTTGCCGAGGACCAGGACCTGACGATCGCGATCCAGCGGGCCGGCTGGTGGGTCGAATATGATGTCGAGGCCATCGCGCTGACCGAGGCACCCGAGACGTTCCGCGCGCTCGGCAAACAGCGCTATCGCTGGTCCTTCGGCACGCTGCAGTGCCTATGGAAGCATCGCGATGTCCTGAAGAAGGGCCGCCCGCGCGGCCTCGCCTGGTTCGGCATGCCGCAGGCCTGGCTGTTCCAGATCGTCTTCGCCGCGCTCTCGCCGATCATCGACCTGGCTCTGGTCATCTCGGTGATCGGCACATGGGTGCAGATCCACCAGCATGGTTGGGCACAGACCCAGAGCGACGTGCTGCGCATGGGCGGCTATTGGCTGCTCTTCGTCGCCATCGACCTGCTCGCGGGCTGGATCGCTTACCGGCTGGAGCCGACGCGCCAGCGCTTCCCTGCCCTGCTCATGATCATGCAGCGCTTCGTCTATCGCCAGCTCATGTACGGCGTCGTCATCCGCTCCATCCACGCAGCGCTGCGCGGCCAGGTGGTCGGCTGGGGCAAGCTGGTGCGCACGGGATCGGTCACGGTGCCGCCTGGCCAATAGGGCTCCCGCGAAAGCGGGTGCACCGTCAGCCGTGGAAATAATCGTAGACCGTCTGCGCCACCGCCGCCGACACGCCGGGGGCCCGCTGGAGATCGTCGAGGCTGGCGTTGCGGACCGCCTTGGCGGTGCCGAAGTGCATGAGCAGCGCTTTCTTCCGCGCCGGGCCGATGCCCGGAACCTCGTCCAGCGAGCTGACCGTGATCGTCCTGGCACGCTTCTGCCGGTGCGCGCCGATGGCGAAGCGGTGCGCCTCGTCGCGCAGCCGCTGGAGATAGAACAGCACCGGATGATTGACCGGCAGCGTCAGTTCGCGCCCGTCGAGCAAGTGGAAGACCTCGCGGCCTTCGCGGCCATGATGCGGTCCCTTGGCGACGCCCACCATCGGCACATCCTCGATGCCCAGTTCCTCGAGGATCTGCCGCGCGGCGTTGAGTTGGCCGCGACCGCCATCGACGAGCACAAGATCCGGCCATTCGCCTGAATCGCGATTGGGATCCTCATCCTTCGCGCGCCCGAAGCGCCGTTCGAACACCTCGCGCATCATCGCGAAATCGTCGTCGGTCGCGGCCTGCTTGATGTTGAACTTGCGATAGGCGTTCTTGCGGAAGCCCTCCGGCCCGGCGACGATCATGGCACCCAGCGCGCTGGTGCCCTGAATGTGGCTGTTGTCGTAGACCTCGATGCGGTCGGGCGGTCCTTCAAGCGCGAAGAGATCGGCCATTTCGTTGAGCGCCTTGCCGGTCGCGCTGCTTTCGGCCTGGCGCCGCTCCAGCGCCTCGACCGCGTTGCGCTGCGCCTGCTTGATGAGCTTCACCCGGCTGCCACGCTGCGGCACCTCGATCCGCACCTTGCGCCCGATGCGCTGGGTGAGCGCTTCCGCGATCAGATCGACTTCGGCCGGCTCGCGATCGCAGAGCACCAGCGGCGCCGGCGGCACATCCTCGTAGAATTGCGCCATGAACTGCATGAGCACCTCATCCTCGCCCACGTCCGCCGTGTGCACGGGGAAAAAGCTGCGATGGCCCCAATTCTGTCCGCCGCGGATGAAGAAGGCCTGGATGCACATGCCGCCCTCCTTGCTGGCGAGCGCGAAAATATCGGCATCGCCCAGGCCCTCGGCATTGATCGCCTGGCTGCCCTGGATGAAAGTCAGCGCCTTCAGCCTGTCCCGGTAGACCGTGGCCAGTTCGAAATCGAGGGCCTCCGCGGCTGCCGTCATGGCATCACCGAGCTTGGCCTGCACCTTGGTCGACTTCCCGCCGAGGAAATCCTGCGCATCCTGCACCAGCTCATTGTAGCTGGCCTCGTCGATCCGGCCGACGCAAGGCGCCGAGCAACGGCGAATCTGGTAAAGCAGGCAGGGCCGCGAGCGATTGGCGAAGAAGCTGTCCGTGCAGCTGCGCAGCAGGAAAAGCTTCTGGAGCGCGTTCAGCGTCCGCCGGACCTGCCCCGCCCCCGCGAATGGGCCGTAATATTGCCCCTTGATCTTGCGTGCGCCGCGATGGAGCTGGACGCGCGGAAACACATGATCCTCGCGCAGCAGGATGAAGGGGAAGCTTTTGTCGTCGCGCAGCAGCACATTGTAGGGCGGTCTGAACCGCTTGATGAGCTGCGCCTCGAGCAGCAGCGCCTCGGCTTCGCTTTCCGTGGTGACGATCGTCATCGAGCGGGTCTGCGCAACCATGCGCTGAAGGCGCTTGGGCAGGCGGTCGACCTGCGTGTAATTGGTCACGCGATGGCGCAGGGCTCGCGCCTTGCCGACATAGAGAACGTCACCGCGCGCATCCTGCATGCGATAGACGCCGGGGCGCGTGGGCAGCGTCTTGATCGTCTCGCGAATGGCGGCGACGCCTGCTTCGATATCTGGCGTGTCGCTGCCGCGCACCGTATAAGTGGCGCGCTCCTCGTTGAAGCGATCCGGGGATGAGGGGCGTTCGGCCATGCCGTCGGATTTAGGCGCGGCCAGGCCACGGGGCAACCGGGCGATGTCGACCAGGGGAGAGACGTATATGAAGACCGGCCTGACCATCCTCGCGCTGCTGGCCGCCGCGCCGCTCGCCGCCCAGACCGTCACGCCGGCGATCAAGGCCGCGCTCGCCGATCCGGGCCGTCCCGCCGCCGACAAGGCCCGTGACGCGCGCAGCCATCCCGGCGAGATTCTGGCCTTTGCCGGGATCAAGCCGGGCATGAAGGTCGCCGATTTCATGATGGGCGCGGGCTATTGGACCCATATCCTCTCGCCGCTCGTCGGGCCGAAGGGCCATGTCTATGGCTATCAGTCGAGCGAATTCGTGAAGCTGCGCCCCGCATATGGCGAGGAGCAGAAGGCCGCCGTCGCCGCGCACGGCAATGCGAGCGCCGTGACCACGCCATGGCAGGAGGTCGCTTTTCCCGAGCCGCTCGACGCGATCATCACCGTGCAGAATTATCACGATCTACACCTCAACCTCTCCCCCGCGGACAATGCGACCGTCACGACGAAGAGGCTGTACGAGGCCCTGAAGCCCGGCGGGCTTTTCCTGGTCATCGACCATGCAGCGAACAGCGATCCGGGCTTCAAGG
This sequence comes from Sphingobium sp., assembly GCA_017744605.1. Taxonomy (GTDB): domain Bacteria; phylum Pseudomonadota; class Alphaproteobacteria; order Sphingomonadales; family Sphingomonadaceae; genus Sphingobium. The sequence continues at coordinate 4,440 of JAGIAZ010000013.1, read as the reverse complement.
CACCCAATAGCCTGCATCGCATCGATCCCGGCGCCGCGCGCACGGAGATCGAAAGCGTCGGCTTCCGCTATGTCGGCTCAAGCCGACTGCTCGCCAATCCCGCCGACCCCAAGGACAAGCTGGTTTTCGACCCCGGCATCCGCGGCAAGACCGATCAATTCATCTTCCTGTTCCGCAAGCCCAAATAGGGACGGACAGGCCTGTTTAATAAGGGCGCCGTGCATGCGCCGGCGAACCGCCAGACTCGGCTTCAGCAGAGCTGAAGCGTCATCGCGAACCACGAAGTCGCGCGGCAATCCTGGCCGATCTCGCCAGCTCCTGGATTGCTTCGCCCAGCTGAAGCCGGGCTCGCAATGACGAGCGGTTCTACATCGATGGATCGGCCTCTGGCGACGTTCAGGACGCAGGAGGCTTGCGGGTTCACCTTGTCCGCAGCCATTCGGAAGCGGGCCCCAAAGCCCCGCACCGGCCTCCAGACGCTGCGTCAAGCGCCCCACACCTGGCGCGCAGGCTTATTTCGGGCGATCCTTCGGCCCGGAAGCAAGCATCTTCATCCTATAGACAGTCATGGCGACGTTGCGAACGCCCTGCGGCGTTGTCCAGGCTTGGCCCTCGGGCGTCACCGCTCCCATCATCCCGACATACAGCGTCTTCCTGTCGGCACCGGCAAAGGCAAGCGTGATCGGCGCGCGCGGGGTCGGGATCACGCCGAGCTGCTTGCCGGCCTTGTCGAACACATAGATGCCCGCGCCCGCCGTGGCATAGAGCCGACCCTCGCTGTCGACCGCCAGACCGTCGGCGCCGAAGCTGCCCTGCGGCTCGCTGCCGAGCGTCGCGAAGTCGCGGCGGTTCGAGGTGCTGCCGTCCGCTCCGACATCGAAGGCCAAGATCGTCGTGCGATTGGTGACATAGAGCGTCTTGTTGTCGGTGCTCATCACGAGGCCGTTGGTGAACAGGCCGTTGCCTTCCGCGACGACGCTCACCTTGCCGTCGGCGCCGACATGATAGACGCCCGTCTGCGTGAAGAAGGCACCACCATATCCATCGGCGGCGACGTCGTTGAGGCGGCCGAGTGTCTTGCCGTCAGCGAAGGCGCTGGCCAGCACCTTGCGCTCGGGCGTCAGCTGGACGACGCGGGTATTGTCGGCGCAGGCGCTCGACACAGGCCGCAGGCCCGGGTCCGTGCAGGTACGCTCGACCGTGAACACGCGTCCCGCCGCATCGACGGAGACCGCGCCGGCGCCGTAGATATAAGGCCATTGCACGAAATTCTGCCCGTCCGGCCGCAGCTTCCAGATCGAGTTGCTCTGCTCCTGCGCGAAATAGATCGAGCCGTCGCCCGTGCCGCTCATGCCGTCTGCGGTCATCGGGCCGGACCAGGCGCGTTCCCATTTCGCGTTGCCGGCGATGACGCCGGGGATGGCAGTGATGGTCGTGGCCTTCTCGCCGGCGAGAAGCTGCGCGCTCAACGGCGCAGCCAGCGCCAGCGATGCGGCGAGACCCAGCAGCGCGGCCTTCGCCATAACAATCCTGTTGGTCATGCGTTCTCCCCGGACATGCCTTATTTCTCGTCGGACGGCGGCTTGATCCCGCCGGTCCCGGCGCCGCTATAGTCGGTGCGGTCATTGTCGAATTCGATGGAAATCATCCGGTCGAAGCCCTCGGCGGGCTGATAGGTGACCAACGCCTTCCACGGACCCGTCAGCGTCACCGGATCGGTGATCGTGAACTCGTCGGTGATCCGATTTCCGACCCTGCGGATGCGCTCGATATAACGCGCCTCCTCGGAGAGCGGCGGCGAGCCGTGGAAATAATAATTGGGATTCTTCACCTGGAAGGTCTCGACCACCAGCGTGTCGCCTTCCCAATGTCCGACGGATTCGCCCCATACGGTGGGCCAGCTGTCGTCGGCCGAGGGCAGTTTGCGACCGTCCGTGTAAATGTGGCGCACGTCGCGATAGGCGTTGATGATGAGCACTTCTTCGGGCGTCACGATGAACTGGATCGGCGCGGCCGCATTCATCATCACCGGATAGCCCCAGCCCTGCGCGCCGCGCGCACTGCCGGCACGCGCCGCCGCCTGACGCTTCTTACCTTCCTCGTTCCAGGGCGCAGCGAAGCCAAAAAGCGACATGACCGCGCGCGGCCCAGTGTTCGCGCCGGTCTCTTTCGCCTGGACCGACCGCTCCGCGAGACCGCCGATCGAGGTCTCGTCATTCTCGGTCAGCCAGTAGCCGGTCCAGTCCGGCAGCTTGGCGAAGGCCTTCGCGCGCGCTGCGGGCGTCGCGTCCCTGGCCAACACCGGTCCGGCCGCGAGCAATGCGGCCGCCATCAACGCCGCCGCGCGCCTCACGAGGATGCCTTGCTGAGCGGGACGCCCTTCCCGATCGGCTTGCCGTCCGCCATCGTCGCGGTGACGATCACGGCGCCGGGCTTGCCGTCCTTGAGCGGGTTGACGGTCACGGTGATCGCCGCGCCGCTCTTGAGCGTCGTCGGGCGCCAGCCAGCGGCATAGAGGTACATCGGAGCGCCCATTTCGAGGCTCCACTCCACGTCCTTGCCGGACGCGTCCTTGACGAGCAGCTGAATGTAACAATGTGGATTGGTCCACTGGAACTCACGGACCGTGCCGGTCAGCTTGACCGTTCTGGTCTGGTCGAACATGGCCATGCTGTGATGCGCCGGCGCCCCCGTGGCGCAGATCGACAGGGCACACGCGCCCGCCCATGCAAGATAGTGCCGCAATTCCCTCTCCCGGACTTTGGTCCTTCATCGATTGCTCTCTTCTGACAGCTGAAATCGCTTTCGTCACCCATGTTCGTGACGAGGGGCATAATCGGCCCGACGACGCGGAACCGGCGACACGTCCGGGCGTTGGCGGTTCGTCAGTGAAGGAGCTTCGCCATGTCCGACAAGCAGGAAATCATCGATCTCGAAAACCGCTTCTGGAAGACCATGATCGACAAGGATGTCGAAACCGCCACGGCGATGATGGCCGACAAGTCCATCGTCACCGGCGCGCAGGGAGCCGCGACGATCGACAATCAAGCCTTCGGAAAGATGATGCGCGAGGGAAAATGGACGCTGGAGAGCTACACGTTCAGCGACGTCCAGGTCGAATTCCCGGCGCCCGACGTTGCCGTGATCGGCTACAAGGTTTCGGAACGACTGATCCTCGACGGCGAACCATTGACGATGGACGCGGCAGACGCCTCCACATGGATCAAGCGCGACGGCCAATGGCAGTGCGCCTTGCACACCGAATCCGTGCTCGGCGACCCGTTCGGGCGCGATCGCGCACCCACGAAACGGCACTGATCGCAAAAAGCCGGACTGGTCATCCAGCCCGGCCTTTCATCCCGGTCGAAATCCAGTCTCGCTCAGTGCGAAAGCGTGCCGATCGTCTCGTCGATCAGGCCCTTGTCGGCCTTCGCGTCATGGACCTGGCCGATCAGCGTCGCGGCGGCGGCGGTCGCGGCCTTGGCAGCCTGGGCACGCAGGCCGGCCACGGCGGTGCGTTCGGCAGCGGCGATCTTGTCCTCCGCCATCTTCTGACGACGGCCGATCAGTTCGGCAGTGCTGCTCTTAAGAGCAGCGACCATGTCCTCGGCTTCCAGTTTGGCCTGAGCGATGATCGCCTCGGCGTCCTTCTTGCTCTGCGCCTGCTTGGCCTGGGCATCGGCGAGCAATGCCTCGGCTTCGGCACGGAGCGCCTTGGCCTCGTTCAATGCCTTCACCGTCTCCGCGATGCGCGCATCGAGCGCCGTCATGATCCTCTGCGGCGCCTTGGCGACGAAGATCGCGAGCAGCAGGAAGATGGTGAGACCGACATAGACCCAGCCTTCAGCACCCAGCCCCAGCAACGTCGCTTCGACATGCTCACCGTGCGCGCCACCATGGGCCTCGGTCATTGCGGTTGTTTCTTCGGCCATGACGAACTCCCTCAGGCCTTGGCCAGCGCGGCCTTGGCGGCCGCCTTCGCCTTGTCATCGGCCGGGCGAATGCCGGTCAGACGCTCGACGATCGAGCCGGCTGCGTCCGCGGCAATGCCCTGGATCTCGCCGGCGGCCTTGGCACGGGCCACGTCGAGGGCCGCCTGAGCGGCCTCGGCCTTGGCACCGAGCGCGGCGTCGACCTCGTAAAGCTGTGCCTCGACGCCCTTCTGGGCATCCGAGCGGGCTCCAGCGAGCAGCGCACGCGCCTCGTCCTGCGCCTTGCGCAGCGATGCCTGATAGGCCTCCGCCACGCTATCGGATTCGGCCTTGGCGGCCTGCGCCGCCTCGAGATCGCCCAGCACCTTGTCCTCGCGCTCCTGCATCACATTGCCGAGCTTCGGCAGTGTGGCGCGCACGACCACGAAGTAGAGGATCGCGAAGAAAGCCGCGAGCCACACCATCTGGGGCAGGAAATGGGCGAAATTAAATTGGGGCATCGCCGCCT
>JAGIAZ010000012.1 GCA_017744605.1 Sphingobium sp. | reverse complement strand
TGCCGTCCGGCCGCACGCGGGTCAGCGTCTGCCGCGCGATCGGCCAGGCATCGGCCTTGCTCGGCTTCGGCCAACTCGCCATTGCTGGCGTCCTTGCGGCTGGCTTCGCGCGGCTGACCACCGGCTCTTCCCTCTCACTGGCGCTCGGCATGTCATTTTGCGCAGTCATGGCGCTGCTGATTATCTGGACGAGCGTCGGACGCGTGCGCGTTCAGCCTTGAGGGCCGTGTTCACATCCTGGTGCCGTGAGCAATCTGGCAATGAGGCGAGCGCCCGCTAAGCAGATGCAAACACAAGCGAGGAGGGGATGATGATCGAGATGGAGCTGGTAACCGACAAGCTGCTCTTTCCGGAGGGGCCGATCGCGCTCGCGGACGGGTCGGTGCTGGTCGTCGAGATCGCGCGGCAGACGCTGACCCGCGTGCGGCCGGACGGCAATATCGAGATCGTGGCGCAGCTCGGCGGCGGTCCGAACGGCGCTGCCCTCGGCCCCGATGGCAAGGTCTACGTCGTCAACAATGGCGGCGCCTTCACTTTCCCGGAGCGCTGGCAGGAAGAAGGCAAGCTCGGCATTCCGGCCGACTATCAAGGCGGCTATGTCCAGCGCATCGATCTGGCGACCGGCGCGGTGGAAAAGCTCTACGACAATTGCGACGGCCTCCCCCTCAATGCGCCGAACGATATCGTCTTCGACGCGCATGGCGGCTTCTGGTTCACCTGCTTCGGCTGGACTGACGGAGAAAACCGGCGGCTCGGCGGCATCTATTATGCCAAGGCCGACGGATCGCAGATCACGCGTTGGCGTCATGAGCAGATTTCCCCCAACGGCATTGGTCTCTCGCCGGACGGCAACACGCTTTACTGGGTGGATTCGATCCTGCAGCGCTGCTGGTCGGTGAAGCTGGCGGCGCCCGGCGTGCCGGAGCCGGGCACGGGACATGAAGCGGGCCATGTTCTCGTCAACCTGCCGGGCATGCAGTGGTTCGACAGCCTCGCACTCGACGCGCATGGCAAAATCTGCGCGGCAACTCTGTTCAACGGCGGCATCACCGTCATCGATCCGGCGGACGGATCGGTCGTGCATGTGCCCGTGCCCGATCCGATCACCACCAACATCTGCTTCGGCGGCGCCGACATGCGGACCGCCTTCATCACCGGATCGGCAACAGGCAAGCTGTTCCGGTGCCGCTGGCCGGTGCCGGGGCTCAAGCTCGAATATCAGGAAATCTGAGGCTTACTCGGCTGCCTTAATAGAGGAAACCGCGACTTTCCTCTTTCCTTCAGGGGGGAAGTGTCTCAGGCTTCGGTGAGCAGTCCTTCGTCGGCGATCTTCTTCTTCCAGACCAGTGGCGCGAGCTGGTGGACGTTGTGCCCCTCGCTGTCGACGGCGACTGTCACCGGGAAGTCCTGCACCTCGAACTCATAGATGGCTTCCATTCCAAGGTCTTCGAATCCGACGACTTTCGATCCCTTGATCGCACGGGCGACGAGATAGGCGGCGCCGCCGACGGCCATGAGATAGGCGCTCTGGTGGTCCTTGATCGCCTCTGTCGCGGCAGGGCCGCGCTCGGCTTTGCCCACGCAGGCAAGCAGACCCTGATCGAGCATCATGCGCATGAACTTGTCCATGCGCGTTGCCGTGGTGGGGCCGGCAGGGCCGACGATTTCCTCGCCGACGGGATCGACGGGGCCGACATAATAGATGACGCGGCCCTTGAACGAGACGGGCAGTTCCTCGCCCCTGGCCAGCATGTCCTGGATGCGCTTGTGCGCAGCGTCGCGTCCGGTGAGCATCTTGCCGTTGAGCAGTAGGCGATCGCCCCGATTCCAGCCGCGCACAGCCTCGGGCGTCAGCGTATCGAGGTCGACGCGGATCGCGGCAGTGTCGGGCTTCCAGTCGACCTGGGGCCACTCGTCGAGCTTGGGCGCTTCGAGATAGGCGGGGCCGGAGCCGTCGAGCAAGAAATGCGCATGGCGCGTCGCCGCGCAATTGGGGATCATCGCGACGGGCTTGCTCGCCGCGTGGCAGGGCGCGTCCATGATCTTGACGTCGAGGATGGTCGAGAGGCCGCCCAGGCCCTGCGCGCCGATGCCGAGCGCGTTTACCCTGTCGAAAATCTCGATGCGCAGCGCCTCGATGTCGTTCTGAGGCCCGCGCGCCTTGAGCAGGCTCATATCGATTGGGTCCATCAGCGCCTTCTTGGCGAGCAGCACGCAATGCTCCGCGGTGCCGCCGATTCCGATGCCGAGCATGCCGGGCGGACACCAGCCCGCGCCCATCTGCGGCAGCATCTCGACCACCCAGTCGGCAATGTTGTCGCTGGGATTCATCATCTTGAACTTGCTCTTGTTTTCCGAGCCGCCACCCTTGGCCGCGACATCCACATGGACGTGATGGCCGGGGACCATCTCGACATGGAGCACGCAGGGCGTGTTGTCCTTGGTGTTGCGGCGGGTGAAGGCCGGATCGGCAAGAACCGACGCGCGCAGCTTGTTCTGGGGGTTAAGGTAGCCGCGGCGCACGCCCTCATCGACGATCTCCTGCAGCGATTTCGACGTGTCGTCGAGCCGGCAGTCCATGCCCCATTTCACGAACACGTTGACGATGCCGGTGTCCTGACAGATCGGCCGGTGACCCTCGGCGCACATGCGGCTGTTGGTCAGGATTTGCGCGATCGCATCCTTGGCCGCCGGGCCCTGCTCGGCCTCATAGGCCGCACCCAGCGCGCGGATATAATCCATCGGATGATAGAAGCTGATGAATTGCAGCGCGTCGGCGACGCTCTCGATGAGATCGGCTGTCTTGATGGTCACGGTCATGGGGAAAGCTCCTGCTGCGGGAGCGGATAGGGCGAGGGGAGGTGAAGGGTCAATAAAGTTCCATCTTCAGATGGCGGCGCGCATCGTTCACGCGAAGGCTCTTGAATATCTACCGTTCTGTGTCGATAATACACTTCGAGGGCCTCAACCACCTTCGTCTGGAGATATCGAGATATGCGTGAAGTGCTCCGCATCTGTTTGGTCGGTCTCGTGGTCGGCATCCTCGCCCGCTATTTCTATCCGGGTGAGATCGACATGGGGATTATCAAGAGCATCCTTCTGGGCCTTGGCGGCTCGGTCGTCGGTGGCGTCGTTCTGCGCCTCGTCAGCAAGGACCGGTCGCGCGAACCCTATGCGCCGGCGGGCTTTGTCGGCTCGGTGCTCGGCGCCATGGGTCTGATCTTCATCGGCAACAACCTGCTTTGATTGGCGAAACAGCGGCAGCGCCTCGGCTTCCGCATCGCTGAAGTCGAGCCGGAAGAGCGAGCGCAGCGTGCCGGCATATTGCGCCGATTCAGTGATTTCATCGACGAACTTTTCGCCGTTTCGATGAACGGTGAGCGTCCGGTCGACCATCGAGGCGAACCCTCCGTCCAGCACGATGCTGGCGATGTTGAGCGTGGTGAAGCGCGTCTGGGGACGCGTCGAGGTCCAGTGATTGCATTGCTCGAGATCGTCCGGCGCGACATAAGCCAGGTCGAAGCTATATTGCGGCTGCCAATCCTCGTGGGGCTGGGCGCGGCCGTCCGTGGTGGTATGCGGCCCCGCGCGCTCGAGCAGCCATTCGCCCGCGAGGGCACCTACCTCGCCAACCTTGCGCAAGCGATGCGACGCGCCATCGGGAGAGGTATCCATGGCGCCGTCCATGAGCGGCAAGGCGGGAAGGTCGCTACCGCCAAAACCGCCCTCGGCGATCCATGACGTGCCGTCGAGCGTGACCAGCAGCGTCACGTGGCTGCGCACCGGCACCAGATCGGGCGGGCCGAGACGCACGCGGGCAAGAAGCGGCCGTAGCTCGAAGCCGATCGCGTGCATCATGTCGGCGAGCAGGCGGTTCTGCTCGAAGCAATAGCCGCCGCGGCGACGCGTCACGAGCTTGTCGAAAACGCTGTCCCCATTGATGCGGATACCGCGGCCGAGGGGGATGTCGAGATTCTCGAAGGCGATATTGCGCCGATGCGCGGCAAGCAGCGCGCCCAACCCTTCGGGCGTGACGGGCGGTGGCGCATCAAGGCCGATGCGCGCCAGATAGGCGACCAGATTGGCGGAAAGTCTTGGGTCCGTCATGGTGCGCGGTCAGGCATCCGCTGGGCCCACGCAATAGAAACAGAGCTTGTTGCCGTCGAGGTCGCGCACATAGGCGGCGTAGAAGGCATTGCTGCCTTCCTGGCCGCGCACGCCGGGCGCGCCATGGTCGGTGCCGCCCATTTCCAGCGCCTTGGCGTGGAGTAGGCGGACCTTGTCGCGCGAGCGCTGGCCGAGCGCGATCATGGCGCCATTGCCGGCGCTTGCGGCCCGGCCGTCGGCGGGGATCGCGATGCCGAAAATCGGTTTTTCCCAGCTGACGCCCCAGCCGGCGAGGGTCGGGAGCTCGAGCATGCGCCCGATGCCGACGGTGCTGAACAGCGCGTCGTAGAAAGCGAGCGCGCGCTGCATGTCATTGGTACCGACGAGTGTGTAGCCGATCAGCATGGCACACCTTCGCTAAGGGCGGGGCTATGGCGTGCCTTCTACTGCAGTGCCACGGGAACGCAATCGCCCGCTGCATGCGAAAAACTCACGCGCCGGCCCGGTTATTTGAACGGGTTGAGCTTCAGTGCATAGCGATAGAGCTTGGGCGGCACCCAGTCGCGCATCAGATGTTCGAACTGGACCTTGCGGTCCGCCTGGTCGCCGGTTCCGGGGCGCGTCTTGAAGACGGTGGTGCGCTCGGGGAGCTTGCCCAGGCCCGCTTCGTTGGCGGTATAATAATAAGTGGCGATCGACTTGCGCGAGCGCCCCTCCGGGCAGGTCAGGGGCTCGGGCTGGCCATGATAGCTGTCGAGCGAGGTGTTGAAGACGACGGCGCGGCCGATCACCGGCAGGATTCGGTGTCGGCATTTCTCCATCTTCTGGTCCCACAATTCGAGATTGCCGCCATATTCGGGCAGCCAGTCGTCGTTGAGATAGACCAGGAGATTGAGCCGGCGCTCGACGTTCATGCCCTTGTGAATGTTGAAGTCGGCGTGGACGCCCAGATGGCTGCCCTTGAGCGTCTCATGCAGGCTGCCGCCGACATAATAGGGATCGGCGATCAGGCCGGGAATGCCGGTCATCGCTTCGAGGAGTTTCAGGATCGCCGGGCTGTTGAGCTCGATCACCAGATTGCGCAGGCGCCGGCCCGGGATCTTGGCGGGCGGCGTCTGATATTTGAAGCGCTTCTGGTCGCGGTCGAAATAGCTGTTGTGGCATTGTCCGGGACTTCGCAGAGCAGGCTGCGGAGAAAGTCGGGGGCAGGAAATCGTCGATCTCGATGCGCGTCCGGGCTCAATGCTCGTCCTTGGTGCCGCGACAGGCGCCAACGCGCTTGGCGTCCACGCTCATCTTCATGGTCATCGAGCCCATCGGCCCCGCGCCCTCGGCCTTGGTGTTCATGTCCATATGATAGCTGCCGGACGAATAGTCGCCGGTCATGGCCATCGCCATCTTGCCGCCATCGCCGCGGTTGCAGGTCATGGCCGCGTCGATCTTGCCGCCGCCCAGGGTGAAATGATCATATTTGCAGCTCTTGTCGTCGCCCGTGTAGAGCGCCTTCTGGTTCTTCACATCCTCTTCGGTGACGCAGTTCACGAAGCTGTGCGCCGTGCTCAGCTGCTTCTTCATCTGCGCCTTCACTTCGGGCGGAAGGCCGGGCATGTCCATCTCATGCATGGTCATCGTGCCCTCCCAGCGGCCGGGCTCGATCATGGCGCCGCCGCCATTCACCGCGGCAACCTTCTCGGCCACCTCCTTCGTCGAGGCATTTGTGGCGGAGACGCTCGGCCCGTTATTGCAGGCGGCAAGCGGCAGGACGAACGCAGCGGCGACAAGGGCAGGAATCGAGGCGGTCAGCGAAGGTCGCATGGCATTGCTCCTCTCGGGATGGGACGGCACGACCGTGCCCGCTTGGCGGGTCTGCGGCAGGGATGCCGGGTTTGCCGAAGCGAGGCAAGGGGGATTTCGGCGGAATGCCAGTGCCCGCGCGCCGATTTCGAGCGGGGATTGAAGTGCCGAAAGGTGATGAAGGTTACGGGATATAGAGGTGAAAATTTTCACGCCCTCGTTACGGCGCAATGAGCCTGGCAAAGCGCTCAGCTTGCGGCTGAAAATCATGAATGAGCGGGTGGCGAACTGCATGTCCGAACGGTGGCATGGCTCGCACGATGTAGGACAGCGAAAAGGCTAGCCTCCGATCCAGCAGAGCTGAATCGTCATTGCGAGCGACGAAGTCGCGCGGCAATCCAGGCCGATCTTGGCCGTCCCTGGATTGCTTCGCCCGGCTGAAGCCGGGCTCGCAATGACGAGCGGTTCGAGATTGATGGATCGGCCTCTAGATGTGAGCGGCGCGGATCATGCTGCGTGGGGCTTGATCCCGTCCAGCTCGCCGTTGAGCCTATACCTGGCTTCGAGCGGCGCATTGCTATCTTCTCAAGCCAGCTTGGCTTCACGCCGCGCTCTTGCGGACCGTGAGTTCGAGGCCAAGCGCGCCGAGAATGGCCGTGAGTGTTTCCAGCGTCGGATTGCCGCTCTCCGAAAGCGCTGTGTAGAGTGCCTGCCGGCCAAGCCCGGTCTTACGCGCAATCTCCGTCATCCCCTTCGAGCGGGCGACGTCGCCAAGTGCGCTGGCGATATGTCTGGGGTCGTTTCCTTCCATCGCCGCCTCCAGATAATAGAGGATATCCTCCTCCGTCTGGAGATGTTCGGCGGGATCAAAGGGTCGCAGCTCCATCGCGGCGTTCAATCTCTTCCTTCAGCCGCTTCGCCTCGGCGATATCGGCGTCCTGCGCGCGCTTGTCGCCTCCACACAGGAGAATGACAAGCTCCGGTCAAGCTTCTACCGCCCCCACTTCCGCGTCGTCTTGCCGTATTTGCCCTTCCGCGTCCCCGGCTTGCCCTCCGTCGCGCGGCCCTGGTAGCGTGCCGCGCCGGCGGTGACCTGCTGGTCCGCCGGCAGGCCCAGCTCCTCGGCTTCGAGCTTGCGGATCTCGTCGCGGATGCGGCCGGCTTCCTCGAATTCGAGGTCCGCCGCCGCCGCGCGCATCTTCTTTTCGAGGTCTTCGATATAGGCGCGCAGATTGTGGCCGACGAGATGCGGGCGGTCCTCGATGCCGGTGTCGACCGTTACCTGGTCCTTGTTCGAGACATGGGCGATGATGTCGCCGATCGACTTGCGCACGCTCTCCGGAGTGATGCCGTGTTCCGCATTATAGGCCAGCTGTTTTTCGCGGCGCCGGTCGGTCTCCGCGAGGGCGCGCTCCATGCTGCCGGTGATGCGGTCGGCGTACAGAATCACGCGGCCGTCGATATTGCGCGCGGCGCGGCCGATGGTCTGGATCAGCGAGGTTTCGCTGCGCAGAAAGCCTTCCTTGTCCGCGTCGAGGATCGCAACCAGCCCGCATTCGGGGATGTCGAGGCCTTCGCGCAGCAGGTTGATGCCGACCAGCACGTCATAGACGCCGAGCCGCAGGTCGCGGATCAGCTCGATGCGCTCCAGCGTCTCGGTGTCCGAGTGCATGTAGCGTACCTTGAGGCCGGCCTCGTGCATGAACTCGGTCAAATCCTCGGCCATGCGCTTGGTGAGCGTGGTGACGAGCGTGCGATAGCCCTTCGCCGCCGTGATCTTCGCCTCATGGATGAGATCGTCGACCTGGTCCTCGACCGGCTTGATTTCCACCGGCGGATCGATGAGCCCGGTGGGGCGGATGACCTGCTCGGAAAACACGCCGCCGCTCTGGGTCATCTCCCATGGGCCGGGCGTCGCCGAGACGGATACCGTCTGCGGCCGCATCACATCCCACTCGTTGAAGCGCAGCGGCCGGTTGTCGATGCAGCTCGGCAGGCGAAAGCCATATTCGGCGAGCGTGATCTTGCGACGATGGTCGCCGCGCGCCATCGCGCCGATCTGCGGCACCGTCTGGTGGCTCTCGTCGACGAACAGGATCGCATTTTCGGGCAGATATTCGAACAGCGTCGGCGGCGGTTCGCCGGGCAGGCGACCGGTCAGGAAGCGGCTGTAATTCTCGATGCCCGCGCAGGCGCCGGTCGCGGCGATCATCTCCAGGTCGAAATTGGTGCGCTGCTCCAGCCGCTGGGCTTCCAGCAGCCGCCCTTCGCCCTGCAGCTCCTTCAACCGCTCCGACAGCTCATGCCTGATCGCTTCCATCGCCTGCTTGAGCGTCGGCCCCGGAGTCACGTGGTGGCTGTTCGGGAAAACCTTCACATAATCGAGACTTGCAGCCTTCTTCCCCGTCAGCGGATCGAACTCGACGATCTCCTCGATCTCGTCGCCGAAGAAGCTGATGCGCCAGGCATTGTCCTCATAATGCGAAGGGAAAATCTCGAGATTATCGCCCCGGACCCGGAACGCGCCGCGCGTGAAGGCGGCATCGTTGCGCTTGTACTGCAGCGCGACCAGCTTCCTGATGATCTCGCGCTGGTCGGCGACTTGGCCCTTCTTCATGGAGAAGGTCATCGCCGAATAGGTCTCGACCGAGCCGATGCCATAGAGACACGAGACCGAGGCGACGATGATCACGTCGTCGCGCTCGAGCAACGCGCGCGTGGCCGAGTGGCGCATCCGGTCGATGGCCTCGTTCACCGAGCTTTCCTTCTCGATGTAGGTGTCGCTGCGCGGGACGTAGGCCTCGGGCTGATAATAATCGTAATAGCTGACGAAATACTCGACCGCGTTCTCGGGGAAGAAGCTCTTGAACTCTCCATAGAGCTGCGCGGCGAGGATCTTGTTGGGCGCGAGGATGAGGGCAGGGCGCTGCACGGCCTCGATGACCTTGGCCATGGTGAAGGTCTTGCCCGATCCGGTGACGCCGAGCAGCACCTGATCGCGCTCGCCGGCCATCGCGCTCTCCACCAACTCCTTGATCGCGACCGGCTGGTCGCCCGCGGGGGCATAATCGGAGATGAGCTTGAAGCGCTTGCCGCCTTCCGCCTTCTCGGGCCGCGCGGGCCGATGGGGAACGAAGGACGCGCCGGTATCGGGCTCGTCCAGAGTCGTGCGGATGGTGATCGCCATGGCATCAATATGGAGAGGCAAAAGCTGAGGGGCAAGGACGGAATGAGAACAAAGAGGGAATGGGGTCCGTCGCGGCGATTATTCGCTTAAGACAAGGAATAGGCTGTTCCCCGGCGCAGGCCGGGGTCCAGGCTGAATGGAGAGGTGCGGCCAAAAGCAGGCATTCGACGCTTCGCGCCGAGACTGGGCCCCGGCCTGCGCCGGGGAACAGCTACTTATTCGAACGGGATAATCACCGGCGTCGCACATATCCCTTGGAACGAATGTGAGTTCCCCGGCGAAGGCCGGGGTCCAGCTCGAGCGGGTTGACGCGCGCAGCGGCACGCTTTTCGACGGTCGCGTCGAAATCCGGCCCTGGTCTTCGCCGGGGAACAGGCATTCGAAGTCCATGCTGCGCCCGCCCGCGGGGGGCATTCATGCTTACCGCCGTCTCAACCCTTTCCCTGCAGGTCGTCTTAAGCGGCCATGTGGCTAGCTGCTCAATGCGGAACAAGGACTGCGGAACATGGGCTCCGATCTGGAATCGGCGGCCGGGCCGAACAATATCGCCGCGATTCTCGGGTTGCCGGAGGAATCATCCTGGCTCGAAATCGTTCTGGCGGGAGCCGAAACGGACGAACGGATGCGCGATCACGATAATCTGGCTGCCCTGATCGATGACGCGGGGGCGCTTGCCGACCAGTTTTGCTCCAGCCTGCCGGGCTCCGGCAGCGGCAATATCGGCGTGGAGTCGCCGTTGCCAGCCAAGGCGGGCTCCTACCGCGAAATGCTCTATTGCCGCTTCGCCGACCAGGCCTTCTCGGCGGCACGCTCGGCGCGCCACGGGCGTCCCGTCTCGACCTCGAGCCTCACCCGTTCGGCCTTCGAGACCTTCACGCGCCTGCATGAACTGCGCGATCATCTCGAATCCGCCTTTCGAAAGGGCAGCCTCGATGGGCTGGACGGGCTGATCACGGTGCGCCTCTTCGGCGCCGAGGAGGAGGAAGGCGAGGAGGGTTTCTCGCTGCAGCTTGCCGAGGACGAGGATGCGCCCGAGATGCGGGCCCATCCCGTGGCGGACAATGACAGCGACGACGATCATGAGTTCCAGGGCATCGACCCGGGCGCCTGCGCGCAGGACACACAGGCCGAGCAGGCGCTGCGCCGCCTCATGCGGACCTTGATCGCCATCGAGACGAGCTTCGACAATTGCTATCGCGCGCTCGACGAATCCATGCAGCGGCTCGACGAGATGTTCGCTGCCCGCAGCCGGGCCCACGGCTGAGGCGCGCGGCGTGGACGGGCTGGGGATCGCGCGATCGGGGCTGGAGGCGAGCATGCTCCGCCTGACCGCCAGCGCGTCCAACATCGCCAATGCGCAATCGAACGGCGTGGTGCCCGGCAGCCGCGGCGGCCAGGCCGTCTATCAGCCGGTGCGCGCAGAACTCTCTCCCAGCGCTGGCGGCGGCGTCCGGGGGCGGCTCGTGCGCACCGATCCCGCCTATCGCCTGACTTACGGCCCCGCATCCGTCCACGCCAATGCGGAGGGCATGATCGCCACGCCCAATGTCGACATGGCCGATGAACTGGTCGGGCAGCTGTCCGCGAGACTGGCGTTCGAGGCCAATCTCAAGCTGGTCTCAACCGTCAGCACGCTGGAGCGGCGCAGCATCGATCTCTGGGTCTGACCTCGGTTCATCATGCCGGGCGTGGTGCGGATTTGCGACGCCGCATCTGAAATCGTTCCGAATTTTGCGCTTCAAATCTCGGCATCGTTGACAAATTCCAGTCTTCCGGGCCATCGGCACTGCTGGATAAAGAACCGCGATAGATCAGACTTTGTGCGATCCTCCGAGATCGCCGGGTTGAGATGTTCCGGTTCCCCGGCGAGGCGTGGCGACGGGAAGCCATGTCCTTCGTTCGAGAACAATAATGGGCATTGTCGTTTCCAGGCCGCACGAGCGGCGTGCGGGCAGGCTTTTTGCGTTTGCGAGACGATTGCGATTCCGGCTTGCCGCAAGTGATCTATTTGGATAATACAGTAACAGGACCAATCGCGCCCAGGGGAGCGCACAAGGTGGCGGAACCGATGAATTACGAAAGCAGTTTCGACAAGAACGCCGTGCTCGGAACGGACGAGCTGGATGCCGAAACCATCCGCAAGCGCCGTCGCCTGATCCTCTCGCTGCTGGTCGTCATCGCGGTCATCGTCGTGGCGTTCGTCGCCTGGCGCATGATGGGCGGCAAGAAGGAGCAGAACCAGGGCCCTTCGCAGGTGCCGCTCGTGACCGTGGCGGTGCCGGGCCAGCAAGCCGTCACCAAGACAGCCAATGCCACCGGCTCGCTGGACGCGCGCGTCGACATGCCGGTCGGCGTGCTCGGCGAAGGCGGCCGCGTGCTGCGCGTGCTGGTCGAGCCGGGCGCCTGGGTCCAGAAGGGCCAGATTCTGGTGGTGATCGAGCGTACGGTGCAGGCCCAGCAGATCAATTCATCGGCCGCCCAGGTCGAGGTCGCGCGCGCCAATGCCAAGCTGGCGGAAAACAATCTCGAGCGCGCCAAGGCGCTCGTCGGCCAAGGCTTCGTCTCCAAGGCGGACATCGACCAGAAGACCGCCGCGCGCGACGCCGCGGTCGCTCAGCAGCATGTCGCCGAAGCCCAGCTCGCGCAGCTCCGCGCATCGGTGGGCCGCCTCGACATTCGCGCGCCGGAGTCCGGCCTGGTGCTGACGCGCAATGTCGAGCCCGGCCAGGTCGTTTCGCCCGGCAGCGGCACGCTGTTCCGCGTCGCCAAGAATGGCGAGATGGAAATGCTGGCCCAGCTCGCGGAGAACGAACTCGCGGCGCTGCGCCCCGGGGTGAAGGCGATCGTGACGCCGGTCGGCACGGACGCCAAGTTCATCGGCACGGTCTGGCAGGTTTCGCCGGTCATCGATCCGCAATCGCGCCTCGGCATCGCCCGCATTTCGCTGCCCTATAATGTCGCGCTGCGTCCCGGCGGCTTCGCCAATGCGACTATCGACATCGCGGACATGCGCGCGTCGGTTCTACCGGAATCCGCCGTGTTGAGCGACCAGAAGGGCAGCTACGTCTATATCGTCAACGACAAGAACAAGGTGGAGCGCCGCAACGTCGTGACCGGCACGGTGACGCCCAATGGTCTCGCGATCAACTCCGGCCTGCAGGGCAACGAGAAGGTCGTGCTCTTTGCCGGCGGCTTCCTCAACGCGGGGGAGACGGTGAAGGTCAATGTCGCGAAGCCAGGGACCACGCGGCGCTGAGCGCGGCAGGATGAGTGACGGGGCGGAACCGCAAGGAACGGCCCCGCATTGACGATCAATCAGGACGACGAGCCATGAATTTTCGCAATATTTCGGCCTGGTGCATCCGCAACCCCGTTGCGCCGATCGTCCTGTTCATCGGCCTGACGATCGCGGGCCTGCTTTCGTTCAGCAAGATGGCGGTGGTCAACGACCCGCCCATCGAATTCCCCGCGGTCGCGGTCATGATCAGCCAGCCCGGCGCCGCGCCGACCGAGATCGAGACGCAGATCACCCAGCGTGTCGAGGCGGCGATCCGGTCGATCAACGGCGTCGAGGAAATCAACAGCCAGGCCCGCGAAGGCAGCAGCCAGACCACCGTGCAGTTCGAGATCGGCGTCGATCCCGACAACGCCGTCAACGAGGTCAAGAATGCGGTCGACCAGATCCGCAGCGACCTGCCGGACGGCATTCTCGAGCCGCAGGTGATCAAGATCGAGGTTTCCGACAGCGAAATCGCCTTCTTCGCCGTCGGCGCAACCGACATGACGATCGAGCAGTTGAGCTGGTTCGTCGATGATACGGTTGCGAAGCGCCTGCTCGGCGTGCAGGGCATGAGCCAGGTCAGCCGCCAGGGCGGCGTCGACCGCGAAATTCGCGTCATTCTCGATCCCGCGAAGATGCAGTCGCTGGGCGTCACGGCCAGCCAGGTCAATCAGGCGCTGCGTTCGGTCAATCTGAACGCCGCCGGCGGCCAGGCCGAAATCGCGGGTTCGCGCCAGTCCGTGCGCGTGCTCGGCAACAAGGCCAATGCCTATGATCTTGGTCTCACCGAAATCGCGCTGGGCGGTGGCCGCACGATCCACCTGAACGACATCGCCTCGGTCTATGACGGCTATGGCGAGCAGAAGCGCATCTCGAAGGTCAGCGGCCGCCAGGTCGTCACCTTCTCGCTCAATCGTGCGAAAACCGCATCGGACGTCTCGGTCTATGACAATGCGATGAAGGAAATCGCGAAGATCGAGAAGGAGAATCCAGGCGTCCACTTCACCCAGCTCTTCACCAGCGTCGACTATACCAAGGACCAGTATTCGAGCTCCATCGACGCCATGGTCGAGGGCGCCATCTTGGCCGTCGTGGTGGTGTTCATCTTCCTGCGCGACTGGCGCGCGACGCTGATCAGCGCGGTGGCGATTCCGCTGTCGGCGATCCCGACCTTCTGGTTCATGGACCTGATCGGGTTCAACCTGAACCAGCTCTCCCTGCTGGCGCTGAGCCTCGTGGCCGGCGTGCTCGTCGACGACGCGATCGTGGAGATCGAGAACATCGTCCGACACATGCGCATGGGCAAGACGGCCTATCAGGCCTCCATCGACGCGGCCGACGAGATCGGCCTTGCCGTCGTCGCGACCACCATGTCGATCGTCGCGGTGTTCCTGCCGGTCGGCCTGATGCCGGGCATTTCCGGCCAGTTCTTCAAATATTTCGGCTTCACGGTCGTCGTCGCGGTGCTCATGAGCCTTGCGGTCGCGCGCATGATCACGCCGATGATCGCAGCCTATTTCCTGGAAAGCCATGGCAAGGAAAGCCATGGCGAGGGCTGGCTCATGGACCGCTATATGGGCCTGCTCGCCTGGTCGATCGACACGAAGAAGTATCGCGCGATGCGCGAGCGCCTTGGCCATGTGCCGACCAAGCTTCTCTACCATATCGCCGCGCTGCTGATCGGCATCGCCATCGTCGCCATGATCGTCGTGGCGCGGAAACTGACCGGCGGCGCCAGCAGCGCAGGTGGCGATGGCCAGGGCAGCGGAAGCAATCTCAAGCTGATCGTACCGCTCGGCCTGGCCGTTTCCTATATTGTCGGGAGCTTCGCCACGTTCATCGGCGGCGCGATCTTCGGCTGGGCGTCGGGCTTCGACACCAATGATTTCACCCGCCGCAACCGCTTCCTGCTCGCGCGCTTCCTCGATCACCGCATCTGGATGATGGGCTTCGCGATGGCCGCGCTGGGTCTCACCGTGTTGCTGCTGGCGAAGATGCCGCAGCAGTTCCAGCCGACGCAGGACCGCGATTTCAGCCAGGTCCGCATCAATATGGTGCCCGGCACGACGATCATGCAGACAGTCGATGTCGCGGATCGTGTCGCCGCGATTATCAACAAGCAGCCGGAAGTGAACACGGCCGTCGAGATCGTGCAGGAAGGCTTCGCCCGCCTGTTCATCACGCTGAAGCCCGATCGTGCACGCACGTCGATCGAGTTCGAGCGGCAGCTCACGCCGGAACTGGCCCAGATCGCGGATGCGCGCGTGACCTTCCAGTCGCAGAATGGCGGCGGCGGCACCGGCCGCGACATTTCGGTGATGCTCACCGGCAGCGATCCCAAGAAGCTCGAGGATACGGCGAACATCCTGCTCGAGCAGATGAAGACCGTGCCGGAAGCCGTGGCGCCGCGCATCGACGCGGACATGCGCCGGCCCGAGCTGGTCATCAAGCCGCACTTCGACCTGGCGGCGCGCCTGGGCGTCACGACCTCGGCGCTGTCGCAGACCATCCGTATCGCGACGCTGGGCGATATCGACCAGAACAGCGCGAAATTCTCGCTGTCCGATCGCCAGATCCCGATCCGCGTCATGCTGCCCGAGGCTTCGCGGCGCGATATTGCGACGATCGAGAACCTGCCCGTGCCGACCACGGTCGGCGGCTCGGTGCCGCTCTCGCGCGTCGCTGACATCACCTTCGGTTCGGGCCCGACCCAGATCCAGCGCTACAACCAGCAGCGCCGCATCTTCGTCGGCGCGGATCTTGGGCCGAATGCGATCAAGGGTCCGGTCATGAGCAAGATCAAGGCCCTGCCGATCATGAAGAATCTGCCGGCCGGCGTCTCCAATGAAGCGATCGGCAATGACCGCTGGCAAAGCGAGCTCATCACCAACTTCATCATCGCCGTCTTCTCGGGCGTGGCGCTGGTGTTCGCGGTGCTGGTGCTGCTCTACAAGCGCTTCATCTCGCCGCTGGTGAACATGAGTTCGCTGACGCTGGCGCCACTGGGCGGCCTGCTCGCGCTGCTCGTCCTGGGCCAGCCGATCAGCATCTCGGTCTATATCGGCCTGCTCATGCTGCTCGGCATCGTCGCGAAGAACTCGATCCTGCTGGTCGACTTCGCGCTCGAGGAAATGTCGCGTGGCGTGCCCAAGTTCGACGCGATCATGGAAGCCGGACACAAGCGCGCCCAGCCGATCGTGATGACGACCGTCGCCATGGTCGCGGGTATGATCCCGACCGCCATCTCACTCTCGGGCGACAGCGCCTGGCGTTCGCCGATGGGCGTGACGGTGATCGGCGGCCTGATCCTCTCGACGCTGCTGACGCTGGCCATCGTGCCGGCGGGTTTCAGCCTGGCGGATGGCGCCGAGAAGAAGATCGGCCCATGGCTGCGCAAGCGCCTGCTGACCTACCAGGGCCCGGCATCCCACGATCCGGCGACCCAGCCGGCCGAGTAGAAGGGACGGAAGCGAACTTGCCAGCTGGCCGTTCCGGCTTCATGACGATGCCAGAATGAGGATGCGCGAGACACGATGAAAGCGCTGCCGGCACGAGACGGCGCCGGAAACGGTGGACGCCGGATGCGCCGGATCGCGACCGGCATGCTGGTCGTGATGGCGGCGATCTATGCGACGGCCCGCGCATTCGAGTCCGCCCATCCCGCAATCGGTTTCGTGCGGGCCTTTGCGGAGGCGGCGATGGTCGGCGGCCTCGCCGACTGGTTCGCCGTCACCGCCTTGTTCCGGCATCCGCTGGGCGTACCGATCCCGCACACGGCTATCATTCCGCGCAACAAGGATCGCATCGGGCAGACGCTGGCGAACTTCCTGCGCGATAATTTCCTGACGTCGCAGGTGGTGGCGCGGCGCATGGGGCGGATCGACGTTGCCGGCGCGGCCGGCCGGCTGCTCGCCACGCCCAATGAAGGCGACCTGCGGCTGCGGCGGGGCGCCTCGCGTCTCATCGCCGACGTGCTGGACGCCCTCGACGACGAGCGGCTGGGTGGCGTCGCCAAGACGGCGATCGCGCAGCGCCTCGGCCAGATGAAATTCGCGCCGATCCTCGGCCAGCTGCTCACGGCCGCGATGAAGGAAGGCCGCCACCAGCCGGTGATGGACAGCATCATCCGCTGGCTGGCGCAGGTGCTGGAGGAGAACCGGGCGCTGATCCACCAGATGGTGCATGAGCGCGCGAACGCGATCGTGCGCTGGACGGGCCTCGACGAGACGCTCGCCAACGCCATCATCACCGGGCTCGACAACATGCTCAAGGAAGCGGCCGACGATCCCGATCACCGGCTGCGCGTCAAGGTGGAGGAGGGGTTGATGACGCTCGCCTTCGATCTCCAGCACGACGCGGAGATGCAGGCGCGCGTGGACCGCATCCGGGACGAGATCGTCGCCAATCCGGCCATGCAGCGCTGGCTCGACGGGCTGTGGCAGCAGCTGCGCGAGAGCCTGCTGAGGGCGGCCCGCGACCCCGATGCGGCGCTCGCCGGAAAGCTCGGTGAGGCGCTGCGCCAGATCGGCGTGACGCTGCGCGACGACCCCCATCTCAAGGCGCTGGTCAACCGGTTCGTGCGGCGCGTCGCTGCGGGATCGGCGGCGCGCTACGGCGACGGCATCGTGAAGCTCGTCTCCGAGACGGTGCGCGGCTGGGACGCGCAGACGGTCACCGACCGCCTCGAAAACGCCGTCGGCCGCGATCTCCAATATATCCGCATCAACGGCACGCTGGTCGGCGGACTGGTGGGCCTCGCCATTCATGCGGTGGATGTGCTGTTCTGATCATTTTTGTCATTCCCACGAACGCCGGAATGACGATGTGAGGCAGGCTGCCAGGCTCACAGGCAACCCTACGAAAGACCGCGCGTTTCGCTCCTACCGCTGCGTCGGCACCGAATAGTCATTGATGACCACGGGCGCGACCAATGACGGCCGTGCGGGGACTGCTCGTGGCGGCAGATAAACGCGGCGTGAAATAGGGATCATGGCGAGCGCGCGCCTTGCACGCTCCGCGCTGCAATGCCGGTCGACTGCGTCGGCGACATCGAATCGGCCCTTCCTCAAGGCATAATCCTTCGCCCCGCCGCAATCACCATCCGCCAGCATGCTACCGGCCTTTTTCCGAACATGCTTCTCACCGTTTAAAATCGCATCCACTATCGGACCTAATGGAGAGAAATCCCAGCTGTTGAACCGATGAGTCACCACGTTAACACCCGGCTCGCTCGCGGAGAACCCTGGCGCGGCGACCATGGTCAGCGCAAAGGCCAACAGACTATAACAACGCCATTTTCCCCCACGGAGCTTAATCTGCATGGCGCATGACTCCTTTGACGGCACACTCAAGGCTGCCAGTCCACCGGCGGCGGCGAAGCAGGCGTGAACTCTGATGCCGAGCGGCCATCCGGGCTGCACTGCCGGTCGACCGCGCTAGCGACATCGAACCGGCCTTTCCTCAAGGCATATTTTCTGGCCTCGCTGCAATCGCCTTCCACCAGTATCTTGCCAGCCTTTTTCCGAACGTGCTTCTCGCCGTTCAAAATCGCATCCGTTACAGGACCCGAGGGTAAGAAATCCCAACTGTTGAACCGATGAGTCACCACATTAACGCCCGGCTCGCTCGCAGCGAATCCCGGCGCGGCGACCATGGTCAGCGCAAGAGTCGCCAGACTGTAACGGCGCCATATTTCCCCACTAAACTCGGCCGACATGGTGCACTTCTCCTTTTCAAAAGCACATTCGTCGTCAGCCTTCGTAGGGAGAATTCCTTAAAAAAGAGATATAATAGACCGTGGACTGAAAGTCCTCATTTGCGGCCTATCATGTCCGATGGACGAGAAGGCGATCCTTCGAGAACTGGGAAACAGGATAAGGGCGCAGCGCAAACGCACGCGCCTGACGCAGGAGGAGCTTGCCCTGGTCGCCGACGTGGACCGTTCTTATTTCGGCGCAATCGAGCGCGGTGAACGGAACATTACCTTCGCCGTGCTTTGTCGCCTCTGCCTGGCGCTGCAATGCGATGTGGCCATGCTTACGCATGGCCTCCCGCCAACTCGATAAAAGCGCGATCTCCAATATGGCCGCATCAACGGCATGCTGGTCGGCGGTCTCGTCGGCGTGACGATCCACATGGTGGATGTGCTGCTTTAGACGGCAACGATCTCGCCGAGGATGCCGTCCAACAGGAGCATGCCTTGCGGCGTGACGGCGAGACGCTGGCCCTCGCGCGCGAGCAGGCCGTGGGCGGCGAGACGGTCGACGGCCATTCTATCGACGAGCGCGTCCTGTGCGATGCCCGTGCGTTCGGCAATGTCCGTCAAGTCGACGCCCTCCGCTAGCCGCAGCCCCATCATCAGGGCTTCGCCGGCGCGCTCTTGTGGGGGCAGGGGGCGTTCTTCCTGCAGGCCGTGGCCGTTGCGGTCGAGCGCGGCGAGCCAGTTTTCGGGCTTCTTGTGGCGTGTGGTGGCGAGGGCGCCGCGCCGGCCATGGGCGCCGGGGCCGATGCCGGCATAATCGGCATAGCGCCAGTAAGCGAGATTGTGCCGGCTTTCCGCGCCCGGCGCGGCATGGTTCGAGACTTCATAGGCGGGGCGGCCGGCGGCTTCGGTCATGGCCTGCGTCAACTCGTACAGGCTTGCGGCGTGATCCGGGTCGGCGGGCGTCATGGCACCTCGGCGCACGTCCGTCTCGAAGCGCGTGCCCGGCTCGATGGTGAGCTGGTAGAGCGAGAGATGCTCGGTGCCGAAGGACAGCGCCTGGGCAAGTTCCGCTGCCCAGTCGGCTGCGCCCTGGTCCGGCCGCGCATAGATGAGATCGATGGAGACCCGATCCACGGCGCGCTGGGCGGCATCGAGCGCGGTCCGTCCTTCGCGGACATCGTGCGCGCGGCCCAGGAATCGCAGGGCCTCGTCGTCGAGCGCTTGCAGGCCGAGCGACAGGCGATTGACGCCAGCCGCCGCGACATCGGCGAAGCGCGCGGCCTCGGCGCTGTTGGGATTGGCCTCCATCGTGATCTCGATGCCGTCCGCCAGGGCCCAGTGCCGCGATGCGGCTTCGATCAGCGCGGCGACCGTCGCGGGCTGCATGAGCGAAGGCGTGCCGCCGCCGAAGAAGATCGAGCCGAGCGTGCGGCCTGCGGTCAGGCTGGCCTCATGGCGCAGGTCGGCGAGCAGCGCAGCGCGCCACCGCGCCTGGTCCACCTGCTCGCGAACATGGCTGTTGAAGTCGCAATAAGGGCATTTGGAGACGCAGAACGGCCAGTGAATATAGAGCGCGAGGGGAAGGGCGGCGGCCATGGGCGCGCTTGTAGCGCAACCGGCGTTTTTGTCAGGTCCGCAATTCAGGCGCGCTGTGTGTCCTGCCCGAGCAGGCGCAGCGCCGGCCAGTAGAGATCGCGCTCTTCATGGTCGATCAGCTGCTTCAGATGACGGATCATCTCGACCAGCGCGTCCGCATAGCCATCCCAATCGGACTGGATCGACGCCAGCGTCCATTTGCCGACATGGTTGGAATAATGGGCGCGCGCTTCCCGGATGGCGGCAATGGCGGCCTGCGCCTTCGGCAGCTCGTCGATCCGTCCGCTGCCGAACAGCGGGCGGATGATCATCGCGTCCTCGTCGCGCAAATGCTGGGCTGTGCGGCTGCCAAGCCGCGTGCGGACCTCCGCCAATACAGCCGGGCCAGGACGCGGAGTCTGGCGCACCAGTTGCAGCAAATCCTCCGCGATCGCGACGATCGCGCGGTGGTCGTCGAAAAGATCGGCCGGCATGGCGGTGGTGTTCCCGAAATGAGAATCGGTGCGAACGCGACCTTGTCCATGTTGCCGCGCCGAAGTCCAGCGGATTGCGCAGCCTTGCGGCTGCTTCATGCCGATCATGCGCGGCGAGGCGAGGCGGATGGATAATCCGCTTCTCTCGCGGATAAGCCGATATCTGCGGTCAGGCGAGGGCCGCCACGAGCTTCCGGAAGGCGTCGGCGCGGTGGCTGATGGCGTGCTTGGCTTCGGGCTCGAACTCGCCGAAGGTGAGAGCATGCCCCGCCGGCTGGAAGACCGGGTCGTAGCCGAAGCCATGGCCTCCGCGCGGCGGCCAGACGAGACCGCCGGCCACGCGGCCCTCGAACAGGGCGGTCTCGCCGTCGGGCCAGGCGAGGCATAGCGTGCAGACGAAGGCCGCGCGGCGGTCGACGTCGGCGCCCAGCTCGCAGAGCAGGCCTTCGACCTTGCCCATCGCCATGTACCAGTCGCGCCCCGGCTTGCCCTCGAACCATTGCCGCTCGGCCCAGTCGGCCGTGTAGACGCCGGGACGGCCGCCGAGCGCCGCGACCTCGAGGCCGCTGTCGTCGGCCAGCGTGGGCAGGCCCGATGCGGTGGCGCTGGCGAGCGCCTTGATGCGGGCATTCTCGGCGAAGGTCGTGCCGGTCTCCTCGGGCTCGGGCAGGCCAAGCGATCCGGCCGAAACCGGGTCCATCCCATAAGGACCAAGCAGCGCAGTAATCTCGCGCACCTTGCCCTCATTGTGGCTGGCGATGACGAGGCGGCCGGGGGAGAGCTTGCGGGTCATTCTGTACCTTCAATTCAGTCCACAAACAAGTTGGCGATTATACCCTTAAGACAAGGAATAGGCTGTTCCCCGGCGAAGGCCGGGGTCCAAACCGAACGGAGGCGCGTGTCCAATAGTAGGTTCGATGCTTCGCATCGAAACTGGGCCCCGGCCTGCGCCGGGGAACAACTATCTGTTCGAACGGGATAATCACCAAACAAGTTCAGGGTGACTAAGGAACTCAGCGCCCCGTCGCGCGGTCCTGCGCCTCGAAGATCTTCGCGCAGCCGATGCGGGCGAGGCGGAGCAGGCGCAGCAGCGCTTCCTCGTCATAGGTCGCGCCCTCGGCCGTCGCTTGGGCTTCGGCGATATTGCCATTGGAGAGCAGCACGAAATTGGCGTCGGCATGGGCGTTGCTGTCCTCGATATAGTCGAGGTCGAGCACCGGATTGCCCTGGTAAATGCCGCACGAGATGGCCGCGACCTTGGCCTGGATCGGATCGACGGTCAGCGCGCCGGAGGCCATGAGCTTGTCGACAGCGATGCGCAGCGCCACCCAGGCGCCTGAGATGCTGGCCGTGCGCGTGCCGCCATCGGCCTGGATGACGTCGCAATCGAGCGTGATCTGGCGTTCGCCGAGGGCCTTGAGGTCGACGACGGCGCGGAGCGAGCGGCCGATCAGCCGCTGGATTTCCTGTGTGCGGCCGGACTGCTTGCCCTTGGCCGCCTCGCGGCTGCCGCGCGTATGGGTGGCGCGGGGCAGCATGCCATATTCGGCCGTCACCCAGCCTTCGCCCTTGCCGCGCAGGAATGGCGGCACCTTTTCCTCGACGCTGGCCGTCACCAGCACGCGCGTGTCGCCGAAGCTGACCAGGCAGGAGCCCTCGGCATGTTTGGTGAAGCCCGGCTCCATGGTGATGGCACGCATTTCGTCGGGGGCACGGCCGGATGGGCGCATGAAGAATCCTGTCTTTGGTCTGGAAGTGATGGCGCCAGCGTCTAGCGCCGCATGCGCCGCTTGGCCAGCGCGGGAACGCATCCTACATAGGGGGCCATGACGGGACCGGCCATCGACCAGCTCAGCGACCGCGCGCGCGACATCTTCCGGCTCGTCGTCGAGTCCTATCTGGGCCAAGGCGCGCCGGTCGGCTCGCGCACGATCAGCCGCTTGCCCGGCCTCAATCTCTCGCCGGCGTCGATCCGCAATGTCATGCAGGATCTTGAGGAAGCCGGGCTGCTCGCGGCGCCCCACACCTCCGCAGGCCGGATGCCGACCGAAACGGGCCTTCGCCTTTTCGTCGACGCCATGATGCAGGTTGCCGAGCCGAGCGAGGAGGACCGCCGCACCATCGAGCGCGAACTGAGCGGTGAGGGGCCCATCGAGAACGCGCTCAACACGGCGTCCGCCTTGCTGTCCGGTCTTTCGGCCTGCGCGGGACTCGTCATGGTCCCCCGGCGCGAAGCTGTCGTCAAACAGTTCGGTTTCGCCTGGCTCTCGAACACACAGGCGCTTGCGGTGCTGGTCGGATCGGACGGAACCGTCGAGAACCGCGTCGTCGATCTGGCGCCAGGGACGACCCCGTCCATGCTGGCGGAGGCGGCGAATTATCTGACCGCGCATCTCTCGGGCCGCACGCTTTTCGAGGCGCAGGCGCTGTTGGCACGCCAGATCGAAGACGACGAGCATGCGTTGGACGAAGCGTCGCGTGACCTGGTGGCGCGCGGCATCGCGGCGTGGAGCCGCGATACCGCGGATCGTCCCGTGCTGATCGTGCGGGGCCAGGCCAATCTCATCGATGCCCATGCCGCGGCGGACCTGGAGCGCGTGCGCCAGCTGCTCGAAGAACTGGAAGGCAAGAGCGAGATTGCGCGCCTGCTCGACAGCGCGCGAATGGGCGCGGCGACGCGGATTTTCATCGGATCGGAGAACAAGCTCTTTTCCCTGAGCGGTTCTTCGGTCATAGCCGCGCCCTATCGCGGGCCGGGTGGACAGGTCGTCGGCGTGGTCGGCGTGATCGGCCCGACAAGGTTGAACTATGCGCGGGTCGTCCCCATGGTGGACTTTACGGCCCAGACACTGTCCCGTCTGATGCAGTGAACGGAACGGAATAACCGGACAAACGATGGAAGATATGAGCAGCGTGAACGACGAAAGCGAAGCGATGAACGAAGCCCCCGCCGCAGAGGCACCGGCCGCCGGTGCGGACGACGCGCAGACGCGGATCGCGGCGCTCGAAGCCGCGATCGAGGCTGCGAAGCAGGAAAGCCTCTACGCGATGGCGGACACGCAGAATGTGCGCCGCCGCCTGGAGAAGGAGCTGCAGGACGCCCGCGCCTATGCCGCGACGGCGATGGCGCGCGATGTGCTCTCCGTCGCCGACAATCTGGCGCGTGCGCTCGGCACCATCCCGGCCGAGCTGCGCGAGGACGAGAAGTTCAAGGGTCTCGTGACCGGCCTGGAGGCGACCGCCAAGGAACTGGAAAGCGCCTTCCGCAAGCACGGCATCGAGAAGTTCGAGTCGATGGGCGAAGTGCTCGACCCCAACAGACACCAGGCGATGATCGAAGTGCCGTCGGCCGACGCGCCATCGGGGACGATCGTGCAGGAACTGCAGGCGGGCTATACGATCAAGGACCGGTTGCTGCGGCCCGCGCTGGTCGCCGTCGCCAAAGCACCGGACTGAACCGGGCAGACGCGAAGAGGGACAAGATGATCCTGGTGACGGGCAGTGCCGGCCATTTGGGCGAGGCATTGCTGCGGCTGCTGCGGGCGCAGGGAAGGCCGGCACGCGGGCTCGATATCAAGACATCGCCCCATACCGACATCATCGGCTCCGTCGCCGACGGCGAGACCGTGCGCGCGGCCATGGCGGGCGTGACCGCCGTCCTGCACTGCGCGACTTTGCACAAGCCGCACGTCGCGACCCACAGCGCACAGGACTTCATCGACACCAATGTGAGCGGCACGCTGGCATTGCTGGAAGAAGCGGTGCGGCGGGGCCTTCGTGTTCACGAGCACGACCAGCACGTTCGGCAATGCCATGAAGCCGGGGCCGAGCGACCCGGCGGTCTGGATCGACGAAGATGTCATGCCGATCCCGAAGAACATCTATGGCGCAACCAAGCTTGCGGCGGAGCATCTCTGCGAGATGTTCGCAAGCCAGCATCGCCTGCCGACGATCATCCTGCGCACGTCGCGCTTCTTTCCGGAAGACGACGACCAGGAAGCAACACGCTCCCGCTTTGCGCGCGACAATATCCAGCTGCTGGAGCTGCTCTACCGGCGTGGCGATATTGCCGACATGGCGAGCGCGCACCTGGCAGCGCTGGAGCGGGCAAGCGCGATCGGTTTCGGGCGCTACATCGTCTCGGCGACCACACCCTTTTCGAAAGCGGATCTGAGCGAACTGCATCACGACGCGCGATCGGTCATCGTGCGGCTCTTCCCCGAGGCGGAGGCGGTATTCGCGGCGCGCGGCTGGTCGTTCCTCGACCGGATCGACCGGGTCTATGATAATGTCCGGGCACGGACGGATCTCGGCTGGACGCCACGGTACGACTTCAAGGATGGCCTGCAATGCCTCAAGATCGGGCAGAATTTCCGGAGCGGCCTCGCGCAGGCGATCGGCGCCAAGGGCTATCATGACGAGGTCTTCGCCGAAGGACCCTATCCGGTCGATTGAAAGGAGCAATGCGATGGGCAACGTGCAGGCGCAGGCGAGCAATGCCGCGAGCATCATCACCGACGAGAAGATCCTCGCCGTGCTCGATCTCTATAACGCCCGCATCGCCGACGAGCGCCGTGCCCGGCAGGAGAATCCGACGCTGATGCAAGGCATCGGCTGGCGCGACACGCAGCTGCTGACGGTCGGCGAAGAGGTCGGCATCCTCATCAACATCCTCGCCAAGAGCCTGGAGACGCCGCGCATCCTCGAGATCGGCACGTCCTACGGCTATTCGGGCATCTGGCTTGCGGAAGCGGCGCGCGCCACCGGCGGCCGGCTGACGACGCTGGAACTGCACGACTATAAATCGAATCATGCGCGCGAGATGGCGGAGCGGGCGGGCTTGGCCGAGCATGTCGATTTCCTGGTCGGGGACGCTGTCGAACTGATCAAGAGCCTGCCGGGCACGTTCGACCTCATCCTGCTCGACCTCTGGAAGGACATGTATGTTCCCTGCCTGGAGGCCTTCTTCCCGCGGCTCAGCCCCGGCGCGATCATCGTCGCGGACAATATGATCTACCCGGGCGGCCCGGACGTGGACCGTTACGGGCGCGCCGTCCGCGCCAAGCCGGGCATCACCAGCGTGCTGCTGCCGGTCGGCCAGGGCATCGAGATCAGCCGCTACGAGCCGGGCTGAAGGGCGTGATCGGCAAGCCCGGATCGCTGAAGGCGCTGCCGGCGCTGGCGATCGCGCTTCTCGTGGGGCTGATTCTCGCGATCAGCCAGCGGAGTGTTGGGCCGAGCCGGGCGGAGCTGGCGGCGGCACTCTCGACAATCGGCGCAGACAGGGTCGCCGCGAGCGACATCCGTTCGCTTCGATGCGAGGAAGCAGGGACGGGCTTCACCTGCCGGTGGCAGCAGCTTCGGGATGCGGCGTGGATCGACCGGACGGGGAGCGTCCGGATCGACGGCGGCGGCTGGCATGCGGCGCCGGGCTCCTAGAGCAGGCGCTGCCACCATCCGACATCGCGCCAGCCGCCCATCTTCCAGCCGACTTCGCGGTAGACGCCGATCGGCGTGAAGCCCATCGCCTCGTGCAGGCCGATGCTGCCCGGATTGGGCAGGGCGATGCCGGCAAAGGCGGCGTGGCTGCCCTTGTCCCCGAGGAGCGGGAACAGCGCGGCATAGAGCGCGCGGCCGATCCCCTGACGGGCGAAGGCCGGATCGACATAGACCGCGACATCGGCGGAGGTCGCATATGCGGCGCGGGTGCGGTGCGGGCTGCCATAAGCGTAGCCGGCGATTGCGCCGGATGAAGCTTCTGCGACCAGCCAGGCGTGGCTTGCCGCATAGGCGGCGATGCGCGCCGCCATTTCGGCCGCGTCGGGCGGATCGGTCTCGAAGCTCACCCAATTGTCGGTGACGAACGGCCGGTAGATTTCGGCGCAGCGAGGGGCGTCGGCGGAGGTGGCCGGACGAATTGAAAAACGCATATCCAAACCTCCGTTCGCCCTGTTGGCACGAGTCACGTGCCCCATGCCAACAACACGAACGGCGTTTGAATGGAAGCGCGTGTCTATCCCCGCCCGATGAAGGGCATTTTAGTCGGCATGACCGTGAGAAACTGGACGTTCGCCTCGATCGGCAGGCTGTCCATATAGGCCACGCTTTCGCCGACGATGCTCGTATCCATCACCGGTTCGGGCCGCAGCGAGCCGTCCGCCTGCGGCACGCCGCGGGCAAAGGCTTCCGAAAAGACGCTCGACGCGTTGCCGATATCGATCTGGCCGACCGCGATGTCATGGCGCCGCCCCTCGAGGCTGCCGATCTTGGTGAGGCCGAGCACGCCATGCTTGCTGCCGCAATAGGCGGCTGTGTCGGGGCGCGGGCTATAGGCCGAGATCGAGCCATTGTTGATGATACGCCCGCCACGTGGCTGCTGCACCTTCATGACGCGAAATGCCTCGCGAAGGCAGAGGAATACGCCCGTCAGATTGATGTCGACGACCTCCTTGAAGCGGTCGAGCGGCATATCCTCGATGGCGAAGCGGCCGCCGTTCACGCCGGCATTGTTGAAGAGCAGGTCGACCCGACCGAAATGCGTGACCGCTTTCGTGAACAAGGCTGCGACCGAGGCTTCATCGGCGACATCCGTCGGAACGCAAAGCGGCGGCACGACGGCGTCAGCGCACAAAGCGGCGGTTTCGGCGAGCGGCTCGGCGCGGCGGCCGGCCAGGACGAGCTTGTAGCCCTTGCCGGACAGAGCGAGCGCGACGGCGCGGCCGATGCCGCTGCCGGCGCCCGTGACGATGGCGATGCGTCCGGTCATGTCAGACGATCACCGCCGTCCCGGTCGCCGACACCATCAGCATCGAGCCGCTCTTGCCGAGCACCTCATAGTCGATGTCGACGCCGATCACGGCATTGGCGCCGATCTTGGCGGCGCGGGCACGCAATTCCGAGATCGCCTTCTGGCGGGCGTCTTCGAGCACCTCCTCATAGGCGGCCGAGCGCCCGCCCACGATGTCGCGAATGCCGGCCAGGAAATCACGGAAGATATTCGCGCCGGCGATCACTTCGCCGGAAACGATGCCGAGATAATGCTGCACCGGCCGGCCATCGATGCCGTGCGTAGTGGTGACGATCATCTCGCTTTCAGAGGTCGAGCTCCACGGTCCCCGGCTCATCAATCTCTCCCATTCCTGTCGTCTTGCCGCGCAGGATCTCAGTCGAGCCCGAGCGCGGCCTTATATGTTTCCAGCAGCGCTTCGGCCTCCATTCGGTCATGCTTTTCCATTTTCCGCAGGCGGACGATGGCGCGCATCGTCTTGGCATCATAGCCGGTCGACTTGGCTTCCGAATAGACGTCGCGAATATCGTCGGCGATGCCCTTCTTCTCTTCCTCAAGGCGTTCGATGCGTTCGATGAAGAGGCGCAGCTGGTCGGCGGCGATAGCGGTGTCGCTCATGGAAATATGGTCTCCGGAAGGGGTGAATCGAAGCGCGGTCCTATCCAGCGCCGCCCGCATCTGTCCAGAGGCGGCGCGCCTGATCGAAAAATTGCTCTCGGGAAGATGGATTGAGTGTCATAATTCACCTCGCAGGCCGACCTCCTCTGCGCGGCCAAAGGCGCTGGCCGGAACGGGGCCGTCTGCAAGCGCGCAGCCCGAAAGAAAAAAGCCCCGGAGCGATCCGGGGCTGTTCCTCGTCGCGATGCCGCCTGGTCAGGCGAAGCTGACGGCCACCTTGCGGCGGCGCATGAGGCCGCCTGCCAGGGCCATGCCGCCGATCATCAGCGCCCAGCTCGCGGGCTCCGGCACCGGCGTGACCGCGGCATTGCCGGTGAGGAGGATGTTGCTGAGGCCCCAGCCTTCATCGCCCAGGCCTTGCGGACCAGCATGGCGCCCGGCCCCGCCGAGCGCGTCGCCGAGCGGGCTCACATATGCGAAAACGAAGCTGTTGTCCCCGCTCAGGAGCGGCAGCGCCGCGATGGCGACGTCGATCGCCCAATGGCCGCCGGTCGCGTAGCGCGACGACACCGTGGCGCCGTAGATGTTGGTGAAAATGGCGTTGCCGCCGCCGCCGCCCAGATCATAGGAAAGCTGGAGAATCGGCGCGCTGTTGAGCGCGAGGGTGAAATCGTCCTCATAGCTGTTGACGCCGTCGAGGGTGCCATAGCCGTGGATCGTGAAGCTGAGCGCGCCGTTGCCGCCGCCGCTCGACGCAATGAACGCATAAGAGCTGGGCGATTCGGCCGGGCCGGTCGGACCCGGATCATGATAGAGCGTTGCCGCATGCGCGGGCAGCGCCGCGGCAGCGAGAGCCATGACGGACGCCGCTATTCCGATCTTCATAAACAGTCCTCCCAAAGAGCGTGTCCGAAACAGTTTTGGAGAGGCATTGGTTCCGTAGCGGAACGATTAAAATGATACAGAGAGCCGGCGCGGCGGCGTTCTGACCCGGATCGGGTCGCCGGAGGCGCCGCAGGGGCGCCTCCGATGCTTAAAATTCAGGCCCTGCCGCAGAGCACTTCGCCGATCTGAACCGCGTTGAGCGCAGCGCCCTTGCGGAGATTGTCGCCGACGACGAACAGGGCGAGGCCATGCGCCACCGTCGGATCGGGGCGGACCCGGCCGACGAAGACAGGATCGGCGCCGGTCGCTTCCAACGGGTTGGGCACGTCGCTAACGACGACGCCGGGCGCCTTGCCGAGCAGCGCAAGCGCCCGGTCGACCGGGAGCGGCCGCTCGAACTCGACATTGAGCGAAAGCGAGTGGCCGGTGAACACGGGCACGCGCACGCAGGTGCCTGAAACGGGCAGACCGGGAATGTCGAGAATCTTGCGGCTCTCGTCGCGAAGCTTGAGCTCCTCTTCGGTGTAGCCGTCTTCCATGAGCACATAGTTGAGCGGCGTGACATTGTGCGCGATGGGCACAGTCCACTTTTCGGGCTGCGGCAGGAAGTCCGCCTGGCCGTCGAAGGCGAGCGCGGCGCACTTGTCGCCGACAGCCGCGACCTGGCGGGCGAGGACATCGATGCCCTCCATGCCGCCGCCGGATACGGCCTGATAGGTCGAGCAGGTGAGGCGCTTGAGGCCTGCCGCCTCATGCAGCGGCTTCAGGACCGGCATGGCCGCCATGGTCGTGCAGTTGGGATTGGCGATGATGCCCTTGGGGATATTCGCGAGATGATGCGGATTGACCTCGGAGACCACCAGCGGAACCTCCGGATCGCTGCGCCAGGCCGAGCTGTTGTCGATGACCAGCGCGCCGGCCGCGGCCGCCTTGGGCGCGAGTGCCTTGGACGTGGAGCCACCGGCGGAAAAGAAGACGATGTCGAGGCCGGAAAAGTCGGCCGTGGACGCGTCTTCCACCGTGACCGGACTGCCCTGCCAATCGATGCTGGTGCCGGCCGAACGAGCCGATGCGAACAGGCGCAGGCGTGCGACCGGGAAATTCCGCTCGGCAAGCAACTGGCGCATCATCGAGCCGACCAGGCCGGTGGCGCCGACAATGCCGACATTGAGGCGGGCGTCGGCGGAAAAACGGGCAACCATGTCAAAACGTCTCCTTTATCTCAAGGAAGGCGCGGCGGTCCGTTTCCGGTTGGAAAGAGCCCCGCGCTTCCGCAGGGCTTCCTGTCCAGCTCGCTTGGCCCTCAGGCCGTGCGTACGAGCCGAACCGCCCCGCGAGCGCGGGTCGGTTTAATGATAATCGGCTTGATCGTCATCAGGCTGGACATGGAGCGGGCCTCTAGCGGCCGGCGGGCGAGAAGTAAACCGTCTTCGTTCGGCGCCGCGGCCGCTCAATTCACCGGCGCGCCATGCTTCTCCGGCAACAGGCGAATAAGACCGTAACGCAGCGCCGCGGGATAGAGCAGCTCGTTCTCCGTCTCGACCTGTTCCTCCAGGCGCTTCACCATCCAGTCTGTTGCGGCGGCGAACGTCGCCCAATCCTCGCGGATATTGTCCTCGGTCCATTCGAGCAGATAGGTGCTCCATTCCGCGACAAGATCGTCGAAACGCTCGCTATGCGCCTCGGCCAGCGCGGAGAAATCGCCCTTGCCGAAATGATGCTCGACCTTGATGAACTCCGTTTCGGTGCGCAGATGACTGTCCAGCAAGCGCGCGAGCTGGCGGAGGGACGCGAACGCCGCGCCGCTATTGGCCGCCGATGATCGGGTGATGGCCGTAAGCGACCTGGTTGCGGAGAGGATCAGCGCGTGATCCTTCAACAGTTCGACGAAATTCTGCATGACGGGGCGACCTCTTTTGATTGAGGTGAATTTAACGCCGTCATGCTCAACAAGCTGTTACCGAGCCTTTCATCCTTTCGATTGAATGCCTTCGGAAAACGTAGCGTCAATGCCGGTTTTTCGCGACGCTTTCCTTCATGCGTTCGAGCTGTTCGGGCGTTGCCTCGGCCTGGTAGCGCGCTTTCCATTCGCTCTGGGGCATGCCGTAGATAATCGCCCGCGCGCCATCCTTGTCGAGCGCGCCGTGCGCCTCTTCCTGGATCCAATCCGACAGGCAATTGCGGCAAAAGCCGGCCAGACCCATGAGGTCGACATTCTGCGCGTCGGTCCGATGCTGTAAATGCGTAACGAGCCGCCGGAAAGCTGCCGCCGCTATCTTGTCATCGAGCGTCTCTATCGTCATTGATCGATCGTTCATTGTCGCTTCCTTGTCGTGCAGCTGGGAACGCAGCACCATCGGCCCGATGCCGTTCGTTCCTATTAGGGTCCGGAAGACCCATTTGGATAGGGCGGCGGGCTTCGCAAGAGGTTGTCGCTTGTCATGAAGAAGCTTGCTCCGCGTTCCCGCAAGGTCCGCATCCTCGCGACGCTGGGCCCGGCGAGCAGCAGCGAGGAGATGATCCGGCGGCTGTTCCTGGCCGGCGCGGATGCCTTTCGCCTGAACATGAGCCACGGCCTGCACGAGGTTCATGCCGCGAATGTCGCGCTGATCCGCGGGCTTGAGAAGGAATTCAGCCGCCCGACGACCATCCTGGCCGACCTGCAGGGCCCCAAGCTGCGCATCGGGACGTTCGAGAAGGGCCCGGTGACGCTGGAGGTGGGCGCAAGGTTCCAGCTCGACACGAATAGCGCGCCCGGTGACGCGACCCGCGTGAACCTGCCTCATCCGGAGATTTTCGCGGCGCTCGAGCCGGGCAGCCGCCTGCTGCTCGACGATGGCAAGCTGGTGCTGCGCGTCCAGACGGTGAGCGACCAGGTGATCGAGACCAGGGTGGAAGTGGGCGGCGCGCTGTCGGAGCGCAAGGGCGTTAACGTGCCGGACGTCGTCGTGCCGATGGCGGCGCTGACCGACAAGGACCGGCGCGACCTCGCTTTTGCGCTCGAACAGGGCGTCGACTGGATCGCGCTGAGCTTCGTGCAGCGGCCGGAGGACCTGGCCGAGGCGCGCAAGCTGATGGGCGGCTATGGGCATCTGCTCGCCAAGATCGAGAAGCCCGCGGCGATCGACCGGCTCGGCGAGATCCTCGAACTATGCGAGGCGGTGATGGTCGCGCGCGGCGATCTCGGCGTCGAACTCCCGCCGCAGGCAGTGCCGCCGCTGCAGAAGCAGATCGTCGAGGCGGCGCGCCGCCTGGGCAAGCCGGTCGTCGTGGCGACCCAGATGCTCGAATCGATGATCAAGGCGCCGACGCCGACGCGCGCGGAGGTCTCGGACGTGGCGACGGCGGTCTATGACGGTGCGGACGCGATCATGCTGTCGGCCGAAACCGCGGCGGGCGACTGGCCCGAGCAGGCCGTGGCGATGATGGATTCGATCGCTCACAGCGTGGAGCATGATCCCGGCTATCTCGACCGCCTCCACTTCACCAAGACACTGCCCGATCCGACGACGGCAGATGCGCTTGCCGGCGCAAGCCATTCGATCAGCACGACCGTCACCGCCAAGCTGATCGTCTGCTTCACCTCATCGGGCAGCACAGTGCGGCGCGTCGCCCGCGAGCGGCCGTCCGTGCCGATCCTGGCTTTGACGCCGCGGCAGGATACGGCGCGGCGCATGGGCCTGATGTGGGGCGTCCATGCGGTGCGCACCAAGGATATCGGCAGCTTCGAGGAGATGATCGCCAAGGCCAAGCGCATGGCGCTGCGCCACGAGCTCGCCAAGGGCGGCGACAAGATCATCATCCTGGCCGGCGTCCCCTTCGGCACGCCGGGTTCGACCAACGTGCTCCACGTCGCCACCATCCAGGGCGACGAGCTCAAGGGGCATGGCGACGGCTGACAAGGACGTTCGCCGCGAAGGCGCCGCGTTCAAAGAATAGGCGCCGGAGGAACGCTCCGGCGCCTTTCTTGTTTCCGGTGGGGACCGAACCTCAGTCCTTGCCCCAGACCTCTTCGGCGACGTCCAGCACCAGGCGCATCTTGGCGGCCTGTTGTTCGACCTCGATGTCGTTGCCATGCACGGTCGAGGCGAAGCCGCATTGCGGCGACAGGGCGAGCTGGTCGAGCGCGATGAACCTGGTGGCCTCGTCGATGCGGCGCTTGATCTCGTCCCTGGTTTCGAGGTCGCCGAGCTTGGTGGTGACGAGTCCGAGGACGATGGTCTTGCCCTTGGGGACGAAGCGCAGCGGCGCGAAATCGCCCGAGCGCGGATCGTCATATTCCAGGAAGAAACTGTCGATGTTCAGATGGTTGAACATGATGTCCGCGACTGGTTCGTAACCGCCCTCGGCCGCCCAGCTCGAGCGGAAATTGCCGCGGCACAGGTGCACGCCGGTGACCATGTCGTCCGGCACGTCGGCGATCGCGTCGTTGATCATCCTGGCATAGTGGCGCGGCAGGTCGTCCGGATCGAGACCGCGCTTGCGGGCATTCTCGCGCTGCTTGTCGTCGCACAGATAGGCGAGGTTGGTGTCGTCGAGCTGCAGGTAGCGGCAGCCGGCATCGACAAGGTCGGCGATCTCGTCGCGATAGGCGGCGCCCACATCCGAGAAGAATTCGGCCATGTCGGGATAGGCCTCTTCGCTGATGCCTTCGCGGCCGGCGCGGAAGTGCAGCATGGTGGGCGAGGGGATGGTGACCTTCGGCGTTTCGCTGACGACGCTGGCCAGATATTCATAGTCGGCGCGCTGGATCGGCTTGGCATGCTTGATCTTGCCGGTCACGACCATCTTGGGCGGCGCGAAATGCACGTCCTTGCCGATGGCGTTATGAAACTGCACTTCCATGCCGCCCTGCTCCTCGATGCCGTCGAGCTGGAGCAGGAAATCGGTGTGGAAGAACTTGCGGCGGTACTCGCCGTCGGTGATCGACTTGAGGCCGAGGGCCTCCTGCCACTTCACGACGTCCTTGATCGCTTCATCCTCGACGGCGCGCAGCGCGGCCTTGTCGATGGTGCCGGCGGCGAAGGCGTCGCGCGCATCGAGCACGGACTTGGGGCGGAGGAAGGAGCCGACATGATCGGCATGAAAGGGGGGCTTGGACGTCATGAGGGTTCTCCTCTTGCGGGAATATCGTGGCGTTTAAACGCGTCCGGCGCTTTTATGTCAAGCGACATATAAAGAATTCTTTATATGACCATGAGCATGCGAATGGCTGGGCGTACCGCTGCGCCCGGCGTCAAATTTTTCGGCATCCTTTTTTCCGCTAATGCATTGTTGTCCTTGGAAGAAAGGACAGTGCAATGCTCGACGGCATACCCGACCCCCTGGAAGAAATGATGCATTTGCGATCGGTCGCCGAACAGCGGCTCGACGCCGCCATTAATCATGGCGATGTCGGACAGATTCAGGACTGGGTCGGGCGGATTGCAGACATCGACAAGATGCTGCGCCAATATGGCATCGATGTTGAGAGCTGAAGGGCCGGTCGGTCGGGGCGACTTCCGCTAGGGCCGATAGAGCCAGAAATTCTCGCCGAAGCGGGCATGCAGCGCGTCCAGCAGCTCTTTCTGGATTTCCCTGACGCGGGCGGCGGTGATCAGGTCCGAGGGGTCGACCTCGGTCCAGGTCAGACTCGTCTTGTCCTCGTAGAGATGCTCGCCCTTGAGGCGCGCCTTTTCGTCATAGGGCCAGATGAAGGCCTGGCGGCTGGCGGTGTGATAATGCTTGTCGGCATCGGGCACGGCATAGCCGAGCGACTGGAGGACGAAGCCGGGCGCGAGGATATTGAAGGTGAGTTCGTCGGCAATGCCCCAGTCGGCGACGGCGATCAGGTCATCCGAGTTCCACAGCACCGCCTCGCCGACGCTGTTGTAGAAGGTCTTTACGCCTTCGCGGCCGTGGACGACCGCAGGATTGGTGCCCCAGGTGATGCGATATTCCGGCTCCGCCACCATCATGTCGTCAGAGCAGATCTGGTCGTAGAGGCCTGCGCCTTCGAGATGCACATGCCGCCAGAAGTTGAGCAGGATCGCCTTGTGCAGAGGATTGCTGGTGCGCTCGTACAGCGCTTCGGTCGGCTTCATGCAGTCATAGACGGCTCGCTCGAAACGATTCATGGCTCCCTCCCGGTTCAATCCTGTGCCGCCAGTTCGCGGTCCATCATCGCCTGCAGCGCGCGGCGGCCCATGACGGCGGTCTGGTCGCTTTTC
This sequence comes from Sphingobium sp., assembly GCA_017744605.1. GTDB lineage: Bacteria > Pseudomonadota > Alphaproteobacteria > Sphingomonadales > Sphingomonadaceae > Sphingobium. Next base: position 45,095 of record JAGIAZ010000012.1, on the reverse strand, counting down.
AGCATGAGTTCGGGCGGCACATCGTCCAGCGTGCTGATGATCTTCTCGATCTCCTCGGTCGCGAACACGTCCTCGTCGATCACCGATACAAGATTCTCCCGAGCGCTGGCCAGTGCCTTGCGCGAGTGCGAACTCATCGCGAAGAAATAATTGGCGCTGGCCCGGGTCGCAGGCGTCACGGCATGCCAGACGCGATTGGCGGACAAGACATCGCCGCCAGAAGGCTGGCTGGCGGCGATGCGAAATTCGGCGATGCCGGCGTGGAAACCGGGAAAGTAGAAGTCCATGCCGGAGACGCGATCGACCGGCCCCTGATAGTCGAACAGGGCGCGATAGCTGGGCGGCATGCTGGTGTCGTTCATGTGGCGGCGGCTGGACAGGCGGCGCTCATCGAGGTCGCGAGTCTCGGGCGTTTCTGCGTCGGCCTGAGTGCCGATCGATGTGCCGTGCAGATAGCCGAGATGGGTCAGGTCGAGCAGATTGTCGTTGAGCAGTTGGTAGCGCCCGTTGACATGGCGGTAATAGAAGGCCTCCGGAATCTGGCCGGGCAGGCCGTAGCCAATTTCCTCCAGCGTGGGGAGCAGCGTCTCGTCCGCCTTGTCCGGGTCGCCCATCCAGATCCAGGCCCACAGACCGCGTTCGACAAGCGGATAGGCGGGAATCGTATAGACGCCGGGAATCGTCAGCTGGCTCGGCACGAAGGTGCATTTGCCGTCCGCGCCGAAGGTGATGCCGTGATAGCCGCACTGGATCGCGTCGCCGACGCGCTTGCTCGCGCCGAGCGGATAATGGCGATGCGGACAGCGGCCATTGACGGCGACCGCGGTGCCATCGGCCTTGCGATAGAGGACGACGGGCTGATTCAGGATCCAGCGCGACAGCAGCGTCTCGCCGATCTCCTCAACGAAGGCGGCGACATACCAGCCATTGCGCGGCGCGAAACTGCCGGGTTTGAAGGGGTACATGCCTCGCCTCCTTTTTGTAATCGAACAATGTTCGTTTTGCGTGTAATGCTTTTCGGGCGACTTGGTGTCAAGGCTGCGTCATGTCCTTTTCGAAACTGGATCAGAATCAGATCGTCCGCGAGGCCGTGGCTCTGCTGACCGAGGAGGGGCTGGATGCCGTCAGCCTGCGCAAGGTCGCGACGCGGCTGGGCGTCAGCGTCTCCTCGCTCTACTGGCATGTAAAGGACAAGGAGGCCCTGTTCGGGCTCATGTCCGCCTCGATCTTCGGGGCCTGCATCGACGCGGTGAAGCCTTCAACGGACTGGCGGCAATGGCTTCATGATTTCGGCGTGTCGCTCTGGGATGCGCAAATAACCATCAAGGACGCGCGACAGCTCATCGTCATCGCCCGTCCCCAGGCCAGCCTCGCGGAGAAGGCGCTTGGCCGCATCCTGCATATCCTCTCGACGCTGGGGCTACCCGAGGCGCGCGCGATCGTCGCGCAGCGTTCGGTTCAGGCGCTGGTGACGGGCTGGACGACATTGCGATCCGCCACCCCCCATGCGGTCGGCGCCGATCGCGAGAGTTTCGTTGTTGCGCTCGATATCCTGATCGCCGGATGGAGCGCGCATTTGGATGCCGATGAGCGCCAGGAGCAGCCGGGATAGTCGCGGCACCGTGCAATGGCGCCGTGCGCCTGTTCACGGCACGACAAAAAGCCCGGCCAGAAGCTGACCGGGCGTTCCGTATTCCGTCGGCAAGGCCGATCGGCCCTGCGGATCGCTCAGCCCTGGCGGGCCTTGAAGCGACGGTTCGTCTTGTTGATGACGTAGGTGCGTCCGCGACGGCGAATCACGCGGTTGTCGCGATGACGGTCCTTGAGGGACTTGAGGCTATTGCGGATCTTCATGATCGGGCGTCCAGAATCTCGTTTAATGGCGGAAAATCGAAGCCGGGCCTCTATGGAGGTCGCCTGCGAAAGTCAAGGCGTTGCGGGCCGATTTCCGAGAAATAGAGTCATCCCCCGCACGGGTGCGTTCATGAGGGGTGCAGGCTTCCGGTACAAGCTGTAGACAGGACACAGGATCGACAGGGAGAGTTTCATCATGGCGAAGCGAAGCAATGGGTCAAAGCTGGGACGCGCGATCGTTGCGGTGGTGGCGCTCTCGCTTTCGGGCTGCATGGCCGCCATTCCATCGGTCGACGTGACGCGCTTCTTCAATGGCCCGACGGTGCCGAAGGCGGGTGCCATCGCCATTGCGCCTGCCGATCCGCGCGACGCGGGCAGCCTCGAATTTCGCACCGCGGCCAATGCGGTCTCAGCCGCCCTCACCCGTACCGGCTTTGCCGTGGTGGATGAAAAGGCGACGAATGCCGCCTTCCAGGCCGTGGTGGAGGTCCGGCGCGAGACAGTCGAGCCGTCGCGCGAGCGGCGTTCGCCGGTTTCGGTCGGTGTCGGCGGCTCGACCGGCAGCTATGGCAGCGGCGTGGGCGTCGGCCTCGGCATCGATCTGTCGGGCAAGCCCAAGCCGGTCGTGACGACGCAATTGCGCGTGCAGATCCGGAAAGCGGGCGACAATCAGGCCGTGTGGGAAGGCCGCGCCGAAACCTCCGCCAAGCAGGGGTCGCCGGCCGCACAGCCGGGCATTGCCGCCGGTAAGCTCGCCGACGCGCTGTTTCGCCAATATCCCGGCGAGTCGGGTAAGACAGTCACCGTTCAATGACAGGCCGGTCAACAATGCAGATCAACGCAGCTTTCGATAGCGGCAACATCGTCGTCCACACCATCGCGGGCGATGAAGCGATGCTTTCCATCCGCAAGGATGAACAGAGCGACTTCCTGCAATGGTTCCATTTTCGCGTCGCCGCCGAGGCCGGGAGCGAGGTGACGCTGCGCATCACGGGCCTTGGCGCTTCGGCCTATCCGGACGGCTGGCCGGGTTATGCCGCCTGCGTGTCCGAGGATCGCGAACACTGGGAACGCGCGCCGAGCCGCTATGACGCGCGCGAAGAAAACGGCACGCTCACCATCACCTACACGCTGGCCGGCGACGTGGCCTGGTTCGCCTATTTCGCGCCCTATTCGCTCGAGCGGCACGCCGATCTCGTCGCGCAGGCGGCGTCCTGCCCGGGCGTGACCCTGCGCCAGCTCGGCACGACGCTCGATGGACGCGCCATCGACTGCCTGGAGATGGGCACGGGCGACAAGCCGGTGTGGATCATCGCGCGTCAACATCCGGGCGAGAGCATGGCGGAGTGGTGGGTGGAGGGCGCGATCGACATGCTGACCGATCCGGCCAATCCCCATGCGCGCAAGCTGCTGGCGGCGGCAAGGCTGTATATCGTGCCGAACATGAACCCTGATGGATCGTTTCGTGGTCATTTAAGAACCAATGCGGTCGGCATCAATCTCAATCGGGAATGGCATGCGCCAAGCGCGGAAAAGTCGCCCGAGGTCCTGTGCGTGCGCAACCGGATGGACCAGACCGGCGTCGCCTTCGCGATGGACGTGCATGGCGACGAGGCGATCGCCGCCGTGTTCCTCGCCGGTTTCGAGGGCATTCCGTCGATCCGCCCGGACCAGATCGCGGCATTCCGCAAATATCGCGATCTTCTGGCGGTGCGCACGCCCGATTTCCAGACGCGTCTGGGCTATGCTGAGGCTCGGCCGGGCAAGGCCAATCTGTCCATGGCCACCTCGCAGATCGCCGAGCGCTATGGCGCGGTCGCGATGACGCTGGAGATGCCGTTCAAGGACAATGACGACCTGCCCGATGCCGTGCAGGGCTGGAGTCCCGAACGCTCCCAGCAACTCGCGCGGGATTGTCTGGCGACGCTGGCGGAGATGATCGAGGAACTCTGAAGACGTGGCGGAGGCCCGGCGGATGCGTGTGAAGTTGCACGAAGCGGGCGCCCCGACAGGCTAGACTCCGATCCAGCAGAGCTGAAGCGTCATTGCGAGCGACGCAGTCGCGCGGCAATCCAGGCCGATCTTGCCCGCCCCTGGATTGCTTCGCCCGACTAAAGCCGGGCTCGCAATGACAAGCGGTTCAACATCGATGGATCGACCTCTAGCCGAACACCTCCGCGAGAAAATCCGTCATGGCTTTCCAGCTGCGGCGATTGGTGTCGGGCTGGAAGCCGAAGGTCCTTTCCGGGTTCATCGGCACGTTGTCGGCGGTGAAGCCGTGGCCGGTATCGCTATAGGTGACGAACTGCCAGTCGACGCCGGACGCCGTGAGTTCGTCGCAGAGCGCATTCTTGGCGGCGGGCGGGCAGAGCTGGTCGTTCCAGCCGTCGCAGACCAAGAGCTTGGCCGTGATCGTCGCGTTGGGGAAAGGCGGGGCGTCATAGACGCCGTGGAAGGAGACGCCGCCCTTGATGTCGCCACCGGCACGGGCGAGGTCGAGCACGCATTTGCCGCCCGCGCAGAAGCCGATCGCGCCGCATTTCGCCGGATCGACGCCGGGCAGCGACTTGAGTTCAGCGAGCGCATCGAGCAGGCGGCCTTTGACGACGTTGCGGTCGGCCATGAAATCGTGGAGCAGGTCGCCGGACGAGGCCATGTCATGGCCGCGCTTGCCCTGCCCATAATAGTCGACGACCAGCACCTTGTAGCCGAGCGCGGCAAGGGTTTCGGCCTTGGCGAAGTCCCATTCCTTGGCGCCGAAGAAATTGGGGAAGAGCAGCATGCCGGGCTGAGTGCCGGCAGCGGAATCTCCGACGAACATTGATTCGAACGGGCCGCCGGGGCCGTCATGGATGTGGACTTTGCGTTCGATGGCCATGGCGCGTCTCCTTGCTTCTCGCATTGCCGGTTCATTGGCGCATCGATTGTCCGCCGACAAGTTGCACCGATATGAAATTGCACTGTGGCGAAAGCGCGTTAATCAGGCGCGCAACGTCTCATTTGCCGGGGAGTTTTTGCCCATGCCCACGCTCGTCCTCATTCGCCACGGCCAGTCCGCCTGGAATCTGGAGAACCGCTTCACCGGCTGGTGGGACGTGGACGTGACCGAGAAGGGCGCGGCGGAAGCGAAGGCGGCCGGCGAACTGATGGCCGCCAAAGGCCTCGACTTCGACCAGTGTTTCACCAGCGTGCAGACCCGGGCGATCAAGACGCTCAACCTCGCGCTCGAAGCCATGGGCCGGCTCTGGCTGCCGGTCGAGAAGGACTGGCACCTCAACGAGCGCCATTATGGCGGCCTGACTGGTCTCGACAAGGCGGAGACGGCGGCCAAGCATGGCGAGGAGCAGGTCAAGATCTGGCGCCGCAGTTTCGACATTCCGCCGCCGCCGCTCGAAGCCGGCAGCGAGTTCGATCTTTCGGGGGATCGGCGCTATGCCGGCATCGCGATCCCCGCGACCGAGAGCCTGAAGGATACGATCGCGCGGGTGCTGCCTTATTGGGAGAGCCGCATCGCGCCCGAGCTCAAGGCCGGCAAGCGCGTGCTGATCTCGGCTCATGGCAATTCGCTGCGGGCGCTGGTCAAGCATCTCTCCGGCATCTCGGACGCGGACATCACCGGCCTTGAAATCCCGACCGGCCAGCCGATCGTCTATGACCTTGCCGACGATCTGACGGCGCTCGACCGTTATTATTTGTCCGAGCGCTGAGCGTCCGCGTCATCTTCCATCCGGAATACGCCCGATTTCGAAACGGAGTTGTGGCGGAGTCCCGCGGCGCTTGATAAGCAGTGTCATTCCGCACTGCGACAAAGCGGAATGAGCGGGGGCCGGGCATGACGAAGGGCGAATGGGCGTGGCGCGAAGGTCTCGAAGGCGAGATTGTCGAGGCGCTGGTCCATCGCATCGGCAAGGACGAACATGCTGCGCTGCCGCATGATTGGCTTGCCGCCACCATCTACACGCTGCGCGATGAAATCATCGAGCGCTGGATGGACAGCTCCCGTGCCGCCCATGCCGCGGGCAAGAAGCGGGTCTATTATCTCAGCATGGAGTTCCTGATCGGCCGCCTGCTGCGCGACACGCTCTCCAATCTCGGCCGATCGGGGGAGGTGCGCGAGGCGCTGGAGAGCCTGGGCGTCGACCTTGCCGAGATCGAGGAAATCGAACCCGACGCCGCACTTGGCAATGGCGGCCTGGGCCGTCTCGCCGCCTGCTTCATGGAGAGCCTGGCCAGTCTCGACATCCCCGCCTACGGCTATGGCATTCGCTATGTGAACGGCATGTTCCGCCAGCGCATCGACGATGGCTGGCAGGTCGAACTGCCCGAGAGCTGGCTGGCGCACGGCAATCCCTGGGAGTTCGAGCGCCGCGAAAGCGCCTATCGCGTCGGCTTCGGCGGCGAAGTGGTCGGCGATGGCGACGGCAAGGTCGAGTGGAAACCCGCCGAGCAGGTGATCGCCACGGCAGTCGATACGCCGATGGTCGGCTGGCGGGGCAAGCGGGTCAACACGCTACGCCTCTGGAACGCGTTCCCGACCGACCCGATCCGCCTCGATGCGTTCAACGCCGGCGACCACGCCGGCGCGTTGGCCGGGCAGGTGCGCGCCGAAAGCCTGGTGCGGGTGCTCTATCCGGCGGACCAGACGGCCGCCGGCCAGGAACTGCGGCTACGCCAGGAATATTTCTTCTCGTCGGCGTCCATCCAGGACATCGTGCGGCGTCACATGCAATATCATGGCGACATACTGACCCTGCCCGATAAGGCCGCGATCCAGCTCAACGATACGCATCCGGCGGTCTCGGTGGCCGAGCTGATGCGCATCCTCATGGACCTGCACAATCTCGAGCTGGCCGAGGCCTGGACGCTGACCAAGGGCACGTTCGGCTACACCAACCATACCTTGCTGCCCGAGGCCCTAGAGAGCTGGCCGCTGCCGCTGTTCGAGCGCATGCTCCCGCGCCACATGCAGATCATCTACGCGATCAACGCGCTGGTGCTGCGCGAGGCGCGGACCATGAAGCAACTCGACGATGCCGCGATTTCCGCCATCTCCGTGATCGATGAGAGCGGCGAGCGGCGCGTGCGCATGGCCAATCTCGCCTTCGCCGGATCGCACAGCGTCAACGGCGTCGCCGCGCTGCATACCGAACTCATGAAGCAGACGGTCTTTGCCGATCTGCACAAGCTCTATCCCGACCGGATCAACAACAAGACCAACGGCGTGACGCCGCGGCGCTGGCTGCTCGAATGCAATCCGGGCCTCGCCAGCCTCATTCGTGAGGCGATCGGCGACGGGTTCATGGACGATGCCGCGAAGCTCGCCGACCTCGCCAAGTTCGCGGACGACAAGGCGTTCGGCGAGAGGCTGGCGGCGGTGAAGCGCGCGAACAAGGACGCGCTCGCCACGCATCTGCGCCACCATATGGGCGTGCGCGTCGACCCCTCGGCGCTGTTCGACGTGCAGATCAAGCGCATCCACGAGTATAAGCGCCAGCTGCTCAACCTGATCGAGACGGTGGCGCTCTACGACCAGATCCGCAGCCATCCCGAGTGGGACTGGACGCCGCGCGTGAAGATCTTCGGCGGCAAGGCGGCGCCGAGCTATCATAACGCCAAGCTCATCATCAAACTGGCGAACGATATCGGTCGGCGTGTGAACAGCGACCCGGCAGTGGGCGGCCTGCTCAGGATCGTGTTCGTGCCCAATTACAATGTGAGCCTGGCCGAGAAGATCATACCCGCCGCCGATCTCTCCGAGCAGATCTCGACCGCCGGCATGGAAGCATCCGGCACCGGCAACATGAAGTTCGCGCTCAATGGCGCGCTGACCATCGGCACGCTCGACGGCGCCAATATCGAGATCAAGGATCATGTCGGCGACGAGAATATCGTGATCTTCGGCCTCACGGCCGAGGAGGTCGCGGAGAAGCGCGCCGGCGGTTACAATCCGCGCGCGCTGATCGAGAACTCGCGCGAGCTGCAGCAGGCGGTGAACGCGATCGCGTCCGGCGTGTTCTCGCCCGATGATCCCAATCGCTACAAGGACCTCATGGGCGGCCTCTACGACCATGACTGGTTCATGGTCGCCGCCGATTTCGAGAGCTATGCGCTGGCGCAGCGCTCGGTCGACGCGCGCTGGACCGATACGGCGGGCTGGAACGCCGCATGCATCCGCAATATCGCCAATGTCGGCTGGTTCTCGTCCGACCGGACCATCTCCGAATATGCGCGCGACATCTGGGGCTTGCCGTGAGGCCCCCCAGATCGGCCATCGACTCCCTGTTGAACGGAACGCATGCCGATCCTTTCTCGCTTCTGGGTGTTCATGAGGGGCCGAAAGGCTGTTTCGCGCGAACGATCATTCCCGGCGCGGAGTCCGTCGAGGCGCACGACCTCGAAGGCGGGACGCTCGGCATGCTGGAGCGGGCCGATGATCGAGGACTTTTCGAGGGGGCGATCAGGGGGAAGCGCCAGCCGGTCAAATATCATGCCCGCAATGCCGGCGCCGACTGGTGGGTCACGGACGCATACAGCTTCGGGCCCGTGCTGGGGCCGATCGACGACCTGCTGATCGCACAGGGCTCGCATCTTCGCCTGTTCGACAAGATGGGCGCCCATCTCATCGAGCATGAAGGCGCCAATGGGGTGCATTTCGCGGTCTGGGCGCCCAATGCCCGGCGCGTTTCCGTGGTCGGCGATTTCAACGACTGGGATGGTCGCCGCCATCTCATGCGCAACCGCCAGGATATCGGCGTCTGGGAAATCTTCATTCCCGACATCGGCGCGTGGCGGGCGTACAAATATGAGATCGTCGGGCCGGATGGCGCGACGCTCCCGCTCAAGGCCGACCCGTTCGCCTTCGCGTCGGAAGTGCGGCCGCGCACGGCCTCGCTGACCGGCTATCCCGGCAAGGCGGACTGGGGCGATGAGGCACATCTCGCGCATTGGCGTTCGGTCGATCCGCGCCGGGAGGCGATCAGCATCTACGAAGTCCATGCCGGGTCATGGGATCGCAGCCCCTCGAACTGGTATCTGAACTGGGACGAGCTGGCTGAGCGGCTCATTCCCTATGTCGTCGACCTGGGCTTTACCCATATCGAGTTCCTGCCGGTCTCCGAGCATCCCTATGATCCGAGCTGGGGCTATCAGACGACCGGGCTCTACGCGCCGAGCGCGCGCTTCGGCGAGCCGGCGGGTTTTGCGCGCTTCGTGGACGGCGCGCATCGCGCGGGCATTTCCGTGCTGGTCGACTGGGTGCCGGCGCACTTTCCGACCGACGAGCATGGCCTGGCCCGCTTCGACGGCACCGCGCTCTACGAGCATGAAGATCCGCGCATGGGCCATCATCCGGACTGGGACACGGCCATCTACAATTTCGGGCGGCGCGAGGTTTCGAGCTTTCTCGTCAACAATGCGCTGTTCTGGTCGGAAGTCTATCATGTCGACGGCCTGCGCGTGGATGCCGTCGCGTCCATGCTCTACCGCGATTATAGCCGCGAGGCGGGGGCGTGGATCCCCAACAAGGATGGCGGCCGCGAGAATTGGGAGGCGGTCGAGTTCCTCCGTGCGATGAACAAGGCGGTCTATGGGCAGCATCCCGGGACTGTCACGATCGCCGAGGAATCCACGGCGTGGCCGGGCGTCACCCTCCCCGCGCATGAGGGCGGGCTGGGCTTCGGCTTCAAGTGGAACATGGGCTTCATGCACGACACGCTGAACTATATGAGCCGCGATCCCGTGCATCGCCGTCACCATCATGGCGAGATCACCTTCGGGCTGATGTATGCCTTCGCCGAGAATTTCGTGCTGCCGCTGAGCCATGATGAGGTGGTGCACGGCAAGGGATCGCTGCTCAACAAGATGAGCGGCGACGATTGGCAGAAATTCGCCAATCTGCGGGCCTATTATGCGCTGATGTGGGGCTATCCGGGCAAGAAGCTGCTGTTCATGGGGCAGGAGTTCGCGCAGCGCCGCGAATGGAGCGAGGCGCGCGCGCTCGACTGGGAGCTGCGCGGCGCTCCCGCGCATGAAGGGGTGCGCAATCTCGTGCGCGATCTCAACCGGCTCTACCGCGAACTGCCTGCGCTCCATGCCCGCGATTGCGAGAGCGAGGGATTCGAGTGGCTGATCGTCGACGATCAGGCCAATTCGGTCTTTGCCTGGATGCGCAAGGCGCCCGGCGCGCAACCGGTCGCGGTGATCGCCAACATGACGCCGGTCGCGCATTCGGGCTATATGGTGCCGCTGGGCCACGATGGCGTATGGAAGGAAGTGTTGAACAGCGATGCCGGCGACTATGGCGGCAGCGGCGTCGGCAATCTGGGCGTGGTGATGGCGAATGACGGAAAGGCGGCACTGACCTTGCCGCCGCTTGCAACGATCATGCTACACTATGAAGGTTGAACGGCGGAGCCGGGACCGCCGGGATCGAAGGGAGGAGGATGCTGTGACAGGCATGGAGAAACGATTCCAGCCCCTGGCGCGCGAAGCCATGGCCTATGTGCTGGCCGGCGGGCGCGGCAGCCGCCTCATGGAATTGACCGACGGGCGCGCCAAGCCCGCCGTCTATTTCGGCGGCATGTCCCGCATCATCGACTTCGCGCTCTCCAACGCGCTCAACTCGGGCATTCGCCGCATCGGCGTCGCGACGCAGTACAAGGCGCACTCGCTCATCCGTCACATGCAGCGCGCATGGAATTTCATGCGGCCCGAGCGCAACGAGAGCTTCGACATCCTGCCCGCCTCGCAACGCATCGATGAGTTCCACTGGTATGAGGGGACGGCGGACGCGGTCTTCCAGAACATCGACATCATCGCGGCGCACGATCCGAAGTACATCGTCATCCTCGCGGGCGACCATATCTACAAGATGGACTATGAGCTGATGCTCCAGCAGCACGTCCGCGATGGCGCGGACGTGACGGTGGGATGTCTCGAAGTGCCGCGCGCGGATGCGCGCGGGTTCGGCGTGATGGCGATCGACGATGCGGGGCGGATCACCAGCTTCGTTGAAAAGCCCGACCATCCGCCGGCCATGCCGGACAAGCCCGGCATGGCGCTTGCCTCCATGGGCATCTACGTCTTCAACACGCAATTCCTGTTCGAACAGCTGCGCCGCGATGCCGACACGCCGGACAGCAAGCGCGACTTCGGCAACGACATCATTCCCTATATCGTGAAGCACGGCAAAGCCGTCGCGCATCTCTTCTCGTCGAGCTGCATCCGCGCGGCGGAGGAGATCGGGGAATATTGGCGCGATGTGGGGACGCTCGACGCCTATTGGGAAGCCAATATCGATCTCACCGACACGGTGCCCAAGCTCAACATGTACGATCGCGAGTGGCCGATCTGGACCGACCAGATCATCGCCGCGCCCGCGAAGTTCGTGCATGACGAGGAGGGCCGGCGCGGCTCGGCGATCTGCTCGCTCATCTCGCAGGACTGCATCGTCTCGGGCGCGACCACCTATCGCAGCCTGCTGTTCACCGGCGTCAAGATGGGCAGCTTTTCCAGCGTCGAGGAGGCCGTGATCCTGCCCTATTGCAACATCGGCCGTGGCGCCTCGCTCAAGCGCTGCATCATCGACAGTGGCGTGCGCATTCCGGAAGGGCTGATCGTGGGCGAGGATCCGGAGCTGGACGGCCGGCGGTTCAGGCGCACGGAGAGCGGCCTGTGCCTGATCACCAAAGCCATGATCGATCGGCTGGGTTAGGGCGATGGGCTGGCTCGACTGCATGAACCGACGATCTGTTTTATGTTCCGGAAACTGCCATTAGGCTGTGCTTGTGCCCGACATCTCCGTCCTGTCCGTCGCTTCTGAATATTGGCCGCTCGTGAAGACGGGCGGTCTGGCCGATGTTGCCGGCGCGCTGCCTGCTGCCGTGGCGCCGCACGGCGTGACCATGACGCCGTTCATCCCCGGCTATCGGGCTATCATGAAAGCGCTGGGCCGCAAGCGCCTGGTGCACGAATATGCGTCGCTTCTCGGTTCGCCCGCGCGCATCGTCGCGGCGAAGCATGGCGGGCATCCGATCCTGGTGCTGGATGCGCCGGCCTTTTTCGACCGCGATGGCGGTCCTTATGCCGATGCCATGGGGCGCGACTGGCTGGACAATGGCCTGCGATTCGCGGCCTTCGGCAAGGCGGCGGCCGATCTGGCCGCAGGCCGCGCGGGCGCCAGGCCTTTCGACCTATTGCATGCCCATGACTGGCAGGCGGGCCTAGCGCCGGCCTATCTCACTTATGCGGCATCGGGCGCGCATCGTCCGCGCACGGTGATGACCATCCACAACATGGCCTTCCAGGGCTTTTTCGGCGCGGACTTCTTCCCGCGGCTGGAACTGCCGCAGCTGGCCTGGTCGATCGAGGGCGTGGAATATCATGGCGGCGTCGGCTTCCTGAAGGCGGGCGTGGGTCTCGCCGATGCGATCACCACCGTGAGTCCGGGCTATGCCGAGGAGATCCGGCGGCCGCAGTTCGGCATGGGCCTTGAAGGGCTGATCGTCGGACGGCAGGATCGCCTGAGCGGGATCGTCAACGGCATCGATCCCGCTATCTGGAATGCGGCGACGGACAAGGCCCTGGAGGCGACCTTCACGGCGAACACGCTGGAGAAGCGCACGAAAAACAAGCGCGCGGTCGAGGCCGTGTTCGGACTGGAGCCGGGCGATGGCCCACTCTTCGTCGTGATCAGCCGCCTGACCTGGCAGAAGGGCATGGATGTGCTCATCGAGGTGATCGATCATCTCGTCGGCCTGGGTGGGCGGCTCGCACTGCTTGGCTCGGGCGATGCGGCGATCGAGGCAGGGCTGCGCGAGGCGGCCGGGCGGCATCCGGGGCGGATCGGCATTCGCACAGGCTATGACGAGGCGCTCTCGCACCTGATGCAGGGCGGCGGCGACGCGATCCTCGTGCCCTCGCGTTTCGAACCCTGCGGCCTGACGCAGCTCTATGGCCTCGCCTATGGCTGCGTGCCGGTCGTGGCGCGCACCGGCGGCCTCGCCGACACCGTCGTCGATGCCAATCTTGCCGCCGTCGATGCGGACGCCGCGACGGGCATCCTGTTTTCGCCGCTCAACTATGAGAGCTTCGCCCACGCCATCACCCGCGCCGTGCGATTATATGCCGATACGGCCGCATGGACCCGCATCCAGAAGCGCGGCATGGCGGCCGACTTCAGCTGGACGCGCAGCGGCAGGACCTATGCGCAGCTTTATGCCCGTCTCAAGGAAAACGCATGACGATCAGGACCGTTGCGACGACCCCTTTCGATGGCCAGAAACCCGGCACGTCCGGCCTGCGCAAGAAGGTGAAGGTCTTCGAGCAGCCCAATTATTCAGAGAATTTCGTCCAGTCCGTGTTCGATGTCGTGGAAGGCATGGACGGCGCCACGCTCGTGATCGGCGGCGACGGGCGCTATCATAACCGCGCTGTGATCCAGCAGGCGATCCGCATGGCGGCGGCCAATGGTTTCGCCAGGGTGCTGGTTGGGCAGGGGGGCATTCTCTCGACGCCGGCGGCGAGCAACGTGATCCGCCAATATGGCGCGATCGGCGGGCTGGTGCTGTCGGCGAGCCACAATCCCGGCGGTCCGGACGAGGATTTCGGCATCAAGTACAATGTCGCCAATGGCGGCCCGGCGCCGGAGAAGATCACCGACGCCATTTACGCGCGCACGACCGAGATCGACCGCTGGCTGACGGTGGACGCGCCGGACATCGATCTCGATACGATCGGGACGACGAACGTTGGCGGCATGGTCGTCGAGGTGATCGACAGCGTGGCCGATTATGCGGCGCTGATGGAGACCCTGTTCGACTTCGACGCGATCCGGGCGATGGCAAAAGGGGGAGCGGCGGGCGGTTTCACGCTCGCCTTCGACGCGATGAGCGCGGTGACCGGGCCCTATGCGCATGAGATTTTCGAGAAGCGGCTCGGCTTCGCGCCGGGGACGGTGAGGAACGGGACGCCGCTTGAGGATTTCGGCCACCATCATCCCGACCCGAACCTTGTTCACGCCAAGGACCTCTACGACCTCATGATGAGCGACGCGGCGCCCGATTTCGGCGCGGCATCGGATGGCGACGGCGACCGTAACCTCATCATCGGGCGCGGCCGGTTCATCACGCCCTCGGACAGCCTCGCGATGCTGGCGGCGAACGCGCATATGGCGAAAGGCTATGCGGGCGGGCTCAAGGGCATTGCGCGTTCCATGCCGACCAGCGCCGCGGCGGACAGGGTCGCGGACGCGCTTGGCATCACCTGTTACGAGACGCCGACGGGCTGGAAATTCTTCGGCAATCTGCTCGACGCCGGCATGGCGACGATCTGCGGCGAGGAAAGCGCGGGCACGGGCAGCGATCATGTCCGAGAGAAGGACGGCGTCTGGGCCGTGCTGCTCTGGCTCAATATCCTGGCGGTGCGACGGATCTCGGTGGACGCGCTGGCTCGGGACCATTGGGCCAGGTTCGGGCGGAACTATTATGCCAGGCACGATTATGAGGCTATCGAGACCGACAAGGCCAACACCCTTATGGCGGCGTTGCAGGCCTCGTTTGCCGATCTGCCGCACCAGGCCATTGGCGGCCTCGTCATCGCGGAGGCGGACAGCTTCTCCTACACCGATCCGGTCGACGGATCGGTGAGCAGCAACCAGGGCCTGCGCATCCTCTTCGAGGGCGGCTCGCGCATCGTCTTCCGCCTGTCCGGCACGGGCACGCAGGGCGCGACGCTGCGCGTCTATCTCGAGCGCTATGAGGACCGGAACGGCAAGCTCGATGCCGAGACGCCCAACATGCTGGCCGATCTCGTCGCGGCCGCCGACGTGATTGCCGGAATCCAGCGCCATACCGGGCGCACCGCGCCGGACGTGATCACCTGATCATGCAACTCGGCGCGCGGCTGACGGAAGGCGGCGCGACCTTTGCCGTGCGCGCGCCGCGAGCGGAAGCGGTCACGCTCTGCCTGTTCGACGGCCGGGAGGAGCGGCGGCATGCCATGGCGCGGCGCGGCGATGACTGGTGTGGCGAGGTGCACGGCGTCGTTGCGGGGCAGCGCTACGGCTATCGCGCAGAGGGCATATGGGCGCCAGCGCAGGGCCTGTGGTTCGATCCGGCCAAGCTGCTGGTCGATCCCTATGCAACCGCGATCGACCAGCGCTTCGGCTGGCATCCCGCACTCAACCAATATGGCGTCGAGACGGCCCAGCTGGTGCCGTGGTCGGTGCTGGAGGCGCCGTTGCCGGATGTGGCGCGCGCGGCGCCGGTCTTCGCGCGGGGCGGTCTCATCTATGAGGTCAACGTGCGTGGCTTCACCATGCTGCATCCCGATGTGCCGCCGGACATGCGCGGCACGGTCGCGGCGCTCGCGCATCCGGCGATCATCGCGCACCTGCGCAAGCTGCGTGTCACGGCGGTCGAACTCATGCCGATCGTCGCCTGGATCGATGAGCGCCATTTGCCGCCGCTCGGGCTGAGCAACGCCTGGGGATATAATCCGGTGGTGCCGATGCCGCTCGATCCCCGGCTTTGCCCTGGCGGCATGACCGAGTTGCGCGCGACGGTGGCGGCGCTGCACGAGGCGGGGATCGGCGTCATCCTCGACCTCGTCTTCAACCACACCGGCGAGAGCGACATGCAGGGGCCGATCCTTGCGCTGCGTGGGCTCGACGATGCGGTCTATGCCCGCGAACCGGACGGCAGGCTGGTCAACGACACCGGCACCGGCAATACGCTCGATTTCGCGCGGCAGGCGGTGCGAGACCTGATCCTCGAAAGCCTGCGCCATTTCGTGCGCCAGGCGGGCGTCGACGGATACCGTTTCGATCTGGCGCCGGTGCTGGCGCGCGGCCCGGTTTTCTCATCCGACGCGCCGATCTTCGGCGAGATTGCCGGCGATCCCTGGCTCACCGATCGCGTGTTGATCGCCGAGCCGTGGGACATTGGTCCGGGCGGTTATCAGCTGGGAAGATTCCCGGATAACTGGCTGGAGTGGAACGATATCTATCGTGACGATGTGCGCCGATTCTGGCGCGGGGATGGCGGCGTCGGGCCGTTCGTCACGCGGCTTTGCGGTTCGTCGGATGTGTTTGGCGATGGCATGGTCCGGCCAACCCGCAGCGTCAATTTTCTCGCCGCGCATGATGGTTTCACGCTGGCCGACACCGTCGCCTATCAGACGAAGCACAACGAGGCCAATGGCGAGGGCAATCGCGACGGCCACAATGAGAATTGCAGCTGGAACAACGGTGTTGAAGGGCCGAGCGACGATCCTGCGATCGTCGCGGCGCGCACTGCCGACTTGCGCGCGCTGCTGGAGACATTGTTCGCGTCGACGGGCACGATCATGCTGACCGCCGGCGACGAGTTCGCCCGCACACAGCAAGGCAACAACAATGCCTATGCGCAAGACAATGAAATCGGCTGGGTTGCCTGGGAGGGGCGCGACATGGCGCTCGAAGATTTCGTCGCCGGACTCGCCGATGCGCGTGCCGGGGCGCTCGATGTGTTCGCGCGCTTTCCGGAGCCGGGCGACTGGCGGCGGCTCGACGGAGCACCGATGACCCTCTCCGACTGGGAATCGCCGCAGACCGCCGGCGTCCTCTATGAGGCCAAGCTCGGAGACGGTCGCCGCCTCCGCCTCAAAGTGGATCGGCCGGCAAGAACTGTCTTTGTCGATATGGGACCCGAATAAGCCGAGATCCCTTAAAAATACAGCAATTACCGTTGCATGGCTCTTTTTCGTCCTTCCAGCGGGCAGTCGAACCGTGCATGGTTCGGTACGGGCGTTCCACGAGAGTCGAGCCAGTCCAGCAGGACGGGCGGACGGGAGAGATGTCATGAAGGATTTGCAGGGCCAGCTGGCTTTCATCACGGGTGGCGCGTCCGGCGCGGGTCTGGGCCAGGCCAAAGTCTTCGGCCGTGCAGGCGCCTCGATCGTGATCGCCGACATTCGCAAGGAGGCCGTCGACCGGGCGCTGGGCGAACTGCGCGCGGAGAGTATCACGGCCTATGGCATCGTCCTGGATATCACCGATCGCGCCGCCTATGCCGCCGCCGCGGATGAGGTGGAGCGCGTGTTCGGCGGTCCGCCCACCATCCTGTCCAACACGGCGGGCGTGAACAGCTTCGGTCCGATCGAGAACAGCAGCTATGACGATTTCGACTGGATCGTCGGCGTCAATCTCGGCGGGGTCATCAATGGCTGCGTGACCTTCGTCCCGCGCATGATCGCGAGCGGCAGGCCCGGCCATATCGTCTCGGTCTCGTCGATGGGCGGCCTCCAGGGCACCGCCATGGCGGCGCCTTATGCCGCCGCCAAAGCAGCCGTGATCAACCTCATGGAGAGCTACCGGCAGGGGCTGGAGAAATATGGCATCGGCGTCTCGGTGGTGTGCCCCGCCAACATCAAGTCGAACATTGCCGAGGCGAGCAAGCTGCGCCCGGCGCGGTTCGGCATGAGCGGCTATGTCGAGAACGCGCAGTCGATTGCCTCGCTGCACTCGATCCACCAGCATGGGCTCGATCCCGAAGCGCTGGCGGAAGCGATTTTGACCGGCATCAAGGACAATGCCGCCTACATCATCCCCTATCCGGAAGTGCGCGACGAGCTGGAAAAGCACTTCAAGGAGATCGTGGACAGCGTTGCACCGCTCGAAAGCGACCCGGACGGCGCGCGGCTGCGCGTGGAAGCGCTTGCGAATTGGCGCGCCGGGCGTAGCAAGGTCTTCAACGAAGAGGCCAACTAGGCGTCATTGCGAGCGTAGCGAAGCAATCCAGAGTTCCGACGCGCCGCCCTAGATTGCCGCGGGCCTCCGGCCCTCGCAATGACGAACGAACGAATTTGAAGGAGAGATGATCCAATGCTGACTCTTTACAGCTTCGGCCCCGGCGCGAATTCGATGAAACCCATGGCGACGCTTTACGAGAAGGGCCTCGACTTCAAGATCCGTTTCGTCGACCCCTCCAAGTTCGAGCAGCATTCCGACTGGTTCAAGAAGATCAATCCGCGCGGGCAGGTGCCGGCGCTCGACCATGACGGCAAGATCGTCGTCGAATCCACGGTGATCTGCGAATATCTCGAAGACGCCTTCCCGGACCAGAATCCGCTGCGCCCGGCCGACCCCTATATGCGCGCGCAGATGCGCGTCTGGACCAAGTGGGTCGACGAGTATTTTTGCTGGTGCGTCTCGACCATCGGCTGGCACTACGGCATCCGGCCGATCGCCCAGTCGATGACCGACGAGGCGTTCGAGGAGCATCTCAAGAACGTGCCCATCCCCGAGCAGAAGGTGAAGTGGCGCCACGCCCGCAACGGCTTTCCGCAGGAGCTGCTCGACGAGGAATTCCGCAAGGTGCGCGTCTCCGCGCAGCGGCTGGAGGACACGCTCTCCAGGCAGGACTATCTGCTCGAGAGCGGTTTCAGCCTCGCCGACATCTGCAACTTCGCCATCGCCAACGGCCTCGACCGTCCGGGGGGCTGGTTCAATGACTTCGTCAACGAGAAGGACACGCCCGGCCTCATCGCCTGGCTCAAGCGCGTTAAGGAGCGCCCGGCCATCGCGAAGATGTTCGCCGAGGCGAAGCGGGAAGAACTGCTGAAGGATCGCTGAGGCAAGAGAATAGCTAAAATCCGTTCATGCTGACGAACGGTCTATTCGGGTGGGTACGTTTTATGGCCAGGAACAACATAATCACCCTTTATGACCTGCAGCTCGAAAGCGGCTGCACGATCAGCCCCTATGTGTGGCGCACCAAATATGCGCTGGCGCACAAGGGCTTCGACGTCGACATCGTGCCCGGCGGCTTTACCGGGATTGAGGAGCGCACCGGCGGCAAGTCCGCGCGCTGCCCGGTCATTGTCGATGATGGCGAATGGATCCTCGATAGCTGGGTCATCGCCGAATATCTCGACGAGACATATCCGGACCGGCCGATGCTCTTCCAGGGCGAGGCGCAGAAGAACCTCATGAAGTTCCTCGACAACTGGATCTGGTCGACCGCGGTGGGGCCATGGTTCCGCTGCTATATGCTCGACTATCACGACCTCTCGCTGCCCTGCGACCGCGACTATGTGCGCTGGAGCCGCGAGCAGTGGTTCCTCGGCGGGCAAAAGCTGGAGGATGTGCAGGCGGGCCGCGAGGATCGGCTGCCGCTCGTGCCGCCGACGCTGGAGCCGCTGCGCAAGATCCTCGGCGAGACGAAATGGCTGGGCGGCGACCAGCCCAATTTCGCCGATTACTCGGCGATGTCGAGCTTCCTGTGGTGCGCCTCGGTCGCGACGACGCCGCCGCTGACCGACGACGATCCGCTGCGGGATTGGCTCGACCGCGGCTTCGACCTGTTCGACGGGCTGGGGCGGCATCCGGGCATGAACCCGCTTTTCGGCCTGAAGCTGCGGCCCGGCGATCCGGAGCCGTTCGTCAAGGTGACCGGCCCCGCCGGCGCGGGCGGGCAGGGCGTCAACAAGGGTCCGCAAACGACGAAAATGCCCGAGCGGCAGGCGGCAAGGGCGGATTGAGAACGCCGGGCGCGCATCCCGGCTCCGCCTTACAATGAACGTGACGGGTTTTACGCGACCCGATACCCCTTCGGCTGATCCGGATGCGCAATGGGTGCGTGTGCGGGATCGACTGGTCGGGAGAACTGCGCTTGAGGCACGGATGGGTGCTGCTTGCGGCTGGCGCTGCCATCTCGCCTGTGCAGCCTCTTTTCGCACAGGCGGAGGATGCGCAGGGTCGCATCGTCTTCGATGCCGCCTATTTCCGCGCCTACTCGCCCACCAATGCCTTGCAGATGATCCAGCGCGTGCCCGGCTTCGCGCTCGATGCCGGCAATGCCGAGGTGCGCGGCTTCGGCCAGGCCGCAGGGAATGTCGTCATCAATGGCCAGCGGCCCAGCTCGAAGAGCGACGACCTCAGCAGCGTCCTCGCACGCATTCCCGCCTCGCGCATCCTGCGCATCGAGCTGGCGTCGGGCAACGCGTTCGGATCGGACTATGCCGGCAACCCGCAGGTCGCCAATGTCGTTTTGACCGACGCCGGCGGTCTCGCGGGTACGCTGGAAGGGCGGATCGATCGGGAATATACCGGGAGGCTCCTGCCCACCGCGGCGGCGTCCTTCGTGCTGCGTACGGGAGCATCCACCTTCAACGCTTCGCTCAGCTACCAGCTGAAGGCGAACGATTCCAACGAGGGGTTCGACCGGATCACCGGCCAGCCTTCGGGCAATCTCATCGAATATAGCTATAAGGCGCGCCGCCAGTCCGAACCCTATCATACGCTCGCACTTGGCTGGGCGCTGGAGGAAGCCGCCGATCGCAACATTCATGTCAACGGCAGGCTCATCGTCGACGCCTGGCGCGTGCACCAGACCTATGACGTGCAGCCGGTCGCCGCGCCCCGGCATGACGACCTCTACCAGGAGCACCACCTCTGGTATCCGTTCGAACTGAGCGGCGATGTCACGCGACCGCTTGGCGGCGGAGCGATCAAGCTCAATCTTCTCGCGACGCACCGTTACCGCAAGAATCTGGACACGCTGACCCAGCGCATCTCCGGCCAGCTCCAGGGCGGATCATACAAGGCCCAATATGACTGGCGCGACGAGCGCATCGCCCGCCTCGCCTGGAGTCGCCGCGATCTGGGCGGCTGGTCCGTCGAGATCGGCGCGGAGGGGGCCTTCAACCGCCTCGAAAGTGACCTCAACCTGTTCGAAATCGACGCGAATGAGCACTATGCCCAGATCGATCTTCCGATCGACGATGCCGTTGTGACGGAATATCGCGTCGAAACCTTCGTCAATGCCGGCCGGTTCATCGTGCCCGCCCTGCGGCTCGACCTCGGGCTCAAATATGAGGCCTCGCGGCTCAAGGTCGCAGGCGATGCCAGCGTGCGGCGCTCACTCCGGTTCCTCAAGCCCAAGGCCTCGGTCGACTGGTCGGGCGGCGGCTGGCATGCGCAGTTCAGCGCCGAGCGGACGGTAGCGCAGCTCGACTTCACGGACTTTGTGAGCGGAGCCAGCTTTACGGCCAACCAGTTCGATGGCGGCAATGCCGACCTGTTGCCGCAGCGGGCATGGGAATTGCTGCTGAGCGCCGACCGCGCGATCCTGGGCGCAGGGCGGATCAAGGCTGAACTCGGCTATAACCGCATTTTCCAAGTGCAGGATCGCGTGCCGACGCCCGGCGGCTTCGATGCACCCGGCAACCTGGGCAGCGGCCGTCAGTGGATCGGTCGGCTGAATGTCGACCTGCCCCTCGCGCGCTTCGGCATCAAAGGCGGTCGGCTCAGTTTCAAGGGTACGTATCTGGATAGCAAGGTGCAGGATCCCTATACCGGATTGGACCGGCCCTTCTCGGGTGAGAAGATGTTCGTGTTCTCCTCCGAATTTCGGCAGGATCTGGGGCGCTTTGCCTGGGGCCTGCAGACGGAGGGGAACTCGGGCGCGACCACCTATCGGCGGACCGAGACCGACAACAACAACCCCGCGTCGGTCACAATCGGGATGTTCACGGAATATCGGCCGCATCCGCGCAGCACCATTACCTTCGGCATCACCAATATCGGCAATCTACCGACCAAGCGCTGGCGCTATTTCTATTCGCCCGACCGCTCCTCGCTCCATCCGGTGCGGCAAGAATATCGCGAGCGATCGATGCACCGTCGAGTCTATCTCTCGATCAAGCACAGCTTCGGCTGACGCGTTGCACCCGAAATCGGGTGACAGAGTCAACTGGCCCGGTTACCGCTCCTGAACAGACGCCATCAGAGCGGTCGAACAGGTGTACAGGATGGGGGACAGCGTGAGGCGTGCGGGTTATTTGCTGGCGGGGCTGTGCCTGGTTCTTGCCCAGCCGGTCATGGCGCAGGACGCGGCGACCCAAGGCAAGTCGGTCTACGAGGCCGATTTTTTCAAGACCTTCTCTCCCTCCAACGCGCTGCAGATGGTCCAGCGCCTGCCCGGCTTCCAGCTCGAGAGCGGCAGTACGGAGGTGCGCGGCTTTGCACAGGCTGCGGGCAATGTCGTCATCAACGGCCAGCGGCCCAGTTCCAAGAGTGACACGATCGACACGGTGCTCTCGCGCATCCCGGCTTCGCGCGTGCTGCGCATCGAACTGGCCTCGGGCAACGCCTTCGGAGCCGATTACGCAGGCAAGGCGCAGGTCGCCAACGTGATCCTGACGGAAGCCGGCGGTCTGGCCGGCAATCTCGAAGGCCGGCTCGAGCACGAATTCATCGGGCGCGTGTTGCCCAAGGTCGCGGCTTCCGCGGTCCTGCGCAAGGGCGCATCGACCTTCAGCGCCTCGGCCAGCTACCAGCTCTACAGCATGGTGACCGAGGACGGCTTCGATCGACTCTTCAACCTGCCGTCCGGCGCGGAAACCGAATATCGCAAGGTCTTCAGCCGCAACACCGAGCCGTTCACGAATCTCGCGCTCGGCTGGGCTCATGAAGAAGCGCCGAACAAGAGCTTCCACATCAACGGCAAGTCCAATTGGGACAAGTGGACATATCTGCAGACGAGCAACGTTTACGATGCCAGCGTTCCGACCCGCGACAGCCTCTATTATGAGGACCATCTCTGGCGGACATGGGAACTGAGCGGCGACGTGACGCGGCCCCTGGGCGGCGGCGCGATCAAGCTCAACGCACTGGCCACTCACCGGCATCGCGGCAACACCGATGAGCTGAGCAATGTGGTCCACATCGACAGTCCGATGGATGGCTTCTTCCAGCGCTTCGACGATTGGCGCACGGAGCGCGTGGGGCGGCTTGCCTGGAGCCATCCGAATGTCGGCGGCTGGGCCGTCGAACTGGGTGCGGAAGGGGCTTATAATCGCCTCAAGAGCAATCTCGGCGTCTTCTCGGTCGCGCCGTCGGGCACGCGGACCGCGATCAACCTGCCGATCGCGAACGCCATCGTGTCGGAATATCGCGGCGAGGTCTTCGCCAATGCCGGGCGCAAGATCGCGGGCAACCTGCGGCTCGATCTCGGCGTCAATTACGAGGCCTCGCGGCTCAAGGTGGCGGGCGACGCCAACGCGCGCCGCACGCTCAAATTCCTGAAGCCCAAGGCGTCGCTCGACTGGACGCCGGGCGCCTGGCACGCCCAGCTCAGCCTCAAGCGTACGGTGAACCAGCTCAACTTCAGCGATTTCGTGAGCGCGGCGAATTTCGAGGTCAATCAGAGCAATGGCGGCAATGCAGAGCTTGTTCCGCAGCGCAGTTGGGAATTGCTGTTCAGCGCCGACCGAGCGGTGCTGGGCGACGGGCGCATCAAGATCGAGCTTGGGCATAACTGGATCGCGCAGGTGCAGGATCGCGTGCCGGTATCGGGCGGCCTGGATGCGCCGGGCAATCTCGGCAATGGCGAAAGCTGGATCGCACGGACCAATATCAACCTGCCGCTCACGCGCCTGGGCCTCAAGGGCATGCGGGCCAGCGTCTACGGCTCCTATGTGAAGACGTCGGTGCGCGATCTCTATACGCATCAGGGCCGCGCCTTTTCGGGTAACTCGTTATTCTACTTCACGAGCGAGCTCCGGCAGGATCTCGGCCAGTTCGCCTGGAGCGTCTCGGCGTCGGGCAACACCGGTTCGACCTACTTCCGTCTGGGCGAGACCGACACCAGCCAGAATGCCTCGCCGAGCGTTTCGGCCTTCGTCGAATATCGGCCCAATCCGCGCACCACGGTGACGCTCGGCGCCGACAATCTGCTCGACAGCCCGAACAAGCGCTGGCGCTATTTCTATAGGCCCGACCGCAGGACGCCGAACCCGTTCCAGGAGGAATATCGCGAACGGAACGGCCATCGCACGATCTACCTCACCGTAAAACGTTCGTTCGGCTAAGCAGGACTTTGCCTCATTTCCGCCGTCATTCGTTCAGGCAGGGTGCATGGCTAATCGGCCATTGTCCATTTGCCGCCACAATCGTGCATTAGCGGGCCTGCCGGAAGGCACTGCCCAGGAGTGAAGTTGCCGATGTCGATGTTGAACTTGCTGCTGGTTGCCGCTGCCGCCGCCCTTCCGGCGCCTGGCCAGCCCGGTTATATCCCGTCCTCGCCGGACCTTGGCGTGGCGGAGGGCAAGTGCCGTCCGAATGAGAGCGGATCGGCCTATATCGTGACGGTCACCGGCCTCAAGGACCGCAAGGGCACGTTGCGCGCCGAACTCTATCCGAACAACGACAAGGACTTCCTGGCCGACGACAATGTGCTGGTCATGGAAGGCAAGGCATTCGCGCGGGTCGCGCAGCCGATTCCGGCGACGGGTGATGTCACCATCTGCATTCGCGCGCCCGGGCCGGGCACCTATACGCTCAGCATTCTGCATGACCGCAATTCCAACCGGAAGTTCGAATATGGCAATGAGGGCGCCGGCTTCCCACGGATCGGCAATCTCGGCCGGTCGAAGCCAAAGGCGGCGGACGTGGCGGTCCCGGTCGGCAACTCGCCTCAGGCGGTGACGGTGCCGATGCAGTATTTCAGCTTGCTCAAGCTGGGCCTGGCAAAGAACTGAGATCGGCGCGCGCCGGCAGGACGGCCTGCCCATTGCGGCGCGGCACCACCGGATTGGCGATCAGCGCCTCATAATAAGCGAAGAGATCGGCGAAATGCTCGTCGATCGTCCGCACGCTTTTCGCGAGCTCGACGGCGCGTGC
Source organism: Sphingobium sp. (assembly GCA_017744605.1). GTDB lineage: Bacteria > Pseudomonadota > Alphaproteobacteria > Sphingomonadales > Sphingomonadaceae > Sphingobium. The sequence goes on along the minus strand of JAGIAZ010000012.1, from coordinate 20,581 downwards.
GCGGACCGGTTCGCGCGGCGTCTCGATGAAATCGACAATGGCGTCCGCCGCGGATCGTGGATTGGCGGACTCATAGAGCCAGCCATGCGCGAGCTTGGCATGATCCGACGCGCCGCCGCGGTCGGGCATGATCAAGGGCAGGCCGGCCGCGCGCGCCTCGCCGCCGACCGTGCAGAAGACTTCGGCCTCGCAGCCGTGCAGCAAGGCGTCGCAGCTGGCGAAGAGCCTGGCGACCTCGCGCCGGTCCGACACCGGCGTCAGCAAGTGCACATGGGGATTGTCCGCGGCCGCCCTTGCCACGCGCGCGCGATCGCGCCCATCGCCGGCGATGACGAGGCCGACCGGGGCCTTGGCGCCCGCCAGCGTGACGGCCTCGATCATCATCGGCCAGCGCTTCTCGGGCCCGTGGCGGCCCGCACCGAGCAGCAGCGTCGCCTCGGGCCCGAGCGAACAGCGCTCGAGCAGACGCGCGCGCAGGCCCTCGTCCCGCAGTTCGGGCGAGAAAATCCCCGGCTGCACGCCCATGGGATTGGTAACGACGCGCTTCATGCCGCCCGCCAGGAGCCGGTTGGTCTGATCCTCGCCGGTCGTGACCGCGCCGTCATAGAGCCGGTCCATGCGCTGCAGATGGCGCCAGAACATGCCGAACATCCGGTCGATGACGGGACGGGAGAACAGCGGATCGAACCAGCGATAGGCATAAGCCGACATGGGGTCGGCATGCATGACCATGGCCCTGGGCGCGCGTCCCGCCCATTCGCCGACATAGCGCGCGCTGCGCCAGGGCGAGGAGCATTCGACGACGTCGGGCTGGAGCTGGTCGAGCGTCGCGTGCAGTGTCTCGACGTCACGAAAATAATGGTAGCGCCGATCCAGCGGGAATTGCGGATTCTCGAGATAGACGACGCGTGCGTTGGGCCCGCGCTCCTCGGTGCGATAGCCGGGGCCGGGCGCTATGCAGATGACTTCGTGCCCGGCGGCGGGCCCGGCGAGCAGCTTGCGGTCGATATAGGTTTTCACGCCGCCGCCATAAGGCGTGTAGAACGCGGCAACGTCGACAATGCGCATCGGTTCAGACGGCCATGGCGACGGCGCGGGCGAGCCGCGCTGCCGGCGTCACGCGCGCTTCTCCCGCCGCGAGGGGTGGATCGTCACGAGGTCGCCGACCGCGAGGATCGCGCCCAGCACGAGATGGGTCACGAAGACCAGCGCCGCCATGAAGGCGAGCAGCACCTGGAGCTGCGTATCGTGGCCGATGACCACGATCGCGAAGCCCACCAGCAGCACATCCTTGTTGGGGATGAGCGGCAGGCGCGAGAGCAGCATCTTGGCGGTGGCGAGCAGCAGCCACATGCTGAGCGGGACATTGGGCAGCGCGAGGTTCCAGGCGAGGGCCTGCAGGCCGTTGCCGATCGCCAAGGCACCGAAATGCATGCCGGCGATGACCCAGAGCTGCTTGCGGTTCAGGCTGAAGATGCGCTTGCCGAAGACGACGATGGCGGTCGAAATGAGCGTGATGACGCCGATCGAGGCGGCGAGCGCCTGGCCGGAAAAGCCCAGCTGCAACGTGCGCGCATAGGGATAGGCCGCGGCCATCAGCGCGAGCGTCGTCAGGTTGGAGACGAGCGCGGAGAGGATCGAGACGTCCTTGACGGCGCCGAAGGGAGAGCCCTCCATCCTCACCTTGCGGCGGGCCCAGCTGTAGAAATAGGCTTCGCCGAGATAATCGACGAGCAGTCCGTTGCTGATATTCTTGCGCAGCAGCGCGATCAGGCCCTCGAAGGGGATCTTCCAGAGCCACTTGTAGATCAGGAATTCATTGACCGTGCCGACGAAATAATAGGCGAAGAAAACGACCCAGAACAATGGATTGCGCGGTACGACCGACACGAGTTGGTTGAAGTCGAACTGCCGGAAATGCCAGGCGACGACCGCGAGCAGGGCGATCGACAAGGCAGGCGTTATCCATGCCCAGATCGCGGATTGGCGCACTGGGAGCGGCAGCGGATCCTTGGAATCGGCGCTATCGGTCGGCGCGGGAATTTGCATGGTCAAAAGGGGACACTCATTCGTCGCGACACGGCAAACGCCGAGCCCATAGCAATCTTGGCTCTAACTGGGAAGCGCATGAATTTAAGCTGTATGGTCCGGCATCTTCATTTGCGGGCCACCCGTTCGAACAACGCGATCCACTGTTCGACCGTCGCTTCCATCGTAAATTGCGCGCTGCGTGCGCGCATCGCTTGAACGTCGACCGGATCGTCGCAGATCCGGTCCATCGCACTGGCCAGGGCGTCGACATCCTTGACCGGCACCAGCGTGCCGACCCCCTCGATCATGGCCGGTAGCGCCACTGTGCAATCCGTCGCGACGGTCGGGATGCCGGCGGCAAGCGCCTCCGAGACGACGGCAGGCAGTCCTTCGAAATCCGAGGACAGGACGAAGGCGTCGGCATTCGCGAACCACGGGTCGACCGGCGCCTTGTGACCCGGCATATCGAGGCGGTCGGCAATGCCGAGCCGTACAGCCTGCGCTTCGAGATCGCCGCGCAGCGCGCCTTCGCCCACGATGGTGAGGCGATCCTGCGGGCGGGCGATCCGCGCAAAGGCGTCGAGCAACAGGCCGAAATTCTTCTGCGGCATGAGCCGGCCCAGCCCGAGGAAATGGCGGCCGGCGCGATCGCGCTCGGCGGCGTCGCGCGCCGAGCCCAGCCCGTCGGCAATGGCCTTGGTCATCGATGCATTGTTGATCGTGACGACTCGATCGCCCGGCAGTCCCATGCGCTCGATGATCTCGGCGCGCATCGGCGCCGACATGGCGACGGCGGCAGCATAGATGCCGCTATGTGCCCGCAGTACGGTCCTGTCGAGCGAGCGCATGAACCAGCCCTGGTCCTTGCGGTCGAGGCTGTTGCTCGGTCGGACCACGATGGGCGGGCAGGCCCTGCCGAGCACGAGGCGGAGCCAGGCCGCGACAGCCATCAGGCCATTGCTGGGGATGAACACGACGTCCGGCCGTTCGGCGCGGACGATCGCCGGCAACTGCTGCATCATCCAGAGCGTCTCGGTCTCGATCCTGGCGAGCCGGCCCTTGGGCGGGATGATGAAGGGGATGTCCGGCGCTTCCTCGGTCAGCAGCCCTTCCCAGCGGCCGAGCGCGATACGCGCGTCGACGCCGCGATCGCGCCAGGCCTTGGTGAAGCGCATGAGATCGCGCTCAACGCCGCCGGGTTCCAGGCTGTGGAGAACGCCGAGAATGCGCAGCGGCCGTCCGGCCCGATCTTCAAAGCCCATCAGGCGAGCAGATCTGCGTAGCGCGCCGGCTTGTGCGTGCGCATGAACATGCCGTAGGTCGCGTCGATGCTGTCGAGCAGGGCGGGGACGGTCGTGTCGCCCGGATGCACGGCGATGCGGGCATTGCGCAATGCCCAGGGCGCGGCGCGCGCGGCCGCCGCGACCATGAGCGAACTGCGGACACGGCCGGGCGTCCGGCTGGCCCAGGTGATGACAGGGCTCTTGGCGACGACGCGGCCCGTGGTCGGCTGCCAGACCTTGAGATGGTTCTCGGCGAGCGCGAAACCGCCTTCGCGGAGCGCGTCGATGGCGTCGGGCGAATAGAGCCAGGCCGGTGCGATGAAGCCTGCCACCGGCGCGCCGATCGCATCCTCGACGACCTTGCGGCCATCGGACAGGCGCCGTAGCGCTTCGGCCTTGCCGAGCTGGGCGAATTCGCCCGCGCCGGCGGTCATATGCTTCTGCATGAAGCCGCGCTTCCTGGCATCGTCGCGGTGGCACCAGCCGTGCAGGAACATCTCGACGCCGTCCTTCGCCCAGCTGCGCAGCTTGGCGGCATAGGCGCTGTTGCCCGCCAGGGGCGCGCGATCCTCGAAGTCGGGCACGACCAGCATCGCGAGGCGCGGTCCCTCCAGCAGGCCGCACAGCCGGTCGTACAGTGCGTCGACTTCGGTCTCGAAGGCCGGGCTCACGTCATGGATGGAGGCCAAAAGGCGTTTGGGATGGCGGGCAGACATTGCCGCGCCGTTACAGGCTTTGAGCCGTCCTGTCACGGGTCGCCGATCGCAAACCTGTCCATTTGCGCTTGCACGAACCGCCAACTCTGGCAGGCTGGGTCACCGAATATCGGAAAAGAGAGGAGCCCCCCATGAAGACCCTCGACTTTACTGCTTTGGCATTGCCCATCCTGCTGCTCGCAGCGGCGCCGGCCATCGCGCAATCCCCTGACCCCGTCATCGCGGCTGCCGTCGCTTCGCCGGACCGGCCCGCCGCCGACAGTGCGCGCGACGCCGACCGCAAGCCTGCCGAGCTGCTCGCCTGGGCCGGCATCAAGCCCGGCGACAAGGTTGCCGATTTCTGGGCCGGTGGCGGCTATTTCACGCGTATCTTCAGCAAGGTCGTGGGCGCCAAGGGCAAGGTCTACGGTATCATGCCGAGCGAGATGATCGTCCGCCGCGCCAATGCGGGAGACGCGATCAAGGCCATCGCCGCCGATCCCAAATTCTCCAATGTCGTCGAGGTCGAGACGCCGAGCAGCACATTCGCGCTGCCCGAGCCGGTCGACCTGGTCTGGACGTCGGAAAATTATCATGACGTCTATGGCGGCTTCGGCGCCGATGTCGCGGCCAGGTTCGGCGCGGCGGTGTTCAAGGCGCTCAAGCCCGGCGGCGTGTTCATCGTCACCGACCATGCGGCGCTTGCCGGATCGGGCGAGACCGCGCCCAAGACGCTGCACCGGATCGACCCCGCGATCGTCAAGGCGCAGCTGACCGCCGCCGGCTTCGTGTTCGAAGGCGAGAGCAAGCTGATCGCCAACCCGGCCGATCCGCATGACAAGGGCGTGTTCGACGCTTCGATCCGCGGCAAGACCGACCAGTTCGCCTACAAGTTCCGCAAGCCGGCCAAGTGAGGAGGCACGCATGAAGATGTTTCTGACCGCAGCGGCGATCGCGCTGCTGGGCCCGGCGGCCCATGCCGCGACGCCCGCCTATATCGCCGCCGCCGTTGCGGCGCCGGACCGGCCCGCCGCGGACCGGGCCCGGGATGCCGACCGCAAGCCGGCTGCGATGCTCGAATTCGCCGAGGTGAAACAAGGCCAGAGCGTCGCCGAACTCCTGCCCGGCGCCGGCTATTTCACGCGCATTTTCAGCAAGGCCGTGGGCGCCAAGGGCAAGGTCTATGGCGTGACCTTCGGCGATGGTGCGCCGGTCAAGGCGATCGGGGCGACGCCGGGCTATGGCAATGTGAGCTTCGTGCCGTTTGCGGCGGGCAATTTCACCGTGCCGGCGCCGGTCGACCTGGTGTGGACATCGCAAAACTATCACGATGCCTATAATCGCGACCCCAACGGTGCTGCGGCCCTCGACAAGGCGGCATTCGCGGCGCTCAAGCCGGGCGGTACGTACATCGTGCTCGACCACAAGGCGCTGCCGGGCGTCGGCAATCCCGCAGAGCTGCACCGCATCGATCCGGCGCTGGTCAAGGCGCAGGTGATTGCGGCGGGCTTCGAATATGTCGGCGAGAGCAATGCGCTGGCCAATCCGGCGGACCCGCACAATGTGGGCGTTCGCGATCCCAGCGTGCAGGGCAAGACCGATCAGTTCATCCTGAAGTTCCGCAAGCCGAAATAAGCGGCGACAGGATCAGAGGCAGCGGGCCGACGTGCCGCGCTGACCCATGACCAGCGTGAATGTGCGCGGTGCCTGGCCCTCGACGGATAGCGTCAGGGTCATGGTGCCGCCGCTGGCGCGCCCGGCGAGCGTCGCCGGCTGTGCCGGGGGCTCGGGCAGGGCGTCATCGGCCTCGCCATTGCCCACGGGCGGCGCGAGGCTAAGCTGCTCGAGGCGGGCGCTGGTGTTGAAGGCGCCATCCTTGTCGGCACGGACCGGCGCGAACCGGACGAGCGTACAGCCGGTCTGAAGACGGCCGCCCTGCGCATCGCTGACGAGCGTTGTATTGCCGGCGCCCCACATGCCGGTGAGCACGGGTTCGCCCGCAGCGGTGCAGGCGAGCGCGGTGAATGCGACGAGCAGCTTAAAAGGCGCGCGTGATGCCGAAGTCCACATTGACACGATGATAGTCATAAATCCCCACTGTCGAGACGTTCCGTTCATAGGCCACGCGCACCACCGGTGAGAAGCCCGCAATCTCGATCTGGCGGAATGTCGCGCCCAGTCCGGCGCGCAGGAACCATTCCTTGCGGCGGTCGGGGAAGAGGGAAATCCGCGCGTCCGATTCGAGCCGGCGCGCCGTCGTGTTCAGGAAGATCGTCGTCTTGCCCATGTCGCGCCAGCCGATCAGCGTCAGGCCGCCGGACGCGGTCGCATAGCCGCGGTCCCTGGCCGTCTGCCGATTGGCACTGAGCGAGACGGCGACGCCGCTGCGGGCGCTCACGGCACGCTCGAGCGTCAGCCCGAAATTGTAGAGCTGTCCGTCCTGCAGCGCGTTCTGCAGATAGCTGGTGGTGCCGAAGGAGAAGCTGGTGTCGAGCTGCGCGCGGCGGCCGAGCACATGAGTCCAGCGCAGGTCGGTGCTGAAGGTGCGGGCATAGGGGTGGCCGCCATAGGTCCGCCATGTCGCGCCCGCTGAAGGCATCACGCGATCCTTGGCGTTCGCCTGCCATTCGAGGCCGAGCAGCGTGCTGCCAGATACATCATTGAATTCGCTTCTCCTGTAGAAGGTTCCATCACCCGACAGGCGAGGCACGAGTGCAAGCCGTGGCGACAGGCGCAGGCGCGCATAGACCTGGCCGGAAAGATGCGCGCCGATGCCCGATTGCCGGCGGGCATCTTCGGACAGGGTCAGCGGTGCGATCACCGTGTCGAGTGTCTTGGCGTCGGTCGCGCGGTTGATGTTGCTGTCGGGCGCGACGGCCGCTTCGAACGTGCCGCCGAAGGTCTTGTTCGAGCGCAGCGCCGCCTGGAAGCGGTCGACCACCAACGCGACCTCCGGGGGAAGGCCGGTGGCCTGTGCCTGGCGGAGCTGCGCGCGCGCGCCGCCTTCGTCGCCCATCGCCGTCAGGACGCGCGCCAGCTCCAGCCGCACGCGCGCGGCTTCGGGCTGTTCGTCGAGAATGGCGCGAAAGGCGAGGGCGGCGTCGGTGTAGCGCTTCCGGTCGGCATACATCATGCCGAGGCGAAAGCGCGCCTCGGATCTCATGGTCACGGCCGGATCCTGCGACAACGCCTTGTAGATCGCTTCGGCATCCGGATCATGGCCGGCCTTGCGCGCCTGATCGGCAATGTCGAAGAGCTGCGCCGCGCTGAGATTGGTGAGGGCACGCCCGTCGCTGGACAGGACGGGCGCCTGCGCCGGTTGCGCGGCAGGGACTTCAGGCTGAGCCGGCTGTGCGGCCGCTTGCGCCGCGGCGCAAGCGAGCAGCGCTCCGCTCATGAGGGATGGGCGAGAAAGCATTGGTCCAGCTAGGTCAAGCGGCCAGCGAGTTCAATCGTCAGCGCTTTCCGACCACCGCGCCGCTGAGGTTGGTTATCCCGGCATAGGCCGGATCCCAGGCGGAGTACTGGCCGGACTTGAAGCCGAACGTGCCGCCGATCTCCTTGGCGCCGGGGCCATAAAGGGCACCCTCGAAATAACCCAGATAGTTGCTGCTCTTGTCGACGACATTGGCGGTGAGGCCGCCGTCGGCATCCATCAGGCCACCGGCGACGGAATAGGCTCCGAAATCGCGTGTGGCGAGCGTCGAGAGGTCCTTGCCGACCGGATGCAGCGAACCGGTGAACGTCGCGGCGCCGAAGTTGACATCGAACGTGCTCGTGCCGGTGAGATCGTAGGCCGCGCCGCCCTGATCCGTCGTCCCCTTGCCGACAAGGATGCCCTCGAAGTGGCCGGTGCCGGTCGGGATCTGGAACGCATTGGTGCGGACGCCCCAGGCGAACCAGCGGTCCTTGGCGTCGCTCGTGCCGGTCTGCATCTGCTGCCAGCGGCCAAAGCTCGCATAGCTCAGCTGGATCGTCGGATTGCTTGCCCCGGCCTTCATCAGCGTCAGGCGATAGGCGGTGCCGCTGTTCGTGACGTCGTAGACGGTGACGTTGCTGTTCGACGCGCCGGCATTGAGGCTGGAAGCCGGGAATGCGGTACTTGTCCCGCCCACCTCCGTCCATGCGTTGCCGGAGCCTCGTGCGATCTGGACATAGGTGTAGCTGTTCGCGCCTGCATCGAAGCTCAGGCGGCCGTCCGAGCGCAGGAAGGTCGAACCGCTTGCCGCCGTCCCGTCGCCATTGTCGTGGAAATCGAGCTCGGAGAAGCGGTGGTCGAAATTCTCGCTGAACTGCAGCGGCGCGAGCGACGTGTTGTATGCCGCGACCGTATTGTCGCTGCGCCCGAGCAGATAGCCCGATGCATATTCGCCGCCGGCGCTGCTGATATACCAGGCGGCGCCGACTTCCTGGTTGGCGGGGCCATAGAAGCGGCCGTTCCATCCACCGGTGAAGCGCGTGCCGTCGTCCATTGCGAAGGTGCCGGAGAAGGCGTTCGTCGTGCTCGAGAGCTGGGCGGCTCCATAATAGACGCCCAGGCTCTGGATGACGCCGCTGCTGGTATCGATCGTGGTCAGGACGCCGCTGCTCGAGAGCTTGCCGCTGCCGAAATCGACCTGCATCGTGCCCGATCCGGCCATGGAATAGGGCATGTCGTTTTCGCGCGCACCCACGAGGCTGACGGAAAACAGGCCTGTGCCGCTCCGCGCGAGATTGGCGTCGGCGGTCGCAAAGCCGTAGGTGAAGGGATTATAGGTGAAATCGAGTGTCGTGCTGCCGAGATTGGCGCGTTCCCAGGCGCCGCCGCCGACATATTGATATTGCAGGGCGCCGCTCGAACCGGGGACGGTCAGCGACAGCGATTCGTGCAGGTTGCCGGACGATTTCTCGAAGGCCCTGAAGTCGGTCGAGCCTGAGGCGACCTGATCGGCCGGCGTGAAAGTCTGCGAGCGGCTGCCTGTGCTGACTGTGTAGCTCTGGCTCGTCGCATTGTAGCTGACCGTGAAGTTCGCAGCGGCGTTGGCAAACGCGCTGGTGACCGGACTGCCGTCAGAATGGAACATGCCTGCCGCATCGGCCGCGTCATTCAGATAGGACTGCGACGGAACCGGGCCCAGGAAGCCACCCGTCGGCGTGGGGGTCGGGGTGGGTGTTGGCGTTGGAGTCGGAGTAGGCGTTGGAGTCGGGGTAGGTGTTGGCGTGGGCGTGGGCGTGGGAGTAGGCGTCGGAGTGGGTGTTGGCGTCGGCGTGGGCGAAGGCGAAGGCGAAGGCGAAGGCGAAGGGCCAGGCTGCGGTGTACTCGTGGAGTTCACACTTCCACCACCGCCACAGGCGGAAACCATCAGCGAAATAATGAAAGGCGCGGCCCAGCGCTTGGTCCTGGTCATGATTACAGCTCCGATTGGCCGCGCGTGAGGGAGAGCGGCCCTTTGGAGTGAGATCACCACAACATGCTTTAAAAAGTGTTATCCATAGGCGGCGGAACGGGATGGCCGCGGGAAAGCGCCATTCGCCGGCGTCACCATCCGACGGAAGCGCATATCAAGGTAAGTTCTTGTTGTCCCAATTGAATACAGGGGGCCGTTAACCATTTTTTAGCCTTTTCGGATAGTTAACAGCTCGTTAACGTCCGCACTCATGAAACGGGTTCTGGTCCTCACCGACGAAGCGGCACGTCACCCCTTCCGGCAGCGTCTGCCTCGCCACGTCTGCGCTGGCGGCGCGACCCATGCTGTCGCGGCGCGCAAGGCGCCCAGCGATGATCAGGACTGGAAGCTCTTCCTGTTGAGCTTCGCGGCCTTCTTCACCGTCGCCTACACATTCGTTCTTTGATCTGATCGACGACCGGCCGGTGCTCAGGGCAGGCCATGCCCGCGTGCCGCCCGATGTTCCCGATCGCAGGCCCGCTGGAGCATGATCGCCAGCGCCGCCGAGAAGACGCACATCACCACGACCACGAGCAATGCGAGCCGATTTGAGAGGCCTGCGCCTGTCGCGCCGAGGATGACGAGCGCGCCGAACACCATGGCGCCCGAGTTCACGACATTGTTGGCCGCGACGGTCCGTGCCGCCTCGTCCTTGGCGACGGTGGTCGTCATGAAGGCATAGAGCGGCACCACGAACATGCCGCCGAACAGCGCGATGCCGAACAGGGCGAAGAGCACGCGCCAGCTATGCGGTTCGGCCAGGAATTCGGAGACGGTGTAGAGGGCGCCGCCCGGCGCGGGGACCCAACCGCCCGACACATATTCGAAGAACCAGACGAAGGCGCCCATCATCAACACCGAGATGGGGGCGTAGCGGGCCGATACATGGCCCTGGAGCAACCGGTTGATGACGACCGAGCCGACGGCCACGCCGACCGAGAAGATGGCGAGGAACATGCTCGCCACTTCCTTGCTGGAGGTGAAATCATTCTTCACCAGCGGCGGGAAGATGATCACGAGCACGGTCGCGATCATCCAGAAGAAGCTGATCGACATGATTGCGAGGAACAGCCGGCGGATGTGCATGGTGGCGTTGATCAGCCGCCAGGAGGCCCGGAACATGTTGAAGTCGAGGTCGACCGGCGGCCCGAGGCGCGGCGCGGGCGGGATCATGCGTCCCGAAAACCAGCCGATCACGGCAATGAGCAGGACAGCGCCCGCGGCCATCGGCGGATCGATCCAGCCCGCCACGATCGTGCCGGCGAGAATGGCGATGTAGGTGCCTGCCTCGACCAGGCCGGTGCCGCCGAGGACATGGTCTTCATCGAGATGCTGGGGCAGGATCGCATATTTGATCGGGCCGAAGAAGGTCGAGTGCACGCCCATGGCCAGCACGGCGACGAGCATCAGCGCGACTCCGGTCATGGGGAAGGTCTCGCAGAGCAGCAAGCCGATGGCGCCCACGATCATGATGCCGATCTCGGCGAGCTTCACCATGCGGATGATCTTCGCCTTGTCCATATGATCGGCAAGCTGGCCCGACAGGGCGGACAGCAGGAAGAACGGCAGGATGAAAAGGCCCGTCGCGATCGCGTTGAAACTCGATTCCTGACGCGGATCCTTGAACACCGTGAAGGTGGCGAAGAGGATCATCGCGGTTTTGAAGAGATTGTCGTTGAAGGCCCCCAGGAACTGGGTGGTGAACAGGGGCAGGAACTTGCGGTGCGTCAGAAGTCGCAGGGAGGCCTGCATAACATAGGTAACTCGCGATGCCGGGCGGAGCACATGCCGCCTTGCGCGGCTCTTTAGCCTCGAACGATCGGGGAGGGAAGGGCGACATTGTCAACCAGGCCCATGGCGGGACTCTGTCGCGTTCGCCGGAGGAGGAGCTTCAACCGCGGGCAGGATCGGCCCGAAAAGGACGCGAGCGCTTGTCGTACCGGCGCCCACCCGATTGCCCGCGCGATTGGCTGTCCGGCGCAGCTCTACAAGGCGGAGTGTCACAAATGTTGCGGGACTTCGGATCGAGCTCCTCTTGTCTGTGTCTCTGGGCTGTGGCAGGCGAACGACATCATGCTCTGGCTACCGAACATCCTGACGCTGTCCCGGATTCTGGCGGTTCCGCTGCTGGTCGGGCTGCTGTGGCCCGCCGAGCAGGGGCATGAGTGGCGGATCGGCTATATCGCCGCCTTCGGTCTCTATTGTCTGATGGGCATCACCGACTATTTCGACGGCTATCTCGCCCGCGCCCAGGGCACGGTATCGAAGCTCGGCGTGTTTCTCGATCCGATCGCCGACAAGATCATGGTCGGCGCGGTCATCCTCATGCTGTGCGCGACCCGTGACATTACCGGCCCGCATATCATCGCCGCGCTCGTCATCCTGCTGCGCGAGATCGCCGTTTCGGGGCTGCGCGAGTTCCTCGCCCAATTGCGGGTGTCGGTGCCGGTCTCGCAACTCGCCAAGTGGAAGACGGCCTGCCAACTCATCGCCCTGGGCGCGCTGATCCTGGCCGGCGGGTTGCCGGATTGGCCGTTCGTCAAGATGACGGGTCTCGTGACCTTGTGGGGTGCGGCGGTCCTCACCCTCATCACCGGCTGGGATTATCTGCGGGTCGGCCTCAAGCACATGACGGAATGAGGCCGTGGCCGAGCTCACGCTTCTCTATTTCGCCTGGGTGCGCGAACGCGTAGGCCGCGGCGAGGAACGCATCGAACGGCCGGTCGCCGGAACCAGTATCGCGGCACTGCTGGACACGCTCGCCTCCCGGAACGAAGGGCATGCCGCTGCCTTTGGAGACCGCACGCGGCTCCGCGCGGCGCTCGACCAGAAATTCGTGCCGCTCGATACCGAGATTGGCGAGGCGAAGGAGCTTGCGCTCTTCCCACCGGTGACCGGTGGCTGACGACGGGCGCCTCGACGTCCGCGTGCAGGCGGACGATTTCGATCCCGGCACGGAACTGGCGGCGCTCGAAGCGCTGGGCGGCGGCGGCATCGCAAGCTTCATGGGCCTCGTGCGGGATGACGGCGGGCTGGAGGCGCTCCACCTCGAACATTATCCCGCCATGACGGAGCAGCAGCTGCGCGCCGTGGTCGAGGATGCGGCTGCGCGCTGGCCGCTGCTGGGCGTCACGGTGATCCATCGTTTCGGCACATTGCCGGTCGGCGCGCGCATCGTCTTTGTCGGCACGGCATCGTTGCACCGCGTCGCGGCCCTCGAAAGCTGTGCCTTCCTCATCGACTGGCTCAAGGTCGCCGCGCCCTTCTGGAAGCAGGCGATCCGCGCCGACGGCGGGCGCGACTGGGTTGAGGCGCATGGCGCGGACGATGCGCGGGCTGCGGGCTGGAAGAAGAGTTAGGCCGCCTTCGCTTCCCTCTGACGCTCGGCAGCGTTGCGCAATATCCCGGCCATCATCCGGAAATCGGTCTCGCGAGGCGAATTGCGCCGCCAGATGAGCGCGATGTCGCGTGCGGCGTTGGTCGAGCGGATGGGGCGAGCGGCGATCTGGGTGTTCGCGAGGATGCCGCCGTTGATCGCCATTGCGGGCAACAGTGTCAGGCCCAGGCCATTGTCGACCATCTGCACCAGCGTGTGTAGCGAGGTGCCGGTGATCGTGGCCTCGGTGCGCAGTTCGGCGCGGTTGCAGGCCGCGAGCGCATGCTCCTTGAGGCAATGGCCGTCCTCGAGTAGCAGGAGCCGGTTTCCATCGATCATGTCGGGATCGATCTCGGCGGGCGGATCGCGGGGATCGCCTTGCGGGAAGGCGACGTAGAGCGGATCGTCGAACAATATCTCGGTTTCGGCGTCGCCGACAGGGAAGGGCAGGGCGAGCAGCACGCAGTCGGCATGGCCGTGACGCAGGGAATCCAGCGCGGCGTGGCTCGTTTCCTCGCGCAGATAAAGCTGCAGGGCGGGGCGCTCCGCCCGGAGGCGCGGCAGCAGGCTCGGCAGCAGGAAAGGGGCGATGGTCGGGATGACGCTCATGCGCAGCTCGCCCGCGAGCGGTGTTCCGGAAGCCTGGGCGATGGCGGCCAGTTCCTCGGCCTCGCGCAGGACACGATGCGCCTTCTCGACGATACGGTCGCCGAGCGCCGTGAAGCGCACGATCCTGCGTGTCCGCTCGACCAGTGTCACTCCGATCAGCGATTCAAGTTCGCGCAGGCCGGCGGACAGGGTGGATTGCGTCACGAAGCAAGCGTCCGCCGCGCGGCCGAAATGGCCATGCTCCTTCAGCGCCACCAGATATTGCAGCTGCTTGAGAGTCGGCATGTAGGCAGACATTAATCGCTCCAGTCGATGAACAACTGGAAATCTAATCGCTTCAGGCGATCATGACAAGGTCAGATCAGGGCGCGATAGATGCCGAATAGCGAGGTCATGGTGAGGATCACGCCGACCATGACGAGCAAGGGCTTGGCCGCGACATGGCGGGCGATCATCGCGCCGAAGGGGGCGGCAATCACGCCGCCGACGAGCAGGCCGATGGTCGCTAGGGTGAATGCCTGCCAGCCGAGATTGAACAGGAAGGTCGCGCTGATCGCCACGGTGAGGAAGAATTCGACCGTATTGACCGTGCCGATCGTGTGGCGCGGGCTGGAGCCTTGCAGGAGCAGGTTGGAGGTGACGACCGGCCCCCAGCCGCCGCCGCCCGACGCATCGAGGAAGCCGCCGATGAGGCCAAGCGGCGCCACCCAGCGGGCGTCGCGCTTCTGTGGCGGATATTTGATCCCGCGCCAGATCAGCCACAGGCCGATCGCCGTCAGATAAGCGAGAATGAAGGGCTTGATGAGCGATCCGTCGATCGACGAGAGCACATAGGCGCCCGTGATGCCGCCCGCCATGCCGGGCAGGATAAGCTTGAAGAACAGCGTCCAGTCGACATTGCGATGCCAGATATGGCTGGCGGCGGAAACGGCGGTCGTGAAGGTCTCGGCGGCATGGACGCTGGCCGATGCGGCGCGCGGAGGGACGCCCAGCGCAAGCAGGAGTGAACTGGAAATCACGCCATAGGCCATGCCCAGCGCGCCATCGACGACCTGCGCTCCGAAGCCGACGATGAGGAACGGGAGCAGCGCTTCAGCGATCGAAATCCAGGACTCGTGCACCGTTCTTCCAATTTTCAATTGCTTTAATAGAGATTGAGTATTTCTCGTGCCAGGGCAAGACAAGTAAATCTTTGGTGCACCCGTTCTTCCCCTTCCTCTGGAAATCTGTACCGCAAGTGACTAAAATGACTGTCTTGCCCGCCACGAGGATCCGAGCGTCATGGGACTGATTACCTATCTCAACTCCGTGAAGGCGCGCGATCCCGCGCCCCGTTCGCGGCGCGAGATCCTGCTCTATCCTGGTGTCTGGGCACTGGGATTCCACAAGATCGCGCATCGCCTGTTTCGGGCGCGCTTCTATTTCCTGGCCCGCGCCGTCAATCACTTCGCGCGCTTCCTCACGGCCATCGACATCCATCCCGGCGCCAAGATCGGGAAGAACTTCTTCATCGACCATGGTTTCACGGTGATCGGCGAGACGGCCGAAATCGGCGACAATGTGACCATCTACCAGTGCGTGACGCTGGGCGGCACGGATCCGGCGAACGGCATTGCCGGCAAGCGCCACCCTACGATCCTGGACGGCGCGATCCTCGGCTCGGGCTGCCAGGTGCTGGGCCCCGTCATCGTCGGCGAGCGCGCGCGCATCGGCGCCAATGCCGTCGTCACCAGGGATGTGCCGGCGGGCGCCGTCATGACCGGCATCCCGGCCAAGCCCATGCTGGTCGACGCCAAGGAATATCAGAAGGAGTTCGTGCCCTACGGCACGCCGTGCCGCGATTGCTACGATCCGCAGACGCAGAAGCTGGAAATCCTCCAGTGCGAAGTCGAGCAGCTCCGCAAGCGCCTTGCCGAACTGGTGGCCGAGCGCGACGTCGAGACTATGGGGGAAGATGACGGGCCCAGCACGCCCAACGATCGCAGGTCGCGGACGCGCGCCTGATGAGGTCCGGTGAATAACGTCACCCCGTTTCCCCGCCCCCTGCCAGGGGCGCCTTCGCAGACTGCCTTCGATCGCCTTGAGCTCGGCCGCATCATGGACCTCTACGGCCGCATGGTCGCGGCGGGTCAATGGCGCGATTATGCCATCGATCTCAATCGCGAGGTGGCGATCTTTTCCGCCTTCCGGCGCGCGGCCGAGCGGCCCGAATTTCGGATCGAAAAACGACCCGAGTTGCGCCATCGCCAAGGCATGTGGGCGTTGATCGGCGAGACCGGCTCGGTGCTGCGCCGCGGGCAGGAATTGGCGGGCATTCTCGCGCCCGTCGAGCGGCGGCTGATGAAGATCGTCGAGGACTAGGCGTTTTGCGTAAAATGCAGCCGGTTGGCGGAGGCCGGCGGAAGCGCTATTGAAGTCGTGGACCGGGGGAGACGAGCATGGCGGAGGCAGGCATCACGCGGCGAAGTGCGGTCGCCGGCGTATCGGCGTTGTTTTTCGGATCTGCGGCGGCCGGTCAGGCGCCGCTGGCCAATCACAGGCATCAGGCGACGAGCTCGGCGGAAAAGGAACAGAAGGCATTCAAGTTCCTCGCGCTGACGGCGTTCGTTGAAGTGGACAGCGACGACACCAACGGCTCGGTTGCGGTCATGCGCATGTTCGTGCCGCCTGGCGCCGGCGCCGCGCCGCATGTGCATTCCCGCGAGGACGAGATTTTCACGATCGTGCGCGGGCACTACCGCATGCGGCATGGCGACGAGGAAGTGGATGCGCCCGCCGGCAGCATCATCTTCATGCCGAGAGGCGTACCGCACACGTTTCGGAATGTGAGCGACGAGCCCGGCGAACATGTGTTGACGCTGGTCCCGGGGGGTCTGGAAAAGATGTTTCGCGAGGTCTCGGCCGCGCAAATCGAGATGCCGCGCGACAAAACCAAATATGATGAGATCGTCGCCAAATACGGGATGAGAAATCTACCGCCGGACTCGCTGCCGTTCTCGACAGGCGGCTGACGTTTCCGCCAGGCTAGGACTGAGCGCCCGCATTCCTTAGCGTCGCGCCAACCAAGCCCGTCAACCCGGATTTCAATCGTGCCGTGGCATTTGATGCGCCTTCCGAACGGGGAGGGCGATCAGTGGCAGGCCGCGTCGTGCAATTCAGGAGGCGATCCCGGCGACGCTTCAGGGCTCCGTTCATTCTGTCAGCGGCCGCCGCTGTCGGTCTTGCCGCGGGCGGTGCGATCAATTGGAGGACGCAGCCACAGGCCTTGGCTGCTATGGGCATAGCGCCGGCTTTGGACGCGGCACTGCCTTTGGTGTCGCAATGCTTCGCAGTGGATGGCGACACGTTGCGTTGTGGTTCGGAGCGCATTCGCCTCATCGGGATCGACAGCCCTGAAATGCCGGGGCACTGCGCCGAGGGCCGCAACTGTGTCGCGGGCGATCCCTTTATCGCCAAGGACGCGCTGACCGGTGCGATCGCACCTTCGATGACCATTCGCCGGTTCGGCAACGACCATTATGGTCGAACGCTGGCGCTGGTGACGGGGCCATTCGGCGACCTCAGCTGCGCGCAACTGCGTTCCGGCAATGCGATTTACCGCGCCGACTGGGATGTCGGCGGTGAAATGAAAAAGGGCTGCAGCTGATCGGGTAGAATGGCGAGGATTAGAGCGCGGCTGGCGACTCGAGACGGATAGGCGGTCGGCTGCGCGGATTCACAGGACTTCCAAGACAGCCATGCCGATTGCCGGCGCGCTTTCCAGTGTTGGAACAAAGCCTACGCCGGGGTCGGCCAACCGATGGACGATCACGCTTATCCACGGACCAATTTTGAGTTGATCTGAAAGCGAAGCAGCTTGTCGCGAAGTTACGGCGATATATTCGTCCGCATACTCGCCGCCAGTCAGCTGGAGCAGATAGGCTTCGCCTCGCGGCAATGTGCCAGTGAACCATGGTTCAGAGACCCGGCGGGCGAGGGCGGTGCGACCGAAAAACTCTTGATCGCCGTCGCCGCCATCAATCCTAAAAATCGAACCAACTTGCCCACGCATAGCGTCCTATAGCTAGCCGCTCAAATACTCGCAATTGACTACTTTCGAGCGCACACCCGCTCAGTCCTACTTCTTCGCAACCAGATCCACCGTGATGCCGATATCCTTCGACACGAATGTCCCGTTGCCATCCGACACGGCGCCGATGTCGAAAGCGAGGCGGTCGACCGTGCTGGTGCCCTTCATCGTCGCGCTGTTGCCGTTGATCGCCAGCGTGAAGTTGAGCGTCGCGGGCAGCGTCTTGCCCTTGAGTGCGATCATGCCCTTGGCGACGTAATTATTGCCGCCGGCCGAGGTGATCTGGGTGCTGGTGAAGGTCGCGGTCGGGAATTTGGCGGGATTGAGCCATTCTTCCTGGCCGAGCGCTTCGTCCTCCATTTCGTTGCCGGTCTTGGCAGTGCCGGTCTGGAAGGTGACCTTGGCCGATGAATGCGCGAGGTCGGCCGGGTCGAACAGGATCGTCGCGTCCCAGCTGCCGAACTTGCCGTTGAAGTCGACGCCGGCATGCTTGCCGGAGAAGCCGACGCTGCTCTGGGCCTTGTCGACCGTCCAGGAGGTGGGTTGCGCGAATGCGGGCGCGGCGGCGCCAAGCAACAGGGGCGCGAGCAGCGCAGCGCAAAGATGGAAGGGTTTCATGGCTCGCTCTCCTGACGCCTGATGTGGACGGACTCAACTTGGCACTCGCGCCAAGGGTCGTCAACATCGGGCGCGGCGGGCCGAGGCGATCGCCCGCCCTGCCGGATCAGGCCGCATCCGCATCGAGCGAATAGCCTGCCGAGCGCACGGTCCGGATGATGTCCGGGCGATCGCCGGCGTTGATCGCCTTGCGCAGGCGCCGGATGTGCACGTCGACCGTGCGCAGTTCGATTTCGCTGTCCTGGCCCCAGACGCTGTCGAGCAATCTTTCACGGGAGAAGACCCAGCCGGGATGCTCGAGCAAATGGCGCAGCAGGCGGAATTCGGTGGGGCCGAGCGGCACGACATCGCCGCCGCGACGCACCTTGTGCGCGACGGTGTCCATCTCCAGGTCGCCGAAGGTCAGCATCTCGCCGGCCAGCGCCGGCCGCACGCGGCGGAGCACGGCGTTGACGCGGGCGATGAGTTCGCGGGGACTGAACGGCTTGGTCACATAGTCGTCGGCGCCGGTCTCGAGGCCGCGCACACGATCCTCTTCCTCCCCGCGCGCCGTCAGCATGATGATCGGCACGTTCTGCGTTTCCGGCATGCGGCGCAGGCGCCGGCAGACCTCGATGCCGGAGAGATTCTCGACCATCCAGTCGAGCAGGACGATGTCCGGCGTGCGTTCCTGTGCGAGGAGGAGGGCTTCCTCGCCGTCCGGTGTCTGACGGACGTCGAAGTCCTCGCGATCGAAATGCCAGTTCAGGAGTTCGGCAAGCGCCGCATCGTCCTCGACCAGCAACAAATTGGCCCGGGCCATGGGTATCCTTCCTCAGCAATCACTCGACGGCGGTCAGCTTCTCGCGCTCCGGCGGCTTCTCGCCGGTCACGATGTAATGGACCATCTCCGCGATGTTGGTGGCGTGGTCGCCGATCCGCTCCAGATTCTTGGCGATGAACATGATGTGGGTGCTCTCCGAGATCATCTTCGGATTCTCCATCATGAAAGTGACCATGGTGCGGAAGATCGAATTGTAGAAATCGTCGACGGCGCGGTCGCGGTCGATGATCTGCAGGGCCTTCGCCGGGGCGCGCGCCACGAAGGCATCGAGCGCGCCCTTGACCATCTCGCGCGCGATCTGCGCCATGGCGGGGAGCAGCGAGAGCGGCTCGACCTGCTTGGAGCGGTTGATCGTGCTGACGCGCTTCGCGATGTTCTTGGCGTAGTCGGCCATGCGCTCGACGACGTTCGAGATCTTCAGCACCGCGATGATCTCGCGCAGGTCGTCCGCGAGCGGGGCCCGCAGCGCGATCGTCTGCACGACCAGCTTCTCGATCTGCGCGTCCAGCTCGTCGATGCGCTTGTCGCCCTCGACCACCTTGAGCGCGAGATCCTCGTCGCGCGTCGTCAGCGCCTTCATGGCGTTGTCGATGGCGTCCTCGGTGAGACCGCCCATCTCCGCGATGAGCGCGCGCAGGGCATTGATGTCGTCGTCGAAGGCCTTGACCGTATGTTCAGTCATGTCTCGTGTCCCGTCCTGCTGGCTCAGCCGTACCGGCCAGTGATGTAATCCTTCGTCCGCTCCTGCTTGGGATTGGTGAAGATGTCGGATGTCGCGCCATATTCGACCAGCGTTCCCAGGTGGAAAAAGGCCGTTCGCTGCGAGACGCGCGCCGCCTGCTGCATGTTGTGCGTCACGATGACGATCGCGTAGCGGCCGCGCAGATCGTGGATCAGTTCCTCGATCTTGGCGGTGGCGATGGGATCGAGCGCCGAGCAGGGCTCGTCCATGAGGATGACTTCCGGATCGACCGCGATGGCGCGGCCAATGCAGAGGCGCTGCTGCTGGCCGCCGGAGAGGGCGGTGCCGCTCTCGTTGAGCCGGTCCTTGACCTCTTCCCATAGGCCCGCCTGGCGGAGCGACCGCTCGACGACCGCGTCCAGATCGGCCTTGCTCGTGGCGAGACCGTGGATGCGGGGGCCGTAGGCGACATTCTCGTAGATCGATTTGGGGAAGGGGTTCGGCTTCTGGAAGACCATGCCGACACGCGCGCGCAGCTGCACCACGTCCATGCCGGACGCGTAGATATCCTCGCCGTCGAGCGTGATCTCGCCCTCGACCCGCGCGCTGGCGACGGTGTCGTTCATCCGATTGAGCGTGCGCAGGAAGGTCGACTTGCCGCAGCCCGAGGGACCGATGAACGCCGTCACATTCTCCAGATCGACGTCGATGGAGACATTGTTGATGGCTTGCTTCTCGCCATAGAAGACGTTGACGCCCCGCGCCGACATCTTGTTGGTGACTGTCTGTGTGTCGGACATGAGGGGTTTTACCACCGTTTCTCGAACTTGTTGCGCAGGTAGATGGCGAGGCCGTTCATCGTCAGCAGGAAGAGCAAGAGAACGATGATGGCCGCCGAGGTCTTTTCGATGAAGCCCTTGCCCACCTCGTCCGACCACAGGAAGATCTGGACGGGCAGCACGGTCGCCG
>JAGIAZ010000011.1 GCA_017744605.1 Sphingobium sp. | reverse complement strand
CGCCATCCTTGGCGAAGGCAACGATGGAGGGCGTCGTGCGCGCGCCTTCTGCATTTTCGATCACCTTCGGCTTGCCGCCTTCCATCACCGCGACGCAGCTGTTGGTCGTCCCCAGATCGATCCCGATAACCTTACCCATGTTCTTCCTCTTCAAACCCTATATGTTTCAGCGGTTTACGACGTTCCGCCGCCGCATGGTGCCAACGGATGTCCGTGTCTTGCCGGTCGATATAGGTCGCCTTTTGCCGGGCACAAGGCTTGCGCCGCCTCATCCGCACTCAGCATGGCGGTGCTTGTGCATCCGCGGCCCCGCAGCTAGGCTATTCAGGCCTGCGCTCGCTCCCAACCGCCTGGAAGGGGAGCAATTTGCGGCCAAGGTGAACGCACCATCCTCGAAGCGCGCTCCCCGGGATCGCGGCATGAATTTCCAGGCAATTTGAACTGACCGCTGAAGAGGCTCCCGTGACCCGTTTCGCCCTGCTCCCCGCACTTCTCGCCCTGCCTCTCGCAGCATGCAACCAGCCCAAGCCGGTCTACGTCGATGGCGCCTATGTCAGGCTGAACCCCAATCCCGACAATCCCTCGGCAGGCTATTTGACGATTCATGGCGGCTCGACCCCCGTCACGCTGCGCGCGATCGAGACGGACGCCGCCGTGCGGCTCGAAATGCATGAAAGCATGACGCATGGCGGCATGGCCAGCATGGCCCCCATCGACACGGTCGACGTCCCGGCGGGATCAAAGGTCGAATTCAAACCCGGCGGCAAGCACATCATGCTCTGGCAGGTGAACCAGCAGGCCATCGCCGCGGGCAAGGTCGAGTTCAAGCTCACCTTCTCGAACGGCGACCGCCTGCTCGTCGACGCGGTCATTCAAGGGCCCGGCGGCAAGCCCGTCGGCAGCGGAGGCGCGGCACCAAGCGCCGGCGCGGACGACACGCATACCGAAGTTCATTGAAGGCGGGGCCCTGGCCGATGGTGGGCGCGGTAGGGATTGAACCTACGACCCCACCCGTGTGAAGGGTGTGCTCTACCACTGAGCTACGCGCCCGACGACATGTGTCGCGGAGGCGAGCGCTTTGACGAGAGAGCGCCGCCCTGTCAAGCGGGAGGCGCGTGTGGGCTCGCCGATTTAGCCGATGCTATTTGGGCTGGTCGGGATACCAATATCTGACGTGGCAGGCCTCGCAGACTTCGTCGAGCCGCGCCGATGCGTCGCCGAGCGCCGTGGCGTCCTTGCTCGCGGCGGCCCTCAGGAAACCGTCCGACACATCGGCCAGCGCGCGGGCATGATCGGCGAAGTCCTTGGGGTTGTCATCGATGAACGCCTGGATTTGCCGGGCAGTCGCCTGCCCCGGCGCGCCTTCGTCCTGCAGTGTCATGCCGGCCGGCGCGACAACGACCCTTGGCGCGTTTGCGATCGAGGCGGCAGCGGCCTTCATCTTCTGCGCGGCGCCTGCGAGCTTCGTCCAATCCGCTGCAGTCAACTTCGCCGATGACGCATTGCCATCATCGTCCAGCGCCTTGTTGCCGACATCCCAAAGCATCTGTGCCTGGGACGCGACCGTGTCCTTCATGAGCGGAAGAAGGAAAAGCTCCGGGTCCGCCGCATGCGCCGCAGCCACGAAGGCCAGAAGACTGCTCAGCGCCACCCATCCATATTTCACCGGCATTCCTCCCTTTACGCTGCTTCCGACGACAGTCCGATGGCAGGGCCGCAGGTCAATCGCCTTGATCCAGCGCAAAGAGAGGCATTTAAAAGCCGACGCATTTAGCGGGTCACTGTCTGCGTGGTGACCGTCGTCGAGGTCCGATCGGCAGTTGCCGGAGCCTTTTTGGCCGGCGCCTTGCGGACGACCTTGGTCTTCACGGTCTTCCTGGCCGTGCTCGCCCGTGCGACCGGCTTGGTTTCGGTCGTTACGGTCGTTTCGACCTGAGCCGACGCAGGCGGAGTCTGGGCAGCGAGCGTTTCCGCGATAGCGGCCCGGGCGTTCGCGCTATTTGCGCGGGCATTGGCTTCCGCCGTCTGTTGCTGGGCAATGGCCGCATCGCTCTCAGCCGAAGCGCGCTTCGCCTCGGCTCGTTCCTTCTCGGCCTGGGCGGCAATGGCCACCCGCTGGGCCTCGGCGGCCTGGCGCTCGGCCTCGGCACGTTGATTATCGGCGGCTGCGGCATCGGCTTCCTTGCGCTTGGCCGCTTCGCCGAGTGCCGCCTCCGCAATCGCCGAAGCCCGATTTGCGGCGGCGATGGAATCTTCCTTGCGGCCTGCGGCAAGGTCTTCTTTGGCGGTATTCAGCTCGTGGCGAGCCTCCGCCTGGCGCTGCGGAAGCAGCGTTCCGACGCCGGCGGCATCGCCAGCCTGAATCTTGCCTTCGGCCGTTGCAATAGCGGCGCGGGCCCGATCGGCCTTGCCTGCCGCATGAGCCGGCGTGCCGAGACCCAGAACGAGCGCAGCAGCCGCAACGGACGGCGCGAACATTCTGTAGCGAGACATCGATCTTCTCCTCGTCTTCCATTTTGCGACCGCCTGAACAACGCCCATGCATCGCCAGCTGTTCCTGAAATCGGGAACGGAATGTCTTGTCGCGACGCGTCGAATTGCTAGAAAACCACGATTCTTTAATAGCTTGCCTAAGGTCTTCGGCATCACGGAGGCAGACCCGCTTGCGCGGCGTCTTCCAGCCTCCCATATGCCGGCCATGACAGCTTCCAACGACCCCGCTATGCCCGTCTGGCATGGCACCACCATTCTCTCCGTCCGCGCATCAGGCAAGGTTGTCGTCATCGGCGACGGCCAGGTTTCGATGGGCCAGACCGTGATGAAACCCAATGCGCGCAAGGTCCGCCGCCTCCATGACGGCAGCGTGATCGGCGGCTTTGCCGGCGCGACGGCCGACGCCTTCACGCTGTTCGAACGGCTCGAAGGCAAGCTCGAGCGGCATGGCGGCCAGCTGATGCGCGCCGCGGTGGAGCTCGCCAAGGACTGGCGGACGGACAAATATCTGCGCAATCTCGAGGCGATGATGATCGTTGCCGACAAGGAGACGACACTGGTCATCACGGGCAATGGCGACGTGCTGGAGCCCAATGACGGCATCGCGGCGATCGGATCGGGCGGCAACTATGCTCTTTCCGCCGCCCGCGCTCTGCAAGACTATGAGAAGGATGCCGAGACCCTGGCTCGCAAGGCCATGAAGATCGCGGCCGATATCTGCGTCTACACCAACGAGAATGTGACGATCGAGACGCTGGACAGCGTCAATTGATTGCCATCCCCGTTCGTCTCGAGCGAAGTCGAGAGACGGATAGCACAGCCTCAACGTGTCTCGACTTCGCTCGACACGAACGGACCTAAAGTGAATTCATGAACGACGCCCTCACCCCCAAAGCCATCGTCACCGCGCTCGACGCGCACATCATCGGCCAGCAGGACGCCAAGCGCGCCGTCGCCGTCGCGCTGCGCAACCGCTGGCGCCGCCAGCGGCTCGCGCCCGAACTGCGCGACGAGGTGACCCCCAAGAACATTCTGATGATCGGCCCCACGGGCTGCGGCAAGACCGAGATCAGCCGCCGCCTCGCCAAGCTGGCCGACGCCCCCTTCATCAAGGTCGAGGCGACCAAGTTCACCGAAGTCGGCTATGTCGGCCGCGACGTCGAGCAGATCGTGCGCGACCTGGTCGAGGAAGCGGTGCGCCTGGAGCGCGAGCGCCGCCGCGGATCGGTGCGCGAGGCCGCCTACGAAGCCGCCATGACGCGCCTGCTCGACGCCCTGACCGGCAAGGAAGCAAGCGAGGCCACGCGCCTTTCCTTCCGTCAGAAGATCGAGGCTGGCCAGATGGACAATGTCGAGGTCGAGGTGGAAGTCACGGAAGCGCCTTCCATGCCCTTCGACGTGCCGGGCCAGAACGGCCAGATCGGCATGATCAACCTCTCCGACCTCATGGGCAAGGCCCTGGGCGGACCGCCGAAGAAGCGCCGCAAGCTTCCGGTCGCGACCGCCCGTGCGCGGCTGCTCGAGGAAGAGCAGGACAAGCGCCTCGACCAGGACGATGTCGCGCGTGCCGCAGTCCAGTCGGCCGAGCAGAACGGCATCGTCTTCATCGACGAGATCGACAAGATCGCGGTCAGCGACGTGCGCGGCGGATCGGTCAGCCGCGAGGGCGTGCAGCGCGACTTGCTGCCGTTGATCGAGGGCACGACCGTCTCGACCAAATATGGCCCGCTCAAGACCGACCATATCCTGTTTATTGCGAGCGGCGCCTTCCACGTCGCCAAGCCGAGCGACCTGCTGCCCGAGCTGCAGGGCCGCCTGCCGATCCGCGTCGAGTTGAAGGGACTGACCGAGGAGGATTTCATTGCGATCCTCTCCGACACCAAGGCCTCGCTGCCGGAGCAATATGGCGCACTGCTGGCCACCGAGGGCGTCACGATCGCGCTGGAGCCGGACGGGATCCGGGCGATCGCCAGGATCGCGGCTTCCGTGAACGAGCAGGTCGAGAATATCGGCGCGCGCCGGCTGCAGACGGTGATGGAAAAGCTGCTCGAGGACGTGAGCTTCGAGGCGGATAGCCGCGCCGGAGAAACGATCCGCATCGACGCAGCCTATGTCGACCGTCAGCTCTCCGGAATTGCCAAGAATACCGACCTCAGCAAATATATCCTGTAAGAACGTGCCCCCGCCGGGTTGGAGTTAATCCAGCTCCAGCCTGGCGACCGCCTTGAACAGCTCTTCGAGCGCCGGGAGGAATTCGGGCTGGTCAGCGCGCAGCGGCCCCGGGTCGTTCAACAAGGCGTTGTTGAGCACACTGTTGAACACCTGGATCGCCACGCCGAGCCTGTGCTGCTCATCCTCGTTGAGCGGACGGCCGCGCAGGTCGCCGAGCTTGACGAACAATGTCTCGCGGCGGCGCCCGCCCATGACGCGGAACGGTTCCCAAAATTCGGCATTGTCCCACGAGCGCTGGAGCGCGGCGCGCCAGAGATAACGATTGGCGCGAATGCGATCGAAGGCATCGTGGAGATACCAGTCGATCAGTTCGCTCGCCGTGCGCGCGGGCGGCCAGCTGTTCAGCGACGTATAGCTGGTCTCCAGCCATCGATTGAGCAGCACGGTGAGAAAGTCGTCCTTGCTGCCGAAGCGCTGGTAGAAGACGCCGACGGAACGCCCCGCCTTCTTCGCGATGTCCGTGATCGACACCGATTCCCAGCTCCGGTTGCGGAGGATATCCCAGCCCGCGTCCACAAAACTCTGCCGAGTCTTGAAACTGCGTGATTGCTGGGGCGTTGGGAGATCAAGCTCGATGACGGCCTTCATGACAAGCCTCTCTTATCGCTTCGTTTCGTCCAAGACCAGCCCGGCATGAAGCGTGCTGACGAAGTGAATTGGACCGCCCCTTCGAGCGCAGGGTGGACCTATGCCAAGATGCATCTCACCTCTAATATCGGCTTCATATTTTTCAGGCGGGCGACCGTCCGAGACGAAGCCGAAAGGGAGGATTGCCGAAATGCCGATGACTCGCAGGGGTGTGCTTGGCGGCGCACTGGGTACAGGTGCCGTGCTCATTTCCGAGAGCGCGCTGGCCGCCGACGCACCGAAGCCCGTTGGTGCGCGCGCGACGAAGCCCAACATCATCTACATGATGGCCGACGACATGGGTTTCGGGGACCTCAGCTGCTACGGCAAGGCCTATCAGACCCCGAACATCGACCGTCTTGCCCATGACGGCATCAAGCTCACCCAGGCCTATGCCAACAGCTCCGTCTGCACGGCGACACGCGTCGGCCTCATCACCGGACGCTATCAGAACCGGTTCCGCGTCGGGCAGGAAGAACCGCTCGGCGCCGCCGACAAGATCGGCCTCGATCCCGCCACCCCCACCATGCCGCGCTACATGCAGAAGCTCGGCTATCGCACCGTCCTCGTCGGCAAATGGCATATGGGCGACCCGCCGAATTTCGGCCCCCTCAAGAGCGGCTATGATCGCTTCTTCGGGCTCTACGCCGGCGGCAAGGATTATTTCGTACAGCCCCAGCGGCTCGGCAGCGCGCTGATCGACGGCGACAAGATGCTCGGCCAGCATCGCTACCTCACCGACGAGCTCGGCGACCGCGCGGTGCGCGAGATCAGCGAAGCGCAGAAGGACAATGTTCCGCTCTTCCTGAGCCTGCATTTCACGGCGCCGCACTGGCCCTGGGAAGGTCCGGAGGATCTCGCCATCGCGCAGGCCAACAAGGGCGCCTTGTTCCAGGACGAGAACGGCAATATCGACATCTACCAGAAGATGCTGACTTCCCTTGATGCCAATGTCGGCAAGGTGCTGCAGATCATTTCCGATCTCGGCCTCACCGGAGACACGATCGTCATCTTCACCAGCGACAATGGCGGCGAGCGCTATTCGAATGTCTGGCCGCTCACCGGCATGAAGACGGAACTGCTCGAAGGCGGCATTCGCGTGCCCGTGCTGGCGCGCTGGCCGGGCCGCATCAAGCCGGGCACGGTCTCCGACCAGGTCGCCATCTCGATGGACTGGATGCCGACTTTCATCGAGGCGGCGGGCGCACCCAAAAACTTCGACGCGCCGACCGACGGCATGAGTATCCTACCGCAGCTCACCGGGACCGGCCCGACCGTCAACCGCAGGCTCTTCTGGGAGTATAAGGCCAACGGCCAGGCGGCGCACCGCGACGGCGTCTGGAAATATCTGCGCCTCGCGGGGCACGAATATCTCTTCAATCTCGACTTCGACGCACATGAACGCGCCAATTTCTCGAAGAAGGAACCCGCACGGTTCGAGGCGATGAAGAAGGCGCATGCCGACTGGGCCGCGACCATGCTGCCCTATACGCCGGAGACCTCGTCGTACAATATCGTCGGCCAGGTGCCCGATCGTTATGCGCCGCTGAGCCCGCCTTCGCCAGTGCCCACGCATTAGTTGCTGCGGCGCGGCAATGAATAGGTTAGCGGATGGCTGGAAATGGCCATCCGGGAGCCTTGCTCATGAGCTACGAAACCCTTCTCGTCGAACAGCGCGGCGCGGTCACGCTGGTCACGCTCAATCGCCCGCAGGCGCTCAATGCGCTCAACGCGCAGGTGCTTACCGACTTCATCGCGGTGATGGCCGCTTATGACGCGGATCAAAGCCAGCGTTGCCTCGTCTTGACCGGCAGCGAAAAGGCCTTTGCCGCCGGCGCGGACATCAAGGAAATGGCGACCAAATCCGCCGCGGAGTTCTATGCGGACGACACCTTCTCCGACTGGACGAGCAAGGTCGTCGCCACACGCAAGCCGTGGATCGCGGCGGTCGCGGGCTTCGCCCTGGGCGGGGGCTGCGAGCTGGCGATGATGGCCGACTTCATCCTCGCCGCCAACACGGCCAAGTTCGGCCAGCCCGAGATCAAGCTGGGCGTCGGGCCGGGCATGGGCGGATCGCAGCGGCTCGCGCGCGCGGTCGGCAAGGCCAAGGCGATGGAAATGTGCCTGACCGGCCGGATGATCGACGCCGTCGAAGCCGAGCGTGCGGGACTCGTGGCCCGGATCGTGCCGGCCGCCGAGCTGCTCGACGAGGCGATCAAGACGGCCGAAGCCATTGCCGCAATGCCTCCGCTCGCGGCGGTCGCCTGCAAGGAGATGGTCAATTCCGCTTTCGAGACGACACTGGCCCAGGGCCTCGTCGCCGAGCGGCGTCTGTTCCAGCTGCTTGCCGCAACCGAGGACAAAGCCGAGGGCATGGCCGCCTTCGTGGAGAAGCGACCCGCTGTCTGGAAAGGGCGCTAAGCCCCCTACCCTAAGGTGGCGGCGAGCGCGACGATCGCTTCATGCATCATGTGCGTGATCTGGTATAGCTATGGCTCGTGGCGCAAGCAGCTGGTTCAGCCGGCGATCAGTTCATAGGCGGCGCGCAGGCTTTCGGGCGTATTGACCAGCATCGACCAGCCTTCGCGGTGCTGACGGTCGAGCAGTTGCCCGATCTCGAGAAAACCCTTGGCCATCGGCAAGCTCTCATGCGCGTTGAGCCAGAGACGGAGGAGCAGCCGTTCGCGGCCCGGCTCGTTCCTGAAGCCCGTGCGCGAATGCATGACCCGGAAATTGTGCCAGAAGACGATCTCGCCCGGCTGCATGGTGAAGCGAAGCATCAGCTCGGGCCGAGCCACGACCTTGAAGAGATAGCGCAGCGCCTCAACCAGCCTGGCAGGCACTTTCTCGCCCCGGATCTCGGCCGCCTGGGAAATGAAAATCACATAATTGTAAAGGGCAACGCGTCCGTCGATGACCGAGAAGCTGGGGACCTTGTAGTCGGTCACGCTCTCCAGGCTGGTCGGATAGTAATAGCCTTCCAGTAATGCCTCGAGCAGATCGAGCCGCTCGGCGTGGATCGCGGCATAGACGGCGGCCGAACTCACGAAGCCGCTGACCCCGCCCTCGCGCGCGGCGACGACCGAGGCGAGGCTCAATAGCTCATGATAGTCCGTGTGCGGGCCGAGTTCGGTGTCGCTCAGATAGCCGCGCAGCTCAGGGCTGGGCTCCTTGTGGACATAGCCGATCCGGTCATGGCGCCCGCTCTGCTCGATCGCCGTGCCGAGATGCGCACCGAGCCCGAAATGGAGCCGCTTGAAGCCTTCGAGGCCATAGCGGTCGAGATCGATACCCGAAATGAGCACGGCGCCGCGCCCCGCCATGAGGTCCCAGCGGACCGCGTCCATGAAGGCCGAGAGAATGGGAGCCCCGAAATCAGCGGCGGTCATGTCGGTCGCCACCCGCCCCTCGGTGGCACCCACCGCAGCATCGAGCGCATCGACCTGCGCCGCGTTGAGACGCCTCGTCAGCCCCTCCGCGCCACCGCCTTCCGTGGCCGTCCACGCTCCCGAAGGCGCACCGAGCGGATAGATGCGTGTCACCGGTTCAGCCCGCTGCGGCCTGAGCCATGGGCGCTTCTTCCTTTTGCCCGGCATGATCATGCAGGAACACGCCTTGACGGCGCAGCTCGTTCTGCAGTGTGGGCACATCGAGCGCACGCGGTTGCACGCCGGCGCGCGCCGCGAGTGCCGCTGCGGCACCGGCCGCCTGGCCGGTCAGCCAGCATTGCGGGATCTCCCGCATGAAGCCGTGGGAATTGGCGTCGCAGCTGATGTGCTTGCCGCCGGCCAGGAGCCCGTCGAGACTGCGTGGCATCAACGCACCGTAAGGCACGGAGATCACCGGGAATTTAAGACTGACCGAAGGGCTGACGCCGACCTCGTCGGGCAGCGCGACACCCTCGCTCCACTGGCTGCGCAGGATCTTGCCGGTCCCCACGAGACGCCTCGTGTGGCGCACGCCCAGTTGCGGCGCGCTCTGCAGCATATAGCAATTCTCGAAGCCCGGCGCATGCTCGCGGAAGAAGTCGCAATGCGTCTGCATGAAGCGATGCGAGCGGATCTCGAGCTCGGTCTGGTCATCGACGTTCAGCGCCGAGAGACCGGTCTGGCGCGGGCCGAGGAACAGGCCGATATCGTTGCGCCAGCTGACATAAGGCGGCTGGAAGAAGCCGAGCTTCTCGCGGCCAAGCGCGGCGAACTGCGCATATTGCTCCGGCTCGTTGGCCCGGAAGGCGAGCCAGCGGTCCATATCCGCGCCGCCAAGGACGAAAGCCGTGTTGGCGCTGTGATGGACGTCGCCTTCCTCGATATCGGTATCGAAATCGCCGCCGGCGCGCGCGAAGATATCGCCGTCGCCGGTCGTGTCGACGACCACGTCCGCCATGATCGCCTTGCGGCCTTCCTTCGACTCGAAGACGACGCCCTTGACGCAGCCATCCTCGACGACGGGCATGGCCGCCCAGCTATGGAAGACGAGCCGCACGCCAACGGAGAGAAGCATTTCCTGGCTGACCAGCTTGAGGCGCTCGGGATCGAGCGTCGGCGCCCAGGAGACGACGCCGTGGAAGGCAGAGGTGCGCTGGCCCCAATAGCTCGCCTTCTTCACATCGCGCGAACCCCAGTCCTCGCGCGGCGGCCCCGCGACGCCTTCGGCCGGGAAACGATCGAAGACATCCTCGGCGAAACCGCGGATGACCTGGCGCCCCGTCCAGTCCGTCATCCGGTCGATCCAGATGACCAGCCCGCCGGTGGAAAGCCCGCCGAGATGGTTGTAGCGCTCCATGAGCACGACATCCGCACCCGCCTTCGCTGCCGCCCAGGCGGCCGCCGTGCCGGAAGGACCGCCGCCGACGACCAGCACCTGGCAGCGGTGATAGACCGAAACCTCGCGTGCGGCTTCCGTGATCGTGCCCGTGCCGTTGCGCGGCGGAAGCTGCCTGGCGCCGGATTCGAACAGGTCGGAGCCCAGGAAGCGGTCCTCTGACCGCCTCACTTCGCGAACGCGCGGCGCGCCTTTTTCTTCAGTCATCCTGCCCCTCTACCTCGAAACTGTCGCATAGCCTTAGCAAGATCGGACAAAAATGCATAGGATTCGAACGAATCGACAAATGCCGTGCCCGCCCTATAGCCAAATGGGGACCAGGGCTGGTAACGTCCATCGTTGCCTTTCTCAGCCGAGGCGACAGGGAGAGGAGAACAGAAGTGGTCGCAACCAGAGCGCCTCGCACCGTCGATCTGGCGGCGCTGATCGACGGCCGCAAGCTCAGTCCGTTCAACTATGTGCTGATCGCCCTTTCGACGATGATCACGCTGTTCGACGGCCTCGACATGTTCATGGTCTCCTACACCGCGCCCTATATGCGTGACGAACTCAGCCTGACCACGATCGAGATCGGCAATATCTTCTCGATCGGCACCTTCGGCATGGTGGTCGGCGGATTGGCGTTCACTTATGTCGGCGATCGAATCGGACGACGCCCGACCATCGTGTTTGCAGGCCTCGCTTTCGGTTTTTTGACGCTCGTCACCGGCTTTGCCACCACCTATCATGCCCTGTTGGCTCTGCGCTTCCTCGACGGACTCGCGATCGGCGGCATGCTGCCGCTCGCCTGGGCGCTCAACATCGAATTCCTGCCGAAAAAGGTCCGCGCGACGGCTATCGCGTTCGTCATGATGGGGTTCAGCTTCGGCAGCGCCATGGCGGGGCCGCTGACCAACTGGCTGGCCCCCATTCACGGCTGGGAAGGCGTTTATTTCGCGGGCGGCGGCGCCACGCTGGTCTGTGCGGTCATTATCGCGATCTGGCTACCGGAATCGCCGCGTTTCCTCGTGACCAAGGCACTCAATCCGGCGCTCACCGTCAAGACACTGAAGCGCCTCGACAAGGACATCGATGTCGAACTCGGCGACACGTTCCTGCTCGGCGACGAGGGCGTGCGCAAAGGTGGCCTCAAGCTGGGCGACCTGTTCGAGGGCCGCCTCAAATATGTGACGCCGCTGATGTGGCTGGGTTATGGCTTCAGTGCCCTCGGCATCTTCTTCAAGTCGACCTGGGGACCGATCGTCCTCGAGGCCATGGACATATCGCGCGTGACCGCCGCCAACGTCTCGGCGCTTTCGGGCGTGCTCGGTGCGGTCGCAGGCGTTGTCCTCATGAAAGCGGCCGAGCGTTTCGGCCTGCTGCTGGTGGCGCTGTGTACCGCACTGATCGTCCCCATGGCCCTCCTCATCGGCTTCGAGGTCATTCGCGGACCGTTGTTCCTGCCTTTCATCGTGGTACAGAGCATGCTCGTCGGCGCCTGCCACACCGCGATCATCAGCCAGCTTTCCATCTTCTATCCGACAGCCATTCGCGCCAGCGCGGGCGGCTGCGCTTCGGCAGTCGGCAAGATCGGCGGCATCGTGGGACCGCTGCTCGGCGCCTGGCTATTGACGGCCGGCGTTCCCGCGGTCCGCACCTATGCCGTCGGCGCCATCTGCCCGGCGATCCTCGTCATCTGCGTGATCGCGATCTACAACATCATGCGCAGGCCTCAGGCTGAGCTCGAACCGCGCGGCGCCATCGCGCCGGCGGAGTGATTTCGGCGAACGCGGGGGGGGGGCGGATCCTCAGCCGCAGGCAGAAATTTCGCTGCCGCCCGATCGTGTGCCATGAACCAAGCCAGCCTGGCTGGTCCCGCCTAAAGATATTTGGCCAGTTCGCCCAGCTTCGCGATGTCGCTGCGTACCGCGCTCGGCAATGGCCCGACCAGTTCTTCGAGATGATGCTCGATATGGTCGCTCACGATCAGGGTCTTTGTCTTGTCGAGCGCCGACACGACGGCCTGCATCTGCTGTGCGATCTTGAGCCCGTCCTCGCCCTTTTCCAGCATGGCGATGATGCTGGCCAGGTGACCATGAGCCCTGCGCAGGCGATTGAGAAGATCCGGGTTTGCGGCGTGGCTCATGAGCTTTCCCTCCGGCTTAGGGCAGCGCCCGCCACCCCGAGAAGGTGACGTAGGCGCCAATGCACAAGATCACCAGCCCGCTGACATAGGGCGCCTTGCGAACGATCTCGCCGAAGCCGCCGAAACGCCTCTCGGCATAGCGGAGGCTGAGCGCGGCGATGACTCCGGAGGCGACCATCGTCAAGGCCAGGCCAATGCTGAAGCAAAACACCAGCACCGACCCCAGCACCAGCCGCTTGAGCTGCAGGCAGAGCAGCAGCACGGTGATCGCGCCGGGGCAAGGGATGAGCCCACCCGTGATGCCGAACATCACGATCTGGCCAGTAGTGACCTGTCGACCCGCGAAACGGCGGCGAATGTCCTCCGCATGCTGGCGCTCATGCGCATCCTGATATCCGCCGTCGGTGAGATCCAGCGCATGGTCCAGCGCATCGTCGTGGCGTTCTTCATGATGATGATGATGGTGATGGTGATGGTGATGACCGTCGTGGCCATGATCGTGCTCGTGATCATGGTGGTGGTGCTGCTCTCGATAGGTCCGCCAGAGCATCCACGCTGCAATCGCGACGATCAGCAGGCCCGACGCGAGCTGGAAATAGGGCTCCGACGTCTCGGGCGCGATGCCCTGGAAAAGGTAGAGTCCGCCCAGTGCGACGATCCAGACCACGACAGTGTGGGACAGCGTAGCCGAAAGACCGAGCAAGACAGCCTGCCGCACAGTCCCTCGCACGGCGACGATGAAGGCGGCCATCATCGTCTTCGAGTGGCCTGGCTCCAGACCATGGAGCACGCCGAGCAAGATGGCGCTGGGAATGAACAGCCACGCATGCGCGGCGCTTTGCTGAAGCAATTCTGTAAGCGGCGTCATGGCGGCCGCCTAGCAGCTCAGGTTCTGAATTACTATCCCCCTGGAGGGGATATGGGCTCACATCTCGCCGAGTTCAGCCAAGGGCGGAATCAACCTGCAAGCCGATCCCGATCGTCGAAAACCCAACGATCGCGCAAATGTGCGCCATGCCACCGGACTTGGAGGGGCATAGGAAGAATGGGCCACGTCTCAATCCTCGTCGACCGGACGTCGAACCGATGCCTTGAGCGCGTCCATGGAAACCCAGCTGCCATGAATCTGAGGACGCAAGCGGCGACCGAGCTTCGCCTTCGCGACCGGCCCCTTCGCAATGTCTCCCGCATCCAGGAACCAGAGTTCCGAGGTCATGGTGGAATGGGTGTCGACCACGGCAAGCAACCAACCCGCCCCGGAAGGTTCGGCGGACGGGACGTGGACCGGCTCGTTGACGGAACGATCCGGACCAAGCGGCAGCACCACCAGTTCGCCGCTTTGTACGTCTATCCGCTGCAGGCAGTTGAACCCTGCGCCGACGACGCTGTGCGCGTGGGGCGGGCCGACGCCCGGATCATAATTGGCATAAAATCCATAACGATAGGGCCGCCCCTGATCGCAGCTCGCTGTGCGCGACATGTCTCCCGGAGGCCCCAGAGCTGTTTCCGTCCAACCATCCTCAAGTCGATCGAGGTCGATGGTCCAGCGCATCAGCGCGGCCCTTATGTCGGCCGGGCTGGCATCGATGCCCGATGCCTCGCGAATGAACGGAAAGATGTTCGTTTCCATCACATTATGATCGACATGGATCAGTGTCGTGTCGCCGACACGCTCCTCATACGCGTTCATGATATGATAGCCGGAGAGCCCGTCCGGTCCTTTGACCCACCGAATGTCGCTGCCCTGTCCATAGCGCGGCAGGACGCCGAGATAGGATGGACGATCCTGATAGTGGATCCATGCCGGGCCACCTGCCCGCAGCCGGTCAATCTCGGATATGGTGGGAAAGATCGGAAAAATCGCCCAGTTTTCCGTCAGCGCGAAATCATGGAGCATCGCGCAATAAGGCGCCTCGAACCAGGTCTCCGAGACCAGTTCGCCTTTCGCATCGACGACGCAGAAAGCGACATCGCGCGAGCACGGTCCCGCTGCCTCATAGCCGTGAATGAACATCTCGCCGCTCTGCGGGTCAAAGCGGGGATGCGCCGATGTCGTGAGCGTGCGCAGCTTGCCGCCATAGGTCCATGGACCGATGGTTTCGAGTGTGTGCGGGTTCACCTCATAGCTATGGGCATCCTCCTTGGAGAGGAAGAGCCGCCCCGCGTGCCAGATGGGTGTCGTATTGGCGGTCGTCCGATCCAGATCGCGAACGGATACATCGTCCGTATAAGGGTTATGATAGGCGCCGAACAAGGCGCGACCGGCCTGCACCTCCGCCAGGTGTCGCGGTGTATCCACATAGCGGATCCGGAACGACACCTTGCCGTCCTCGACCAGGAAGCGGCTGACGACGCCATCGCCGGAGAGAAACGTATCCTTCGCGACGGTCGGGTGGAATTTGGGATCCGCGCCGGCCCGGAAGAATGCGCCGGCAATCTCCCGCGGGATTTCCCCTTCCACCTCCACGTTGTCGATGGCGTATTCCTCCCCGATCGGCGCGTTGAAGCCCGCGAAGTCGAACGAGTCTGGCCACAGGCCCGGAGCGGTCATGACGGATCTCCCTGTACCTGCGTGACATCGACGATGGTCTTGCCGATCGTGGCGCGGTCGCTCAGCGATCGCAGCGCGGCCGCACCATCCTGCAGAGAGAAGCGGTGCGAGATGTAAGGACGGATACCGCCCCCTTCATAGAGACGCAAAAGATCGGAAATGGTCCGTCTGAAGCCATCCGGATCATGGGCAACCACCGCGCCCCAAGCGGCCGGCACGATAGTCGCTTCATTCAGCAGGACCAGATTCATGGGGATGCTCGCGATCCCGGCCGTGAAACCGACGATGGCCAGACGGCCGCCACGCCTGATCCCGCGTACCGCCGCTTCGCTATAGTCTCCGCCCACTGGATCGATCACGAGATGGGGGCCGCCCTTGCCCGCCTTGCGGATCTCGATGCCCAGGGCGCGGCGCTGGTCTCGATCCAGTGGCCCGCGCGGATAGACGATGGCGGATGTCGCCCCGCGCTCCATCGCGATCGCCGCCTTTTCCTCCGTGGAAACCGCAGCGATCACATGAGCGCCGAGCGCCGTTGCGATCTCCACCGCAGCCATGCCCACGCCGCCCGCAGCGCCGAGCACAAGAACCGTCTCACCCGCGACCAGGCGGCCTGCGGTGACCAGCGCATGCCACGCCGTGCCGTAGGTCATCTGGAAAGCGGCCGCCTCTGCCAGCGGAAGAAAGTCCGGCACCGCGATGCACTTGCTTTGGTGCACCACCAGTTCCTCGGCCATTCCGCCCCAGCTGCAGATCGCCATGACACGATCGCCCGGCGCGAAGCTACTCACATTCGGCCCCACGCGCGCGACGATGCCGGCGACTTCGGCACCTGGCGCGAAGGGACGCGGCGGGCGGAATTGATAACGATCGGCCACCATCAGCAGGTCAGGAAAATTGACGCCGCAAGCGGTCACCGCGATGCAGATTTCTCCATCGCCTGGTTCGGGGGAACGGATGTCTTCCAGTACCAGGCTTTCAGGCGGACCCGGCTCGTGACTGAGAAGCGCTTTCATCCCGCACGCCTCCCACCCAGGCCGGCAAGGACTTGGGGCATTTCCCTCGCTTCGCGCTCGCCAGTCTGCCCGGCCAGACCGGCGAGCACCGGGCCGGACCAGTCACGGATGATCCGCCGCGCAATGCGCCACCCCGCATCCGTGCGACGGAACTCGTCCTCGTACCAGCCGAGCACCGTGGTGGGGAAAGGCGCATCGCCCTGCCGAACCACGACGGCCACATAGGAACGACTGCGCGCGTTATTTTCGCCGTCAGGCTCGATCAGGATGTTGCTGACATGATGCTGGCGCCCGGCTGTCGTCGGCATATCGCGCAGATGCGCCGCGAATTTCAGCAACTCCGCTGTCCCGCGCCAGGAATAGGGCACATCGAAGGCATCCCACAACAGTTCGCCGTCGGCGGCGAAGCATGCGGCAAAGCCGTCCGCGTCGCCGGTATCCAGCGCCCATGCATAGCGATGGATAGTCTCTGTGATCTGCCACCGGTCGTCCGGCGTCAAATCTGGTGCAGTCTGTGTCATGTGCTCGGCCCCAATCAGGTAACGGCGTAATAATCGAAGATGCTGTGGTCCCCGCGACGCTCCCCGGTGCCTATGAACAGGGTATGGTTCATCCAGGCGTGGGGGCCATCGGGCACCTCAAAGCGCGGGGTCACTCGGCAATAGGGCGGCACGTCAGGCTTTTCTCCCCGCTCAAGTGCCGCCATGACCTCGGGCGGTTGCCACGCGATCCCCCGATTGTGGATATAGATCGGCGTGCCATCATCGGCTTCCAGCACATAATGGGCTTCGAACTCGACGAGGCCGCTGCTCCACAGGCGCGGCCAGTCGCCGCCGGAACGACTGACCACCCGTCCCTTCAGCCGAGGCCCCTCGATCGTTCCGCCCAGCACCGCCACGAAACCGCGCGTGACACTCATTAGCGCCGGCTCGAACCGCAGCCTGGCTTCGGTTCCAAATTCCAGGCGCATGCGAAACGCGAATTCCAGCCCCGGTGCGTCCATCTCAATCGACCCTTTCTGCAGCCAGCTGTTCGCGGATGGCCCGTTTCAAGACCTTACCCACGGGACTACGGGGCAACTGCTCCCACTTGTGAAAGGCGCGCGGCGTCTTGTAGCCGGCGAGATGCGCGCGACAGAGCGCTTCCAGATCAGCCACATCGACATCCCGGCCGCGCTTGGCCTCGACCACGGCCGTCACGACCTCGCCCCAATGACTGTCGGCCATGCCCACCACCGCGCAATCCTGCACGGCATCATGCATCAGGAGCACGCGCTCGACCTCCGATGGATAGACGTTGAAGCCGCCGGAGATGATCATGTCCTTGCGGCGGTCCGTGACATGGACATAGCCCTCGGCATCGCGGTGTCCGATGTCGCCCGTGTGGAAGCCACCGGGGCGGAATGCCTGCGCGGTTTCCGCCGCGTTCTTGTAGTAGCCGGATGCAAGCACATAACCGTCCACCACGATCTCCCCGGTCTCTCTGGGCGGGAGCGGCCGGCCGGCATCATCCACGATCTCGAGACGCGACAGGGGCGACGGGCGTCCGCAGCTTTGCAGCCGGTCGGTATCCCCGGCTGCGATGGCAGCGGCAATCTCGACGCCCGTGAGCCAGCATAGCCCGCCGCCGAATTCCGTCCCGCCATAGCCGCTATGGATCGCATTGCCGAACAGGGCATGCGCTTGCCGCAGGCGTTCCGGCGCAATGGGTGCGCCTCCGCAGATCATATAGGCAAGGCTTCCCATTCGGGCCTTTTCGATGCCCGGCTCTGCTATCAGCCGATAAAGCGCCGTGGGCGGCAGGAACATGTGCGTCACGCCATGCTTCTCGATGGCGGCGACGATGGCTGCAGGATCGAAACCGGGCAGCACGACATGGGTCGCGCCCAGCGGCATCATCTCGAGTGCGCCGGCCCCGGCGCCATGGGTCATCGGCGCAGCGACCAGGTTCACCGGCGCCGGGTGGGCAAGGCGGCTCGCGACCTCCGCGATTCGATAGCCCCATGTGCGGTGCGAGGTCATGACGCCCTTGGGCGAGCCCGTCGTTCCGCCCGACGGCGACAATGTCGCGAGCGCGTCGGGATCGATGATCCGGCGGAAGAATTCAGTCCCCACGCCGGCGCAGAACAGGTCGAGCGACGGATGGCCCGCAATTCCGCCCTCATCGATGCAGATCGCCCGTTCGATCGCGGGACAGGCACTGAGCGCGGCCGCGACGGTGTCCGAAAAGCGCCCGCTGTAGAAGAGGAACTGCGCATCGGTGTGATTCAGGATATGGACCGTCTCGGCGGTGGCGTTGCGTGCGTTGACCGGCACCCATGTCCCCCCTGCCCTCAGCACACCCAACACACAGGCAAACGCCATGTTGGAATTATGCCCGAGCACGGCGACGCGCGTCCCTAAGGCCAGGCCGCTCCGTTCGAGAGCATGTGCGATCCGACAGGAGAGACGTTGCACATCCAGATAGGTCAGCGTCTCGCCTTCGCATACGAGACAGGGCCGGTCCGGATAGCGGGAGACGCCGATGTCGAAATAGTCGATTGCGCTCAGTCCCATGGGGTGGCTCTCCTGGTCCAAATTTTCATCGTGGCACGCGTGGATCGCGGCGCGTGCCGGCAATCAGTGCGAACAGCGCGAGTATCAAAAGCACGGCAAGCGCTGCGATGGCCGGCGCGAACCTCCCCGTGCTGGAGACGATGACCCCGATCAGCATCGGGCCGATGACACCGCCCATCGTGCCGAACATGCTGATGATCGCGATGGCGCCGACCGGCACGGCGCCGCCACCGATCCGGACCGTCGAGGGGATAGCCCAAAACACACCCTGCGC
Organism: Sphingobium sp.; assembly: GCA_017744605.1. Taxonomy (GTDB): domain Bacteria; phylum Pseudomonadota; class Alphaproteobacteria; order Sphingomonadales; family Sphingomonadaceae; genus Sphingobium. The sequence goes on along the minus strand of JAGIAZ010000011.1, from coordinate 69,939 downwards.
AGCCCCGATGCCAAGCCCGGCAAGCGTGAGCAACGCCAGCACCCACCAGCCTGCGGGAATGATCGACGCAACCATCATTGTCGCACCGGCCAGTGCCGCCGCCAGTCCCACATGCCACAATCTCTCGCCGCTCCGGTCTGAATGGCGTCCGTTCAGGATCAGCCCGATCAGCAGAGCGAGTTGCGGCAAGGAGCTGAGCACGCCGATGGTGAATTCGCTCTGTCCGTCGCCGATTTCGCGCACCAACTGCGGCAGCCAGAAGACCAGCGAATAAGACCCTGTCATGATCAGCAGCCACGCCAGGCAGCAGCGCCACACCCAGGGATCGCGGACGATCGTCGCCAAGGGCTGCGAGCGCGGCGCGGGATCATCCGCATTCTCATCGGCCATGGCAGCGGCGAGCGTCATCTTTTCGGCCGAGGAGAGCCAGCGTGCGCCAGAGGGTCGATCAACGAAGTAGAAATAGGCAGTGATCGCCAAGAGCAGATTGGGAAGCGCAAGCAGCAGGAACATCCAGCGCCATGGCTCCCAACCCAGGGGATTGGCGACACCCAACAGCCAACCGCAGAGCGGACCGCCCAGCACGAGCGAAAAGGGTACGGCGGACAGCGCGCCGGCCATGGCCGTGGCCCGCGCCGACCGCGGCACCCAGGTCCCGATATAATAGGTCATGCCCGGCGCGAAGCCCGCTTCCGCCATGCCCAACAGGAAGCGCGCGCAATAGAATTCGAATGGGGAGCGGACCTGGGACATCCATAGGCCGGACGCGCTCCAGAGCAGCATCGAGCACAGCAGCCAGCGTTTGATTCCCCAGCGACGAAGCAGGGCGGAATGCGGATATTGAAACAACAGATAGGCGACGAAGAAGACGCTGACCGCAATGCCGAATGCGGAAGGCGACATGCCGAGATCGCCGGCCATCGCGTGGCCTGCATAGCTGATGTTCATGCGGTCGATCGAATTCACGAAGGTGATCACCGCAATCGGGACGATCAGCCGGACATGGATCTTCCGCAACAGGAGGGGAGCGATCGTCGCTCCCCCTTCAACCGCCGCCGTCATTTTCAAAAGGTCCGCTTGACCGTCACAGCCCACTCTCGTGGCGCGCCGGGGAAACCCGTGACGGTATAGTTGGAGCCACGATTATCGAACACGGTGTTATAGTAGAGCTTGTTGGCCAGGTTGGTCACTTCCGCTGTCACGGAGAACGCCGAATGTGCCGGCTTCCAGGTGATGCGGGCGTTCATCAGGGTCCGGCCGGCCGTGAAGTTCAGGCGGTCGTTCACCGACTGTGTGTAGAAGCCGGAGCTGTGGGTGATATCGAACCGGGGCGTCAGCGTGCCGCCGCCGCCAAGCTCGGCGTCATACTGGATGCCCGCGCTCGATTGCCATTTTGGCGTGTATGGCCCCCGCATCGAAAGCTGCACGCCCGATGAGATCGCGCCGGCGGACAGAGAGGTATAGTCGAAATCGAGATAGGCCAGCGAACCATCGATCCTGAGCCCCCTCACCGGCTGCAGGCCGCCCTCCAACTCGAAGCCCTTCACATCCGCCTTGCCCGCATTGACCGGAAGCGCGCACGGCGCCGGCGGAGCGCCGGGCAAGGGACAAGAGCTCACGGTGATGATGATATCGTCATATTTGTTCAGGAATACCGAGAGATTCAGCCGGAGCGCGCCACCGAGGAGATCGGACTTCGCGCCGACCTCGTAGGCGTTCAGGGTTTCCGGGCCGAACGGCAGCGCCTGCACCGGGAAGAAGGCGCGCGGATTGACGCCGCCGATCTTGAACCCCGTGGAATATTGCGCATAGGTCATCAGCGCATCGGACCAGCGATACTGCACGACGGCGCGGAAATCCCAGTGATCCGAAGCTGATCTGTTCGACTGGCCATCCAATGTCCGCACCCGTGGATCCGCGAGCCCGCCGAAGATGCTACCCGGTATCCCCAGGCGCCCATAGGTATAAGTCTTGCTGGCATCGGTATAACGTACGCCACCGATCAGATGAAGCGCGTCCGTCACGCCCCAGTCGGCGTTGACGAACAACGCCGAACTGGATGTCTCGGCCCGGTCATCCTGGATGAACTGCAGCGACGGGATACCCACGCGCTGGCGCGCATGACCCTTGAACTTGAAGTAGAAGCCGCCTGCCGTGAGCTGCACGTCATCCAGGATATTGGCGTTCAGCCTCAGTTCCTGACTGAAGGATTCGCCCCTCACATCATTGTCGATCATCGCGGTGTTGATCGGAGAACCTTCATCGAAGGCATAGCGGCTGCGATATTTGCGCCACGCCGTGATCGATTTCACCGAGACGGCGTCGCTCAGCTCATAGTTGAGATTGAGCGACAGCCCGCCACCGGTGACGGAATAGCGGTCCTGAATGGAATAAGGCGCCGTGCCGTCGCGGGGCGCCGCGTCGATGAAGGTGGAATAGTTGATGTACGGACTGCGCGAGAAGCTGTCCTGCGCATAGGAGCCGAATGGCGACGAGCTGATGAACGGCGATCCCGTCGCGTTACCCAGCGCGACGCCACCCATCACATAGGCTGGATTGCCGGCCGGAACTCCCGGCGTGCCCGTCGGGCTGCCGACGAACAGGAGAGTCGACGGCGCACCTTCGGTGGTGTCGTTGGTATAGTCGGCGGTCAAGCGCACATCCAACCGATCATTCGGCAGCCAGCGCATCAGGATGCGACCGGCCTGATAGGCCTTGCCGCCTTGGGTGCCCAGTTTGCAGCCCATGCTGCCGTTCTGAAAGCTCGGCACGGTCGTGCCGGGATGGGTGCAGGCATAATCATATCGCGTGACATAGCCGTCGCGCGCCACGCCGGCGCCGGATACGCGCACGAACAGTCGGTCCGGCACGAGCGCAAATTCGGCGGCGCCCCGCAGCTCAATCCTGTTGAACCGGCCATAGCTTGCCTGGACATAGCCATCGCCGGTGCCGTCGGGTACGCGGGAATAGATGCGGATCGAGCCCCCGATCGAGTTCTGGCCTGAAAGCGTGCCTTGCGGTCCGCGCAGGATCTCCATCCGCTGCAGATCGACGAGATCGAGGATCGAGCCGGTCATGGTCGGATAATAGACATCGTCGACATAGACGCCGACACCCGGCTCCTGCGCGAAGCTGGAATCGAACTGCCCGACCCCACGAATGAACGCCTGCAGCGAGGGACCGAGATTGGCCGTCGCCGGCCGCAGCGTGACATTCGGCGCCTGCGCGGCGACATCCAGAACATTCGTCTGCCCCCGCGCTTCAAGCATCTCGCCGCTCACCGCCGTAATCGCAAGCGGTGTATCCTGCAGCTTTTGCGAGCGGAACTGGGCCGTGACGACAATGTCCTGGGCATCGTCGGCTTGCGCATTACCCGGCTCGGCCTGCGCCGGCGCCGGCGCCTGCGCGTAGGTCGGCGCACTGATCGCCAGCGCGATTGAACAGGTTGCTGCCATCAAGCCACCGCGCCTCATCGCGCGCAAGCGCATCTCTCTCCTCACCATCACACTCTCCAGATTGCCCGCCCTCATATCCGGCGACTCTAATTTATTTTCTAAAATAAAACAGATATAGTTTTTCTTGTAAAGTAGTTTTCGTGGAGGCATTGAATGCGCGCAGAAGCGCGCTCGCGCAGCTGTCCGAACAATCGATGGAGGCCGGAAATGGCACGCAGTCAGCCTGAAGTGCAGGGCGAGAAGGATGTCCCGCCGGAAAGCGAGCGGGATGCGCTCGAGACGGTCGCCCTCTCCTCTTCGCTGGGCTATCTGCTGCGCCGCCTTCAGTTGAATTTTAAGAAGCATTTCACACGGATAGCGGGAGTCGACGGCTTCCACCCGAACCATGTCGGCGCCATGTTCACGATCGGGGACAATCCGGGCATCACGCCGTCGCAGCTCTGCGCCACGCTGGGAATGGAGCCCGCACAGGTCGCAACGATGCTCAATGCCCTGGAGGCGCTGGGCTACATCGCGCGCAAGGCCTCCAAGACGGACGGCAGATCCCGCCGCGTGCATTTGACCACTGCCGGAAAGCGAAAGTTCGAGGACGTTCGCGACATGGCCCTGGAAGTCGAGCGCAACTTCATCGGCGATACCCTTAGCCCGGCGGAGACGGAGGTTCTGGTCGGTCTTTTGTCGCGCCTGCTCGACGGGCAGGTGGAATGAGCAATACCGAGCCACGGCGCGGACCGCTTGCCGGCGTCCGCATCATCGAGATGGCCGGGATCGGCCCCTTGCCGTTTGCCGGGATGCTGATGGCGGATATGGGCGCCGAGATCCTGCGCATCGACACGCCTCGCCAGCGAGAGCTCGTCTATGCAGCCGACGACCCGCTCCTGCGCGGCCGCGCCACCATCACGCTGGACCTCAAGGAGGAAGCCGGGCGTGAAGCGTTCCTTGGCTTGCTGGACAAGGCGGACATCCTGATCGAAGGGCTGAGGCCCGGCGCCATGGAGCGGCTGGGACTCGGTCCGGATGAGTGCCTGCGGCGTGTCCCTCGCCTCATCTATGGACGGTCCACCGGCTGGGGCCAAACCGGCCCGCTCGCCGCGTCGGCAGGACATGATCCCAGTTATGTCGCCTATACCGGCGCCCTTGAATGGCTTGGGCTTGGCGGCTCCCCCAAAATGCCGCCCTTTGCACTTGTCGGGGATACGGCGGGAGGCGCGGCTTATCTTGTCATGGGCGTCCTGGCCGCCTTGCTGCACGCGCGCCGGACCGGCATGGGGCAAGTCGTCGACGGCGCCATTGTGGACGGCACGCTTTCGCTGATGACACCGATTTTCGCGATGTTGCAGCGCGGACAGAACCCGGCAGCGCTCTGGCAGCCCATGAATGACGGCAGTTGCCCCTATGCGCGCTTGTATGAAGCGCGCGATGGGCTGTTCCTGGTCGTCTGCGCGCTTGAACCGCGCTTCTATGCGGCGTTCGTGGCAGGGCTGGGGCTGGACCTCGCCGCGCTGCCGGATCGGGCGGAGCAGACAAACTGGCCGGTTTTGCGGGAGACCTTCGCCGCGCGCATCCGGCAGCAGCCGCGATGCCATTGGGTCGATCAATTCGCGCAGAGCGACGCTTGCGTTGCGCCTGTCATCTCGATCCAGGAGGCGCCGGATCACCCGGTCAACCAGGCCCGAAATGCCTTCATTGACGGCCTGCCCGCGCCCGCGCCGAGATTTTCCGGTACGCCCACTTTTCCCGCTCAGGCCAATCATGACCCGCTGGCGCTGATTGATCGATGGAGCACGCCATAATGATCGGCACGCCCCCTGCCCGTTCAACACGCGCAGGCCCGGATATGGGGCGCGTCCTGAGATCATATCAAAAGCCGACGCCGTTCGCAGCCGTTGCATGCTGTAGGTGCACAACCTAGACTCCCTTTCCACGCTACGAGGACCTGGGCGGTGCAGGACGAGTCCGGATATGTTTTCAAGCCGCACGAGCAACCGACGCTGCCCGGTTCGCCGGCAAATCCGGATCATCCAACGGCGAGGCGAACCTTCTATATCATCGTCGGCCTGCTCATCGGCATCACCAGCGGCCTCGGCAATGCTCTGATCACCGTCAATCTCAACTTCGCCCAGGGAACCCTCGGCCTCTATTCCAATGAGGCGGCCTGGCTGACGGCAGCCTATTTCATGACCAACACCACCGCGAATCTGCTGCTGGTCAAATATCGGCAGCAATTCGGCCTCCAGCCCTTCATCCGCTGGATGCTCGCCATTTATGCGACTGCGACTCTGCTGCATCTCTTCGCGCACGACTTCTGGTCGTCGGTCGCCGTGCGTGCCGCGAGCGGCCTTGCGGCCAGCGGCCTCACCACGCTGACGATCCTCTACCTGATGCAAGGCTTTTCCGGGCCGAAGCGGCTGGCGGGAATCATGCTCGGCATTTCCATCCCCCAGCTTGCCACGCCCCTCGCTCGTATTGTCTCGCCCTATCTCCTCGAAACGGGCGACTGGCACATGCTCTACTGGTTCGAACTGGGCCTCACGCTGGCGACGCTCGCCACGATCATGGCGCTGCCACTGCCGCCGAGCCAACGCAGCAAGGCCTTCGAGCGCGGCGATTTCATGACCTTTGCGCTGCTGGCCCCCGGCCTCTGCCTGCTCATCGCGGTCCTCTCGGAGGGGCGCATTGAATGGTGGACCGAGCGCGCCTGGATGGGCTGGTCGCTGGCGGGCAGCGTCGCGCTGATCACGGCGGCATTCACGCTCGAGCATTTTCGCGAAAATCCACTTATCAACACACGCTGGCTCGGACGGCGCGAGATGGTCAGGCTGATTCTCGTGGCGGCATCGGTCCGCATCCTCCTTTCCGAGCAGGCGTTCGGGTCAGTCGGCCTGTTTACCGTCGTCGGGCTGATCAACGATCAGATGACCGTGCTCAATATCGTCATCGTCCTGGCTTCCATCGCAGGCATGCTGACCGCCGTGCTGACGCTCAATCCACAGAATCTGTCTCGGCCCATCACGATCGCCGTGGCGCTCATCGCCGTCGCTGCCTTCATGGACGCCAGTTCCACCAACCTGACGCGCCCCAGCAGCTTCTATCTCAGCCAGGCGTTGATCGGCTTCGCATCCTTGCTGTTCCTGTCGCAGGCAATGGTCATCGGCATCGCGCGCACATTGCTGGCGGGGCCGAAGAACTTCATCAGCTTCATTGTGCTGTTCAGCCTCAGCCAGAGCCTTGGCGGCCTTGCCGGTTCGACATTTCTGGGCTCCTTCCAGGTCATTCGGGAAAAGTTCCATTCGCACGAGCTGGTGCAGAGCATCATCATGACCGATCCGCTGATCGCGGCGCGCATTCGCGGCGGAAGCGCGGCATTGGCGGGCGTTGTCGGAGATCCGACGCTACGCAGCGCGCAAGGAACAGCGCTGCTTGCCGGCCAGACCGCACGCGAGGCCAATATCCTCGCCTTCAATGACGTGTTCCTGCTGGTCGGCGTGCTGGCTACGCTCGCCGTGATCTGGGGCCTCATGATTCGCCGCTCGATCGTGCGGCGGGGCGAGATCTCGCCGCTGGTCCAGCTCCAGCAGGCTCTTCAGGCCCAGGCGGCCAAGCCGCAGCAATGAAGGGAGATCTATGACCCAGTCGCAGTCCGTGCCGCCGCAAGCCCAGACAGCGCCCGTCGAACCGCCGTCCGCGGAAGCGCCCGCCGGCTGGAGGCCGCCGCCCAAGAGCCGCATGACCATAATCGCGATCGGCGCCATCGCGCTCGCTGCTGTGCTTTCCATTCTCTACGCCTGGCATCTGCCACCCTTCGCCGGTTGGTCCGAGGAAACGGACAATGCCTATGTGCGTGGCCAGGTCACGATCATCAGCCCGCAGGTCAGCGGCTATGTGACCTCCGTTCCGGTCAAGGATTTCATGTTCGTGAAACGGGGTCAGGTGCTCGCCACCATCGACAGTCGCATCTATGCGGCGCGGGTCGAGCAGGCGAAGGGGAGCCTTGCCGCGCAACACGCGGCTCTCGCCAATTCGCAGCAGAGTCAGCGCGCCCGCGAGGCAGCTTTGGTGGGGCAATCGGCGGCCATCGCCAATGCCGAAGCTCAGCTCGTGCGCGCCCAGGCCGATATGAAGCGCGCCGATGCCCTGGTCGCGGACGGCTCCATTTCCGAACGCGAACGTGACCAGACGCGCGCAGCCCTGCTCGCCGCGCAGGCCGGATTGCGACAGGCGCAGGCGGCCGAGCAGGTCGGCCATCAGGACGTGCGCTCGGTCATCGTGGGACGCGGCGGCCTCGAGGCATCGGTCGAGGCCGCTCAGGCCCAGCTCCATCTCGCGCAGATCGATCTCGACAATACCGTTATCCGTGCGCCGGTCGACGGCCAGCTTTCCGAGATCGGCGTGCGCAACGGCGCGTTCGTGTCGGCGGGCACGCAGCTCATGTTCCTGGTGCCGCGAGATCTCTGGGTCATCGCCAACTTCAAGGAAGCGCAGACGCGAAGGATGCGGCCGGGGCAGAAGGCGACCTTCCGGGTCGATGCACTGGGCGGCGCGGAACTGAAAGGCAGGGTCGAGAGCCTTTCGCCGGCCGCCGGATCGGAATTCGCCGTACTGAAGCCCGACAATGCGACCGGCAATTTCGTCAAGGTTGCGCAGCGCATCGCCGTGCGCATCCGGATCGATCCCGGGCAAGCGGCCGCGCGCGGGCTAAGGCCGGGCATGTCGGTCGAACTCAATATCGCCACGAGAAACTGATGCGCACGGCGTTTCCCGCTCTGGCGCTTGCGCTGTCGCTGTCCGGTTGCGCTGGCCCTGCCGTCGAGACCGCCCGCGTCGATCCGCTCGCGCCGCCCGATCGCTGGCAGACCGATTTGGCCGCCGACGCTTCGCTCGATCAGGACTGGTGGCTGGCCTTTCAGGATTCCGCGCTCAACGATCTGATCGTCCGCGCGCTCGCCAACAATCCCGATATCGCCATTGCCGGCGCCCGCATCCGCGACGCACGGGCGCAGGAACTGGGTGCGCGGGCGGCACTGCTGCCGACGCTCGACGGTCTTGCCGCTGGCGCACGGTCGCGCAGCGTCAGCCCGTTCGGTACGCCGTCGGAGCAGACCGCCGCCCAGCCGCTCCTGCAAGCCTCGTGGGAAGCGGACCTGTTCGGGCGACTCTCGGACCAGAAATCGGCGGCGCGCTCGGCCTGGCTGGCGAGCAAGGCCGCGCGGGATTCCGTGCGGCTCTCGGTCACCGCAACGGCAGCGAGCGGTTATGTGACGCTGCTTGCGCTCGACGCGCGCCTCGCCATTGCACGGCAGGCTATTGAGGCGCGCCAGCAAGCCCTTGCCCTCATCAAGCGCCGCACCGACGCGGGCTATTCGCCCAAGCTCGAACTGGCGCAGGCACAGGCCGAATATCAATCGGCAGTGCAGATCGTCGCACCGCTTGAGCAGGCGCGGTCCAGGCAGGAAAACGCGCTGCGGCTGCTGGCTGGCGACCTGCCGGGCGCGATCACGCGCGGCGCGGTGCTGACGGCCCTCAAGACGCCTGGCATTCCAGAGGGGCTGCCGTCCGAGCTTCTGCGCCGCAGGCCTGACGTCGCGCAGGCGGAGTTGTTGCTTGCGGCCAGCGATCACTCGCTCTCGGCGGCGCGCAAGCGTTATCTCCCGCAGTTTCGGCTGACCGGATCGGCCGGGGCGGCCTTCTCGACCTTGCTCAAGGATCCGATCACCTCGTGGTCGGCGGGCGGGAGCATCCTAGCGCCGTTGTTTCAGGGCGGCCGCCTGCGCGCAGGCGTGACGAGCGCCGCGGCGCAGCGCGATGCCGCCGCTTTCTCCTATCGCAAGGTGGCGCTCAACGCATTCCGGGACGTGGACGACGCGCTGGCGGGAGTCGCGAGGGCCGACGAGCAGGTGGGCGTCTTCACGGCGCAGCGCGATGCCCTTGCCGAAACGTTCCGGCTGGCATCCAATCGCTATCGCGCCGGCTATTCGCCCTATCTGGAGCAACTCGATGCGCAGCGCGGCCTGCTTGCCGCCGAGCTGGGCCTCGTCCAGGCGCAGGCGGACGCATTGATGGCCCGCATATCGCTTTATCAGGCCTTGGGCGGAGGGTGGCGCTTCGACGCTTCTGCCTCGTGAACGGCCCCATATGGAGCAGGCTCGTGGCGCGACTGGCTTTTCTTGGGCAACGGAAAAATATCCTACGCCACAGACACTCTTGCTTCTCGACATTATTTCTACCAATATGATTGGGAAGCCGCTACCCTACGGAGGATGCTGCCACTGAAGAGGGCGCGTCATGATCTATGGGTTTGGGACTGCCGTTGAGCGGCTATCGTGGCAAAGGCCCGACACGCGGTTTCGTGCGTCCGCGAGGTCCAGCTGGGCGGCGCCGGTTGCAGAGCCGGCAGCGTCATGAACCTGCAGCAGCTGAAATATGTACGCGCCGCGGTCCGGAACGACCTCAACCTGACGAAGGTGGCGCAAGAGCTTTACACCTCCCAATCCGGTGTCAGCAAACAGATCAAGGAGCTTGAGGCGGAGCTCAAGTTCGAGATTTTCGTGCGCCGTGGGAAGCGTCTGGTCGGCCTGACCAAGGCGGGTCAAAGCGCCGCCCAGGTGATCGATCGTCTGCTTCGGGAATCGGACAATCTCAAGCGCCTTTCCCAGCAGTTCGCGCAAGCCGACAGCGGCAGGCTGGTCATCGCCGCAACGCACAACCAGGCCAACTACGTGCTCCCGCCGGTGCTGGTGCGGTTCAGCGAGCAATTTCCCGATGTGGACGTGGAGCTGCGACAAGGCAGCCCGCGCTATGTCGTGGACATGCTTGTCCGTGGAGAAGCGGATATCGGCATAGCGACCGAGGCGGTCGACGGGCACAACGAGCTGGAGACCATTCCATGTTTCAGCTGGAAGCACGTGGTGATCGTCCCGCCCGGCCACGAACTTTGCCGGGTGACAGACCTCGCGCTGGAGCAACTCGCACGCTACCCGATCATCACCTACAGCCCCGACGTGACCGGCGGCTCCGGCATCGTCGAGACATTTGCACGCGCGGAGCTGGAACCGGATATCAGGCTGGCCGCCATGGATGCCGACGTCATCAAGACCTATGTCCAGCTCGGCATGGGCGTGGGCATCGTCGCTCAGATGGCAGCCGATAATGGTTCTCGCGACGGACTGGTCACATTGCCGGGCTCGAGCCGGCTCTTCGGACCGCATAGCACGAAGATCGCCATCCAGCGCGGCAATCTCCTGCGGAACTATACATATCGGTTGATCGAGCTGCTGGCGCCGCATGCGGACGTTGATGCGCTCCGCAAGGGCAAGCCGATCTCGTCTTCCAAAACGCCTGACCGCATTCTGAGTTTCGAGGAACGACCGGATCTCAAGTTCGGGCCTCGAAATGAGGTGTGCGAGGACCGAGGAAGCGGAATGCCGTTCGGCCCGCCGCCGGCCCGGATCGAGACCGGGATCGCGAACCACATTGAGGTAGTGCATGATTGAGGAAGAGCTGCGGATAAGCCGAAGGGGATTGCTGGGCGGAGCGGCGGCGTCGCTGCTGACTGTGTCGACCGCGGCCCATAGTGCTACCGTGCAGTTGCCTTTCGCCAATGGCCGGCGTCCGCTCGTCCGCCTGCCGCAAAAACGCCCGATGATCGGGCTGACCGCCCGGCCGCCACAGCTCGAGACGCCCTTCAGCGTGTTCGGCGAGAATATTCTCACCCCCAACGACGCCTTTTTCGTCCGATATCATCTGTCCGATCTACCGACGACGATCGATCCCGAAACGTTTCGCCTCACGATCGGCGGCCATGTCGAGACACCGCTTTCATTGACCCTGGCCTCGCTTCGGCGCGACTATCCGTCCCAGGACCTCGTGGCAGTCAATCAATGCTCGGGCAACAGTCGGGGCTTCTTCGAGCCGCGCGTCGGCGGCGGCCAGCTCGGCAATGGCGCCATGGGCAATGCGCGCTGGCGCGGCGTGCCGTTGCGTGCACTGCTCGATCGTGCTGGCGTTCGCATCGGCGCGCGCCAGGTCACATTCAATGGCCTCGACAATCCCCCGGTCGACACCATCCCCGACTTCGTCAAGGCGCTCGACATCGATCACGCACGCGATGGAGAGGTGATGATCGCTTATGCCATGAATGGCGCGCCCCTGCCCTTCCTCAACGGTTTTCCGCTGCGGCTGGTCGTGCCGGGCTATTACGGCACTTACTGGGTCAAGCATCTGAACGAGATCAACGTGGTCGATGCCGACTTCGACGGATATTGGATGAAAACCGCCTATCGCGTTCCCGACAATGACTGTCATTGCGTGGCGCCCGGCGGAAAACCCGACAAGACGAAGCCGATCGGACGATTCAACATCCGCGCCTTCCTGACGAGCCACCAGGATCGGCAGGTCGTCAAGGCGGGCTCGGCGCTCGACCTCAAAGGCATTGCCTTCAATGGCGGCAGTGGCATTGCGCGCGTCCTGATTTCGACCGACGACGGCGCGAGCTGGAAGGAGACCGCCCTGGGGCAGGATCTGGGCCGCTATTCCTTCCGCGAGTGGCGCACGCGCCTGACCCTTGCGAAGGGCTCTCACCGCGTGAAGGTCCGCGCGTTCGGCGCGGACGGAGAAAGCCAGCCGCTCCAGCCTCTCTGGCAGCCGGCTGGCTATATGCGCAACGTCGTCGAAACAGTGACGCTGGAGGCCCTATGAACCGCTCCTTTGCCACGCTCGCAGTCGCCGCGTCGCTGGTCGGCGTTGCTTGCGGCGCGCGTCCGGTCACTTATGCGCTTGGCGCCGAAACCACACCGCCTGCCGAACTCGCCGGCGCCGACGCGGAGGTCGTGCGCAACAATTGCACAGCCTGTCACTCCCTCGACTATATCGTGACGCAGCCGCGCGGAAAGGGTGATCAATTCTGGCGTGACGCGGTGAACAAAATGATCACGGTCTACAAGGCGCCGGTTGAACAGCCCGACGCGAACAAGGTCGCTGAGATTCTCGCGAAGAAATTCGGCTGAAACAACGAGCCGGGGCAATTGCCCCGACTTCGCCTTCCCTTTCAGCGATCGATAACGGGTCCATTGGGCGGCAGGTCGAAAATGCCGCCATCGGAGGGACCGTTATTCTCGACGCAGGGCCGTTCCATCTTCTCGTGCAGCAACGGCTTGCCCGGCAGATTGGCTTCACTCACATCATAGTGCCAGTCGTCGGTCTTGTCGGCCTCGGTGTAATGCCGGACCGGAATCGTCGCTGTCCATGGTCGCGAATAGACGGTTGGATCGGTGAAGGTCGCGACATAGTTGAAGCGCTGGCGGTTGTTGTCGAACACATAGCGCTCGGTGACCGTCGCATTCTCGCTCATGAAATCGCCATAGCGACCGAACATGGCCTTGCCGTTGTTGTTCGTGACCTCGACGACGAGGGTATTGCCCTCCCAATGACCGCGGGAATTCCCGTTCCAGAGTTTCACCGCGCTGGGAAGATGCGGCGACTTGTCCAGATGGATGATCCGCGTGCCGGAATCGAACAGCAACACAATGGAGTCCGGATATTGGCGGATCTCGAAGCCGTGCCACATGAAGGATTTGGGAACGCCGGCCGGCGCACAGCGCGCCAGCGGCTCGATGTGCCAGGCGTGCGTCGGCGTCGCAAAGTTCCTGGCGAAATCTTCCTGCGCCGCTCGTGCGGCGGGCAGATAGGGAATCTGACCATCCGGCGGATCGGAAACGCGGCTCGGCGCGCGTTGTTCGCGCGGCAGCTTCGACGCACGGGAAGGCTCGCCGGGAGGGCCAGCCTGCGGATCGGTGAAGTTGGCATGATTGCCGATCGTGTTGGAGTAGAAGCCGGCTATGTCGGGCTGGCCGTCGGCCGTGCGCGGCCCCTTCCAGGCTTCCGAGGCTATGACCGGGACGGTCCTGGCCCACTGATCGTCACCCCCGGCCGGATTAAAGGCCGACGTCAAACCCGGGTCGGGTTTCGGGGCCGATGCAGTCTGGTCCTGGGCGAAGAGCTGCGAAGCCGAGCCGGCGATGCCAGTGACGAAGACCATGGCGGCAAGAGTCTTGCGCATCATTTTTCAGCCTTGTTCGGGTAGAATTTGTCGTAACGGAGCGTGAAGCAGTAATCCTCGATCAGCTCGAAGTTCTTCTCGCGCCGACGATTGAGCAGGACGTTGATCGTCCAGGGCTTTGTGTAGACCTGAGGGTCCTCGACTATCGCGGTGTAGGAAATCGTGTCGTGATCGACGAAGCGCCACGTCTCGGTCACATGCATGTCCGGGCTGTGATAATTGCCCGCGCGGTCCAGCCAGGTGACGTCGTTGAAATCGGTCACGTCGACGACGAGCGCGTCCCCTTCCCAACGGCCGCGGGAATCACCGAGCCAAAACTGCTGATCGGCTTCCTTCGGATGCAGCGTGCCATTGGTGTGGATCGTCCGCACCTGATGGCCGAACTGATGGACCAGCGTGAGGTCTCGGTCCCGTTGAAAGATCTGGAAGGGCGCCGGATAATAGACGCTGCGCGGCACGCCCAGGATATAGCAGTGCAGACGAGGATCGTCGGTCGCCCGCACCGCAAAATTCCGCTCCTTCTGCGCCCGCGCGTCCGGCTTGTAGGGCAGTTCGCTGCCGTCCACCACCCCTGGACCGGGCGGTGCATCCCTCCGCCCGGCATGGGGTTCGAGGTCATAGTCGGCCTCGCTCAGCGTCTGCCAGATTCCGGAAAAGTCAGGCCTGCCGTTAGCGAGGCGGGGAATATTGTCGGCCTTCGCGGCTTTGACTTTCTGGCTGTATGCGGCCTGCGGTCCCGCCGCCAGCAACATCAGCGCGGCGAGCGACAGGAGATGTTTGCGTCTCATGCTGCGGCTCCCGTCAGAACTTCGCGCGCAGCAGCACGCCGATGTAGCGACGGGCGCCTATGCCATCGTAACCGACCGGGGCATTGTTGCTGAAGTCGTTGACGCTGGTCGTATACTGCGTGTCGAAGATATTCTTGCCGACCAGGCTGAGTTCGGTCTCGGCGCCGGCGATCCTTGTGACGATGCCGATGCCCGCATCGGTCAGATGGTAAGCCTTCTGCCAGCCGTAGGGCGAGAGCAGTTGCTCAAGATTGTGGCCCGACTTGTAGCTGTCGTTAGCGAAGGCATGGAGCGAAACGCCCGAGCCCCCGATCTCGCGCCTGAAGTCGAAACCCAAGATCGCCGTCCATTTCGGCGCGCCGACGATCTGCTTGCCCGTGTTGTTGCAGACAGCCACCGTGGTCGGATAGGAGCGCGGGCAGGTGGCGGTCGACCAGTCGGTGTAGGTCGCGTCGTTATACGACCCGCCGAAATTGATCGTGAACCCCTTGGTCACGTCCAGCGCGCCGTCCACCTCGACTCCCTGGGCACGCAGGCCCGGGATATTGCCCAGCACCGAACTATAGCCCGTGGACGACGTCGCATCAGGGATGCTCGTCGTCGCCTGATAGTCACGCACCTTCGTATAGAAGAGATTGGCGTTGAGCCACAGCGCCCCGAAGAACCGGCCCTTGATACCAAGCTCGAAATCGGTGGTCTTTTCGGGCTTCACATTGCGGCGTGCGCCCGTGTTGTCGAATGCGACCGCACCCGACTTTCCGCCGCCGCTCGCCGACGCATAGATGAGCACGTCGCGCGAGAGATGGTAGCTGGGGTTGATGAGCCAGGAGACGGCGCCAGCGTGAATGGGATCGCCGACGATCGTCGCATAGGGCGTGCTCAGTTGCGCAAGGCGGATGGCATCCGCGTTCGCATTGCCCGTCGATACCAGCGGCGAGCCGTCGGCGAAGCTGAGGTCGCGGCGGGTGGTGCTGGTCTTCTGCTCACGCGTATAGCGGATACCCGCGGTGATCGTGAACCGCTCGGTCGCCTTCCAGTTCAGTTGTGCGAAAACAGCCTGGCTGGTCGAAACCGGATGCTGGTTGACGATCGACAACGTGTTGTTCAGCGACTGCTGGAGCAGCGCGGGCGTGGCGATCAGCGCGTTATATTGGGCGTTCGTCGCGTAGAAGGCGCCTGCATCCTTGCCGAACAGGTTGCGGCTGTTCGTGTCTGTCAGGATCTTGAAGAAATAGACGCCGGCCTGATAATCGAGCGTCGGGGTGATATTGCCGCTCGCGCGCAGTTCCTCGGAATATTGTTCCGTGTTGACCAGCGTGCCGCCGCGGGCGATCGCGAAACGGGTCTGCTCATTATCATTATTGGCGTCAAAGTGGAATTTGCGCGCCGCCGTGATCGACTTGAGTTCGATCCCACCCAGATCCCAGGTCGTAACGAGAGAAGCGCCATAGTTGCGCGTGATCAGCGGCAGCGCCTGGTCGATGTCGATCGTCGTCCAGGAGCCGATGATAGGCTTGTAGCCGCCGAAATAGCCGCGCGAGAGGCGGGTCGTGTATGTCGTCGTACGCGCCGATCCGTCATTCAGCGTGGCCGGATCGATCATGAACGGCTTGGTGTTGCTGTTCTCATGCGTTTCCGCGCCGTCGAGGTTCAACTTGAATGAAAGATCGTCCGTCGGCGTGAACAGAAGTTGGAACCGGCCAGCCCAGCGGTCGCGTTCGTGCCAGCGACCGCCATAGGCCGCGTTCACATTGATGATGTCGCCATCCTGCTTGTCGACCGAGACGGATGCGCGAAAAGCGAGCTTGTCCGCGACCAGCGCATCCGAAAACGACACACGCGCCTTGAACGCCGGCGTGGACAGCCCGCCCTCGACCTCGGCCGTGCCCACGGGCGTGAAACTGGGTGCCTTGCTCGTATATTTGATGACGCCGAGCGACGTGTTCTTGCCCAGCAGCGTGCCCTGGGGACCGCGCAGGATCTCGACCTGCTGGAGGTCGGTGAAGTCTTGATAGGTCATGCCGACATGATCGAGGAAGACATCATCGACGATCACGCCGACCGCTGCTTCCATATTGTCATTGCCGCTCGTCTTGCCGATGCCGCGCAGCGAAACACCAGTGCGACGGGCATTGGGGGTCGTGGCGGTCAGGCCGGGCGCCCGCTGGGCAAGGTCCGAGATGTTGAACACCCGTTGCGTGGCGATCTGGTCGCCATTCAGCACCGAAATCGGGATCGGCACGTCCTGCAGCCGCTCGTCGCGATTGCGGGCGGTCACGACGATGGGCAAGCTTTCGTCATGGTCTGAGGCTGAAGGGTCGGTCGATGCCTCCCCTGCCTGGGCGTAGGCGCCCGAAGCTGCCGAGAGCAGCAAACCGGCGGACAGCACGTGGAGAAAATTGGCAGGCCGCGAAGAAAGACGACGGCCAAGGTTGTTCAACGACATTTTTGTTCTTTCAGAATGAGATTTGGACCGAACGAGGGTCACTTGCCCGGGCGATCGACGCCGCGCGTCTGGGTGGCGATGCGGTAGACGGAGCCGCGGCCCACGGCATAAAGCGCCGAACGGTCCTTGCCGCCGAAGGCAAGGTTCTGGGGCTGCTTGGGTAGCGGGATGATACCGAGCGCGGCACCGTCGGAGCCGAAGACCTGAATGCCCGGCAGGCTGGCGACATAGAGGCGCCCCGCCGAATCCACGACAAGACCGTCCGCGCCGCTCGTCGGACCGGTCGGCGACTCCTTGAAGCCGGCGAGCTTGGCGAAATTGCGCCGGTCCGTGAGGCTGCCGTCTGGGCGGACGGTATAAGCGATCACATATTCACCACCGGTATTGGCGACGTAGAGCGTCTTCTCGTCCGGGCTCAGCGCCACGCCATTGGGGCGCCGGATATCATCGGCAACGAGGCTGACCTTGCCCTTGCGGTCGAGCCAATACAGGCCCGTCCTCGGGCTTTCGGCGGCCGAGGTCGGTGCAGCACCGGGGTCCGTGAAATAGACATCGCCCGCCCTGGCAAATGCGAGGTCGTTGAGACGATTGAACGGCTTACCGCCAAAATTGGCGGCCCAGACCTTGGGCGTGGGCTTGATGGCCGCGATTGCCGATGGCGCGGTCTGAACCGCCAGGATTTCACCCTTGCCCGTGATTGCCAATGCGTTGGCGGAACCGGTCTTCTCCGCGAACGTGGAGATCTTCCCGTCGGCGCCGACCTGGACGATGCGGTCAGCGCGATTTTCCGTGAACAGGATCGAGCCGTCCGGCAGCCCGACCGGGCCTTCGGTGCCGTCGAAGCCTTCGCGAACGACCTCGACCCGGGTGCCGGCCTTCACCACGCCATCAATGGCCGGCGTCACGACCTTCCTGCCGTAGAGCGTGCCGCCCTGCTCCTCATAATCCTGCACGCCGACCGCGCCCGCGACAGTGAAGCCTTTGGCCTTCAGCAGTTCGCCGGCTGCCTGGCCGCGATGCGCATGGTTGGAGATGGTCACGATCTGGCGATCCCGCGGGATGAAGCCGAGAAAGCGGTCGAGTTCGGAATTCTGGATATTGAGGAAGACCGGAAAGCCGCCGATCGTCTCGATCTCGTCGGCCCGCCGCACATCAAGGAAAACCACCTTGTCCGGCGTCGCCAGCAGCGCGTCGATCTGAGCGCGGCTCAGGACCGGGATGGCGCTGGCAGGGGTTTGCGCCTGAGCCGGAACCACCGCCTGAGCGACAGCCGTCTGGGTCGTCGAGGCAAGAGCAAGCAGCACTATGGCCGAACTCCCAAGGCGGCGAACCACGGCACTGCGATTGCGAATCTGGACTTTGGACATGAGAACTCCCCGAAGCGATATTTCGCGCAACGGTTAGTCCTCGGATCCTGGCTACAAGAACCGAATTGTCGCCATATCAATAGCACTGAAAATCATATGGCAGCGCGATCTGCGCCACGGCTGCACTCTTTCTTCCAAAACCTTCTTATGGTCTTTCGGACTTTCCATATTCCATTTCGGAAGATGCGGCATCGCCACGGCAAATGCTAACCAAGCGTTGTCCTGAACCGGGCGAGACGTTTCAGCGCCTCGTCCAGCACATGCGTGTGCTTGGTGAAGCAGAAGCGAACATGGCCGGTTTCGGGTTCTTGCGCATAGAAGGCGGAAAACGGGATCGATACGATACCGCCATCCGTGATCAGCCTTTCGCAAAACGCGACATCGGTGAGCGCGATGCCTGATGCGGCCAGATCGACATGGATAAACCAGGTCGCAGGCCCAGCGGTCGCTGCGTAGCCGGCCGAGCGCAGGCCCTCCACAAGCCGTGTGCGCCCGTCCGCATGCCCATCGCGATGCGCCACGTGCCAATCCGACGGGCGTTGCAGACCTTCGGCGACTGCCCATTGCAGGGACGGCGGCGTCGTGAACGTCAGGAACTGATGCGCCTTGGCGATCGCTCCGGCGATGCGCGGCGCTGCGCAGGCCCAGCCGACCTTCCAACCAGTCAGCGAGAAGATCTTGCCGGCCGACCCGATCTTGACACTGCGTTCACGCAACTGCGGGATCGCAAGCGGCGAGACATGGCGACTGCCGTCGAAGATCATCGCTTCCCAGACCTCGTCGCATATGATCGTCAGATCATGCTTCACGCAGAGTCGCGACAAGAGAGTCCAGTCTGAAGGCTGCACCATGCTTCCGGTCGGATTATGGGGCGTATTCAGCATGATGACGCGCGTACGCGACGAAATGGCCGCCGCGATCGCGCCAAGCGGAAGGCGCCAGTCCGGCGGAACGAGACTGACGAATCGGGGCACGCCGCCGAAGCGCTCGATCAGCGGCACATAGGCATCGTAAAGTGGTTGCACGACGATGACTTCGTCGCCCGGTTCTAGCAGCGCCATTAGCGTGGCGGCGATCGCCTCGGTCGCGCCGGAGGTGACGACGATCTCGTCATCGGCAAGATCGAGCGCCTGCTCTCGCGCATAATAAGCGGCCACAGCGGCACGCAACTCCGGCACACCGCGCATGGGCGGATATTGGCTGGATCGATCGAGGACAGCCTTGGCCGCCGCCTCGAGCAATTCGCGCGGTCCCTGCTCATCGGGAAACCCCTGCCCGAGATTGATCACATCACCGTTTCGGGCACGTTGCGACATCGTCTCGAAAATAGTGGTGCCCAATGCGGCTATGGTTCTGTTCATGGTCAAGGCCAATCCAGCGGGCACGCCCACGCGACAACCACCGGCGGTGACGTCCCACATTGGCGCTCACATTTCGTGGGAGGATTTTGCGACCTTTTCGCTCAAGAGGCAGCTTATTTTTCTAAGCGCCGTGGATAGACGGAAAATGCAATGCCGCCCCAAAAGGCCCCCATCTTCCACGATTACAGGCAGACAGAGGCAATCGCCGACAATCAGCGTTAGCTGTAAACTAGCAGAAATTATGTATTTTTTCAATCATCAACGGCCTCAGGAAGACCGGAAAATGGTAGGGAGGAGGGACCGGAATTAGGCCATTGAAAGTATTGATTTTATTCTTTGATTTGAGTTCGCCTCTCCACTAATGCCCCCAAAAAAGCCCTGATAATTCTGGCCTGAAAAATCTCTTGAACCGAGTCCGCGCAAGACTTCCGATGATTGGGGCATAGGCGCTTCCGACTCTCTGCCATGCACCGGTGTAGCGGTCAAACGGCGACCAGCCGGGCCGTGAAAACCGTGCTGGCTATGCCGCTTCGATAAGCGACCAGTCGATACTTAGACGGCTGCTCCGGACTTTCCCTTTTGGAGGCGCCTTGTGGGATGAGCTTGCCCCGCACCTCAAAATCGGCGTTGATTTTCACGATCAGGACTTTGCTGAAATCGTAACAAGGCGCTGGCGTCCGTTTAACGCCGGCGAAGGAACCTAAGTTGGCGCGGCCCGAAATCTTTGATATCGTTCGATTGCGCTGCGCAAAGGGCAGCGCCGGGACTGGTAATCCCGATCCGAAATAGGTTCCGAAAACGTATCGTTTTCGGGGTGCCGTTGCGCATGTCCAAGCCTTCGGGCCAAAGGCAACGGCGCATGTCTTCGGATCATGTTACCAGCCCCGGCGGCTCCCGCGCCCAGCGCGCGGGAGTTCGGGAGATAGTGCATCCGCCCCCTCACTTCCCGCTGCAACCGCAGGATGCGGAACGGAGGGCGTATGCCCGGGAGAAGAAGCACTGTCAGAGCGCGGCGTGCTCTGGCCGGCCTGAACGAGCCACAGCCGACAATGGCTGAAGCCGGTGAGCTACGCGAAAGCGTGAAGGCCCGCGTGGTCCATCTGATCCACCGGCGACGTTTCGAGGTGGAACGCGCGGCGCGCCTGCTCCGCATCCATTTCGTCAACCGTCGCGGCGTCGCGCCGAAGCGCGGCACGTTGCACTGGCTGATGCTGGTGGGGAATTATGCCGATCTCGATCGCCCCGACCGCGAGGACGGATGTTATACCGAGCTTGAGATCTGGGCGTTCGTCGATCACGAGGCCTTTAAGGGCCTCAACCGCTACTGGGGCATTGCACGCCGTGCGGTGACGCGAGAAATTCTCGGCCCCGCGCCGCTGACGCTTTCGGTGTTCACGATCGATGAACCAGAGCGCTTTCGCGCTCGCGGCAATCAGTTCCTGACCAGCCGCTACGACAACGGCATCATCCTCTACGACCGGGCGATGGACGCCCCGAGGGACGCCAAGGCCGAAGCGATCCACGCGCAGATCGCACAAGCGGCGGCAACCCTACCGCCGCTCCCGCGTGAGGCGTTCCATACCTACCGGCGACGCGGCCTTGATTACCACTCGATCGCGATTTGGCTGGAAATCAGCGAGGCGGAAGCCGAGATGCATCTCGCCGAAGCGCTCGGCACGCTTCTCGCAGCACTCGGTGACGATGCGTTACCCCGGTCGCTTCGCCCGCGATTGGAGGCGCACCCGCGACACAATCTCGACCTCTGCCATCGCCCGCAGGATTTCGACCGCATCCTCGCGGTCGCGCTCTATCGCCGGGCGATCGCTTTCGCAGCGCATCTGGATGCCGATGGCGCGCCCGGGCTGATCGTCGTCAGCGGCGCCGCCCATGCCGCCGAGTTCGCGCTCAAATCCTACCTGCTGCGCAAGGGCGCGTCCGACGAATGGAACCGACGCAGCATCGGCCTCGATATCGAGAAGGCGCTGGCCTGCGCGGCTGCCGAGGGGCTGAGCGATATCCGGCCCACAATGGCGCGGCTCGCCGGCCCATTGGCGCGCTTCCATATGAACGGCCGCACCTCCGCGCTGGCGCGCGAGGTGGAAGCGGCAATGCCATTGCCGGCCATCGTCGAGAACATCCGAACCTTGCTCGACGCTGTCGGCAGGGCCACGGGCTATCGCGGCCTTCCAGCCGAGGAGGATGCGTGATGAGCGGACCTCAAGCCTCGCGCCGCGGGCTATTGCGTGCGCTCACCGCGATGCCGATTGCCGGCATCCCGGTTCCAGCCCCTCATATTCCAGCCGATGGATGGCACGCCGTGGTTCAGGCATTGCGCAAGGCTGAAGCGGAGACGGAGCCGTTTCGTGAAAGATTCGATGCCGCCGAAGCATTGTATTTCGCCGACACATCGAACCTGCTCGCCAAGGCGAGAAAACAATCGGCGTGGCGGGAATATGTGAGGGCGCTCGAACGCTGTGATGTCGCGCGCGACGCTGTGCTGGATACAAGGGCACCCGACGTATCCGCGATCATCTTCAAGTTCAGGCTCATTGGCGACCATCTCTGGCCCGAGGTCATCGAAGCGTTGCGCTTCTTCGAGCCGGACCTGCGCGCGCTCGAAGCTGCACATTTCATGGCCATTGATGGAGGCGAGTCATGATGCGAACCGACCTCGACCATCTGCCCTATGCAGTCACCCAGGAACTCGGCGTCGCCACCAACATCCTGTTCGAGGAATTCGCCGAAGCGCTCAAGGGCAAGCTCTCGCCCCACCGCAAAGCAGGGCGCATCCTCAAACTGATCCTGTTCGGTGCCTTTGCCGATCCTGCATGGTGCGAACGGGAAGCCGACGCGGCCACTGTCCCGTTCGACATTCTGGTCATCGTCAACCACGGCGAGCTGACGAAACCTCAACGATATTGGCGGTTCGCAATCGACCGGCTGCACCGCGCGTGGCAGGCGGGCGTGATCCGGCGCCCGGTTCGCTTGACCGTTCACAGCCTCGCCGAGGTCAACCGCGCGCTGTCGGGCGGCATCCGCTTCTTCACCGCGATCGCCGAAGGCGGCATCATCCTCTACCAATCCTGCGATAAGCCGCTGGCGACGCCACGATTACTGTCGGCGGTGGAAGGTCGCGATCACGCTATCCGCACCGCCGAAAAGTGGCTGCCCAAGGCGCGCGCTTTCGTTCTCGGCGCGCATTTCTATCGCGATCAGGGCAATCTACCGATGGCGGCATTGATGCTCCATCAGGCGTGCGAGCGTCTCTATCACTGCGTGTTGTGGACGCTGACACTACACAGCCGCCGCACGCATGCGTTGGACGAGTTACGCGACTTTGCCGAGCAGCAGGATGAACGACTCCGCGACATATGGACGGGCGAAACGCGGTTTGAACGGCGCGTGTTCTCGCGGATTCGGCGCGCCTACGTCGAGGCGCGTTACAGCGATCATTTCCGTATCACGGCAGATGAACTGACATGGGCGCTCGGCCGCGTCGACGTTCTCGCGCGTCGGGTAATCTGGGTTTGTGCCGATCACCTCGCGTCGCTTGAACGCGAGATCGATCCGTCCGCGAGCGACACGCCATCGACCGCCATCGCCATTCCGGACGTTACCGAAAACCCCGATCTGCCGCGCCGGAATTGGTCGATTGAATCGCGTGCAAGGCTTCCGCGCTTTCGTTGGAACCGGCTCATTCCCGATCGAACGTTCTGGCAATTGGAATGGTTTGCTCGATGGTCCGATCGGACCTTGGACATCGTGATGGCGCTGCTGCTGATGATACTGAGCGCCGAGGTGGTGATGTTGCGAATGTACCCGCCATCCGCACAGACAAGCCGCGCCACGCCAGCCGACCTATCCGCCGTGCTCGATTTTGATATCCGGGCCGATACCGTGCTGGGCGCTGTTGGTGGAATCGCCAACCGGGCCGGCTACCAGATCAAAGCCAACGAAGACATCTGGGCGGTGCGCTGGACCGGCGCCTATCGGGCGAAGGCGACGACATTCGATGCGCTGGCCGATGTTCTTTACGGGTCCGGGCTTTGCCCTGCGATCCGGGGCGACACCATCATGGTGCGTTATTGCGCAAAGACCCATCCGGCCAAGGTTTTGAAGATAGAGTATCAGACGCAGCCCGGCTCGTCGGTCCGGCTGGTGTCGCCGCCGTAAGAACCGTCGGCTTCCAAATCGACTTGGGATTTGCGGGAGTCCACCAAGCAACCAAGAACACCGTTTAATCTTCAATACTTTTATAGAGAGATGGAGGTAAACCAAAGGCGACCGGAGTGCCAAAGTGGATTGACCGTATTGTGGAGGGCGCGATCCAAAGTGCCAAATCCACGCTGACCGGGCATAACCACCCGATAATCGTAGCGGTTAGGGCCCACTCTCCACATCTCCAGGATCGCACCCGTAGAGGACTCGGGAATATCAATCGTCATCACCAAAGCGTGGCGCACTACCTTTCGGTCTATAACATCGCCCGTTAACTTGTTTCGCAAGCGAAGCGTTGGCAGCACAGCATCGCCGATGTTCACACCGAAGAAGGAATCCCATGCTCCCGAGGGGGGTTGGACCTGATGGCCGGAATAGCCCTGCTGGTCCGATGCCATTATCTGCATCACGAGCCGAGGGTTTGGATGGACGGTAACGCTAGGAATTTTTTCGCGGGGAGGACGATATTGGGCCTCCAGCCAATCAAAGGCATCTTCGTCCAGTTGGTCGGTGCAAAGCGAATCTATGTAGTCGCGAACGGATTTAATGACGTTGGCGGAACGGCTAGAAAGAGATGCTTCAATTAATACGTTGGCAGAGTTATGAGAGGCGTTTGTCGAGCCAACA
Organism: Sphingobium sp.; assembly: GCA_017744605.1. Classification (GTDB taxonomy): domain Bacteria; phylum Pseudomonadota; class Alphaproteobacteria; order Sphingomonadales; family Sphingomonadaceae; genus Sphingobium. The sequence continues at coordinate 45,623 of JAGIAZ010000011.1, read as the reverse complement.
AACGCTATCCCGTCAAATGCGAACATTTTGGTATGAAGTAGTGGGAAAGAATAAACAGATACTCCGATATTATGGAGTTTTCGCAGGGACTTCGGGTTGGTTAGGCCCGTTGAAATGCTTGCAATGCTCGCGTCAACAACCAAGCTACTCCCGGCCCGTAGAGGTAGAAGGTTGTGGCCGTCACTACCGAAATAGGCGACGGCTGCCGATGATGGGTTTGTCGCCGATCTAGCGGCAATGGTTATGCGACGCCAGATACTGCCCGTTTCGAGTTTGATCGTATCCTTAGGCATCCGGGTTACGCCGCGTCGCCGAGTTCATCGGAGCTTTCCTCCTCGAAGTCTGTTTTGACGATTTGGGCGTATGCAAGCTCAATATCCTGCATAGCGTCGGGCATATTCAGGTTCCGCAACCATATGGAATCTGACAGGTCGGTTATGCTCCGGCACATCGCTAGATTGTAATTTCCGATTCTCTTTCCGGCATTTAACTTAAAAACCGTATTTTTCGCCATGCTGTCGGATAGCTTATTTGATAAATCGAGCAGACGAGAACGGTCGTCGTCAGGTATAGAGCTTGGGAACGGAATTGCCTCGAAATTGGATTTCGTGACGTGGAAATCATCGCCAATGATTGCCCACCATACCAGCGCGAGCTTTCCATTTAGATAGCTGTGCGCGAGTGCCGCACTGTCCCAGCTATCGAATGATGTGATCCCAGATTCAGTGACGGGTAACTCGTCGCCCAAATTGTCGTAGGCCGGAGCAGGGTCAAAGCCAAATGATACCCAATTATAGGCCGATTTTTTGAAGTGGAGTTGATGGGCCGTCGCCCGAGACGCAATCTTGGCATCAATTGGTGGAATGGTTGCCTTTGCAGCTTCAAATGCGGAGAGAAGCCTTTGATTCCCAAACTTTGGCACGAGTCCATCCCAAAGCGCCTGATCGAAGCGCGCGTACTCAATACGTTCAACGAGGTGCGGGCGTGCCACTTCAAACCAGCGGTGGGTGATCGTGGTGTGATGCCCGGTATCACCGGATCGCAGGCCTATGTAGATGGTGTTACGAACTCGGACTTCGGCGCTGAATAGGGCGGCGGGGATGCGTGCGAATGAAGAAAACCAGCTTGCTGTGAAATTATCGAACAAGAGGTTCCGTAGAGGCTGGAAGTTGCCGGAGAAGGTGAGGCTCAACGGCACGATCATGCCATATGCGCCTTGCTTCGATGCCAAAGTTGCTGCCCGTTCCATCACCCAAGCGTAAATGTCCGGGCATCGCTCGGTGCTGTAGTTGCGGATGGTATATTCTTTCCGGGCATCGGAGGCTTTGACGTAGGGCGGATTTCCGACCACGATATCAAACCCGCCCGCCGCGATGATCGCATAAAACTCCGCAAGCCAGTGAAACGGCTTGTGGTTGGCTTTCCACGCCCGGAATCTTGCGGTATCGGCAAGATCGACTCCGTAGTCCTGCGCTAGAAAGCTATCCAGTTGGGCATCGAGCGCCCCCAGCCGGGCGCGAAGCTCGGCCTTATGGGTGCCGTTGATGTGCCCGTGAAGCGTGGTCTGCTGCTGGCGGAACAGACGGAAGGCTTCAGCCAAATCCTGCGCCGCCTTCTCAATCTTGCCCGCGCGATCGTCAAAATCGAACCCCTTGGCCTCGGTCGCCTTCCGCACGTCCGCGAATGACGTGTAGCCGATCAGCGTGTTGCCCGCGCGGATGTTGAAGTCGATGTCGGGCAGCGGCTCGATCTGGTCGGCGCTTTCCAGTTGCGCGGCCAGCTTCAGAAACAGGCGGAGCTTACAAATCTCCACCGCCTCATCCATGATGTCCACCCCATAGAGATTGTCGAGGATGATGGATTTGTAGATGAAATAGGCGCGGTTGGGATGGCGGGTGATTCGGGCCAGCACCTCGCGGAAGTCTGAATATTGCTGGGGTGGGCTGCTGCCTTCGGGCGTACCGGCGACGAACTGCTCCATTCGTTCAAGGCAGGCGTCATAAAGATCGTAGAGGATGTTAAGCGCGGCGAACAGGAACGCGCCCGATCCGCAGGCCGGGTCCAGCACCTTGACCGCCGAAATCCCTTTCCAGAAGGCGCTGACAAGATCCGGGCTTTCGGCATATTGGATGGCGTCCTGGGCGAACTGGCGGATGTCGAGATTGAGCGTGACTAGCTCCTCAATGCCCGACAACTGCCCAGCCACCAGCTTGGCCCGGATGGCGGCGTAACGCTCGCGCCGAGCGACGGCCTCGCGCCACGTTTCAGCGGGAAGGCCGATGTCGGGGGTGGCGACCTTGTTCCAGTCGCCGCGTTTGGAGACATCGCCGACGCCGGCGGCGATATTGTCGGGTAGCGGCACGTCCGCGCCGTGACGGACAGATTCGAAAATATAAGTGTCGGGATCGTCAGCGAGCATTCTCCAGACCGTGCCGCCCGGCTCGAACGCCATCTTGTCATGCCCCTCCGCATTGCGGAACAGCCACGGGATAGCGGTGGAGCGAGTGATGTAGTCGGTGATGTCCTCCTTGGTGTAATAGGCCCCCATCTGCTTCTGGTTGATGTATTTCTCGAAGATGTGGCCTAGCACGTCCGGGTTGATCTCGCGCCCGTTAGCTTCGGTGATCGCGCGGGTGTCCAGCGTCCATTCGTATTGATCGAAAAAGGCAAAGACAGCCTCGAAGGCCGTGTCGGCGATCTGGATTTCGTGACCTTCGCTTTCCAGCGCGTGCGGCTCGAACAAACCGCCGTTGAGATAGGGGATGTTTCCGATCAGCTTGGCGGTGTCCGAATCGCGCGAGTCTACCGGCGTGGCGAGGCCGCCGTGGAACAACTTGAGCAGGAAGGCACGGTAGAAGCTGTGGAACTGGTCCTTGCCCTGCGCCTTGCGAACGGTGTCCAGCCGGTTACGCAGGTAATGGATGTCGCCATCCAGAAACCCCTTCTTCTGGATGAAATAGACGAACATCAGCCGATTGAGCATCAGTGAGGCATACCAAGCTGTGTCCGCGGCATTGGCGAGGCCCTTGATGAAGCCCAGGAAGGCGTCGTGCTGCTTCTTGAAATCCTCATAAAAGCGTTTGGTGATCTTCTCCCGGTCGAAGGCATCGCGTAGGGCGACTGTCGCGCCCGCAAGCGTCAGCCCTTCCTCGTCATTGAGGGAGAAGGCGATGTGATCGAGCTTCTGTAGCAGTAGGTCGGGCGCGGTCTTGGTTCGCCAGTCATATTCGCGGAAAGCGGCGGGCTTACCCTTTTCCCGCGCCACCCATTGCCAGATTTGGCGGCTTTTTCCGGGATCGGTGAAGATGATGAGATGCTCATAGGCGAGCTTCGTCACCTCTCGCTCGATCTTCTGACGGGTATGACGATCCGGGAGGGTGGCGCAATGGAAGATGCGGACGCCGCGTTTTTCCGCGACAGGCGTAAGGTCGAAAGGCTGGCCATCAGCGAGGATGGATTCGGCCTTTTTGGAGCCGGGATTGTCCCAGCCAAGCTCCTCAATGAACAGGCGGCGGAAGTCGAAGGCGCGAAGCTGATCGGTTGCACGAACTTTGTCTATTGGCATCAAATCCCCCTCAGCCGCGCAGCCCCATGGAACAGATTACGCGAGGTTCACGGTCACGCTCTTCCTGATCCCGCACGATGCAAAGGCGTCCTTCATCACGCAAGGCCGTTACTAATTCGACTAGCTTTTCATTCGTGATCCCACTTTTTAGCTGACGGTTGAGAATGTCGGTTGCGGTCTGGAACAGCGGGAAGCCGTATATGTCGTCCATCGCCTTTTCTATCTCGCGGACCACATGGTCCGTGACGAATAGATTGCGGGTGGTGCCGATGTCGCGCAGGTAGTTTTTCAGCCTGTCATAGGTCTTGAAACGCGCGCCGGAAGGGCGGCCCAGCGCGCCGTGTGTCGTGCGTTCTTCCTCCGCCATATGCGCGACCGCAGTTTTGACGATGGCATGATGCTCGTGCAGACGTTCCAGCGCGGGTTCCTCCGGCGGGCACTCGGCGGCGCGCAGGATAGCGAGTGGCGACTGAGAAATCACCTTGCCCTCGCGGTCAACCCACGCCAGCGAGTCATTGTCGTCCGGCGAGCGGACATAAACGAGCGCGCCTTCCTTGGCGCTTTCGATTTCGGGCAGCGCCTTGGTCGCGTAAACCACGTCCGGCAAGTTCTCGACCGCGCCTTGTAAGGCAGGGTCAGCATCAATGGCATTTTTCCAGATTTGATAGGCGTAGGAGGCGAGATCAACCTCGCCCTCATCGTCGCCGTCGAGGATACCGGACTTCTCGCTGTAGAGGTCGCGGATGGGGTTGTCGTTGTCGTCGTCCTCGAAAAAGGCTTCGTCGGAACCGACGACTTCCTTGTTTTCGCGCAAACGGGTGCGGACCCGCTGGCGCAGCCGGATGATGCGCTCAACCCCATCGGCAGGGAGGAAGGAATAGGCGCTTATCGTATCGGCTTCCTGCCCGATACGGTCCACGCGACCGGCACGCTGGATCAGGCGAATGATTGCCCACGGCAGGTCAAAATTGACGATGATCGCGCAATCCTGAAGGTTCTGTCCTTCGGACAGAACGTCGGTAGCTATCAGGACTCGAAGCTCGCCCTCCTTTTGGGCGATTTTCGCTTTGTCGTTCGATTCCGGGGAGAAACGCCAAGCAAGCCGGGTTGGGTCTTCGGAGTGACCAGTGGCGGCGGCAACGCCCGCGATCCCCGCCTTGACCAGCGCGGATTCTAGATAACGCGCCGTATCCGCAAACTGAGTGAAGATCAGCACCTTTTCCTCTGGGTGTGTGTCTTTCAGCAGCGCAACTAGAGCAGCGAGCTTGGTGTCGCGATCTTCCTTCCATACGCCGCACAAGGACAGCACCTTGGCTAGTTGATCGGCGTCGTGCTGCAAATCCTTCGCTAATCCGGCGACAAACAGGTTCGGCGAAAGCCATTTGAAGCGGTTGCGTTTTGCTGTGCGATAGGTGTCATAGATTTCGGCAGCCCATTCGCGGAGCCGGTCCGGGTCGGTGAGGGGTTGATCCGCAACGTCGCCGCCATTGTCGGAATTGCCCTCGTCGAACAGGCTGGAATCTTCGTCGCTTACATCCAGCAGCGTCGCATCCTGCGTCCCGATGGGAAGCGGTTGGCCCGTTTCGATGGCATGCAGAAAGATCATATTGCGCAGGATGTGGCGCTCGATGGATTGTAGGAAGGCCGGGCCACCGCTTTCCAGCCGCTTAAACAGGTTGGTGCGGCAAAAGCCCATAAGGCGGGTGCCCGCCCGGCCAAGCCCCGCGATGATTTTCTGCTCGGCGGGCGTCGGTGGGTTGGCCGGAGCCGGAGCGAGATAGTTACCAAGGCCGTAGCGAGGGAGGCCAAGCCCTGCGATGATATTGACCACATCCGGCGAATAGGCCCGCGCATAGGGGTCGGCTGGGTCTTTGTCGTTGATCGTGAATTTCAGCGTGATCGGCTTGCGGGTCGGGAAGTAGGACCTCCTGCCATCGGCAAACGTAATATATTTCCGGGCGTTCGCCGGGTCCGTCTCTGCGTAGTTTTGCACGATGAAGCTACGGGTCCGGCGGATCATGTAGAGCCGCATCAACTCCCGCCAGTCGTCGGCCTCGTCGCTTTTCTCAAACGCTGCCAGCGAGTGCAGCGGGCATTGGTGTTTGCGGACGAACTCGGTTTCGCCGCCGATCTTGCGGATCATGCTTTCCGGGCGAACCCCGATGTCCTGATCCTCGTCCACGAACAGACGAAGCTGCGAGGAAAGGTCGATGAACGACTTGTTGTAGGGGGTGGCAGACAGCAGGATACAAAGGCTGTCGTTGGCGGCGATGTAGGAATGAATGGCCTTGTAGCGGCTGCCCTCGCGGTTGCGAAGGTTGTGGCTTTCGTCGATCAGGACGACACGATAGCGGCGAAGATCGGCCAGCCGTTCCATCTGCGACAGCGGGACCACCTTGGCGACCAGCCGGTATTTATCGACGTAATCCTCCCACATGGAAACGAGGTTCTTGGGGCAGATTATCAGCGTCTCCGTGCCCTGATCTTCCTCGAACACCTTGGCGAGCGCCGCAGCCATCATGGATTTGCCAAGGCCGACAACATCGCCGATCACGACACCGCCGCGCTTGTTCAGGTGGTTGGCAGCGATTTTCACCGCGCTTTCCTGAAAGCGGAACAGGCTATTCCCGAAGATGGCCGGGATACGAAATTCGGACAGGCCGTGAATAGCTTCGCGCGCAAGGTTCTGCGCAATCTTGAGATAGACGTGGTAGGGTTCGACAAGCGTATCGCGCGCCCAGCTTTCCTCGATGATCGTTGCCAGTTCGTCGGAAATATCGACGCACCAGCGGTCATTCCACCGCTCGTTGAACCACTTTTCCAGTTTCAGACAGGCATCAAGGTCCATGACATCGACATTGAGTTCGCCTTGGGTGGACAGCCCGGCGAATGTCAGATTGCTGCTGCCGACGAAACCGATTTTGGGATTGATCGGGTCGGACCTGTGCAGAAGGTAGAGCTTCGCATGAAGGTTGTGTCGCAAGTATAGCTTTACCGCAACCTTGCGGCTGCGGATTTGCCGCGCCAGCCGCCGAAGCCCTGCTTCGTCGTCATTGGTCGGAAGTCCTATGGCAAGCTGTTCCCGGAACTGCTCCGCTAGCCGCCGCCGAAGTTCCAAGACTTTCGCGTTGTCGATGAGTTCGTCGTCCACCGCAACTGAGAGCGCGTGACGCAGTTCGGCGTCGGGCGGCTGGTGCATCCCGACGAGAAGGCGGCAGGCTTCACCATCCTCCCCCGACCAGGCCTCGATTTTCGAATCGATCTGCTTCCAGCCGCGAAGGTTGAAATAGCCAACGCAAAAATCAGCGCGCTCTGAATGGGCAAGGGCATCGGATAGAGCGGGCAGGAGCGACTGGTCGATATTGTCGAATATGCGTGGCAACAGAATCCCCCTAAATCTAGGCCTCGCAATTAAAGCGCGCAGAGTAATATCAGCCGCTTAATCACCCCTCTGCCGCACTAGAGGAGCCAACCGCTCATGTCATCTCAAAGTGCAGGGAGAGCCACCCTTAGCCCAACCCGGCCCATGCTGCTTTGTCGGCGGCGGGCGTAGGCGTGACTGCATGCGCAATGGCGGTTTGCACCCGCCCCGCGCGTTCGTTGATCGCAGATACCAGCTTGCCGCGATCGTTGGTGAAGATGGTCGCCGATTCCTTCGCGCGGGAAATCCCCACATAGAAGCTCTTCTGATCGACGAGATTGATCGCCTTACTGTCGGCATGGATCATGACATGATCGGCGGTGCGACCTTGGACGGCAAAGGCCGTATCGACATAGGCGTGGGCAATATGCCCATCACGGGCGGAATCGAGATTGAGCGTTTCGGTCGTTCCCCGTGCGGTCTGGATCGTGGCGGTGCGGGTCTGCTCGTCCACCGCAATCACCTCGCCGCGCCCGCCGTTGATACGGCCTGCCTCCCGGTCGTTGCGGGTGAACCGGATGGTATCGCCGGTTTTCAGGTCCATCGGCTGCGGCGTGAAGGTCTGCACCTTGCCCGCCCCCCATTGCCGCAAGCGCCAATCCACCTCGCGGCCATCCTCGGACTTCAGGGTGATGGCGGCTTTCGCCGGGTCGATGCTCTCCACGCGATAGGCTTCGCCTCGCGTCACGCCCTTGTCGGCATAGTCGCGGGTGAAGCGGACCACATCGCCCTTGTCGTAGCTCGTCGGATCGCGGGCCTCGGCGCGGGTCAACCCCTTGTTGGTAAGGCTCTCCACGGCGACGCCGGGGCCGGTGAGCATACCCGATCTGGCGAGCGCCACGCGAATATCGGCGGTGAGCGCATCGCGCCCCTCGCGCGATGGCTCGATGACGATGGTGCGGGCGCGACTGGCTTTGTCTAGTGAGGCATATCGCTCTGCGATCGCCGCAAACCGCTCGGCGCGATCGGCATTCTCGATGATCTGGCCGCCACCGCGATCCAGCGCGGCGAGCGCTTTCTTGGCGTCGCCTTCGATCGACGCCAGCACGGCCTCCTTGCTCGCCGCGTTGGTCTGCCGGACGATCTCGCCGAGCTTCGCGGTTTCCATGCCCGCGCCCTGCAATTGCGCGAACGCTGCGCCCGCCTCGACCGATCCAAGCTGCTTCACGTCGCCGACAAGGATGATGCGGGCATCATGCTTGTCCGCCAGGTCGAACAGGCGTGCGGTGTCGCGGGCCGATAGCAGCGATGCCTCGTCCACGATCCACGCGGCGGGCTGGCCCTGATGGGGGCGCTCGGGGGACAGCAGATGCCGCGCGACCGTATCGCTACGCGCGCCCAGCGCCTCGCCCAACACCATTGCGGCCGACGCCGTGGGAGCCAGCGCAACGACAGCGACGCCGCGTGCCTCGGCCTCTCGGGCGAACGTCGCCAAGACGGTCGTGGTCTTGGCAGTGCCTGCATAGCCCTGCAGGCCGGTGACGCGACTGCGGCTGGTCAGAAGCTGCTCGGTGGCGGCGCGCTGATCGGCATTCCAGCCAAAGCCCGCTCGCTCGGCCTGCGTCGCCGCGCTCGCAACAGCCTTGGCTGCGGCGAGCGGCGACGCGATGGCGGAAAACGCACCGCGCCCTTCGGCCTCGATGCGTAGCATCTTGGCCTCTGTCTCGACATTCTGGCGCGTGGTGAATCCGGCAAACTCCGCGCCGCGCCGGTCGAGATAGGTTCGGTCGATCAACTCGCCCTGTTTCGCGGCGGCATCAATGGCGGTGCCGATCTCGGCATAGCCGACCTTGCCTCGCCCGATTCGGCCCGCTTCCTCCTGCAAGGCGGCGGCGGAGAAAATCGATTGCCGCTCGCCGAGCTTTTCGGCGGCATAGGCGACCGCACGATCCGCCATCGTGGACCCTGTGGCCATATCGGCGCGATATTCGGCGCTGGCGGCGCGGGTCTCGGCCTCGCGGACCATCGCCAGCCGTGCCTCCGGGCCGAATCCGACTCCGTTCGCCGTCTCGCGCCAGTCAGCGACAAGGGCGGCATGATCGGTGGCGACCTTCGCCTGCCGGGTATCGAGCGCGGCGATCTGCTTTTCGGCTGCGCTTGCCGCCTCGCGCGATGTGCCGCGCTCGGCAAGTGCGGCTTCGATCTCAGCGCTGCGGGTGCTGAACGCCCCGATGACCTCGCTGGACACGCCCTTGATCTCGAACTGCGAGTCCTTGCCGGTCTCGATCTCATAGCCGAGTTCGCGGACCTTCAGCGCCAGCTCCTGCCGATAGATCGCGCCGATCTGCTTCTGAAGCTGGTAGATGGCGCGCGGTTCAAGGCTGCGCCATGCGCCATCCTCGCCCCGCGTCGCATTCACGATGACATTATGGGTGTGTAGCTGCGGGTCTTGCGCCCGGCTGGTGCCATGCTGGAAGCTGGCGACAACGAGATTGCCCGTCACCTCGCGGCTGACGGTGCCACCGTCGCGGACGCGGGTGGCGGCCATGTGCTTCTCGACATGTGCCATCGCGGTTTGGACCGCCTGTCGATGTGCAGCCAAGAGCCGCCGGTCGCCCGCGACCTCGGCCATGATCGACACTGACTTGGGCGCGCTCAACGTCACGTCCCAGCCGGGGCGATGCTCCAAATGGCCGTCGCGATAGGTGCCAAGCTGCTGATCGCCGATCTTGCCGTCGAGCAGATCGCGGAACTGATCGCGGTCCACCTCACCGGACAGGCCCATCGCCTCCGCGCCTGCGCCCTGCCATTCGGATGGCGATAGGCCGCCTTCGGCGTAATAATCGTCGGCCTCATAATAGCTGCTAGCCTGCGCCGCACTGGTGAGCGCTGAGACAGAGGCCACCATCAGACCGGACCTTGGCTCTTGGGGGAGGGCGGGGGCGGCGGTGATGACGGTGGCGGCGCAGCCTGAGTAGCCTGTTGCCATAGGGTATTCTTCGGATCGCCCGCGACGAACCCCGGCTGACGGGCCTTGCCGCGCCGCGCGATATGATCGGCGGTCAGCCTGATCAGCGCGACCGGCAAACCGTCCGGTAACAGCAAATAGCCCTCGAACTTGGACAGTCGCAGTTCGCTTTCGAGGACGGCTGGCCGCATCTTCCGCACCCGCCCCAAGGTCGTGCGCGGCGTATCGTCGCCCTCAGCGAGCGAGTCGGTCATGGTCTGGATTTCGACTTCGCACTCGCCGATCGTCTGGCTGGCCCAGACGCGGGTTTCGCTGTCGATGGTTTGCAGGAACAGCTTGGTGTTGCAGCACCCCAGCATCGACTCGGCGATCTGCGGCCCATAGCGGTGCCGCATCTGGCCGAGCGCCTGAAAGGTCAGCACGACGGCGGAGCCGAACTTGCGGCCTTCGGGCAAGAGCCGTGCGAGATTATCGACGCGCGGCAAGTCGGCCAGCTCGTCCAACACGAACCAGATGCGCCGGTCGGGCGATGGCGGAAGCCCGAGCACGGCGCTGGCCGCGCATTCCAGCCAGCAGGCGAGCAGGGGCTTCGACGCCTCGAAATAATCCTCCTTGCGCGGCACGAATATCCACGGACGCGCGCCCGTCCGGTTGTCGAGGCTTGCGATGAAATCCCGGAACGCGAATGGCTCGCTATCGCCGCCCTCGGCGCGCAGGAACTGGATCAGGTTGGCGGCCTTGGCGAGCATGAACAAGACGCTGCCGGTGGCGCGGTCGGCGTCCTCGGCGAAAGTGCGCGCCGATGAACTGCCCGCGAGCCAGATTTTGAGGTCGTCCTTGGTGCGATCCTGAAGCGCGTTCAGCAAATCGGGCAAGGTGGTTTTGCCCTCGCGCCATAACGCCCGGATCATATTGGCGACGAGGATGCGGCTGGTTTCCAGCCAGACATCGCGGTCGTGCTGGCCGGTCTCGGTGATAAGCTGCTGCGCGATTCGGTCGGCGTCGGCAGGATGGGTGATCTCGGCGAAGGGCGACCAGAAGGCGCAGCGAGCGTCGAACGGGTTCAGGATGATGTCGCCGCGCTCGGGGTCATAATAGTGCGCGATGAACTCGCCGCTGGTATCATAGACCAGCGCAGCTTCACCGCGCGCCTCGATGCGATCGAGCAATTGGCGCAACGCCGTGGTCTTGCCGCTGCCGGTCGTGCCGATCATCGCCATGTGCCGGGTTTCGAGTCGCGACGGGATTGGCACCGAACCGATAGCAAGCGCACGGGCATCGGATTCGGCGGCGGTCAGCGCCGCAAGCTGCTTTTCGGAGATGACGAGGGTTCCGGCGATGACACGATCGCGCAAAGCCCGCTCACGCCGCCGGGCGATGACGCCGCGCAAGAAGAACTGGCCGCACAGCCACCCTATAAAGGCCAGCAATCCGCCTTTGCCCGATAGGTCCAAGGCGCGCGATACCGATCGGCGATAGTAGCGATCAGCCACCACGGCACGTGCCGGGACGCGATGTTGCACTCCCTTGTATGTGACATGGATTTCCGGATCGGGGCGGAGCGCGATCCAAAGCGCTCCCCGCGCATAGGCAAAGGCGCCGATCGCCCATTGCTCGTCCCTGTCGAGCATGGCGTAGGGCGCGCCGAGCGCACCCAGGGCGATTGATGCCAGCATAATGCCGACCTGCCGCTTGAGGCGCTCCCATTGGCTAAGCCGATGATGCCGGCGCAAGGCGTCGGCGTGGATGCGGCGATCATGGGACTGGGTCATGGCCGCTTCTCCTGCGAGAGCCGCCGCTGGCGATCATAGGCCGCATTGATGTCGGCGGTGATGGCCTCGTCGGTCGTCCGCGTGCCCATTGCCGCGGTACGGGCGTAGCAATAGGCGGCGCAGGCGGTGAACAGGGTCCGGTCCAGCATCCGCTCGACATCGACCATGCGCGTGCTGACCGACGCCAGTTCGGCGACGATCTCGCGCGGTGAGGTGTCGCGGATCGGTGGATTTGCGAGCGTGGCGACGCCTGCCTTCACGCAGCGTTGAAGCACTGCGTAGGTGCTCACCTCCTGCCGCTCGGCGAGCGCTCGGAGCGCCTTGTCGAGCGAAACCGGCAGGCGGACCGTGTATTGGACCGGCTTCATAGCGCTGCCTCCCTGAGAGTGCGCGGCGCACTCTCGAAAAACCGCGAGAAGGCGTCGGTTCGCCAAGTCGCCGGCCGAGCGCACTCGCGGCGCACTCGCGAAAAATGGCGGAAAAGCTGGATGCACCCGTGCGTGAGGTGTGTATCTGAATTACTGGCTCGATGCGTAGCATCGCAGCCCTGCAACCTTGCCAGAAGGGCGGTCGTATCAGGCATGGTCCGATCCTTTCCGGCAAGCTTCGCACAAGGCGGTGTCGGGTTCGCCCGAACAGCAATCGCCGAGTTCGTCGCTGGCGTTCGGCACGGCCCCGGTCGCCGGTCTGGGCCAATGCTCGGCCACCCATCGCGCGATCACGGCGCGGGCTTCGCGGTCGGCCTCGCGCCGATCGATTTCCCGAAGCTGGCGCGGCTGGTCGTAAAGGCGATGTTCGACGATCCAATCATGCAGGGTCCGGTCGATAGCCTCCTGCACCCGGCCATCGAGCCGGTTGGCCTCGATGGGATCGAGATGCGCGGTGACGTGCGGGGCTTCGAGCAGGCCACCCAGCGGCAGATAGCTCGTGCCCGCGCTCTGCAACGGGCCGTCGATGCGCAGCGTCGAAACGACGCCCCGGTGAACGTGGAGCGGTGGGCGCTCGTTGATCGTCCATTGGGCGATCGAACAGCGGTAGGTCTCGCCATCCTCGTCGTCGGCGAGCAGCCGCTTGATTAGCGGCAGGGTGAAGCGGGCAATGCGATAATCGGCGGTGAAGTGGAGTGTGACCTTGCGGCCAACCCAGCGGAGATCGGCAAGCCGATCCAAGGCGCGGTGGAAAATGGACATGCGACATCCTTTCGTGAAATCACGATGGCGTGCGTTCGGGGTGGTTCGGGGAGGCAGGTGCGGAGCGCCCCGCCAATTTCAAAGGCGGGCCGGGGAGCGCCTGCGGTCAGAAAGCGAGTCGGGACTGTGCCAGGCGACGGATGGACTCGGTGGTCAACAGGGTCCGCCTGCCGATCTTGATCGCGTCGAGGCCGCCGGATTTGATCAGGGCGTAAACCGACGACCGTCCGACGCCGAGCGCTTTGGCGGTGTCATTGATGGATATGGCGATGGGTTCCATCTGCGTGTCTCCTTGCTGCCGATTCGCGGCGAGACATGCCAAGTTGCACACGGTTGCCGGTGTGTCGTCCAGCAATGGGAAAGTCGCGGAAGTCCGCCGATGATGCGGGCTACAGAAATGCGCGGATGCAGCCCAAAAATCCTTTCGCAGTGATCGAAAAACGATAGCGCCGCTCAGCGGCCTTTGGCGGACGCGATCATTTCCAGACGCGTGCAGATTTTTTCCGCGTAGCGGGTCAACTGATCGCGGCGCGGCACATCGCCTGACTCATCGGCGTTGGTCTCGAACCATTCGGACAGCCAATCTTTGACGGTGTTGATCGCCGCCGCGCGATTCTTCACGTCCAAAGCGTTTAGCCGGGGATCGCCGATCAGCGCGATAATCGCATCGTCATAGCGGTATTTGGTATTCCGTCCCGGCCCGCCTTTGCGCTTCGGCCTGCTCATCGCGAGCATCGTCTCGACATCATCGCGATGCAGATAAAGGTCGGTGGGCAGCGACAGCGCCGTGGGATAGCGCATGACCATCCCCCGATCTTTGCTATGCTCTGAGAACAGGAAGTAACGCAGCCTGCCGAAAAATTGCCTGCGCTTGAGGGGTACCCGTCTCTTGCGGAAGCGGGAAAGATAATAGGCTTGCGGCCCGTCCACCTTCTGCAAATAACCAAGCACCTCGTCGAAAAGTCGGTCCGGCGTATGAGGCAATTTCAACGGCGCATCGGGGATTTTCAGGCCGTATTGGTAAATCTGTCGCCAGAGGTGCGGCGCCATCGCGGCTGCCAACGTGGCCAGCGTGAGATAGAAGAATAAGTCCGTCGTTGCCGAATGGCCAGACACAAGGAGGCCGATCAGGAAGATTATGGACAGGAACCCGAACCCAAAGCTGATGACGAAGGCGAGATTGTAATATCGAACCGGCGATGGCTTGGCCTGATTGATGATTGCCGCGTTCATGTTCAAGCCCGCGTCCAGATCGTCTGATCTGAATTGAGCCAGCGCCTTCCAGAGCGGCACGTTGTCGGCTTCGTCCCCGTCCGCGAAGATTTTCCAACCTTCTCCGGGGCGTCCGGTCATCTGTTCCCTCCTTCGCGCAATTTATCCAGATAATCGCTCCACCATTGCGCCATTTCAACGCGTTCCGCCCAATAGGCTGACTGATTGTATATGCGGCGTATCTCGCCGGACACCATATGCGCTAGCGCCCGCTCGATCGCGTCGGGGTTCCATTTGCCGGATTCGTTCAGCAGCGAGGAGGCCGATGTGCGGAAGCCGTGCGTGGTCATCTGCTCTTTGGTGTAGCCCATGCGGCGCAACGCGCCGGTGACGGTATTTTCAGAGATTGGACGCGCTCGGGTCCGAACAGAGGGGAACACATATTTCCCTGTCCCGGTCAGCCCGCGTATACTCTCCAGAATCCCCAGTGCCTGCCGCGACAGCGGCACCGCGTGGGGTTGCCGCATTTTCATTTTCTCGGACGGCAGCGTCCAGATTGCTTTCTCAAAGTTGATCTCGGTCCATTCCATCTGCCGCAACTCGCCGGGCCGCTGAAACAAGTGCGGCGTAAGTTTGAGCGCGTGCATGACTGCCGGATCGCCCTCATAGTCCTCAATGGACCGGAGCAGCCCACCGAACGCGACGGGATCGGTGATCGCAGCAAAATGCTTGACCCTTGGCTGGATAAGCGCACCCAAAAGCAATTGGGCAGGGTCTCGCTCCGCCCGTGCCGTGGCAGCGGCGTAGCGGAACACCCTACTGGCAAAAGAACGAAGCCGCTTAGCGGTTTCGTATCGACCCCGCCGTTCGTGACGTCTGATTTCATGCAACAACTCGGCGGGGCTGATCTCGGCAACCGGCCTGCGCCCAAACTCGCTTCCAAACAGCTTTATTAGCCAACGATATTTTTCCAGCGTGCGTGGCGACACGCCTTCTTTTTCTCGCTTAGCGAGCAACTCGGCCGCCACTTTGGCAAAGCTATTTTCCGCGCGCATACTCGCTTCAATCCGAGCCTGCCTCTTGGCAAAATTGGGATCAACCGAGTGCGCCACCTGCCTGCGAGCCGCATCGCGCGCCGAACGAGCCTCGGCCAGTGTGATCTCAGGGTAGGACCCCAGCGCCAGTTTCCGTTCGATACCGTTTATGCGGTATTTCACACGCCAAAGTTTGCTGCCCCTCGGATTGACCAGCAGATAGAGGCCCAGCGAGTCCGCCACTTTGTAGGGCTTTTCCTTGGGTTTTGCGTTTCGGATCGCGGTATCGGTCAGCGCCATTGGGGGCCTCGCTTCCGTGGGGCTTTGCAAAGCCCCCAAAAAAAGGCCCCCATCTTCCACGATTACTGGCAAACAAGGGCGATCGCCGACAATCAGCGATTGCCTGTAAGCTAGCGGAAATTAGGGATTTTTTCAATTGCCACGGGCATTGGCAAACAAAAAAATGGTAGCGGAGGAGGGACTCGAACCCCCGACACGCGGATTATGATTCCGCTGCTCTAACCGGCTGAGCTACTCCGCCCCAAGGGCATCGGAAAGAAGGCGCTTGCCTCTCCCGGCGTTCGGTCGGGGCGCTATACGCATGCGGTCCGGCCCGGTCAATGGTCTGATCCTGCCCCAAAGGATATGCTCTCAGCATCGTTGCGGCAGCGGCGCGAGTCTGGCAAGCAGACATGGATCGGCCTGAGGGGAGCAACAGCAGCCATGTCCCATTTCGACTGTCTGATCGTCGGTGCGGGCCATGCGGGCGCACAGGCGGCAATCCTGCTGCGGCAGCTGAATTACGCCGGCTCCGTGGCCATCGTCGGCGCGGAAACCGTCATGCCTTATGAGCGCCCGCCGCTCTCCAAGGACTATCTCGCCGGCGAAAAGCCGTTCGAGCGCATCTTGCTGCGGCCGCCGGCCTTCTGGGGCGAGCGCGGCATCGACATGGCATTGGGCGAGCGCGTCACCGCGGTCGATCCCATCGCGCACAGCGTTCGCACTACGACAGGGCGCGACATCGGCTATGGCAAGCTCATCTGGGCCGGCGGCGGCGCGGCGCGGCCCCTCTCCTGCCCCGGCGCGGGCGCGACCGGCCTGTTCACGGTCCGAACCCATGCCGACGCCGATGGGCTCATGGCCCTCCTGCCGGACGCCGGGCGCTTCGTCGTGATCGGCGGGGGCTATATCGGGCTCGAGGCGGCGGCGGTGCTGGCCAAGCTGGGCAAGCAAGTGACTTTGGTCGAAGCGCAGGATCGCCTGCTTTCCCGGACGGCCGGCACGGACATCTCGGATTTCTATGCCGCCGAGCATCGCGCGCACGGGGTCGACGTGCGACTCTCGGCCAAGGTCGAGGCGATCGAGACGGATGCGGACGGCCGCGCGACGGGCGTGCGCCTCGAAGGCGGCGAAATCCTGCCCGCGGACGCCGTCATCGTGGGGATCGGGATCATATCCGAGGTCGCCCCCTTGCTTCTCGCAGGGGCAGCCGGCGGCGACGGCGTCGATGTCGATGCCTATTGCCGTACCTCGCTCGAGGACGTCTACGCCGTGGGCGACTGCGCCGCGCATGAGAACCGCTTCGCGCGGGGCCAGCGCCTGCGGCTGGAATCGGTGCAGAACGCCAATGATCAGGCCCGCACCGCCGTCCAGCATATCCTTGGCGATCCCGCGCCTTATGAGGCTTTGCCCTGGTTCTGGTCGAACCAATATGACCTGAAGCTCCAGACCGTGGGCCTCTCGATCGGTCACGATCAGGCGCTGGTACGCGGCGATCCCGCGAGCCGCAGCTTCTCGGTCGTCTATCTGCGCGACGGCCAGGTCATCGCCCTCGACTGCGTCAATCAGACTAGGGACTATGTGCAGGGCCGCGCCCACATCCTCTCTGGCGCAAAACTGGATCTGGCTCAGCTGGCCGATCCGGCGATCCCGCTCAAGGAAGTGGACCTCGCCTGACCCCCCAAAAGAAACCGCCGCCCCGCGTCGCAAGGGCGACGGCGGGCACGGCGGTAGGTTTGCCGACGCTGCGGGGGGAGGTCAGGCGTCGGCGAGTGCGCGGTTTGCGGACGCGTTGCGAGGATTGGCCTTGACCCAGTCGAGGATCGGCTCGGGCGCCGTCTCGCCATAAGGATCGGCGTCCTCGCCGCAGTCGTTGCAGCCGGGCTCGACGAACATGTGCGTGATCACGCCATCGTCGATCATCATGGCATAGCGCCAGCTACGGAACCCGAAGCCGAGATGGTCCTTGTTGATGAGCATGCCCATGCGGCGCGTGAAATTGCCCGAACCATCGGGCAGCAGCTTCACGTTGCGCACGCCCTGCGCCTTGCCCCACTGGTACATGACGAACGCATCGTTGACCGACACGCAATAGATGTCGTCGACGCCGGCGGCCTTGAACTCGCCGTAGAGCGCCTCGAAGCCGGGGAGCTGGCTATTCGAGCAGGTCGGCGTGAAGGCGCCGGGCAGGCTGAAAACGACCTGGCGACCTTTGCCAAACAGATCGCCGGTCATCACGTCCTGCCAGCGGAAGGGATTGTCACCGCCGACGCTCTCGTCGCGAACGCGGGTCTTGAGGCAGACATTGGGAACATTTTGGCCGATCATCTGGAAACTCCTGTAAATGCAGCGCCGTCCTATCAAATCGAATTGAACGATTGAAACGATCAAACTTGACCACAATGATCGATTTATTCGTTCAAAGGAGATGGTTTGCGCGGAATGGCCGCGTGAGTCATAGTCATAACGAAGGAACGGGGGAGAGGTTCATATGTCGAACGGATCGCAATCCTGGCTGACGGCTCGGTGGGTCGCCGCCCTTTTCCTGCTGTGGAATGTCGTCGGTGTCAGCGCCTTCGTCATGCAATGGTCGATGGACCTGACGGAGCTTGCCAAGACGGACCCCTATCAGGCCAGGACGTTCGCCGAGATGCCCAACTGGGCCTGGGCGACCTACGCCGTGGCGGTCATGGCAGGCACGTTGGGGGCGCTCTGCCTCCTGCTGCGGCGCAGATTGGCCGTCCTGCTCTCGGCAATCGAAGTGATCGCCGTCCTCATCCAGTTCGGCTACACCTTCTTCGGCACCGACTTGATGGCGCATAAGGGCCTCTCTGAAACGGCGCCCCTGCCAGCGGCGATCATCCTGATCGCGATCCTGCAGTTCTTCTATGCCCGCTGGCTGGCCGGCAAAGACATTCTCCATTAGCGGTCGTCAGTCCCGCGAGCGCGGGAACCCGGACCAGAACCAGACTGACCTCCCCGCCCCTGCATCCCCGTCTTCACGGGAATGACGGCCGCGCTACATCTCGCCGCGCTGGCGGCGGATGGCGTACCATTTGGCCACGTTGGCCTGATGCTCGGCATAGCTGTCGGCGAAAATGTGGCCGCCCTTGCCGTCCGCGACAAAATAGAGCGCATTGGTCTGCGCCGGATGTAGCACGGCAATGATGGAAGCGCGGCCCGGATTGGCGATCGGCCCCTTGGGCAGGCCGAGCATCGCATAAGTATTGTAGCCGTTTTGCGCCCGCATCTCGGACTGCCGGATGCGCCGGCCGAGCGGTTTGCCCTTGGTGATCGGATAGATGATCGTCGGATCGGCCTGGAGCTTGATGCCCTGGCGCAAGCGGTTTGCGTAAACGCCGGCCACCGTGGTGCGTTCCGAGGCGACGCCCGTTTCCTTCTCGACGATGCTGGCCAATGCCAACGCTTCGGCCTGCGTCTTGACCGGCGTCGAGGCGGCACGCTTCGCCCATTGCTCGGTCATGAACTGCGACATGGCGGCCTGCATGCGCGCGAGCACGGCGGCGCGGCTCTCGCCCTTCTCATAGCCATAGCTGTCGGGCAGCACGGAGCCCTCCTCGGGCACCGCGACCGGACCGGTAAGGTCCTTGTTCGCCATCAGCCGCTCCTGCACGAGGATGGACGGCATGCCTTCCGGAATGGCAACCAGCAGCGGAATCGTCTTGCCGCCCTGCAGGATGGCAAGAATCTGCGATGCGCTGGCATGGGCGGGAAGCCGGTAATCGCCCGCCTTGACGACTCCCGGCCCGCCGAAGAGCTTCGCGCCGATCAGGAAGGCCCTGGCCGACCGGATCGCGCCCGCCTGCTCGAGCCGGTTGGCGGTGCCGGTGAGCGAAGCGCCTTCGGGCACCGACACGGTCGCCGATTCCTTGAGCGGCCCATCCCCGCGCCAGGCATCGCCGAACCAGACCGCTGCGAAAACGAGGCCCGCCGCGACGAGGATCGGGATGAGGCAGCCGAGGCGGCGCATGTCGCCCTAGGCGCCGGGAAAAAACATTATCGCGTCGTCATTGCGAGCGAAGCAAAGCAATACTTCGTCTCTCGCGATGACGAGACAATGTGGAAGCGCCACGTCTTAGATCGCCTTCATCACCAGGCTGGCATTGGTGCCGCCAAAGCCGAAGCTATTGTTCAGCACCGCCCTCACGCTGCGGGTCTTCGCCTTGTGCGGCACGAGGTCGATGCCTGCGCAATTCTCGCTCGGATTGTCGAGATTGAGAGTCGGCGGGACGATCTGGTCACGCAGGGCGAGGATGCAGAAGATCGATTCGACCGCCCCGGCCCCGCCGAGCAAGTGGCCGATCGCCGACTTGGTCGAGGACATTGAGAGGTTGGCGATATCGCTGCCGAACAGACGGCGGACCGCACCCAGCTCCAGCTCGTCGCCGAGCGGCGTCGAGGTGCCGTGCGCGTTGATATAATCGATGTCGGCCAGCGACAGGCCCGACTTGCGGACCGCCATCTGCATCGAGCGGAATGCGCCCGAGCCTTCGGGATGGGGAGCCGTCACATGATAGGCGTCGCCCGACAGACCGTAGCCCACGACCTCGCAGTAGATTTTCGCGCCGCGCGCCTTGGCCCGCTCATATTCCTCGAGCACGACCACGCCCGCGCCCTCGCCCATGACGAAGCCGTCGCGGTCCTTGTCCCACGGGCGGCTGGCGCGCCAGGGCTCATCGCGGAAACCCGTCGAAAGCGCGCGAGCCTGGCCGAAGCCGGCAATGCCGATCGGGCAGACGGTGCTTTCCGCGCCGCCCGCGAGCATGACATCGGCATCGTCTCGCGCGATCATCGCCGCCGCATCGCCGATCGAGTGGGCGCCGGTCGAACAGGCCGTGACGACCGCATGGTTAGGCCCCATCAGGCCATATTTGATCGAAACCTGGCCGGAGATCAGATTGATGAGACGGCCGTGCACGAAGTGCGGCGAGACGCGACGCGGGCCTTTTTCCGCCAGCACCAGCGATTCGCTCTCAATGCCCGGCAAACCGCCGATGCCGGAACCGATCGAGCAACCAGCACGATAACGCTCTTCCTCGCTCATGTCGGTGAGACCGGCATCTTCGATCGCCTGGCCGGCGGCATCGATCCCGAACACGATGAACGGATCGACCTGGCGCTGGACCTTGTGATCCACGCGCTTGTTGGCGTCGAAGCCATATTCATGGTCGGCCGGCTTCACTTCGCAGGCATAGTTGCTCTGGAAGTCGGTCGCATCGAATTTGGTGATCGTCCCCGCGCCCGATTTGGCCGCAAGGATGTTCGCCCAGCTTGTCTCGACGTCACCGCCCAGCGGCGACACCATGCCCAGACCCGTCACGACGACACGACGCATCAGCTTCTCCTCAATTCCTTGCCGCGCCTTGTTGAAATACGCGGCCTTCATACAGAGAAGCGGCCCTCAAGCGACGGGAAGACCCGCATGCCGGAGAGCCGCATCCTGCTATGGCTAGCCAATAAACCGCCGCCGGCGAAGGGCGTTCCTGCCCTCCGCGACGGCCGAGGCCCGCCCTTACTGCTTGCCTTCGATATAGTCGATCGCGTCCTTCACGGTCGCAATCTTCTCGGCGGCATCGTCCGGAATCTCGACGCCGAACTCTTCTTCGAAGGCCATGACCAGCTCGACGATATCGAGGCTGTCGGCACCCAGATCGTCAATGAAGCTGGCATCTTCGGTGACCTTGTCGGCCTCGACTCCGAGGTGCTCGACAACGATCTTCTTCACGCGGTCTGCGGTCTCACTCATGCTCGGTCCCTTGTTATGGAGTGATGCAATTTCTAGCTCAGTCCTGCCCTAGAGCGACGGGGCGTGGGTGGCAAGAGGCTAAGCGGCCCCTGCCCTGCTCACTGTGCCTCGAAGTCCTGCCGGTAGACGGATGTATTGGCATAAGCGGACATATATTCGCCGATCACAACGCCGTTGTCGTTCGACATCTGGGCGTTGGTGAGAACATTCTCGCTCAGGAGGCTGGCGACAAGTTCGGTGATCGTTTCCTGGTCCATGTCGCCATTGGCCGCACGGCGCGCCTTACCCCGGCCGACGCTGTCCATGAAGGATTTGAGGGCGACCGCCAATGTCGCGGCGGGCAGCGACTTGGCCGTCATTTCCTTCCTGAGTCCGGCGGCCAGAATCTCGCCCAGCAGCACACGCGTCGCGCTTTCGGTGGCCTGTCCCGACCATTTATTGGCCTGCACGCAGGCCTGGATCTCCGACATCCGCAATCCCATGAGCGCTTCGCCGATATTGCTGCCCTTGCGATAGGCCTCGAACACAGCAGCATCCACCGCGTCACTTCTCGTCGCGAGGATGCATTCGAGATGATCGGCCGCCTGCGCCTGTGCCGGTAACAGGGCCACACCAAGCGCCAGCGCGGCGCTCGCCCACAAAGTTCCACGCATCGTCATTCCCCCCCATATGTCGACCGGTCAGATCATCGCCATGCCGCCATTGACGTGCAGGGTCTGACCGGTGACGTAGCCGCCCTCGCGGCTCGCCAGATAGACCACGGCGGCGCCGATATCGGCGCCTTCGCCCAGCGCGCCCGCAGGAATGCGGCCGAGGATCGCGTCCTTCTGCGCATCGTTGAGCGCGTCGGTCATGGGGGAGCGGATGAAGCCCGGCGCCACGCAATTCACCGTGATGCCACGGCTCGCCAGTTCCTGGGCAAGGCTCTTGCTCATGCCGATGAGACCAGCCTTGGACGCGGCATAGTTGGCCTGGCCGGGGTTGCCGGTCACGCCGACCACCGATGTGATCGAGACAATTCGGCCATAGCGCGCCTTCATCATCGTCTTCGACGCGGCACGGATCAGGCGGAAGGCCGCTTCGAGATTGATGCGCAGCACCGTATCCCAATCCTCGTCCTTCATGCGCAGGATGAGGCCGTCCCGCGTGACGCCGGCATTGTTCACGAGAATGTCGAGCTTGCCGCCAAGCGCTTCGGTGGCCTGCGGCACGAGCGCGTCGACCGCCGCGCTATCGCCAAGATCGCAGGGCACGCAGACATGATCGCCGCCAAGTGCCTTCGCAAAGGCTTCCAGCTTCTCGACATTGCTGCCCGAGAGCGCGAGCCGCGCGCCCTGCCCCGCCAGCGCCTGCGCCACCGCCGAGCCGATGCCGCCGCTCGCGCCGGTCACCAGCGCCGTCATTCCGGAAAGATCGAACATTCAAAACTCCTCAAACGATGGTGTCGACGCGACGCGGCGCCATAAGCGAGACGTTGACGCGTCGGCTGAAAGACAGAGACGCGTGGCGGCAGATCCTCTCCACAGACTCCATTCAGGGTCTCAGATCGTCTTAATGAGCCCCTCGATATCGTCCATGGTGATGATGCTGGAAACAGTCGCGTCGGGCACGGTGCGCTTGACCATCGGGCCGACCACTTTCCCGCCGAATTCGACAAAATCGGTGATGCCGGCATCCCACATCGCCGCGATGCTTTCGCGCCAGCGCACGCGGCCGGTGACCTGCCTGACGAGCAGCTCCTTGATTTCCGCCGCATCGGTGACCGGCGCAGCCGTCACATTCGCGTAGACCTGCAGGAAAGCGCCGGGCGACGGGGTCGCGGCGAGCGCCTCGGCCATCGCATCGGCGGCAGGCTGCATAAGCGGGCAATGGAACGGCGCGGAAACGGCAAGCAGGACGCCGCGCTTGATCTCGAAATCCCTGACCATCTCGACGGCGCGCTCGATCGCAGCCTTCTGGCCGGAAATGACGACCTGTCCGGGATCATTGTCATTGGCGACGGTGCAGACCTCGCCCTGCGCAGCGGCGGCGGCCAAAGCTTCGGCCTTGGCGATGTCGGCGCCGAGCAGGGCCGCCATGGCGCCCTCGCCAATCGGAACGGCCGCCTGCATCGACTGGCCACGCAGCTTCAGCAGCTTGGCGGTGGTCGCCAGATCGAAGGCGCCGACAGCGCAAAGCGCCGAATATTCGCCCAGGCTGTGCCCCGCGACGGCATTGGCCTTGTCGCGGATCGATACGCCGCCTTCCTTCTCCACCACGCGCAGGACCGCAAGCGCATGGGCCATGATCGCGGGCTGGGCATTTTCGGTGAGCATGAGGTCGGACTCGGGGCCCTCGCTCATCAGGCGGAAGAGATTCTGCCCGAGCGCCTCATCGACCTCGCCGAAAACCTCGCGTGCAACAGGCGATGCGGCCGCAAGCGCGGACCCCATGCCAACCGAATGGCTGCCCTGACCCGGAAAGATGAAAGCGCGCATGGTGACATGTCCCTTGTTCCTGAAAGGCCCGCGAACTAGTCCGCCTTGGGCAAGCAGGCAAGTTTTCCGCGCGCCCACCGTACTCCCCTTGCATTTCCCGGCAGTTTCGGTCATAGGCGCGCCCTTCGCGGGGCGGAGCACGCTTTGCCGCGCGATTTTAATTGAGACGATAGCCGGAGGGGTGGTGCGCATGGGGCGCCCATCAGCAATCGGCCAAAGACAGGAACGCAGAACCATGCCGCTTTACGAGCATGTCTTTCTTGCGCGTCAGGATCTGGCTCAGGCCCAGGTCGACGTGCTGGCGGAAACCGCCACCAAGATCGTTGAGTCCCAGCAGGGCAAGGTGACCAAGGTCGAGAACTGGGGTCTCCGCAACCTCGCATACAAGATCGCGAAGAACCGCAAGGCGCACTACGTGCTCCTCAACATCGACGCGCCCGCCGGCACCGTTGCCGAGCTGGAGCGCCAGACCGCGATCAACGAAGACGTCATCCGCTATATGACCGTTCGCGTCGATGAGCTGGAAGGCGGCCCGTCCGTGATCATGCGCAAGAGCGACCGTGGTGAACGCGGCGACCGCGGTCCGCGCGGCCCCCGTGGCGATCGCGAAGATCGTGGCCCGCGCCGCGAACGCGACGAAGCTTTCGGCGAATAAGGAGACCTGACACATGGCACGCCCATTTTTCCGCCGCCGCAAGAGCTGCCCTTTCGCTGCCAAGGATGCGCCGAAGATCGATTATAAGGACGTCCGTCTGCTTCAGGGCTTCGTTTCCGAGCGCGGCAAGATCGTCCCTTCGCGCATCACCGCCGTTTCCGCCAAGAAGCAGCGCGAACTCGGCCAGGCCATCAAGCGCGCCCGTCATCTGGGCCTGCTGCCCTACATCGTGAAGTAAGGAGCGCCTCCCATGGAAATCATTCTGCTCGAGCGTATCGAGAAGCTGGGCGGCATTGGTGACGTCGTGACCGTCAAGGACGGCTACGCGCGCAACTACCTCCTGCCCAACAAGAAGGCGCTCCGTTCGAACAACGCCAACCGCGCCGTGTTCGAAGCCAATCGCGCCAAGATCGAAGCCGACAACGCCGCTCGCCGTGGTGACGCCGAAACCGCCTCCAAGTCGGTCGACGGTGTGCAGGTCGTCCTCATCCGCCAGTCGTCGAACAGCGGCCAGCTCTACGGCTCGGTCTCGGTCCGCGACATCGTCGAGGCCCTGCATGAGGCCGGTCACAAGATCGTCAGCAAGGCGATGATCGTGCTCGAGCGCCCGATCAAGACGCTCGGCCTGTTCGACGTGAAGGTGGCGCTGCACCCCGAGGTTGCGGTCAACATCCAGGTCAACGTCGCTCGCTCGCCGGAAGAAGCCGACCTGCAGAAGGCCGGCGTCAACGTGATGACCGACATGTTCGAGAAGGACGAGACGGGCTTCACCGAGGACTATGACCCCAATGCCGAGCCGGGTGAGATCGCCGGCGAGTTGGCGGAAGCCGCTCCGGTCGAGAACGCCGAAGAGGCGTAAGCCCCGAATCATCGGATTCAGGTTCGAGAAAACCCCGCGAGACTTCGGTTTCGCGGGGTTTTTCTTTGTCCGGTTCTCCTCGCCCCTGAAGGGACCAGGAAATAGCGGTTCACTCCCCCGCCATGTGCACGAAGTCCCGCTCATAGCTCTTCATATAGGCGCCGCCGTCGACGATGATCGTCTGGCCGGTCACCGCCTTGGCGTAGGCGAGATAGAGGACGGCTTCGCTCACATCCTCAGGCGTCGGGAGTGCACCCAAAGGCGCGATGGCGGCGAGGCGGTCGAGTTGTTCGGGCGTATAATCGTAGGTCGCCAGCGTCAGGCCCGGTGAGACGGCGTTGACGCGGATACTCGGCGCCAGCGTGCGCGCGGCGATGCGGGTGAACTCCGCGAGGCCCGCCTTGCCGAGCGTATAGGCGAGCTGGTCGCCATGCGGCTGGGCGAGGCGCTGATCGAGGATGTTCACCACCGACGCATTGCTGCCCGCCGGGCGTTCCGCAGCTGCAAAGGCCTGGGTCAGCAGCACGGGCGCGGAGCTATTCACGCGATAATAAGCCGCGAGATCGGCCTCGGTGACAGTCGCGAGGTTGCTTTCGCCAAACAAGGACGCGCTGTTCACCAGCAGGTCCGGCGCGCGGCCGAAATGGGCGATCACCTCCGGCAGCAGTCGCTCGGCCGTGCCCGGCTCCAGGAAGTCGGCGACGAAGCCATGCCAGTCGACGCCCGTCTCGGTGAGGCGCTCACTGAGGAAGCGATGCGGAATCGCGTCATGCCGACCGTGGATCGCCAAGGCGTAACCGGCACTGGCGAGATGCATGGCGATGCGGGCACCGAGGCGGCGATGGCCGCCGGTCACCAGTGCGAGCGGTGCAATGCCCCCCTGCCCCATGAGCTTAAACACCCATCAAACGAAGGACTTCCTCGCGGCTCTTCACATCGCGCTTGAAGGCGCCCATCATGCTGCTCGTCAACATTTCGGTGCCATGCGTGCGCACGCCGCGGCCGGTCATGCAGCCATGGGTAGCCTTGATGACGACGGCGACGCCCTGGGGCTTCAGATTTTCCCAGATACATTCGGCGACCTGCGCCGTCAGACGCTCCTGGACCTGCAGGCGGCGGGCAAAGGCCTCCAGCACGCGGGCGAGCTTGGAGATGCCAACCACATAAGCGCCCGGCAGATAGGCGATATGCGCCTTGCCGATGATCGGCGCCATATGATGCTCGCAATGCGACTGGAACGGAATGTCCTTCAGCAGCACGATGCCATCATAACCGCCGACTTCGTGGAAAATTCGCGAGAGATGATAGGCAGGATCGTCGGCATAGCCCTCGCAATATTCCTTCCACGCCCGCGCCACGCGCGTCGGCGTATCCAACAGGCCCTCGCGGTTCGGATCGTCGCCGGTCCAGCGGATGAGCGTGCGGATCGCGTCCTCGACCTCGACCGGCACCTGGATCTTGGCCGGTCGCGCGACGATCGCGTGATCGGGCTCATCGAGTGTGGACATGTGTCTCCGCCCTAAAGTCTGCGGGCCTGCCGTCCGCACGCCCTTGAAAGGGCGAGATAGGGCCTGTCCGCGCCGCACGCAACCAAGCGTCGCTTGGCAATGGCCTAGCAACGCCATCATCTGGCGAAAATGCCCCGTCTTCGCTCGGATGCGACATCCCAAACTTGTTTCAGGATCCATTATGGGGGCCAGATTGGGAAATGGATGCTGAAACGAGTTCGGCATGACGATGTATGGGCTTGCCGTCCACGTCAACTTGCGCTTGCCCCTCGCCCCGACGAAGCCGATAATGGGACATAAGCCGGCGCCTGTCCTCCAAGTGCGACCCGGCCGGAGAGCATGTGATGGAAGCCTATATCTACGATGCGGTGCGCAGCCCCAGAGGGCGCGGCAAGCCGGACGGCTCGCTGCATGAGATCACGCCGGTCCAGCTCGCAACGCAGATGCTGGAGGCGATCCGTGATCGCAATGGACTGGACACCGTGGATGTGGACGATGTGATCCTGGGCTGCGTCGCGCCGGTCGGCGAACAGGGCACCGACATCGCCCGTCTTGCCGTGCTGACGGCGGGCTATGCGGAGACGACGGCGGGCGTGCAGATCAATCGCTTCTGCGCCTCGGGCCTCGAGGCGGTGAACATGGCGGTCGCCAAGGTCATGGCGGGCGAGGCCGACATGGTCGTCGCGGGGGGCGTGGAAAGCATGAGCCGCGTGCCGATGGGCGCCGATGGCGGCGCCTGGGCAAGCGATCCGGCCGTCGCCTATGCCACCTATTTCGCGCCGCAGGGGATCGGCGCGGACGTGATCGCGACCAAGTTCGGATTCAGCCGCGAGGATGTCGACGCCTATGCCGTCGAGAGCCAGAAGCGCGCCAAACAGGCCTGGGACGAAGACCGCTTCAAGAGGTCCATCGTGCCGATCAAGGACGTGATCGGCGAGATCGCCCTCACCCATGACGAGCATATGCGCCCCGACACCGACATGCAGAGCCTCGGCGCGTTGAAGGCCAGCTTTGCCGAACTCGGCGAGAACATGCCGGGCTTCGATGCGCTGGCTTTGCTCAAATATCCCGAACTGGAGCGAGTCAATCACGTCCATCATGCCGGCAACAGCTCCGGCATCGTCGACGGGTCGGCCGCGGTGCTCGTCGCCAGCAAGGCGATGGGCGAGAAATATGGACTGAAGCCCCGCGCGAGGATGAAATCGATGGCGTCCATCGGCTCCGAGCCGCTGATCATGCTGACCGGCCCGGAAGGCGTGGCAACCAAGGCGCTCAAGCGCGCCGGCATGAGCAAGAGCGACATCGACCTGTGGGAACTCAACGAGGCCTTTGCGAGCGTCGTGCTGCGCTACATGCAGGCGATGGACCTCGATCACAGCCAGATCAACGTGAATGGCGGCGCGATCGCCATGGGCCATCCGCTGGGAGCGACCGGCGCGATGATCCTCGGCACGGCGATCGACGAGCTGGAGCGCACCGGCAAGGGCACGGCGCTGATCAATCTCTGCGTCGGCGCCGGCATGGGCACCGGCATCATCATCGAGCGGATTTGAGGAAGCCATGTCCAAAACAAATCCCGTTCGTCCTGTTCGAGCGAGACGCGTGGCTCGCTCGAATGTCGAAGGACATTCTCTTCCTTTCTCAAGAATAAGAGAACGTGCTTCGACAAGCTCGGCACGAACGGAGAAAGGGAGGCAGGAATGAATACGCTAACCGTGGATATCGACGCCGACGGCATCGCCCTCCTCACCATCGATGTACCGGGACAGTCGATGAACGTCATCGGCCCGGAGTTGATCGCCGATCTGAACGAGGCGATCGACCGCATCTCGTCGGACGCGGCGATCAAGGGCGCGGTGATCTGTTCGGGCAAGGATAGCGGCTTCATGGCCGGCATGGACCTGAAGCAGATGAGCGCCATGCTGATGCCGAGCGGCGGCGGCAGCGGAGGTAACGGACCGGGCATGGCCGCGATCTTCGACAAGGCGTTCGTTCTCAACGGCCTGTTCCGCAAACTCGAGACCTGCGGCAAGCCGGTTGCGGCGGCGGTCGAGGGCTTGGCGCTCGGCGGCGGCATGGAGTTGATCCTCGCCTGCCATCATCGCGTGCTGTCCAGCAATCCCAAGGTGACGATCGGCCTGCCCGAAGTGCTGGTCGGCCTTTTCCCCGGCGGCGGCGGCACGCAGCGCCTGCCGCGCCTCATCGGCGTCCAGATGGCGCTGATGTACATGCTCCAGGGCAAGAATTTCCGCCCGCCCGAAGCGCTGGCCATGAAGGTCGTCGACGAGCTGGCGGAGCCCGGCAAGACGGTCGAGGCGGCGAAAGCATGGGTGAAGGCGAACCCGGGCAGCAATATCCAGCCCTGGGACGTGAAGGGCTTCAAGGTTCCCGGCGGCTCCGGCCAGTTCAATCCCGGCTTCATCCAGGTCATGGCGGCCGCGAACGTCATGACCGCCAAGGAGACGCAGCGGAACCTTCATGGCCCGCATGCGCTGCTTTCGGCCGTCTATGAAGGCATCCAGCTGCCGATGGACCGTGCGATCCGCGTGGAGAGCAAATATTTCGCCAAGGTGGTCGCCGACCCGCAGGCGGGCAACATGGTCCGCACGCTCTTCGTCTCGAAGAATGCCGCAGAGCGAGGCGCGCGTCGCCCGGCAGGCGTCGAGAAGGCGCCGACGAAGAAGCTTGCCATGCTGGGCGCAGGCATGATGGGCGCGGGCATCGCCAATGTCGCGGCGCAGGCGGGTATCGAGGTGATGCTGCTCGACCGCGACATGGCATCGGCCGAAAAGGGCAAGGCGCACTGCCAGGACAGCATGGCGAAGCGCATCGGCAAGGGCATGACGCCCGAGAAGATGGCCGAGGCTCTCGCCCGCATCACGCCGACCGACAAGGCCGAAGACCTCAAGGGCTGCGATTTCGTGATCGAGGCCGTATTCGAGGATCCGGCCATCAAGGGCGAGATCACCAAGCGGGTCGAGGCGGTGCTGGGCGCGGACACCATGTTCGGCTCCAACACCTCGACACTGCCCATTACCGGCCTCGCCCAGAACTGGTCGAAGCCGGAGAATTTCATCGGCATCCACTTCTTCTCGCCGGTCGAGAAGATGATGCTGGTCGAGATCATCATGGGCAAGCAGACCGGCCCAACGGCGCTGGGCAAGGCGCTCGATTTCGTGGCGCAGATCAAGAAGACGCCGATCGTCGTCAATGACAGCCGCGGTTTCTACACCTCGCGCTGCTTTGCCACCTATGTCCAGGAGGGCACGCTGATGCTCGCGCAGGGCATCAACCCCGCGCTGATCGAGA
The DNA here is from genome assembly GCA_017744605.1 of Sphingobium sp. Taxonomy (GTDB): domain Bacteria; phylum Pseudomonadota; class Alphaproteobacteria; order Sphingomonadales; family Sphingomonadaceae; genus Sphingobium. The sequence goes on along the minus strand of JAGIAZ010000011.1, from coordinate 15,667 downwards.
ATGTCGGCAAGCAGCTCGGCATGCCGGTCGGGCCGCTCGCGGTGTCCGACGAGGTCTCGATCGAACTGGGCGACAAGATCACCAAGGCGACCAGAAAGGCGCTGGGTGATGCCTATCGCGGCACGGCAGCGGACGATGTCGCTGCACATATGGTCGAGATCGGACGGCTCGGGCGCAAGAACGGCAGGGGCTATTACGATTATCCCGAAGGCGGCAGGAAGGCGCTGTGGCCGGGCCTTACCAGAGAATATCCGCTTGCCGGCGTCCAGCCCTCGCCCGCCGACGTGCGCGAGCGGCTGCTTTATCGGCAGTTGGTCGAATGCGCGCGCTGCTTTGCCGAAGGCGTGCTCGTGACGCCGCAGGACGGCGACCTCGGCGCCATCTTCGGCTGGGGCTTTGCGCCTTATACCGGTGGACCGTTCAGCGCGATCGACACGATCGGCCCGGCCAGGGTGGTGGAGACTCTGGACCGGCTGACGGCTGCGCATGGTGAGCGGTTCGAGCCGCCCCGGCAGCTCAGGGACATGGCGGCGAAGGGCGAGCTCTATTACGCCATGAAGGCCGCACAGGCCGCCTGATCGGCAATCGCCGAGGCGATGGGACACCCCGCAATCTCCCCAACGTCGCGGCACCGTCGTTGAAACCATCGAGGGCGCGTAGCCGCTCGTCGGCCGTTCGACGGCCGCCTTGGCGCGCAGCACGAGCTCGCCATGCCTTCACGGCTATGAAGTTTCAGATTTTTCTCATGCGAGAAGAAGGGCGCTCTTCAGCCGACCTGCGAGCCGCTGCGGCTCTTATTCCAGGCCGGCAGGTCCAGCACGAACCGGGCGCCGCGACCGAGTGCGCTTTCGACCGTGACGTCGCCGCCCATGATGCGGGCGAGCTTGCGCGAGATATAGAGCCCGAGGCCACTGCCCGAACCATCGGTATTGCCGAGCCGTTCGAAGCGCTCGAAGATGCGCTCATGGTCGGCCGGATCGACCCCATTGCCCTGATCGGCCACGACGACGCGGGCACGCCCGTCGACCTCGTCCAGACGGATCCAGATCGTGCTCTCTTCCGGCGAATGCCGCACCGCATTGCCGACCAGATTCACCAGAATCTGCAGCACGCGGCGATATTCTGCCCGAGCCAGCACCTGCTCATCGGCGGCCGGCGCCTGGATCGTGATACGCCGGGCCTCGGCGCGAATGTTGAGCAGGCCGCCCGCACGACGCGCGATCTCAGAGAGGTCCACTTCCTCGCTGGTGGTGAGGAAGCCCGGGCCCTCCACAGCCTGGAGATCGGCAAGGTCGTCGACCAGCGCCAGGAGGTGACGGCCGGCGGCAGCGATGTCGCTGGCATAATTGGCATAATCCTGCCGCAGCGGCCCGCCGATCCGCTCGCCGATCGTCCCCGCATTGGCGATGATGCGGCTGATCGGCTGGCGCAGCGCGGTGTCGAGGCGGCGGCTGAGCGCGGGGCCGATAAACTCCGACTGGGCCCGCTCGGGCGCAGGGGATGCGGCCTGCGCGGCAACGAGGTCTTCGGGTGCCGCTTCGGGCGGGAATATGGCCGCCTTGTCCTCGCGCACGGCATGGCCTCGATAGCCGGAGAATGTGCCGGTGTGATCGAACAGGGCGGTCCCGGAGAGAATGTAGCGCAGATCCGGATCGCTGCGCAGATAGGCGTGCTGCCCCTCGAAATTCATGTGACGGACCAGCGCTTCGATCATCGGCATGGCCCGCTGACCGCCCTCCGCGCCTCCGCTGTCGGCAAGCGCAAAGAAAGCGGTGAAGGTGTCGCCATCCTCCGGAACGGCATGACCGATGCGGGTCGCGCTCAGATCGAGATGCGAGAAGCGCATCTGATCGTCGACCTGCCAGTCCCAACCCCGGCTAGCGGAATCGTCCGCCATGGCCTCGAGCGCCGCGGCATGCGACATGGGCTGGCGCGGGCGGCGCTCCTGCCAATCGATCAGGGTCAGGTGAACGCCGTCATTTTCCGGGCGAAGCTGTGCCCAGACGCTGATATCGGCCTCGTCGCGGGCCAGATCGACGGGGCGCGACAACGGCATGCCGAGCCGCAGCGCGAGCCGGACGACACCGGCCAGCGACGGCAAGGCGAAAGGCCCATTGGGCTGGCCGCCCGCCTCGATCTGCAGGACCGTGAGCCGATCGTCGGCACGCAGGATACAGCCATCGCGATCCAGTGAGGCCGTGACGGGCGTGGCGCCGGCGCTCGTCATGCCGCGGAATCGATGAGTAAGAGCTTGGCGGCGAGCGCCGAGGGTGTGCGCATGCGGCCGAGCCAGGCCTCCGCGTCATCGTGCGTGGTCGCGCGATATTGCTCGACGAACTGCATGAGCGCAGCATCCTGCCCCGCCGGGCCGCCGGTCAAGGGCGCAAGCATCTCGAAAAGCTGCAGCGCTGCCATTTCATCCTGCGCCATCAGCCGCAGAACTGCGTGGCGGGCCATGTCGCCACCGTCGACGAGAGCGCTGAGAGCGGCTTCGATCGGCAATGCGATCTCGCCTTCGACCAGCGCGCAGAACAGAAGCAGGCGGCGCTCGGCCAGGGCGAGCGGGGCGATGCGCTGCCGCTCGGGCGCGGACAAGGCGCGCGCGCAGCGCTGGGCAAGCGCGAAAGGCCCGCCGCCTTCATCATGGCGGGCGATGATCCGTTCGACCGCCTGCACGATGGCGGGCGTGGCGTCACGGTCGCCCGGCGCCTGATTGCGCGCGAGGCCGGTGAGCAGCAGGGCCGCGACAGTCCAGGCGAGGTCGCAGAAAATTTCGGCAGGCAGGTCAGGACGGAGCGGCGCGTCGAACAGCATGGGGCCCGTCCAGCGCTGTTCGGCCAGCACAAGCGCCGCCAATGCCTGCGAGAAGGCCCCCTCGCCGCCCGCCGCGATCAGGCCATCGCGCTGGCCGGACGACGAGTCGGCACGCTCGCGCAGCACCGCGGAAAGAGCGCCGCGCAGGCGATAATGGGCCAGCAATTCCGGTGTCAGCAGATCGACATGGCGCTCCAGCGCGGGTCCGCACCAGGGCTGCGGCAGGCGAGAAAGCCGAACTTCGATATCGCCCTCGGAAACCTCCAGGCGGATCGCCATTTCCACGGCATTCATGGTGCCGGCGAGGTGAAAGCGCGTCTCGGCAAGCAAGGCATCCGTCCAACGCGCCGGGGCGGCGTCGGCAAACAGAGCCAGGTCGGCACTATGGCGAAGTTCATCGGCCAGGCGTCGCGCGAGGCGAGCCTGGGCATTGCCACCTGTCCCGGTGGCGCGGCTCGCCCCAGATTCCGTGCCGTTTATCATGGCCTCCCACTAGCCACTCACATTTAAGATCGCCTAAATCCTCTTTGGGGGCGGAGCAAGCAGCCGGGCAGCCACTGTCCCAAAAGCGCACAAGCCGATCAGGGCGAAGGCATCTGCCGTCCATCCGATCATCGCGCCAGCCAGGGCGATGGCGAGCGTGGTGGCCGTGCCAAGCCGCGTCCAGCGCGCCGATCGATCCGACGAAACGGGGCGATTGCGGGCATCGGCGAAAGCCTGGATCGCGACCAGCGCCAGTGGCAGCAACGCGCCGAGCAACGCCAGCAACTCCCCCTGCGCGAGGCGCCCGCCAATGACGCCAAGCACGGCCAGGCTCGCACCCTTGACCAACACCTGCAGCCAGGGCGGCGCGCCCCGCCGGAGCATGATGCGCGCGCAGCCGTCATGCAGTCCGAGCGCCACTTCGGCAGCGAGCGCGATCACGAGTGCGATGCGAGGCCAATCGGCACTGGCAGCCGCAATGCCGAATATCGCGAGCATGCCGCCGGCCCAACTCAGCCGGCTGGGATTGACCTGAAGCCCCGCAAGGCTGGCGACGAGCCGACGTCTGACGGGCGCTAGGGCAGCGGACAGCGCATCGCCCTCCTTCTCGTCGGCACCGGCGCCTTCGGTCAGCGCGGCAAGCGCACGCTCCGCGTCGGCCCGCTCGTCGATCCGCACCAGGCGCGCGGACTCGGCCATGACCGATGGCAGCTCGATCCGGCGCGCATTCTGCTGGACCGCGCGGCGCAGCAGCGTGAGTTCGAGATCCCATTCGCCGAGCATGTCGACCGTCGACAGGACAGTATCGCCGGAGATGAGCAGCCCGCCTGCCCAGACATGATTGCCATCGATCCGTTCAAAATGGGCGGTAGCGGGTTCGGTGGGCGTGACCAGCAGCGCCGGCACCTCGGCGACCGCCAATTCGTCCATCGCCGGCTGGGGCAGGATCATCTGACCGCCCAGCATCATGATCCGGTCGTCCTTCTCGATCCGCCGGGCCAGTTCGGGCCCGTCACCGACGATGAGGACGGAAATGCCGCTCTCCCGGGCAAGCCGGTCGGCCGCGCGCGCCAGTTCGGGGCTCGGAAATTCGGTGCGCAGCAAGAGCAGTTGCGCCCCGGCCAGAATAGCCTGGCGCGCCTGGTGCTCGACGGGCAGGTGCACGCCGATATGAAGTTCATCGGGCGCGAAGGCACTCGCAGCCGGACCGGCCGCAGGGGCGCGCGCGCTGAGCAGGGCAACGAGCCGCATGGACGGCAATTACAGGCTAACCTTGGGCATGCCATGAAATTGGCGGGCGCAGGAGCGCTTGGCAAGCGCGATCGCGCCTGCCCGGCCAATTGCGCGTCAATCGGTCGGGATTATTCGTTTTCCTGCGAAATGGCGGTCAGCGCGGCATTAAGCTCGCGAAGCACGACGGGATCGCCCGGCGCGCCCTCGAGCGCCTGGTCGGCAAGCGCCATCACGTCGGTCACGCCGAAGCTTGCGCACAGCCCCTTGAGGCGAAGCCCGGCCATGATCCAGTTGGCATCGCATCGTGCGCGCGACAGCAGGTCGACCTGCCGTTCGGCGCTCTCGATGAAGGCGCGGCGCAGATCCGCAATCAACGCCAGATCGGAGCCAACCGCCGCGGACAATGCCGTCTGTAAATTGCCGGGATCGTAGACCATGAAAGCCCGTCTACCGCCCGCATCGTAAATGACGTGTAAAAAACGGGTCCTTACGAATATGGTTACGACTTTAAGCATTTCAAATTTGAACCGGAAAGGTTACTTTGCGACGCCGCGAGGCGGGTAAACTAAAGGAAGCGTGCCAGAATGAGCCAGTCATGGATATCCAGGCTGCGTGATCGCGAGGCAGAATTCGACGATGACGCCCAGACTGGCCGGTCCCTGCCCGACCTCGAACATGACGCCGAGGCGCACGACGTGAAGCGCCCCCGCCGCTGGGCCAAATGGTTGATTCGAGGTATTTTCGCGATTGCCGCCGTCGCCTGGCTCGGTATCGTGGCGTGGAGCTTCCTCGATCCCACGATCGGCGTCCTGATCGCGCCATTTCTCGATATCGTCATTCGCGTGTCGGCGCCTTTGGTGCTGGTCGTGGGCCTCGCCATCTTCGTGATGATGCTCGCGGGCCATTGGGACAACGACGAAACGGACCGCAAGCTCGACAATGAGGAAGCGCGCGAGGCTGCGAGCCAGGCGGCACAGGCAGCGGCCCGCATTGCCGATGCGCATGCGCAGATGCTGAGCCAGACCAAGGCCTACACCGCCGCCGCCGACCGCTCGGCCGGCGCCCTGCTCAGCGCCGTTACGACCATCGACGAGCGTGGCGACAGCCTCGCCCGCACGACGGCGGCGTCCATCGAGGCGCTGACGGCCCTGACCGAACGCATGGACGCATTCGATGAAACGACGCCCCGGGTCGAGAAGCGTCTCTCGGAGTTGGCCGAAACATTGGCCCGGCTCGGCGTCGAGCTGTGCGAGCGCAGCACCTATCTCGAAACCGGCCTCAAGGATGCTTCCGCGGCTGCCGGCGAGACGCGCGACGCATTGATCGCTGCGGGCGACAGCATCAACGACAAGCTCGCCAAGATGCGCCAGGGCGCCCGCGCGGCCGGCGAGGAATTGGCGGGCCTCTCCGAGTTGAGCTCCGCGCGGATCGATTTCACGCTCGACCGGGTGAACACCGTGCTCGAAGCCGCCGAGCAGCGTATCGAAAGCCATCACGAATCGCTGACTCGACTGGTCGAGCGCAGCCGCGACAGCATGGAGACGAGCGCACAGCATTCGCTCGACCGCTTCCTGGGGCATTGCAAGGAGATCGAGGCCACGCTCGACGGCCGGATCGCGCAGCAGTCCGATAAGGGCGGCGCATGGCTGGAACATGCCGCCGCGGGCGCGCAGGCGCTCGCCGCTCAATTCGATACGCTCGAAAGCTCCGCGCTGGGCCGCACCGAACGGCTCGGCACGGCGATGATGGAACTCTCTGTCGAGGCACGGCGCCTGACCGACGCCCTGGCCGCCGGCGATCGAAGCTCCGAGCAGCTGATCAAGCGCGCCGAAGGCCTGTTGCTGGCCCTCGATTCGGGCGTGCGCGAACTGGATGAGAGCGTGCCGGGCGCAATCGCGCGCGCCGAGGACCGTATCACCGCTCTGCGCGCCCGGATTGCCGAGACGACACCGGATATCGAGGGCATCGACACGGTCGCAAAATCGGTCGCGGGACGCCTGGAGGAAAGCTCGAAGCTGTCGGCAGAACATGCCGCCACGCTCGATGGCGCCCTAGCCCGCTCGCAGACTGCGCTGGGCGAGCAACGGATTCAGGTGGACGCGCTCGCCGATGCCATCGCCAAGGTCAGCGACAGCGCATCGGCGCTGGCAGCCAAAGCCGGGCCGGAAATGCTCGAAGCGCTGACGCGGGTGCGCGAGACTGCGGACGCGGCTGCCAGCAAGGCCAGCAGCGCGATCATGGAGGCCATCCCCCAGGCCGCCGCGAAGCTGAGCGACGCGAGCAGCGCGGCGGTGCAGAATGCCGTCTCCGAGACTGTCGACAAGCAGCTCGAACGCCTGACCGACGCTGCAAACCAGGCCGTCAAGGCGGCCAACGAAGCCGCTGCAGCGCTCGACACACAGCTCAAGGCACTGCACGCGACCAGCGACCAGTTGGAGCGCCGCCTGGCCAATTCGGCCAAGACGTCCGAAACGCAGGACCGCGAACTGCTGACCAAGCGCTCGAGTGAGCTGATCGAGATGCTCAACAGCCGCGCCATCGACGTGTCGAAATGGCTGGGCCACGATATCAGCCAGGCCGAATGGACCGCCTATCTCAAGGGCGACCAGGGCCTCTTCGCGCGGCGCGCGGTCAAGCTGCTGAACTTCACGGACACACGGGCGGTGCGGCGCATCTTCAAGGAAGACCGCGACTTCGCCGAGCATGTAAACCGCTATGTCCACGATTTCGAGACATTGCTGAAGAGCGTGCTCGAAGCGAAGGACGGCAGCGCTCTCGCGGTGACGATGCTCTCGTCCGATCTCGGCAAGCTCTACGTCGCGCTCGCCCAGGCAAGCGATCGCCTCAAGGGGAATTAATCCCTCAATTCAGCGCGTTTGCGGCGGATCGAAGAACCGGTCGAAGCTATGGATGGTGACCCATTCATAGCTGTAGTTGAGCCAGAAGATCAGGAACAGGCCCGCGGCGACGACCGAGGTGCGCAGCACGACACGCCAGAAGCTGAAATGCGGCGGCGCGCCTTCCGCCTGACCCAGCACCGTCTCGACCTCGACATCGCGTTTGATGCGCGCCTCGAACGGCAGGACGAGGAACAGGCTCAGAAACCAGAACAGGAAATAGATGGCGGCGATCGTCTGCGGTCTCATGACCGTGCCTCTTATAGCTGCACGATCGTCACGTCGACGATTGGCTTCTTGCCCGTCCAGCTCGTCGCGACCCGCCGCACGGCCAAGCGCGCAGACTCGCGGATCGCCTCGATGTCCGCCTTGCGGCTCGCGGTCTTGAGCGCATTGAACAAGGCCTCATGCGCATCCTCCATGAAGCTCTCGAGATCCTCCTCGACCGGAACGCCTTTCATGCGGATATCGGCGCAGCCTGTCATCTGCAGCTTGGCCGAGAGCGCGAAACCGACGCTGATATGACCATGCTGCATGAGCTTGCGGCGGTCGTTCATCGTGAGGCCGTCGGCCGGCAGGATGACATCGCCATCGAGGGCAAGGCGCCCGGCGTGCACTTCGGCGATCTTTTCGGGCCCGTCCGGTGCAAGGCGGATGACGTCGCCGTTCACCTGGACAATGGTGCGCTTGATGCCGTTCGCATGGCCGAAGCGCGCCTGCTCGGCCATGTGGCGCAACTCGCCATGGACGGGCACGAGGATGTCCGGCCGGATCCAGCCATACATGGCCTTGAGCTCGGGGCGGCCGGGATGACCGGACACATGCACATGGCTCTGCCGCTCGGTGATCATGCGGACATTCTTGGCCGCGAGCGCATTCTGGATGCGGCCGATGGCCTGCTCGTTGCCGGGTATCTGGCGGGAGGAGAAGATGACGACATCGCCCGCGCCAATCTGGATGGGGTGCGCGTCGAACGCGATGCGCGCGAGGGCGGCGCGCGGCTCACCCTGCCCCCCTGTCGCGATGATCATCACGTCACGCGCGGGCATATCCATGACGTCGTTCATGTCGATCAGCGGCGGCAGGTCGGCGAGATAGCCGCAGCCCTTCGCGATCTTGACGATGCGGTCGAGCGATCGCCCAGCGAGGCAGAGCTTGCGGCCCGTGGCGTGCGCGACCTCCCCCAGGGTTTGCAACCGCGCGGCATTGGACGCGAAGGTGGTGACCAGCACGCGGCCATGCGCGCCCTTGACCGCCTCCAGCAGACCCGCCTTGACCGATCCTTCCGATCCGCTCGGGTTTTCGTTGAAGACGTTGGTGCTGTCGCAGACCAAAGCGAGCACACCGGCATCGCCGATCGCCGTGAGTTCGTCGGCAGTCGCGGGAACGCCCAGCAAGGGATCGTCGTCCAGCTTCCAGTCGCCGGTATGGAAAATACGGCCGAACGGCGTCTCCATGAGCAGCGCATTGCCCTCGGGGATCGAATGGGCGAGCGGGATGTAGCGGAAGGTGAATTCGCCGAGGCTGAACGGCACCTCCTCCTCGATCACATTCAACTCGATCTTTTCGGCGAGCCCTTCTTCGTTCAGCTTCTCGCGGATGAGGCCCGCGGTGAACGGCGTCGCATAAAGCGGCACGCCGAGATCGAGCGCCAGATAAGGCACGGCGCCGATATGGTCCTCGTGACCATGGGTCAGCACGATGCCGAGCAGGTCGTCGCGATGCTCCTCGATGAAGCTGACATCCGGCATCACCACGTCCACGCCCGGGCAATTCTCGTCGCCGAACAGCACCCCCAGATCCAGCATCACCCATTTGCCGCGGCAGCCATAGAGATTGAGATTCATGCCGATCTCGCCTGACCCGCCCAGGGCCAGGAAAAGCAGTTCGTCGCCGGGTATCATCAGGCTTTGAGGCTCCGCTGGTAGAGGATGGCGAGGCCATCGATCGTGAGGTCCGGCACAATCGCGTCGAACAGGTCGGTCTTCTCGTTGAAGAGGATGGCGAGGCCGCCGGTCGAGATCACCTTGGCGGGACGCCCGATCTCCTGGCGCATTCGGGCGACGAGACCCTCGATCATCGCAACATAGCCCCAGAACACGCCGATGAGCATCTGGCTCTCGGTGGTCCGCCCGATGACGCTGCCGTCCTCGGGCACGGAAATGGCGATGCGGGGGAGCTTCGCGGCATTGTTGACCAACGCATCGAGGCTGAGGTTGAGGCCCGGCGCGATGATCCCGCCCTTATAGGCGCCCGAATAGTCGATATGATCGAACGTCGTCGCCGTGCCGAAGTCGACCACGATGAGGTCGCCGTCATAGGCGGCATGGGCGGCAATGGCGTTGACGGCTCGGTCGGTGCCCAGGGTCTGCGGCATAGGCACATCGACGTTGATGTGCCACTCGACCGGCGGCCGCCCGGCGATGAGCGGCTCGACCTTGAAATATTTCTGGGCAAGGACCTCGAGATTGTGGAGTGCGCGCGGCACCACGGTGGAGATGATGACCGCCTCGACGTCGCTCATCCTGAGCCCTTCGAGGCTGAGCAGCTGGTTGATCCAGACGGCATATTCGTCGCCCGTGCGGCGCGGATCGGTCGCGATGCGCCAACGGGCGCGGATGTCGCGCGCGCCGTCGGTCAGGTCGACCAGGGCGAAGACGACATTGGTGTTCCCGGCATCGATGGCGAGCAGCATATGCCCTTGGTCCTTCATGGCGTGGCGGCGCGTGCGATCAGAGGAAACCGACATCGCCGCTGTGGACGATCTGCGTCGATCCGTCGTCCAGTCCCAGTAGCAGCGCGCCATCCTCCGCGACACCCTCAAAACGGCCCTTGAGGCGGGAATCTGTGCCGATCTGCGCGGAGAGCCGCGTGCCGTAAGGGTGAGCGGCGGCAAGCCAGGCGGTGCGGACCGACGCAAAGCCTTCGCTGCGCCAGCGGGCGAGCCAGTCGTCGAAGCTGGCGGCGAGCGCCTCGGCCACAAGGACCGCATCGATACCCTGCCCGCCCGGCAGGTCCGAGAGAGCAATGGTCTCCCTGTCCTCGATCTGCGGCGCGCTGGCGATATTGACGCCGACGCCGACGATCACGGCATCGCCGACCCGCTCCAGCAGGATGCCGGCAAGCTTGGCGCTCCCCACCACAAGGTCGTTCGGCCATTTGAGCATCAGGCCTGCGTCCGGTGCCAGCTTTGCCAGCGCCTCATGAAGCGCCACGCCGATGAGCAAGCCCAGCCCTGAAACAGGCGGATCGCTCGTCCGCAGCCGGATCAATGTCGAGGCCTGGAGATTGCCGGCGCCGTCCTGCCAATCCCGCCCAAGGCGCCCGCGCCCGGCTGTCTGCCGTTCGGCCCGGAGCCAATGTCCTTCATCCCAGCCCCGCCCGGCCAGTTCGACCAGATCGGCGTTGGTCGAACCGGTCTCAGCTATGAGCGTGATGCAGCTCATCCTACAAAGTGCTCCTGTAAAGGCAGGAGCCTGGGGCGAGATGGCTGTGTGCTCGTCGCGCCCCGGATTCCTGCTTTCGCAGCAGCAGTCGAAGGCCTGCGGCTCAGAACAGCGATGCCGCCGCCGCCGCGCTGGCCGAACCGAGCAGCGGGTTCAGCAAATAGCCGAACAGGATGACCGCGGCACAGGCGGTGATGATGCTGAAGTCGACAGGACTGCGGCCCCGCGCCAGCTCACCGGAGGGCGCATCGAAGTACATCGTCTTGATGATCTTCAGATAATAGAAGGCGCCGATCACCGATGCCGCAATACCGAGCGCCGCAAGCAGCGTCAGATGCGCGCCGACGGCGGCATCGAACACCAGGAACTTGGCCCAGAAACCGAACAGCGGGGGGATGCCGGCGAGACTGAACATGAAAATGGCGAGCGCGGCGGCGAGACCGGGCCGCACCTGCGACAGGCCGGAAAGGCTGGAAATGCTCTCGACCGCGTTACCGTCCTCATCCTTCATCTGCAGGATGCAGGCGAAGCTGCCGACGGTCATGACGATATAGATGGCGAGATAGCTCATCAGCGCCGCGACGCCGGCAGGCGTGCCGGCCGCGAGGCCAATCAGCGCGAAGCCGACATTGTTGATCGACGAATAAGCGAGCAGGCGTTTCATATTGCTCTGGTTGATCGCTGCGACCGCGCCCAGCACGATCGAGGCGAGCGCCAGGAAGACCACGATCTGCTGCCAGCTATGGCCGCTCGGGCCCATGGCGACGACGGCGACGCGCGTGGTGAGCGCCAGTGCCGCGACCTTGGGGGCGCTGGCGAAGAAGGCCGTGACAGGCGTCGGCGCGCCTTCATAGACGTCCGGCGTCCACATGTGGAACGGCACGGCGCTGATCTTGAACGCGAGACCGGCGAGCATGAAGACGAGGCCGAAGATCTGGCCCTTGCTCATACCGGCGGACATGGCTTCCGCGACGCCGGCGAAGCTGGTCGTGCCGGAGAACCCATAGAGCAGCGACATGCCATAGAGCAGGATACCGCTGGCAAGGCCGCCCAGAACGAAATATTTCAAGCCCGCTTCAGCCGAGCGCACGTCACGGCGCATGAAGCTCGCGAGCACATAGGCGGCAAGGCTGTTCAGCTCGAGCCCCACATAGAGCGTCACGAAATCGACGGCCGAGACCATGATCGACATGCCGATGGCGGCGAGCAGCACCAGCACCGGATATTCGGCGCGGCAGCCCCCTTCCCGCTCGAAGAAGCGCGGCGTGAGGATGAGACAGGCTGCGGCGGCACCGAAGATGAGCACCTTGGCGAAGGCCGCGAAGGCATCGGCTCGATAAAGACCAGAGAAAATCTCGACATTGCTGTGCGTGTCCGGATACCCGGCATGGGCGCCGGCCAGCACCAGCGCAAAGACGGCGATCCAGTTCACAACGCGGATCGACTTGTCGCCGGCATAGGCAGCGATCAGCATGAGGATGAGCGCCGCGACCGAGAGCAGTATCTCGGGGAAGATGGCGGCGAGGATATGCGAATCGTACATCAGTGCGCCTCCCCGTGCTGGGCTTCGCCGCGGGCAGCCTCACGATGCTCGGCATGCGCCGCAATGTCGCTGGCCTTGCCCATGGCGAGGCGCGCGTCGCCTTCCGGACGGGCGCGCTCGGTGCGCGCGACGATGCTCGCGACATTGGCGCGCATCGGCGCGAGGAAGCTTTCGGGATAGACGCCCATCCACAGCACGGCGAGGCCGATCGGCACCAGCATGACAAGTTCGCGGCTGTTGAGATCGGGCATGGCGCGGACGTCGTCCTTGACGAGATCGCCGAACACGACGCGGCGATAGAGATAGAGCATGTAAGCGGCACCCAGGATGATGCCGGTGGTGCTGACCAGCGCCACCCAGCTGGACGCCTGGTAGACGCCCATCAGCGCGAGCAATTCGCCGACGAAGTTGGACGTGCCCGGCAGGCCCACCGAAGCCATGGTAAAGAGCATGAACAGCAGCGCATAGCGCGGCATGTTGATCGCAAGGCCGCCGTAACGGTCGATCTCGCGGGTGTGCAGTCGATCGTAGATGACGCCGACGCAGAGGAACAGGGCGCCCGACACGAGGCCGTGGCCCAGCATGACCATCATCGCGCCTTCGAGGCCCTGCTGGTTGAAGGCGAACAGGCCGACCGTGACGATCGCCATGTGCGCGACCGACGAATAAGCGATGAGCTTCTTCATGTCGTTCTGCACGAGAGCGACGAGGCTGGTGTAGACCACCGCGACCATCGACAGGCCGAAGACCAGCCACGCGAAATGCGCCGAGGCTTCCGGGAACATCGGCAGCGAGAAGCGGATGAAGCCGTAGCCACCCATCTTCAGCAACACGCCGGCCAGAATGACCGAGCCCGCCGTCGGCGCCTGCACGTGCGCGTCGGGCAGCCAGGTGTGCACTGGCCACATCGGCATCTTGACCGCGAAGCTCGCGAAGAAGGCGAGCCAGAGCCAATATTGCGCCGCAACCGGGAAGTCGTAGGCCATCAGCACGGGAATGCTGGTCGAGCCGGCTTCCTGAACCATCCACAGCATGGCGATCAGCATCAGCACCGAGCCAAGCAGCGTGTAGAGGAAGAACTTGTAGCTCGCATAGATGCGGTCGACACCGCCCCAGATGCCGATGATCAGGTACATCGGGATGAGGCCGGCTTCGAAGAAGATGTAGAAGAGGAAGATGTCCTGCGCCGTGAAGACGCCGATCATCAGCGTCTCCATGAACAGAAAGGCCGCCATATATTCGCCGACGCGCTTCTCGATCGCTTCCCAGCTCGCGAGAATGCAGATCGGCATCAGGAAGACCGTCAGCGCGATCAGCATCAGCGCGATGCCGTCAATGCCCATCGCCCAGGCGAAACGGCCGAAGATCGGCGCATATTCGGTGAACTGCCATTCCGGCGCGCCGGGCGCCTGGTCGAACGCCTTCCAGATCACGATGCCGAGTACAAGATCGACGAGCGTCGCACCCAGCGCGATCCAGCGCGCCTGCTGTGCGGACACGAACAGGCATGCAATGGCGCCGAACATCGGCACCGCGAGCATGAGCGAAAGGATGGGGAAGTCGAGCTGGTTCATTGTGGCATGATCGCCCAGGTTGCAGCCGCTGCGAGACCGATCAGCATCACCAGCGCGTAGGAATAGAGATAGCCCGACTGGAGCCGGCGCGTGAACTTGCCGCCCATGACGACGACCCAGGCCAGCCCGTTGGGACCGAAGCGGTCGATCGTGCCCTGGTCGCCGCCCTTCCAGAACAGACGGCCGAGCGCGAAGGCAGGACGGACGAAGATGAGATCGTAGAGCTCATCGACATACCATTTGTGGAGCAGGAAGTCGTAGAGCAGCTCGAACTGCCCGACGAAACGCCGCGGCCAGTCCGGATGGCGGATATAGCTCATCCAGGCGATGAACAGGCCGAGCAGCATCACGCCGCCGGGCGCCAGCTTCACGGCCAGCGGAACCTGGTGGCTCGCATGCATCAGATGCTCGTTGAAGAACAGCGTGCTCGCTTCCCAGAAATGCGCACCGCCCTCGGGGCTGACGAACTGGGTGAAGAAGGCGAAACCGCCGAACACGGCACCGATGCTGAGCAGCAGGAGCGGCGCGCGCATCGTCCACGGGCTTTCATGGGGATGATAGCCCGCGGTGCCCTCGATGGCATGGCTGTGGCCGTGACCATGCGCATGATCGTCATCATGGCCGGCATGCTCTTCATCGGGGTGATCGTGATGATCGCCGTGAACCGCGTGCTGGATATGCTCGCTGCCCGCCCAGCGCGGCTTGGTCCAGAAGGTCAGGAACATCAGGCGCCAGGAGTAGAAGCTGGTCAGCAGCGCAGCGAACACGCCGACATAGAAGGCGCCGGTGCCATGGCCGCCGGCCGCATAGGCGCTCTCGAGGATCGCGTCCTTGGAGAAGAAGCCCGCAAAGCCGATCTCGGTGCCGGGAATGCCGACGCCGGTGATGGCAAGGGTGCCGGCCAGCATCGTCCAGAAGGTCCACGGAATCTGTTTCCGCAGGCCGCCATAGTAACGCATGTCCTGCTCGTGGTGCATGGCATGGATGACCGAGCCGGCGCCGAGGAACAGCAGCGCCTTGAAAAAGGCGTGCGTCAGCAGGTGGAACATCGCGGCGCCATAAGCGCCGACACCGGCCGCGAAGAACATGTAGCCCAGCTGCGAGCAGGTCGAATAGGCGATGACGCGCTTGATGTCGTTCTGCACCGTGCCGATGGTCGCGGCGAAGATGCAGGTCGCGGCGCCCACGATCGTCACCACCGACATGGCGACGTGGCTCGTCTCGAACAAAGGCGACAGGCGGCAGACCATGAACACGCCGGCCGTGACCATGGTCGCGGCATGGATGAGCGCGGAGACCGGGGTCGGGCCTTCCATCGCGTCCGGAAGCCAGGTGTGGAGGCCCAGCTGCGCCGACTTGCCCATCGCGCCGAGGAACAGCAGCAGGCAGAGCACGGTCATCGTGTCGACGCGATAGCCCAGGAACCCGATGGTCGAGCCGGCCATGGCCGGCGCGGCATTGAGGATGTCCGGGATGCTGATCGTGTCGAAGACCAGGTAGACGCCGAAAATGCCCATCATGAAGCCGAGATCGCCGACGCGGTTGACGACGAAGGCCTTGATTGCGGCGGCGCATGCCGACGGTTTCTTGAACCAGAAACCGATGAGCAGATAGGATGCGAGGCCCACGCCTTCCCACCCGAAGAACATCTGCAGCAGATTGTTCGCGGTCACGAGC
>JAGIAZ010000010.1:90926-167646 GCA_017744605.1 Sphingobium sp. | reverse complement strand
GTAGGAGACCTGCGCGAAATCGTCCCGGCCGGGCTTCTCGCCCGTGCCCGCATCGATGATCTGGTAGCTGATCCGGTGGAATTTGCCGTCCTTGTCGGCAATGTCACTATGGCCGAACGGGCGCAGGCCATTCCAAGTGAGCAGAGCCGACGCGGCAGCCACGACCGCCACGCCGAACCACAGCCGGCCGACCGATCCCTTCTTGATGGGATGCAACGGAACCGCGGTGACCGACATGGGCTGACCCCTCTTATCGGGCCAGCCGCACCACGGCCGGCCGCTGGATTTTATTGGATTTTAGCGTGCGCCGTCGCGCTCGGCGCGCTTGCGCTCGAGCTTGCGGGCACGGCGGACGGCTGCCGCCTTCTCGCGCGCCCGCTTCTCGGACGGCTTCTCGTAGTGACGACGGAGCTTCATCTCGCGATACACGCCTTCGCGCTGCAGCTTCTTCTTGAGCGCGCGCAGTGCCTGGTCGACGTTATTGTCGCGAACGATGATTTGCATAAGCCCGTCAGTCTCCAATTCTAAGCTGGCTCCACGCAATCCGGACGCGCGGCACACCAAAAACAATATGCGCCGCGACGAATCCCATCGCGGCGTAACCGGCGCGCCACTAACAGACAGAGGTTGATCGATCAAGAGCGGAAAAGCGCCGAAGCCCGGCACTTCCTCGAGCGATACTCGACTTTTGCACGTGCCCGGCGCATGATCCGCCCGAAGAGACTTAGGAGATTCATGCCATGGCTACAGCCTTCAGGAAAAGCCCGATGACGGATGCCGAGTGGCAGGCACGTCAGCAGCTTGCTGCCTGCTACCGCATCTTCGCCCATTATGGCTGGGACGAGCTCATCTATACGCACATCTCGCTGCGCGTGCCGGGTGAGGACGAGGCGTTCCTGATCAATCCCTTCGGCCTCATGTATTCCGAGGTGACCGCCTCCAATCTGCTGAAGATCGACATCAACGGCAACAAGCTCACCGACAGCAACTATCCGGTCAATCGCGCCGGCTTCGTCCAGCACAGCCTGTTCCACCGCCACCTGTCGGACGCGCACTGCATCATGCATACGCATACCACCGCGGGCATGGCCGTCGCCTCAACACAGGAAGGGCTGACGCCCACCAGCTTCTATGCCGGCTTCTTCATCGGCCAGGTCGCCTATCACGACTTCGAGGGTGTCACGATCAACGAGGGCGAAGGCCCGCGTTTCCTCGAGGATCTGGGCGACAAGCGCATGATGATCCTGCGCAACCACGGCCTGCTCGTGATGGGTGAGACGGTGCCGGAGGCTTTCTTCCGCTATTTCATGCTGGAGCGCGCCTGCCAGATCCAGATCGCCACCCGCCAGGCCGGCACGCCGCTCAGCATCCCCCAGTCCGTGATCGACGTCCACCAGGGCGACATGATGGGTGCGATCCCGCCGGGCGGCTTCGGCACGACCGAATTCGCGGCGCTCACCCGCGTGATCGACAAGATCGATCCCAGCTGGCGGGACTGATCGCCAAAGCCGGCCGCATCACATTTGCCTTTGTCATCGCCGCCGCCCTGGTCTATCGGGGCGGCGCTGCTGGAGCATTTCCTGCGGTCGGCCCAAAGCCGGTCGCTTGGAAATGCGGAACTGACAATCCGCGAGCCTGATCCGATTCCACCGTCGGACCATGCTCCAGCACATGCGACAGAAGAGGTCCTGCGATGACCGCGCTCATTCTAGCCCGCGCCCAGTTCGCTTTCGTGGTGAGCTTTCATTTTCTGCTGCCTGCCTTCACCATCGGCCTTGCGAGCTATCTCGCAGTGCTGGAGGGGCTCTGGCTGCGCACCGGCAGCGGCGTCTATGCCAATCTCTACCGCTACTGGCTGAAGATCTTCGCCATCGCTTTCGCGATGGGCGTCGTCTCGGGCATCGTCATGTCCTACCAGTTCGGCACCAACTGGTCGGTCTTCTCGGACAAGGCCGGGCCGGTCATCGGGCCGCTGATGGCCTATGAAGTGCTGACCGCCTTCTTCCTCGAAGCCGGTTTCCTCGGGGTCATGCTGTTCGGCATCAATCGGGTCGGCAAGGGTCTCCACTTCGTCGCGACGCTGGCCGTGGCGGTGGGTACGATGTTCTCGGCCTTCTGGATCCTCTCGGCGAACAGCTGGATGCAGACGCCGGTCGGTTATGAGATCGGCGCGAACGGACAGTTCATGCCCGGGCCGAGCTGGGCCACGATCATCTTCAATCCGAGCTTTCCCTATCGGCTCGTCCACACGGTGCTTGGCGCCTATCTGACCACGGCCTTCGCTGTCGGCGGCGTCGGCGCCTTCCACCTGCTCCGGGACAGCGGCAATCGGGGCGCGCGCAAGATGTTCTCAATGGCGATGTGGATGGCAGCGCTCGTCGCGCCGATCCAGATCTTCGCGGGCGACCAGCACGGCCTCAATACGCTGGAGCACCAGCCGGCCAAGGTAATGGCCATGGAAGGCCATTATCAGAGCCATCCCGACGGCGCGCCGTTGATCTTGTTCGGCATCCCCAACAGCGCCGAAAAGAGCGTCGATTATGCGGTGGAAATCCCCAAGGCCTCATCGCTGATCCTCAAGCACGATCTCAATGCGCCGCTAGCGGGCCTCGACACGATCCCCGACGAGAATGAGCCGCCAGTCTGGATCGTGTTCTGGTCCTTCCGCATCATGGTCGGCCTTGGCTTCGCCATGTTCGGCCTGGGACTTTGGAGCCTCGCCGCCCGCCTGCGCGGCAAACTCTATGATTGGCCGATGCTCCACCGCGCAGCGCTCGTCATGGGGCCTGCCGGCTTCGTTGCGGTCATCGCCGGCTGGGTGACGACGGAGGTCGGCCGCCAGCCCTTCACCGTCTATGGCCTGCTGCGCACCGAGCACAGCGTCTCGCCACTCGACGCGCCGGCCGTCGCCGCATCGCTCGCCGCCTTCGCACTGACCTATTTCGTCGTGTTCGGCATGGGCATCGGCTATCTGATCAAGCTCATGGGCAAGCCGCCCCAGGCCGGCGAAGAAGGCCTCGACGGCTTGCCGATCCGCAGCGCGGGCGTGACGCCGGCCCCCGCGGTGCTCGAGGGAGACGCGCCATGAGCAGCACCTGCTTGGCAGCCCCACATATCGTCACCCAGGATCAAGTCAGGAGTGACGGGAGTAGGTCGATGGAGATGGTGAAATGATCGACCTCACCGTCATCTGGGCCGGCATCATCGGCTTCGCCATCGTCGCCTATGTCATCATGGACGGCTTCGACCTCGGCATCGGCATCCTCTTCCCGACCTTCAAGCCGGGGCCTGACCGCGACCAGGCCATGAACAGCATCGCGCCAGTCTGGGACGGCAACGAGACCTGGCTCGTCATGGGCGGGGGCGGGCTGCTTGCGGCCTTCCCCCTCGCTTATGCCATCGTCCTGCCCGCCCTCTATGCGCCACTGACCGCGATGCTGCTCGGCCTGGTGCTGCGCGGCGTCGCCTTCGAATTCCGTTGGCGCGATCCCGCGCATCGGCCGGCCTGGGATCTTGCATTCACGGCGGGATCGCTCTGCGCCGCCCTGGCCCAGGGCATCACGCTGGGGGCGCTGCTTCAAGGCATCAATGTCGCAGGCCGCGCTTATGCCGGCGGTTGGTGGGACTGGTTCTCGCCCTTCAGCCTGCTGTGCGGCGTAGGCCTGGTCGTCGGCTACAGCTTGCTCGGCGCCTGCTGGCTCAACTGGAAGACCGAGGGTGCATTGCAGGAGCGCGCGGCCCGTCATGCATGGCGGCTGGGCTGGCTCTTGCTCGCGGTCATCGGTATCGTCAGCCTCATGACACTGGGTCTTGAGCCGCAATATTATCGCCGCTGGATCACTTATCCCGGACTCATCGCGACCGCGCCGGTGCCGATCGCTACGCTGTTCGTCACGGCGATGTTCTACCGCAGTCTGGCGAAGAAGCGGGAAGCGGCGCCCTTCTTCTGGACGCTCGGCCTCTTCGGCCTCTGCATCGCGGGCCTCGGCGTTTCGATCTGGCCCGACGTGATCCCTGCGCGCGTGACCATCTGGGAGGCGGCCGCACCCGAGCGAAGCCAGGTCTTCATGCTGGTCGGCGCCGTGATCATGCTGCCTATCATCCTCGCCTACACCGCCTGGGCCTATTGGGTGTTTCGCGGCAAGGTTGGCGAAGGTTATCACTGATGCGCCCGGCCTCCTTTCGTCTGGCGCTTTCCCGTTTGGGCTGGTTCGTCGGCATCTGGGCGGTAAGCGTCGCGGCGCTCGGGCTGGTTGCCGCGATCCTTCGGTTCTGGCTGCGCTGAGCACTGGACCGGCGCCCACCAAGGCGGCATCAAGCTGCTCATGACCCGATTACGCACTCTCTATCCACCTATCGAGCCCTATGAGACCGGCATGCTCGATGTCGGCGATGGGCACCGCATCTATTATGAGCGGTGCGGCACGCCCGGCGCCAAACCGGCCGTGTTCCTGCACGGTGGGCCAGGCGGCACCATCTCGCCCAAGCATCGCAGCCTGTTCAATCCGCAGGCTTATGACATGCTGCTCTTCGATCAGCGCGGCTGCGGGAAGTCGACACCGCACGCCAATCTCGAAGCCAACACCACCTGGCATCTTGTCGCCGACATCGAACGGCTGCGCGCGCTGGCGGGCGTCGAGACATGGCTCGTTTTCGGCGGCAGTTGGGGCTCGGCCCTCGCGCTGGCTTATGCAGAGGCGCATCCCGAGCATGTCAGCGAGCTCATCCTGCGCGGCATCTTCACCGTGCGCCAGTCGGAACTCGACTGGTATTATCAGTTCGGCGCCTCCGAGGTTCATCCCGACAAATGGGAAGATTTCGTCGCGCCCATCCCGCCCGAAGAGCGGGACAATATCGCCGCCGCCTTTCGCAAGCGCCTGACCGGCGACGATGAGGCCGCAAGGCTCGAAGCGGCCAAGGCGTGGTCGCTTTGGGAAGGACGCACCATCACTTTGCTTCCCGACCCTGAAAACGATCATTTCGGCGACCCGCATTTCGCCCTCGCCTTCGCCCGCATCGAGAATCATTATTTCGTGCACAAGGGCTGGCTGAAGGACGACCAACTGATCCGCGATGCGACGAAGCTGCACGGCATTCCCGGCACGATCGTCCAAGGCCGCTACGACATGGCCTGCCCGGTGCGCACGGCGTGGGACCTTCACAAGGCATGGCCGCAAGCGACATTCCATCTCATCGAGGATGCGGGTCATGCCTTTTCGGAGCCCGGCATTCTGGACCGATTGATCCGCGCGACCGACCAATATGCAGGTGTCGGCATAGCATGAGCCTTTGCTTCGCGTGCGGGTGCGCTTAACGTCGCATGGCATGACCAAGTTCACCGTCAACGACCGGCCAGTCCAATATCATATGGACCCGCAAACGCCTTTGCTGTGGGCGCTGCGCGATGCATCCAACCTCACCGGCACCAAATATGGCTGCGGAACCGGAGACTGCGGCGCCTGCACAGTGGATATCGATGGCATGGCGATCCGCAGTTGCCGGGTGACGATCGCAGCGGTCGAGGGCCGGTTCGTGACGACGATCGAAGGCCTCTCCCCGGATCGGAGCCATCCGGTGCAGGAAGCCTGGGCAGCGCAGAACGTCCCCCAATGCGGCTACTGCCAGTCCGGCATGATCATGGCTGCATCGGCGTTGCTCCGCCGCAACCGCGACCCGAGCGACGCCGACATCGACGCGGCGATGACGAATATTTGCCGTTGCGGCACTTATCCGCGCGTCCGGGAAGCGATCAAGCAAGCGGCGCGGATCATGCGCGGCGACGAGCGTGTCGCCGCCACACCGGCGCCCGGTATTTCCGCCGCGGAAGCCGCCCGCCATGTCCCCGGCATGAGCGCACCGCGCAGAGGCGGCGCTCAATAGGCGAACCCTGAAACCTTTCACGTTGCTGAAAGTAGCATTCAGAGTGACGACAGCCCGGTTACGATAGACAGGTCTTCGAAGCCGGCGCTGGGTCGCCGGATGAGAGGATCGAAATGTCTATCAAGTCTATCATCAAGGCGGGTCTGCTGACCGCATCGCTGGTCGCCGTTGCAGCGCCAGCGCTGGCACGGCCCGACGACGATAGCCGTCCCGAACGCGGTGAACGCGGCAATGGCGGCGGCGGTGAGTATCGCGGCAACCGCGGCGGTGGCGACAATGGTTGGCGTGGCGGCGAAGCTCGCCAGGCGCCTGCCCCCGTCGCGCCGTCTGCTCCGGCACCCGCGCCTGTCGTGCGGGCAGCGCCACCGATGGCGCCTCCCCAGCCCGACAATCCGCGTTTTCAGCGCGGCGGCAATGAACAGCCCCGCCCCGGCGGCGCACCATGGATGGTCCAACGCGGTGTGACACCGCCAACCCCGGCACCGGATCGTAACAATGCCGCCGAGGACCGGGGTCGCAACCAGGGCGGCTGGCAGGCCAATGGCGGCCGCGGCAATAATGACGGCCGTGGCGGTAACTGGAACCGTGACCGCGACAATGGTGGCCGTGACGGACGCGACAATGGCTGGAACGGCAACCGGGACCGCAATGATCGGAACAACAACTGGAATCGCGACCGCGACGGACGCGACAACAATTGGAACCGCGATCGCGATGCGCGCGACAACAACTGGCGCGGCAACGACAACCGCAACTGGAACGACAACCGCAACTGGAATGACAATCGCGGCAATTGGAGCAATGGCCGCCCGAACGCTCGCCCGCCGGTCGCCAATCGCTGGGATGGCGTGCGGCGCTGGGACAATAATGGCTGGCGCAACGACCGTCGTTACGACTGGCGCGACTGGCGCAATTCGCATCGCAGCATCTTCCGCCTGCCCACCTACCGGGCGCCTTATGGCTGGAACCGGGGCTATTTCCGCTTCTCGATCGGCATCTACATCGACAGCCTGCTGTACGATGACAATTACTGGATCGACGATCCGTGGACCTACCGCCTGCCGCCGGTCTACGGCCCGCTCCGCTGGGTGCGCTATTATGACGATGCCGTGCTGATCGACATTCGCGATGGCTACGTCGTCGACGTGATCTACGACTTCTTCTGGTGAGCACAACTCGCCGAAGCGTCGAACATTCCTGAAAGTCCCCCTCAGGAATTCTGGGCTGGCCGCGGTTCTCCCACCCGGCCAGCCCTTTTTCTTGCCCCCTTTCGCATGCGATGGCAGGAGGCGCCTGCCATGAGCGAGACTCTCCCTGACGATCCCGAAATCGCGTCACCCGTTCGCGCGGCGATCGGCGAGGCGGTACGGACGCGCCTGGAGCGGAATCCGATGGTCAGCCGCGTCTCCACCGACAAGGCGGAGCTGTTCCTGCGCCACGGCCTGATGAGCCCGCAGGAATGCACCAAGATGATGGCGCTGATCGATGCCGAAGCAGCACCGTCCAAGCTCTTCTCGGGCAGCGCCAACAGCGACTATCGCACGAGCTGGAGTTGCAACATGCGGATCGAGGATCCGTTGGTCGCGGCCGTCACCAAGCGCATCGACACGCTGATGGGGATCGATCCCAGCTGGGGCGAACTGCTGCAAGGCCAGCGCTATCATCCCGGTCAGGAATATCGGGTGCATTGCGACTATTTTCCGCCCCGGGTCCATTATTGGCCGGTGATGCGCGCCTGCGGCGGGCAGCGCGTGTGGACGACGATGGTCTATCTCTGCGACGTGGAGGAAGGCGGCGAGACGGAATTTCCTCGGCTCGGCCTCAAGGTGCCGCCGCGGCGCGGCACGCTGCTCATCTGGAACAATATGCGCGCCGACGGCAGCCCCAATGGCGAGACGGTCCATGCGGCGTTGCCGGTCGTCAAAGGCGTCAAATATGTGCTGACGCACTGGTTTCGCGAGCGCCCCTGGAGCTCGACGCCAATCCCCTGAATCGCGCCGTTTGCGCGACAATTTGCGACACAAATGACTGATGTCTGACGACGGCGTTCCCGCAGCGTTCAGCGCCGATCCGCCATAACGTCTCTCGTCGGGCGAGCACGGCTCCAAGGCCACGCTCCTCCCCCACCGGCCGCCGCGCCGCCCGACATGATTTCAAGGAGACGACATATGAACAAGCTTGTCATCGCCGCCATCGCCGCCGCCACCATCCTTCCCTCGGCGGCCATGGCACAGGGCTCGAGCCAGTCATTCGGGCGCCACGACACCAAAGTCGTCGTGGTCGACCGCGGCCATCATCGCGGCCCCGGCTGGCATCGCCCGGCCGCGCAGCACCTGACCATCGGTTCGCGTCTCGAGCCTGGCTTCATCGCCCGCCAGGACGTGATCAAGCATCCCAAGCAGTATCGCCTGGCGAAAGCCGGCAGCGGCAACCGCTGGCTCAAGGTGCGCAACAACGCCGTGCTCGTGAACCTGCACACCGGCCGCGTGCTTGACGTTGTCCATCGCGCCTTCTGACGGGACGCCCCATCCGATCTGAATGCCGGGCCGATCCTTCTCCCTGATCGGTCCGGCGCAGATTCCGGATTCAAATCGCAGGCGTCCCTGTCGCATGATCCTCAATGGTCGAAGGTATCGATGCGATCCGCACCGCGCAAACCGCCACCACCGCCGGCGGAAGCCGATCAGGCTTCCGCCATCTCCAGCGCCTGTGCGATCAGCTTGCGGCTGTTCTCGATACCGTAAAGCGCAACGAAGCTACCCATGCGCGGGCCTTGCTCGGCGCCCAGCAATGTTTCGTAGAGCGCCTTGAACCAGTCACGCAGCTGCTCGAACCCGTAATGCGGATCCTTGCCGATTTCGTATACGATGTTCTGGATGTCTTCGGCGGTTGCGTCATCCGACAGCGCCCCCAGCTGCGCATCGAGCTCGCGCAGCGCCATCGCCTCGTTGTGCTCCGGCGCGCGACGCTTGAGCGTCGGCGCGATGAAGTCGCGGTTGTAAGCGAGCGCATTGCGCACCAAACCGGCGAGGCGCGGGTGGTTCTCGGGCGAGGCGTCCGGCACATAATTGCGCAAATAGGCCCAGACCTGGGCTTCAGTCGCATCCCGGCCCATCACGCCGACGAGATTGAGCAGCAGGCCGAACGTCACCGGCAGCCCGTCCTGCGGCACCTGGCCGCCATGGATATGATGCACGGGGTTTCCGAGCTGCTTGTCGACGGGCTGCGCGGCGTAGCTGGCACGGAACTGCTCATATTCGTCCACCGCGCGCGGGATCACGCCGATATGCAGCTGCTTGGCCGCCTTGGGCTCGCGATAGATGTAGAAAGCGAGGCTCTCTTCGGTGCCATAGGTCAGCCACTGCTCGATGGACAGGCCGTTGCCCTTGGACTTGGAAATCTTCTCGCCCTTTTCGTCCAGGAACATCTCGTAGTTGAAGCCCTCGGGCGGCCGCCCTCCCAAAGCTCTGGCAATCTTCGAGGACTGGATGACGCTGTCGATCAGGTCCTTGCCGGCCATCTCATAATCGACGCCGAGCGCGACCCAGCGCATCGCCCAATCGACCTTCCATTGCAGCTTGGCGCCGCCGGAGAGGATGGACTGCTCGACGATATCGCCATGATCTTCGAAGCGGACGGTGCCGGCCTCCGCATCCACCACCTCGATGGGCACCTGAAGCACGACGCCGGTCTTCCGGCTGACCGGCAATACCGGCGAATAGGTCTTGCGCCGTTCTTCGCGCAATGTCGGCAGCATGATGTCCATGATTGCCTGATAGTGTCGCAGCACGCCCTTCAGCGCCTCGTCGAACTGGCCGCCGCGGTACATCTCCGTCGACGACATGAACTCATATTCGAAGCCATAGCGGTCGAGGAAGGCGCGCAGCATCGCATTATTGTGGTGCGCGAAGCTCTCATACTTGCCGAACGGATCGGGCACCTGCGTCAGCGGCTTGCCGATATGCGCGGCGAGCAGGCCCTGGTTGGGGACATTGTCCGGCACCTTGCGCAGACCATCCATGTCGTCGCTGAACGCAATCAGCCGCGTCGCCGCGCCGGTCATCTCCTCATAGGCGTGGCGCACCATGGTAGTGCGCTGCACTTCGTTGAACGTGCCGATATGCGGTAGGCCCGAAGGGCCGTAGCCGGTCTCGAACAGTATGGGCGCGCCGGACTCGCCGTCCGGATAGCGTTTGATCAGCTTGCGCGCTTCCTCATAGGGCCATGCCTTGGAAACACGCGCCATCGCGCGCAGCTCGTCCGATACCTCTATCTTGCTCATGGGCGGAGGCTGTAGGGCTTGTGTTGACAGTCGGCAATGGCCCCTGCCCTCGAAACACGCATATAACAGCCACAAACAGCCTTCCCGAAAGGCCCGCGTCGCGTGGTTTCCCGAATATTTACCAGCTCATGCAAAAACTGGATCGGGCGACTGCTATGGGGGCCAAGTCGCCAGCAAAAGTCCGGGGGAAATCAGAATAATGCACGTCGAACGTCAGCAAAAGCGCATCGAAGTCGAAATTCCCGTGACAGTCGTCACTGTCCTGGAAGCCTGCGATGCATCCATCGTCGACCTGACGGAAAGTGGCGCCCAAGTCACCGGCCATTCTGTTCCCGAAGGCACGCGCTTCCAGATCGAATATATGGGCCAGACGCTGTTTGCGCAGTGCCGCTGGGCCGAAATCGACCGCATGGGCATCCAGTTCCTCTTTCCGCTGACCGAGGGGCCGCTCTACGAACGCCTCATGATCGCCCGCGCATCGAGCCTCGATGGCGAAGGCATGGGCGGCGTCAGCCTCGCCATGGCCCCGATCCATCATGGACATACCACGCTCGGCGCACGCACCTTCAGCCGCATCGCAGTCGGAGGCTTCGGCCGCCGGAACTGAACGTGCGGCCCGATCAGGGCAGGCGCGCGATCAGGATTCCGACAGTGGCTTCCTTGCTGCCTTCGACCTGAAGCACATGCTCGCCGGCCTTGAGCTGGAAATCCACCATCTTGACGATGCCCGAACATTCCGCGCCATGACCATGCGCGGATGAGGTGACGGCCTTGCCATCCTCGATCACGTCGACCCAGCCGCCCGAACCCAAGGCCACGCGATAAGTGCCGGGCCGGTCGACGTTGAAGGTGAATATGCCGGCATTATCGCCGACATCCTTGGCGCGGCCGGGCCCGTCACCGAAATGCACCTTCGCGCCCGACGAGAGCCGCGCATCGATCGCCTTGCCGGGTATGATGCGCGCCGCACCGAGATCGGCAGGATCGACGGCGGCTGTCAGCTTCGCCTTGTTGGACCAAGCCACCAGCTCGGGGGGAAGAGCGGGCACTACGCCCGTGCAGGCCTTGGCAGGGGCAGACGCCTGAGCCCGGGCCACGGCGGGTACAGCGACGGAGAGCGCTGTGAGGGCAAGAAGTGTTTTCATGGCAACGTCTTCGCATCAATCGCTATATTTGACTATATACAATACGCTATATTTTTCCATATACGACCACTTCGTTCCACCCAAGCAGTGAAAAAGGGGAAATCGTGAAGTTCCGTTTCTTAAGCGCGGCGTGCGCTCTTGCTTGCCAGCCCTGGGCAGCGCTCGCGCAGTCCACGTCCGCAGAGGCCGGCCAGAGCGATGGCAACTTCCGCCTCGGCGAGATCATCGTCACCGGACATACGGGCCAGGGCTTGGAAATCGGTGACAGCACCATCGGGCAGGAGGCGATCTTCACCTTCAACCGCGTCACGCTGGACGACGCGACGAACCTCATCCCCGGCGTCACGGCCGGCAATAGCGGCGGCTCGCGCAACGAACGCCTGCTCTTCGTGCGCGGCTTCGACCGCTTCCAGGTTCCACTCTCCATCGACGGTATCCGCGTCTATCTGCCCGCCGACAACCGCCTCGACTTCGGCCGCTTTCTGACGCCAGACGTCGCCGAGATCCAGGTCGCCAAGGGCTATGCCTCGGTGTTGGACGGACCCGGTGCGATGGGCGGCGCAGTCAACCTGGTGACGCGCAAGCCGATCAAGGCACTGGAAGCCGAAGTGCGCGGCACAATCGGCTTCGACCGCGATCTCGACTATGCCAATCACACGATCTTCGCCCTGCTCGGCACGCGGCAGGAACATTGGTATGCGCAGGCAAGCTATGCGCGCAGCTTCATCGACCATTGGACGCTGCCGAGCGCCTTCGTCGTGAAAGCGCCGGCCAACGAGGATGGCGGCGAGCGGGACTTCTCTCGGGCCGAAGATTGGCGCGTCAACGTGAAGGCAGGCGTCACCCCCAATGCCACCGACGAATATTCGATCAGCTACACGCGCCAGGAAGGCAGCAAGAATGCGCCCCTGCACGTCAGCGACACCAGCAACGCCTCGACGCGCAACTGGTCCTGGCCCTATTGGAACATCGAGAGTTACTATTTCCTCTCGAGCACC
Organism: Sphingobium sp.; assembly: GCA_017744605.1. Lineage (GTDB taxonomy): Bacteria > Pseudomonadota > Alphaproteobacteria > Sphingomonadales > Sphingomonadaceae > Sphingobium. The sequence goes on along the minus strand of JAGIAZ010000010.1, from coordinate 155,341 downwards.
AGGCTGGGCAAGGCGACGCTCAAGACCCGCGCCTTCTACAGCAATTACGACAATCTGCTGAGCAGTTGGGACAATCGCAGCCAGAACAGCCAGACGCTGCCGCGCGCCTTCAACAGTCCCTATGCCGACACCGCTTATGGCGGCTCGGCCCAGCTGGCGGCGCAGCTGACGCCCACCGACACGCTCACCGCTGCATTCCACTACCGCCATGACGAGCACAGGGAGACACAGATCAGCCGGCCCGGCCTCTCGACCAGCGCGCCCGAGCCACTGCAGGTCAGCGCCGAGCGCAATTGGAGCATCGCCGTCGAGAACAAGCTCGACGTCACGCCGGCGCTCAAGCTGACGCTCGGCACGTCCTACGAATGGCGCGACCTCGACCGCGCCGAGGAATGGAACGCGACACAGGGCCTGTTCAGCTTCCCGCTGCGCAATGCGGCCGGCTGGAACGGCCAGGGCCGGCTCGACTGGAGCGGCGAGCACAACATGCAGGCGCATGTCAGCCTGTCGTCGCGGGTGCGCTTTCCGACGCTGTTCGAGCGTTTCTCCAGCCAGTTCGGCACCGCCGAACCTAATCCGGACCTGTTGCCGGAGCGCGCAACCAATGCCGAGATCGGCGGCAGCAAGCAGGTCGGGCCGCTGCGGGTGACCGGCGCCTTGTTCTACAGCTGGCTCAACGACGCTCTGGTTTCCGTGCGCCTCGCGAGCAACCGCAACCAGCGCACCAACATCGGCTCGGCGGACTATTATGGCGGCGAGATTTCGGTCGACGCGCAGATCACGCCTGCACTGCAACTGGGCGGAAACTACAGCCACATCACGCGCAAATTCGATGTCGGTTCCGCACCGGCGGGGGGCTTCATCCGCCAGTTCCAGCTGACCGACGTTCCGGAGAACAAGGGCATCGTCTATGCGACCTGGCAGCCGGCCCATGGCCTGTCCCTGACGCCGAGCCTCGAGTTCGCGGGCAAGCGCGTCACGGTGACCCCCGCAACAGCCAATGCCGACATTCCGGCCTATTACAAGACCGGCAACTATGTACTGACCAACCTCACGATCGACTATGAAATCACGAACCGGTTCACGATCGGCGCGGGTGTCCGCAATGCCTTCGACGAGCTCTACCAGCTGACCGATGGCTTCCCCGAGCCGGGGCGGAGCTTGTTCCTGACGCTCCGCGCCAAATATTGATGATAGGCGCAGCCGGCGAGGTCCAAGACTTCATGGGCGGTGCTTTTCCAGGCGAGCCGTTCACCCCCTGTTCCCGTTCCCGATAAAGCCCGCTAAGGGAGGGCTATGGCCCTCCCGTCATCGCCCTTTGGCCTGCCGCCGGCATTGCACGCGACTCATGCCGGAATCTGGCTGGCGCGCGAGGACGGAACATTGTCCGTGCTCCAGCGCGGCGAAGCACTGAGTCTTGCGGCAAGCACGCCGCTGCTGCTCGTCAATGCGCCGCTGGTCGGGGCGCGCCTTGGCAATCCCGATTTGCATGGGCTCGACCTGCTCGAACTGTTCGCCTTCCTCTTTCCGGCGCAATTCGCCGTGCCCACCGTGGCGGGACTATCGCGAGCAATGGGACTGGCGGCGCCATCGAACGACGAGGAGGCCGCGCGCGGTATCGCGGCGATTGCGGGTGAAATGCTGGACTGGTGCGGCCGCGGCGACTGGGCCGAGCGCGAGGGCGCGTGGACGGCGCTGCGCCAGCTCGAGCGGCTGCGCTGGAGCTGGGCACCACTGCTGCAGGGGCGGATCGCCCAGCCCGACCGGGCCGAGCGCTGGCTGTTCAGCCGTCTGCCGCAATGGGAGGAGGAACCGCCGCGCCAGCCGCCGCGCACCATCGTGCTGCCCGAAGATGCGGTGTTTGACCGTCTCGCCGAGTTGACCGGCACCGGCGCGGAGAAGCGCGAAGGTCAGCGGGAATTCGCCCGCGCGACCGCCAAGATGTTCGATCCGCGCCCGACGAACCGCGAGCCCAATGTCGTACTGGCCGAGGCGGGCACCGGGATCGGCAAGACGCTCGGCTATCTCGCACCGGCAACGCTCTGGGCCGAAGAGGCGGGCGGCACCGTCTGGGTCTCGACCTATACCAAGGCATTGCAGCGCCAATTGGATCGCGAGACACGCCGCCACTATCCGAGCGACGCCGACTTCCGCCGCCATGTCGTCATCCGCAAGGGGCGGGAAAATTATCTCTGCCTGCTCAACCTGGAAGATGCGCTGCAGGGCGGCTTCGCGGGCCGGGCGGCGGTGCTGGCGCAGTTCGTGGCGCGCTGGGCAGGCTATTCGCGCGATGGCGACATGGTCGGCGGCGACATGCCGGGCTGGCTCCCTGCCCTGTTCCGCCGCGCAGGCGCAACCGCGCTCACCGACCGGCGCGGCGAATGCGTCTATGCCGGCTGCCCGCATTTCCGCAGCTGCTTCATCGAGCGCGCGGCCAAGGCGAGCGAGCATGCCGACATCGTGATCGCCAACCATGCGCTGGTGATGATCTCGGCCGCGCGCGGGCGCGAGGGCCATGGCGCGCTCTCGCGCCTGGTGTTCGACGAGGGCCATCACCTGTTCGACGCCGCCGACGCGACCTTCGGCGCCGCGCTGACCGGACGGGAGGCGATCGAGCTGCGGCGCTGGGTGATCGGTCCGGAAAGCGCCAGCCGTAAGGGACGACGGCGCGGGCTTGCGGCGCGGCTCATGGACATCTCCAGCTACGACGCGGAAGGCGCGGAGGCGATCGACGCGGCATGCGAAGCGGCGCGGGCGCTCCCCGCCGATGAATGGCTGAAGCGCATCATCGACCGCGCCCCGCATGGCGGCATCGAGAAACTGCTCTCCGCCGTGCGCGACACCGTCTATGCGCGCGCCGAGCGCGACGGAAAGGACACCGATCCTGGCTACGGCCTGGAGATCGACCTGACCGAGGTCGACGGGCCGCTGATCGACGCCGCGACGGATGCAGCGCGGGCGCTGGAAGCCCTGCTTGCGCCATTGCAGCGTCTCGGCAAGCGGCTGGCGGCGGTGATCGAACTGGCGCCCGACTGGCTCGATGCGCCGGCGCGTGCGCGCATCGACGGGGCAATCTCCGCGCTCGGCTGGCGCTGCGATCTGCTGATGAGCTGGATCGCGCTGTTGCTGCGTATCGGCGGGCCGGCCGATCCGGACTTCGTCGACTGGCTCGCCGTGGATCGCGTCGAAGGTCGTGAATATGACATCGGCCTGCATCGCCACTGGCTCGACCCCACGCGGCCGCTGGCGCAGACGGTGCTGAAACCAGCGCATGGCGTGCTGGTCACATCCGCGACGCTGCGCGCCGGTGGCGACTGGACCACGGCGGTCGCACGCTCCGGCGCTGCCCATATGGAAAGCGCGCCACGCCTCTTCGATGTCGCAAGCCCCTTCAACTATGCGCGCCAGTCCGAAGTGTTGATCGTCACCGACGTGAAGCGCGGCGATCTCGCAGCGCTGGCCGGCGCCTATGCGCGGCTGATCGAGGCGGCAAATGGCGGCACGCTCGGCCTCTTCACGGCGATCAGGCGGCTCCGCTCGGTGCAGGCGCGCATTGCCGACCGCCTCGCCCAAATGGGACTGCCGCTCTACGCCCAACATGTCGATCCGCTCGACCCCGCGACGCTGATCGACATGTTCCGCGACGATCCGCGCGCTTCGCTGCTCGGCACCGACGCACTACGCGACGGCATCGATGTGCCCGGCGAATCACTGCGCCTCGTCGTGCTGGAAGGCGTGCCCTGGGCCAAGCCTTCGGTGCTGCACGCGGCCCGCCGGCAGGCCAGCGGCGCGCCGACCGACTTCGACGACCGCCATGTCCGCGCGCGGCTCGCGCAGGCCTTCGGGCGGCTCATCCGCCGGGCCGACGATGCCGGACAGTTCGTCATCCTGTCCGCCGCCATGCCGAGCCGGCTGCTCAGCGCTTTTCCGCCCGACACGCCGATCCATCGCCTGTCGCTCGGCGAAGCGATCGCTCGCGTGCGCAGCCGCCTTGGTTCGACGGCCCAAATCGGTTTAGACTCACTCGATCCGGCACAAGGTCCGGGAGTCGATGGAGAGTCATGAAGACAGTCATCCTGCTGCGCCACGCCAAATCGGACTGGAGCGATACAACGCAGCGCGACTTCGACCGGCCGCTCAATGGCCGCGGCGAGCGCGCGGCGGCACTCATGGGCCAATGGGCCAAGCGGGAAGCGCTGACGTTCGATGCGATCATCGCCTCACCGGCCGCGCGGGTGAAGGATACACTTAGAACCTTCATGGGAAGCTATGGCACCCATCCGGAACCGGCATGGGACCAGCGCGTCTATCTTGCGTCGGCGGCGATGCTTGCCGACGTGATTTCCGAAGCTGACGATGCAGCCGACACGCTCCTGCTCGTCGCGCACAATCCGGGTCTTGCGGATTTCGTGCTCGAGCATGTTCCCGATGACGACGAATCAGCGTTGCGCGACGACGTCGCCGAGAAATTTCCGACAGCGGCCATCGCCATTCTGGATTTTCCAATCAGCCATTGGCGGGATTTCGCCAAAGGCTGCGCCGGACAACTGCGCCGATTCATTCGGCCACGCGATCTCGATCCGGCGCTAGGTCCGGAGCAGTTCTAGGATCGATCGACGTTCAGGCCTAATCGGCGTCGATCGCTTCTTTCAGATTTTCGCGAATGACGGTCAGTCGCGCGATGAGCAGCGCGATATCGGGGCCGCCGATCTGACTCGCAGAACCTGGCGCCGGCCGCCGCTCGCCACCAAATGCCAGTTCGGCCTGCGCCGACCGGTCACCGGCGAAAGCCTGTGCGGCGGGCTGTGGCGCGAGCGGAGGAGCAGGCTCGGGCTCGCCCTTGCCGTCCAATACGCGCCGGGCCCCACGCACCGTGAAGCCCTGCTCGTTGAGCAATTGATTGATTCGCCTGGCGACCAGGACGTCACCAGGACGGTAGTAACGGCGATTCCCTGAGCGCTGGAGTGGTTTGAGCTGCGGAAAGCGACTTTCCCAATAGCGCAGGATATGCTGCGCGACGCCGAGTTCTTCGGCCAGTTCGCCAATGGTCAGAAACGCGCCGTCAGCTTTATCCATGCCCGCATAGTGCACCGGTTGCGCTGCAACGGTCAACCGGCCGCTCAGTTGCCCGAGACGCGCTCCCGCAAGGACTGGCTCGGCCGAAAGGTCAGGACCCGTCGCGGCGTGATCGGCACCTCGATCCCCGTCTTGGGATTGCGGCCGATGCGTTCATTCTTGTCACGCAGCACGAACGTTCCGAAACCGGAGATTTTGACATTCTCGCCCGTGGTCAACGCATCGGTCACCAGATCGAGCACCTGCTCGACCAGTTCGGCCGATTCAGCGCGCGACAGCCCAACCTGCTTGTTCAAAAGTTCCGCGATATCCGCGCGTGTCAATGTTTCATCCGAGCTCATTTTGCCCCCAAATGCCCAGGTTCGAACCTTTGGCCCCGCCAGTCCGACTGCTCGTGTCTGCGGCAGATTCACAGCCTTTGCAACATCGCTCGCGTCCCGTGAGGAACCATCTTTAGCACCGAACCGGGGCGGACAATATAAGTGCTTGCTTTCCGGTCAATATCTAAGGATGGAGGCGCCCCAAGTGAACCCGCCGCCCATCGCCTCCAATATGACGATGTGGCCGGGCTGAATCCGCCCATCCCGAACAGCCGTGTCGAGCGCGAGCGGAACTGAAGCCGCCGAGGTATTGGCATGGCGATCGACGGTTACGACGACTCGCTCGGGCGCCAGGCCGAGCTTGCGGGCCGTGGCATCGAGAATACGGGCATTGGCCTGATGAGGCACGACCCAGTCCACATCGTCGGAGGCAATGCCCGATGCCTCCAGCACCTCGCCCATCACGGCCGCGAGATTGACGACCGCATGGCGGAACACATCCTGCCCCTTCATACGCACCTTGCCGACCGTACCGGTGGTCGAAGGGCCGCCGTCGACGTTGAGCAGATTGTTGTAGCGTCCGTCGGCATGGAGCCGGCTGGCAAGGATGCCGCGGCCGGATGCCTGGTCGCTCTCCTCGGCGCGCAGCACGATCGCACCAGCCCCGTCGCCGAACAGAACGCAGGTCGTGCGATCCTCCCAATCGAGGATGCGGCTGAAGGTCTCGGCACCGATGACCAGGGCGGTTTTCGCCGCACCGCCACGCAGCATGTTGTCCGCCACCGTCACGCCATAGAGGAAGCCGGAGCAGACGGCAGCAACGTCGAAGGCAATGCAATCGTCGATGCCGAGCGCCGCCTGCACGATCGTTGCGCTGGCCGGGAATGTCTGGTCGGGCGTTGCCGTGGCGAGAATGATCAGGTCGATCTCGCTCGCCGCCAGGCCGGCCATGTCGAGCGCGCGGCGGGCCGCATCGGTCGCGAGCGTCGCCGTCGTCTCGCCCTCGCCTGCTATGTAGCGCTCGCGGATTCCCGTGCGGCCGACGATCCACTCGTCGCTCGTGTCCACCATGGTCGCAAGCTCGGCGTTGGTCATGCGGCGCCGCGGCAGGGCCGAGCCGGTGCCGAGAATCACGGAGCGGAGCGTCATTTGGCGGCCAATTCCTCGCGTCCTACGGCCCCCATACAGGCCAGGTCTTCGGCAATGCGGGCCGAAAGATCATCCTCGACCAGCCGTGCCGCAACATGAATGGCATTGGCAATGCCTTTCTCATCGGCGCCACCGTGACTCTTCACGACGATGCCGTTGAGGCCAAGAAAGACCGCACCGTTGTGATTGTTCGGATCGAGATGGTGCTTGAGAAGGTGCATGGCCGGCTTCGAGATCAGAAAACCGAGCTTCGAACGCAGCGAACTGGTGAAGGCGCGACGCAACACGTCGGTGACGAAGCGCGCCGTGCCTTCGGCCGTCTTGAGCGCCACATTGCCGGCGAAACCCTCGGCGACGATCACGTCGGCCTCGCCATAGCCGATCTTGTCGCCTTCGATGAAACCATCGAAGCGCAGCGGCAGAGCGGTCGTGCCGCGCAGGATCGCAGCAGCATCGCGAATCTCGTCCGTGCCCTTGAGTTCCTCGGTGCCGATATTGAGCAAGCGCACGCGCGGCTTGGCGAGATCGAGCACGGTGCGCGCATAAGCGGCGCCCATCACGGCGAACTGCACGAGGTTGCGCGCCTCGCATTCGGTGTTGGCTCCAAGATCGAGCATGACCGCATCATTGTCGCCGAGCGTCGGCAGTAACGCCGCCAGCGCGGGCCGGTCGATGCCGGGGAGCGTGCGCAGCGCGAGCTTGGACATGGCCATGAGCGCGCCGGTATTGCCCGCCGAGACCGCAGCGCCGGCCGTCCCGTCCTTCACGGCCTGGATGGCGAGTCCCATGGAGCTGCCACGCGACTGACGCAGCGCCTGGCTCGGCTTGTCGGTCGCCGCGACGACGAGGTCGGTATGGACGATCTCGGCCACGGCCGACAGATTGGGGTGATTCTTCAGCGCTTCGCGGATCTGCGCTTCATCGCCGTAAAGCGCATAGGTGAGCGCCGGGTGCCGCCGACGCGCCAGTGCGACGCCCGCGACCATGACGCGCACGCCTTCGTCACCGCCCATCGCATCGATCGCGATCCGCGGTGCAGTCACTGCTTTACCCCCCGTTCCGGGACTCAGGCGCCGATGGCGACGACTTCGCGACCGTTATAGTGCCCGCAGGACGGGCAGAGATTGTGCGGACGCTTCAGTTCGCCGCAGTTCGAGCATTCCTGATATGCTTCGACAGCCAGCTTGTCATGGCTGCGACGCATGCCGCGCTTGGACGGCGAAGTTTTTCTCTTAGGGACAGCCATGCGGGCACCTGTTCAATTCATCAAAAGTTTCAAAGTCGTATCGCCTGCCTTGGCCGTTGCGCTCCACATAGACGGCCACGAGGGGCCGCAGCCAGCGCGGCCGGGGCATTTGCGAGAGTGTGCGCCTATAGCGCTTTTTTGCACGGGCGCAACCGGATTCATCGCGGAAAAAGCGGGACAAATCCGTTATCCGGCACGGGCCAGACCAGTGACCCGATCGGCGACATAGGGGTTGGTCGCCCGCTCATGCGCGAAGCTGCTGGGTTGCCCATGGCCGGGCACGAAAATCGTGTCGCCGCCCAGCGGCCAGAGCTTTTTGGTGATCGAGGCGATCAAATCTTCGTGATTGCCGCGCGGAAAATCGGTGCGACCGATCGAGCCCTGGAAGAGCACATCTCCGACCAAAGCGAGCTTGGAGGCCGGGTGATGGAAGACGACATGGCCGGGCGTATGGCCGGGGCAATGGATTACGTCGAGCGTCAGTTCACCCACCGTCACCGTGTCGCCGTCGACCAGCCAGCGGTCGGGCTCGAATGGCGAGCCGGACAGCCCCCATTTGCGGCCATCGTCTTCCAGCTTCTCGATCCAGAACCGATCATCCTCATGCGGCCCTTCGATGGGCAGGCCAAGCTCTTGCGCCAGAATGCCGGCCTGGCCGCAATGGTCGATATGGCCATGCGTCACGAGAATCTTCTCGAGCGTCACGCCGTGCTGCTCGACCGCTTTCTTGAGGCGCGGTAAGTCGCCGCCCGGGTCCACGAGCGCACCCAACATCGTCTTCGTGCCCCAGATGAGCGAGCAATTCTGCTGGAAGGCCGTCACCGGGATCATCGCAGCACGCATCGGAGGATCCTGGGGCGCAGGATTCTGGGGCGGAGGATTTTCGGTCGTCATGGCTGCGATGTGGCAGGCCCGAGGGCCCGGTTCAAGCCAGCAGCTCGTCGACCCAAGCGGGCACGAGGAGGCTCGCGGGGCCATGACGGCATTCATCGAACCAGGCGCTGCCCTCGGAGGGCTCCAGGTTGAGCTCCAGCGCCTGGGCGCCATAGGCTCTGGCCATTCGAACGAAGCCGGCGGCAGGATAGACGGCGCCGGAGGTTCCGATGGAGACGAAGAGATCAGCCTGCGAGAGCGCGGTCTCGATCCGGTCCATGTCGTACGGAATTTCGCCGAAGAAGACGATATCGGGACGCAGCGCGGGTGCGCCGCAGGCGCGGCACTGTGCACCGACGGGCATATCGCCCCGCCAGGGGGACTGATCGCCGCAATGGGCGCAGAGTGTGGAATTCAGCTGGCCATGCATATGGAGCATGCGCTGCGCGCCGGCGCGCTCATGGAGATCGTCGACATTCTGGGTGACAATGAGCAAGTCGCCGGTCCAGGCAGCGTCGAGCCGGGCGAGCGCATGATGCGCGGGATTGGACTCCACCGTCGCGAGAGCAGCGCGGCGGGCGTCGTAAAAGCCATGCACGAGCTGCGGATTCTGCATCAGCGCCTGGGGTGTGCAGACATCCTCGATCCGGTGCTGCGCCCATAGGCCATCGCTCGAGCGGAAGGTCTCGAGCCCGCTCTCCGCCGAAATTCCGGCGCCAGTCAGGATGACAAGTCCGCGCGAGTCTGGCATCGGCGCTCTGTGACAGCCAGAGCCAAGGGAACGCAAGGGCCATGACGTCGATCGGAATCTTCGGAACGCGCGGGCGCATGGGTCAGGCGATTGCGCAGGTAGCCGCCGAAGCCGGGCTCGATGTCGCGGGCGGCACAGACGGCACGGCGGGCGGCACCATTGGCGCCCAAGGCGCCGCGATTACCACCGATGCCGCTGCGCTTGCCCGGACGGCCGACATCCTCATCGACTTCTCCGTGCCGTCCGCGCTCGAGTCCAATCTCGCGGCCTGCATTGCCGCCGGCAAGCCGCTGCTGATCGGGACGACGGGTCTCGCCGCCGCCCATCACGCAGCGATCGACGGGGCGGCGCAGTCGATCGCGGTGCTGCAGACGGGGAATACGTCGCTCGGGGTCAACCTGCTCGCGGCGCTGGTGCGCGAGGCGGCGCAACGGCTGGGCGACGACTGGGACATCGAGATTCTCGAGATGCACCACAAGCATAAGGTCGATGCGCCCTCCGGCACGGCATTGCTGCTCGGCGAAGCGGCGGCGGCCGGCCGGAACATCACGCTCGCCCATCACAGCGCGCGGGGCCGCGACGGCATGACTGGCGCCCGCAAGACAGGCGATATCGGCTTCGCGGCGCTGCGCGGCGGATCGGTCGCGGGCGACCATATGGTCATCCTGGCAAGCGAGGGCGAACGCATCGAGCTTGGCCATCGCGCGGAGAATCGCACGATCTTCGCCAAGGGCGCGATCAGGGGCGCGCAGTGGCTGCTCGGGCGAGCGCCGGGACGATATAGCATGGCGGACGTTTTGGGGCTCTGACCGGTGGCCGCGAGGCAACTCAACCGCGAGCAGATTTTCGAGCTGTTTTCACGGCTTGCCGAGGGCAATCCGGCACCGAAGACCGAGCTTGAATATGGCAATGACTACCAGCTGCTGGTCGCGGTGACGCTCTCGGCGCAGGCGACGGACGTCGGCGTCAACAAGGCGACGCGCAAGCTCTTCGAGATGGTGAAAACGCCCGCACAGATGGTTGCCCTCGGCGAGGCCAGGCTCAAGGAGCACATCAAGACCATCGGCCTGTTCAACACCAAGGCCAAGAATGTGATCGCGCTCTCCGAGAGACTGGTCCGTGATCATGACGGGCAGGTGCCGCGCGACCGGGATGTGCTGACGCAGTTGCCCGGCGTCGGGCGCAAGACGGCGAATGTCGTCCTCAACACCGCTTTTGGAGAAGAGACATTCGCGGTGGACACGCACATTTTTCGCGTCGCCAACCGGACGGGGCTGGCGCCGGGCAAGACTGTCGTGATTGTCGAGAAGGGCCTCGAAAAGCGTGTACCCCAGCCCTTCAGGCGAGATGCGCACCACTGGCTGATCCTGCATGGCCGATATGTCTGCAAGGCACGCAAACCGGAATGCTGGCGCTGCACGATCGCGGATATCTGTCTGTTCAAGGACAAGACGCCGCCCCCTCCGAAATGAAGTCCGATATGGACTAATATCGCCTGTCCTATTTCCCGCCTTCCTTGGCCTAGGCTTGTCGGCGGCGCTCCAGCCGCACGCAGCAGCCAAGGAGGCGCCAGCCCATGTCCGACAGATTCGAAAATGTGAACGGCCTCGCCGATCCGGCCCGCATGGCCTTCGCGGTCACGCCCCATGCAACCAACGAGATCGATCCGCTACCCAAGGCCATCTATGTCGGCACGGGCGGCGATATTGTCGGGCGCGCCGCCGGCAGCAACGCCGATGTCACGTTCAAGAACCTCGCCAGCGGCCAGATTCTCGACGCGCGCCTGCAATATGTGCGGGCCAGCGGTACGACGGCGACCAACCTCGTGGGTCTCGCATGATCCACGGATATGGTTTCGGCTCCTCTCGCCACAGATCGAACCTTGGCGGAACGCCAACGCCGACCCCGACGCCCACGCCTACGCCGACCCCGCCGTCGGTCGGCGCGGAATATTTCGATCTCTCCGACGACCTGAACATGCCCGCCGGCATCAACCCGATGGCGGGCCGGGCGCACTGGTCGGGCGATCTTTCGCAATGGAGCACGGACAACGGCAAAGCGCATCAGAACGCGCTCTATGGGAGTACCGCAAGCGCGCTGTTCGGCGATGGCAACTTCACCGATACCGATGTCGTCTTCGACTATGAGACCGGCGGATCGGACTCCGGCACAGCCTATGAGTCCTCCCGACAGGTGCTGGTCGTCTGGCGAAAGGACGCCAGCAATTTCATCCAGATCGCACTCGATACAGACAATAAGCGAATCCTTGCCGGCATTACCATCGCGGGATCGAACACCAACCATGCGTTCGTGGACTATCATGGCAGCGCCGGCGGCGCCGGCAATGTGACGATCCTCACGGCCGGCAAGCTCCGCATTCAGATCAAGAGCAACAGGCTCAAGATCTGGATCGACGGCACGGCGCTCACACCCGTCGTCTATTCGCCGCCATGGGGCAGCCTGGATCTCTCCGGTATCGCGGCCGGCAACCGCCAAGGTCTGGTCGGTGCCTTGCAGAACACCTATCGCTGGCCCGTGATCAGCGGGATCGCAGTGCGGACGCTCGACATCCAATGCACGAGCATCGACGGCGCCGTCGGCCGCAACGCCTATTCCGGCGCAGGCGCGACGGTGGGCACAGTCACCTATGCCGGCACCTATTCCGGCACGCCCGTCTCCTGGATCAGCCGCTTGCTCGACGCGACCGATCCCGATGCGGGGCCAATCCTGGGCACGCGTCCTGGCGAGGACGCCAATGGCTGGAAAACCGTCAGCGCCACGGCGGGCAGCGGCAATTATAGCATCGCCGAAGAGCTTCCGCTCGGCGGCCCCTATCTCATCGAGCATGGCTATCTGGACGGCGCCGGCTTGCGCCATAGCTGCCTCTCACAGCCGACACTGGTGGGATACCGCATCGTGGCCTATGGCCAGAGCACCAGCTTGCTGCGCGGCGGCGCTTCGGGCCAAAGCTTCACCCCGTCGGCGAATAGCGCCGTGCCCGCCAGCGCCTATAATCTGAGCGGCGACTATGCCTCCGGCTACATGGTCAACGGGCGCGACCCCTATGTGAGCCTGAGCGGACTGCAGGGCTGGGGCTTCACCAATGTGCTGACCCGGATACAAAGCGCACCGGTCCTCTTCGAAGCCTATGGTGTCCCGGGCTCGACGATTTCCGGCATCAAGAACGGAAGCAGCAGCTGGACCGATTTCATGGCGGCACTCGCGACCCGAAAGGGCGTGGTCGAATGCCTGATCTGGGATCAGGGACAGGGCGACGCCGATGTGGACGCGACAACGTTCGCCGCGAACCTCGCCGCTTATCCGTCGCGCTTCCTGACCGAGATCGTCGCGCCGTTCCGCACATTTGCCGGCAACGCCGCCCTGCCTATCCTGGTTGCTCACATGGGCCGCTGGGCGGGGTCCTCGCCGCCCGCCTCGCTCGCAACCGCCGTCCATGACAGCCAGCGGGACCGCTTCCGGCGGATGCAATATGCGCTGACGACCGAAGGCGGCGGTGGCGACGCCAATATCCACAGCGCCGAACATCATAATGGCACGATCTACGGCGACAGCTACCATCCGAGTGGCACGACGACGGGTGGCGCGGATCGGCTGAACGAGCGTTCGGCCTGGACAGTAGCGAAGCATGTTCTCGGCCAGAACGTCCACTCGGGCCGTGGACCGACACCAACCGGCGTCACGCGCGCCGGGACCAGCCTCAACATCGCCATGACCATGAATGGCGCCACTTCACTCGCCGAGACCACGGTTGCCACCAACTCCGGCAGCGCGGTCTATCCGGCACAGCCGGCCAACCGCTTCAAGGGTTGGGATTTCTCGACGGCCAGTGACTTCGCCTCGCTGCTCGCCGTCACATCGATCACGATCAATGGCAGCAGCCTCGACGTCGTGCTTGCCGCGGATCCCGGCACGCCGGTCTATGTGCGCCACCTCTACGGCGCCAATTATAGCGACAACATCCTGTTCTACGGCGTCTATTCGGGCGCCGGCCACGATCACGACATCCCGATCGAGCCAGTCATGAACGCTGACGGCTATCTGCTGAGCAACTGAGGTCGGCCATGTGGACCTACAAACAATCGACAGGCGAACTGTTTCGCGATGGGCGCTGCCACGCGCGTGGCTATAGCGGCCGTGAATGGGGCAAGAACAATGCCGCGGCCCAAGTCGTGCCGGGTATCGGCCCTATTCCCAAGGGACGCTGGCGCATGACCGCCATCGAGGACAGCCACAACGTCGGACCCCGGACGATCATCCTGCATGCCGTCGATGCCACGCCGGGCGATGACCGGCACGATGCCACGGGCCGGGGTGCCTTCCGCATCCACGGCGACAGCATCCGCAATCCGGGCGGCGCCAGCCATGGCTGCATCGTCCTGCCCCGCTCGATCCGCCTCGCCATGTGGCAATCGGGCGATCGCGATCTGGAGGTCGTGTCATGAGGCTACTCGGCTATCTGAAGGCACGGCTGCAGGAGCGCAGTAGCTGGGCCGGCATCGGCGCGGCTATCATCGGCGGATCGGCATTGCCCGCTCCGTTCAGCTGGCTGGCCGTGATGGCCGGCGTCATCGCAACGCTTGTACCCGCCAAGGGACAGCCATGATGCCGACCGCCTTGCGCCGGATGCTGCCCTATTTCGGCGCCGTTCTCGCGCTTGCCGCCACGATCCTGTGGATCGATCGTTTCGGCTATCGCCGCGCCATGGCCGAGCGCGATGCCCGCGACGCGAAGCTGCTAGGCCAGATCCGCATCGAACTACGCGGAAGCGAACAGCGGCTCGCCATATCGATCGCCAGCATCGAGGGCGACTATGAAGCGGTCCGCAGATCCCTCCTCCGCACCGGCGCAGCCCTGCCGCCGATCATCCTCAAGGAGGCCGCCCATGATCCGCGCCTGTCCGATCCTGCTCTTGGCCTGTCTCCCGGCCTGCTCGACGCCGTCAACCGCGCCCGTGCGGCTGGCGCCTGTGCCGCCGCCGCTGCCGGCCGCATTGACTGCGCCCTGCCCGTCCCTGGGACCGTTGCGGAGCCCGGCGCTCGCTGAGCTGGCGCTGGCCGACGCCCAGACCGCGCTGGCTTATGCCGACTGCGCCGCGCGCCACGCCGGTGCCGTGAACGCCTATCAGGCGGCCCGCGAGGCGGCGATCGACTGGAACCGAAAGCCAGGCAACGCAATACGTTGAGCAGCCGCTGGAAAGATCATCCACGCAATCTTAACTGCATGGGCCTATTTGTAGCAAAACAAGCGGGAGGCGGTGCGTTTCGCGCCGCCCAAGGCTTGTTTCAGCCAAGGGCGCACTGTACAAGGTCGCGTATAAAGTCTGTCCGTCGGCTGAGGATCGACCATGAATGAGAAGGACGTTCATTGTTCATGCCGGCCCTTGCAATAACAACGGACGACGCCGGGAAAGCCTGATCTTGATGCCAACCCATTTCATGCTCGGTTTGCCAGAGTGCGCCACGCCGCATGCACCAGCGAAACCTCGCAGCATTCGTCCACCATCTTTCACACATATCTGATCCCCTTCGATTCAACATATTTTCCGGAGAGAATTCATGTCCAGATTGACGAGCGTTTCCCTGATCGCGCTTACGTCGCTTTCCCTGGCTCTGGCCGGTTGCCAGAAAAAGGCGGAAGGTCAGGTCGTGGCGGTCGTCAACGGCGAGGAAATCACCTCGAACGAGCTCAACAATGAACTCGCCGAGCTCAACGTCCCGGCCAATGTCGACAAGACGCGCATCCGCGCCGAGGTGCTCCAGCGCATGGTCGAGCGCCGTCTGCTTGCCCAGGCCGCGAAGGATTCCGGCCTGGACCGCGACCCGACCTACATCAACCAGGAGCGCCGCATGAAAGAGCAGCTCCTCGTCAGCATGTACGGCAAGAAGGCATTCGACACTGTCGCCGTGCCGAACACCGCCAAGGTCGATCAGTATATCGCCTCGCATCCGACGCTCTTCGGCGACCGCACGCGCTACAAGCTCGACCAGATCGTGTTCGATCCGCCGGCCGATGCGAAGGCGCTGCAACCGCTGACGGGCATGCACAGCATGGCGGACATCGCCGCTTGGCTGAACAAGCAGGGCATCAAGTTCCAGCGCGGCGGCAATACGATGGATTCCGCCGGCGTGCCGCCGGAGGTCATGGCCCGCATCAAGGCGTTGCCGGCCGGCGAGCCCTTCATCGTGCCCAACAACGGCAAGATCGTCGCCAGCGTGATCACCGGCAGCGAGCCGGTGGTCGTGCCGACCGACCAGGCGCGGCCGCTCGCTACCCAGGCGATCCGCCGCGAGGAGCTGAACAAGATCGGCGAGGAGCGGCTCAAGGAAGCCAAGGCCAAGGCCAAGATCGTGTATCAGGCCGGTTACGAGCCGCCCAAGGCCCCCGCCGCTGCGGGTGCTGCGCCGGCGGCCAAGTAAGGACATCGGATCGAACACTTGCCAATCGGAAAGGGGCTGCCGCGCTGGCGGCCCCTTTTTCCTAAGCGGCACATGCCAATCGAATGGCGGATATGCACGGCTTTCTGACCTTCATTGCCTGGTGCCTCGCCCTGCCCCCGGCCTTCCTGCTGCTCGTGTTCCTGGCCGAATTGCTGGCCGGCACGTTCAGCGCCAGCCGCCCGGGGCTTTCGGTCCAGACGCTGACCCGCAAGGTCGCGATCATCATGCCGGCGCACAATGAGGCGGCCAGCATTGCCCGCTTCATCGCGCCATTACTGCCGCAGCTGGGCAAAATGGTGCGGCTGGTGGTGGTTGCCGACAATTGCTCCGACGACACGGCGTCGGTCGCGCATGCGGCCGGTGCGGCAGTGATCGAACGGCATGACGCGACGCTGCGCGGCAAGGGCCACGCGCTCGCCTTTGGCCGCGACTGGCTGGCGCAGGATCCGCCGGATGTGGTGATCGTGCTGGATGCGGACTGCGAGCTGGAAGGCGACAGCCTAGCGCGGCTCGCCGAAACCTGCGCGGCGCGGGGCCGGCCGGTGCAGAGCTGCTATCTGATGCGATCGCAGCCGGACGATGCGGCGATGGTGCAGATTTCCAACTTCGCCTTCCTCATCAAGAATCTGGTACGCCAGCGCGGCGCGACGCGGATCGGCGCGCCCGCCGTCCTCGGCGGGACCGGCATGGCCTTCCCCTGGGCCTTGTTCAAGGATGCGCCGCTCGCGACCAGCCACCTCGTCGAGGACCTGGTGCTCGGCATCGACTTCGCGCGGGCCGGCCATGCGCCGCAATATCTGGAAAGCGCTAGAACCTGGAGCAGCCCGGCAACCCAGGACGCGACCCGCACGCAGCGGACGCGCTGGGAGCATGGCTATCTTCAGACGGCCATGAAGGTGGCCTTGCCGCTGGTCGCCGAAGGCCTGGCGCGCGGTCGCTGGGGCCTGATCTGGCAGGGTTTGAGCCTCGCCGTGCCGCCGCTCGCCCTGTTGATGACGCTCGGCATCGCCCTGTTGGGAGCGGTCGCCGTGCTTGCGCTGCTCGGCGGTTCATGGTTGCCCGCGGCTATGCTGTTCATCGCGATGGCGCTGGCGACGTTCACGCTCGGCATGGCGTGGTCGCGCGAAGGCCGCATCGCGATCAGCTGCGCGACACTGCTGCGCATTCCGCTCTACCTGCTCTGGAAGCTGCCGGTTTACCTGAAGCTGGTGCGCGGCAAGCAGAGCGAATGGGTGCGCACGGAACGGTCCGCCGACTAACGTCCTTCGCCACAGGGCGGAACGAACCCGATTTCCTGCTTGCCTCATCCCGCCCCGCCCGGCTCTAAGGAGCGCGGGCCGAGCGTGGCCGATGGGAGGGGAACATATGGCCGACAACCAGGCAGGCGGGGCCGGCACGATATCGGCAGGACGGAGCTGGCTCGGTTTCCTGCTCGTGCTGCTCTCGCTCGTGGTCGAGGGCTTCGACCTGCAGGCCGCCAACATGGCAGCGCCCAATATCGTCTCGAGCTTCGGCATCACCCGCGCCGACATCGGTCCGCTGCTCAGCGCCAGCCTGTTCGGCGTGCTGCTCGGCGCGATGTTCCTGGCGCCGCTCGGCGATCGCTTCGGGCGCCGCACGATCATCATCGGCGCGTGCACGGCTTACGGTGTCCTGTCGCTGATCGCCGCTGTCGCGACCGGCATTACCGAGCTTGTCGCGCTGCGCTTCCTGATCGGTATCGGCATCGGCGCGGTGCTGCCCAATGCCCTGGCCCTGGGCGGTGAAATGGCGCCGCAGCGCCTTCTCGCCACGGCGACCGGCATGATCGGCATCGGCATCACGTTCGGCGGCACAGTCGCCGGTGCGGTCGCAGCCATCCTCTTCAAGCAAGGCTATGGCTGGCGGGAAGTGTTCATGGCGGGCGGCGTGTTGCCGCTCATCATTGCGGCTTTGCTCTGGCTGGGCCTGCCGGAAAGCCCGGCGCTGAAGCGCGGCGAGGTCCGCAGCGGCGGCAACGTCCTGACGCTGCTCGCACCCGGCGAACGCGCCAAGACATTCGCCATCTGGCTTGCTTTCGGTCTCGTGCTGATGATCAACTATCTGCTTACCGGCTGGATTCCCCTGATCATCAATGCGCAGGGCTATTCGCAAAGCGAGGCAGCCTGGATCGCGACCGCGGGTCATGGCGGCGGTGTCATCGGCGGCGTGATCGCGAGCCTCGCGCTGGCACGATGGCGCTGGCCAGTCGTCGGTGCGTTCGCCGCCATGGCGGCGCTGGTCATGATCCTGCTCGCGGGCGCCGACTGGGGCGCGACGGCGCTGACCGCACTCATCGTGCTGCAGGGCGTTTTCATTGTCGGTACGCAAAATGCGCTCAACGGATCGGCGGGCGCCACTTATCCGGCAGAAACGCGCGCCCTCGGCCTGGGTTGGGCACTCGGCGTTGGCCGGGTCGGCTCGGTTGTCGGTCCGCTGGCGGGATCGGCCGCGCTCATGCTCGGCCTCGGACAGCCCCGCGAGTTCTTCTTCCTGCCGATCGTCCCGCTTCTCGTCGCGGCCGCGTTGGCCGCCTATCTGACTCGCGCCACCAAATCCCCAAGCCTCGCCTCTGTAGGAGACTGACCCCATGAAAGTCCGCAAGATCGCCACCGAGGAAGCCTGGTCGATCCCCGAGGTCGCCGCAGAGCTCAAGAAGGTCTCGAACGGTCCCTCGCAGAGCCTCGACAAGCTGCTGGTCAGGGGCATCTACGACCAGGAGGGCGGCGGCGCTCGATACGCCGGCGTGAATTTCCTCGATGGCCTGCTCGACGCCGAGGGCATGCGCCTCAAGCAGATGGACGAGTTGGGCATCGACATGCACCTGCTCGCGCTGACTGCGCCCGGCGTGCAGATGTTCGACGCCGACACGGCGATGGAGCTGGCGATCCTCTCCAACGACATTCTCTCGGACCTCTGCCGGAAATATCCGCTGCGCTTCGCCAGCCTTGCCAGCTTCGCGCCGCACAGCCCCAAGCGCGCCGCCAAGGAAATGGAGCGCGCGATCAACGAGCTCGGCATGAACGGCTTCATGATCAACAGCCACACCTATGACGAATATCTCGACGACCCCAAATTCTGGCCAATCCTCGAAGCCGCCGAAGCACTCGACCGCTGCATCTACATCCACCCGCGCGCGGCCAGCTATGGCTTCAAGGGGCCGCTGCAGGATTACGGCATGGACAGCGCGATGTGGGGCTATGGCATGGAGGTCGGCACCCATGCCGTGCGTATGATGGCGGGCGGCGTGTTCGACGCCTTCCCCAAGCTG
Source organism: Sphingobium sp. (assembly GCA_017744605.1). Taxonomy (GTDB): domain Bacteria; phylum Pseudomonadota; class Alphaproteobacteria; order Sphingomonadales; family Sphingomonadaceae; genus Sphingobium. The sequence goes on along the minus strand of JAGIAZ010000010.1, from coordinate 136,179 downwards.
AAGATCTGCATCGGCCATATGGGCGAGGCGGTGCCATTCTGGCTCTGGCGCCTCAATTTCATGAATACGCGCTCGCAGAAGGCCGGTCGCTCCAGGAAGACCAAGCGCAGCATGGCCGAATATTTCCAGGACAATTTCGTCATCACCAACAGCGGCGTCGAGGACAATCTCGCGCTGCGTTACGCGATCGACAAGCTGGGCATCGACAACGTCATGTGGGCCATCGACTATCCCTATCAGCCGATGAAGCCGTCCGTGGACTTCATCGACAACTTCCCCTGCACGGACTCCGAACGCCATGCGCTCTGCCACGGCAATGCGGAACGCATCTTCCACATCGCCCCGCTCGCCGACTGAATATGGCACAAGGAGCAGACCGTGCCGGCCTGATCGACATGATCACCGGCTGCTGGAAGACACAGGCCATCGGGCAAGGCGTGGCTTTGGGCCTGTTCGATGCGCTGGCGAACGGCGCGGCGGCGAGCACGGCCCTTGCTCACGCAAGCGACGCCAATGCCGACGGAGTCATGCGGCTCCTGCGCGCGCTCGCCACGCTGGGCCTCGTCGAGCACCTGCCCGGCGATCGCTTCACGCTGACTCCGACCGGCGCATTGCTATGCCGCGATGCACCGGACTCCTTGAACGGCATGGCCGGCCATTGGGGCGAGCGCATCTGGGAGAGCTTCGGGCGGTTGGGAGCAAGCGTGCAGACCGGCGAGGCGTCGATCCCATCCGGGCCGGAGCATTTCGCGGTTATGCAGGCCGATCCAGCGGCGGCCGATGTCTTCAATCGCGCCATGGCCGAGGGCAGCCTGCGGGTCGGGCGTGCGCTCGCCGGCGCTTATGATTTTTCCGGTTTCTCGCGACTGATGGACGTGGGTGGCGGCTATGGTGCGCTGCTCGTGGGACCGCTCGAGGCCAATCCCGCGCTCGCAGGACAGGTCTACGATCTGCCGGCACTGGCGGATCCCGCCAAGACGTGGCTCGACGAGCAAGGTGTGGGCGGGCGCGTCGACTATCTCGGCGGCAGCTTCTTCGAAACGGTGCCGGCGGGCGCAGACTGCATCCTGCTCAAGTTCATCCTCCATGACTGGAACGACGAACGCTGCCGGACGATCCTTCGCCACTGCCGCGATGCGATCGGCGCGGGCACCGTCCTCATCATCGAGCGGATCGTGCCCGAGACGGTCTCATCCGCCGACAAAGACGTCATCCGCGGCGACCTCGTTATGCTGGGCGTGGGCGGGAAGGAGCGGACGGAGGCCGAATATCGCAAACTACTGGGTGAAGCAGGCCTGCGAACCGGCCGCATCGCCTCCATCGACGGGAATTTCTCGGTGATCGAAGCGCACGCAACAACGCCGTAATCGCGGCGAATCGCCTATTCGAAGAAGGCGATGCTCCGGCATTCGATGCTCTCGCGCGGCTGGGCATCCGGCAGGCTCGAATCCCAGAAGGCCGTGTGCGGCACGCGCCAGGCGCCCTCTTGCGCGCTGTCGTGGAACTTGAAGAGCAGCGCCTCGTCCTTGACCATGTTGGAGAAATACCACCAGCGATGGTCAGGATTGTGGTGGAAGATCGCCGCCGCAATGGGATTGTCCGCATCGGCAACATGCATCGGGGCAAACAGATCGTCGGGGATCTTGTCGACCACCCAGAGCGTGTTGGGCGTGCCCTCGTCGTCACGGACGCTGCGGCCGTCGCAGAGCGCCAGCGGGCAATCCTGCGGCGGCGGCGAATAGGTGCGCCAGAAGCTCGAGATGATGAACCGCTTATAGCCCGGACCGTCGGGCCGGAGCTTCGCATAGGCACGGTTGGCGGCCTGGACCTGGCGGCCAGGATCGGTGTCGACATGGACTTCGCCCGCAGGCGGCTGGACGCCGGCGCGGTGCTGATAGGATTCGCCTTCTGAGCGCTGCTTCTGGCGGCTGGCCACGTCACCCGAGGTGCGGATCATCCAGCCCATGGCCCAGACGAAATCGGCACCGGTGGCCTGCTGCACATAGCGCTCGACCTCGGCGGAATATTTGGCCTCGACCTCTTGCGTGTCGGTGAAGTCGTTCACGGCCGTGGGCGCATCGAGTAGCCTGAAGCCGTGCGATGCGAGGCCGAAATGATCGCGGATCGGACGCGCATCGCGGATCGTCACTTCATAAGGGCCGTATTTGCCGGTGTTCACCTCGACGCCCGCCGAGACGAAGCGCCGGTTGATCGGCGTGCCCGGCAGCAGATATTTGAGGTCGGCCTGGACGGAGCGCACGCTCTCTTCAATGTCGATGGTGTCGACGGCCATGTGCGCTCTCTCCTCAACTTGCACGATCGTTTGAACAGCCTTGGGGAGCAATGCGATGTCCTGTCAACGATCCCGGCCCATATAGCGCGGCGAGCTGCAAAAATGCGCGTTATGTTGTGCAGCGACGCACCTGGGGGCAGACGGGAGGGAATGGAAGCTGCGTAATAAAATTACGCGAAGGTCTTTCGCAGGCGACGAGGCGGATGTAGGATGGAAGATCGCGGCACCCCTCACTCGCCGCCAGGAGCCAGCCATGGCCGCTATCGACTGGGACAGCCTCGACGACATCAAATATCGCAGCGAAGCGGAAGCGGTGCGTGGGTTGCTCGATGCGCAGCCGCTCGACAAGGCTGAGCGCGTCCACATCGTCAAGCAGGCGACGGCGCTGGTCACCGCCGCGCGCAAATCGCGCCGCAAGCAGGGCGTGGTCGAAAGCTTCCTGCAGCAATTCTCGCTCGGCACGAAGGAAGGGCTTGCTCTCATGTGCCTCGCGGAGGCGCTACTGCGCACGCCCGATGCGGAGACGCGCGATCGGCTGATCGCCGAGAAGATCGGGTCGGCCGACTGGGCGCGCCATCTCGGCGCGTCGGACAGCATGTTCGTCAATGCGTCGACCTGGGGCCTGATGCTGACCGGCAAGCTGGTGGATGTCGACGACGAACAGCGCGACGATCCGGTCGGCTGGTTCATGCGTCTTGCGGGGCGCATCGGCGAACCCGTGATCCGGCAGGCGGTCTCGACGGCGGTCAAGATCATGGGCGAGCAGTTCGTGCTCGGACGGACGATCGAAGCGGCGCTGGCGCGAGCCAAGCGGGAGGATATGCTGTGCTCCTTCGACATGCTCGGCGAAGGCGCGCGGACCGCGGACGACGCAGCCCGCTACGAGCGCATCTATGCCGATGCGATCGAAGCGGTGGGGAAAGCATCGAAAGGCGCCGGGCCGGAACTCGGCCATGGCGTGTCGGTCAAGCTCTCCGCGCTCTGTCCGCGCTATGAGGCCGTGCAGGAAGCGCGCGTCTGGGAAGAGCTCTATCCACGGATGCTGAGGCTCGCGGAGATTGCCGCGCGGCATGATCTCAATTTCGCGATCGACGCGGAGGAGGCGGACCGGCTGGTCCTCTCGTTGAAGCTGTTCGAACGGCTCGCGCATGAACCGGGTCTCAAGCGCTGGACGGGTCTCGGCATCGTCGTGCAGGCCTATCAGAAGCGCGGCCTTGCGGTGCTCGGTCTGCTGCAGCGGCTGGCGAAGGACAGCGGCCGGCGGATCATGGTCCGGCTGGTCAAGGGCGCCTATTGGGACAGCGAGGTGAAGCGCGCGCAGATGGCGGGACGACCGGACTATCCGGTGTTCACGACCAAGGCCGCGACCGATCTCAGCTACCTCGCCTGCGCTCGCGCGCTGATCGCCGCAGCGCCCGATCTCTATCCGCAATTCGCCACCCATAATGCGCATACGCTGGTCGCGGTGCGGCATATGGCCGCCGAGGCTGGCGTGACCATCGAGCACCAGCGGCTGCACGGCATGGGCGAGGCGCTCTATGAGGCGGCGGAGGCACGCCATGGCGAACTGCGGCTGCGGGCCTATGCGCCGGTCGGCGGGCATGAGGAACTGCTGCCCTATCTTGTGCGGCGCCTGCTGGAGAATGGCGCGAACACGAGCTTCGTCCATTCGCTGCTCGACGAGGACGTGCCGGCCAGTCATGTCGTCTCCGATCCGGTCGCCGCGGTCGAGGCACATCCCGATCGCCACGCGAAGATCCCGCCGCCGGGCCTGCTCTATGGTCCGCAGCGGCCCAATCCGCCGGGACGCGACTACAGCATTGCCGCCGAGCGCACATGCGCTGCGCGGGTAAACGCCGAGGGCGCGCGGGAGCGGCTCATCGCCGGTCCGATCGTCGGTGGCGCCTTGCTGACCGATGGCGCCGACGAGGCGCGGTATAATCCAGCAGATCACGGCGAGACCATCGGCACGGCCTATGCCGCCACGCCCGCCGACATTGAGGACGCCGTGCATCGTGCCCGCGCCGCCCAGCCGGGCTGGAACGCGATCGGCGGGCCCGGCCGCGGCAAGATATTGCGGGCCATGGCCGACGCGCTCGAAGGCGAGACGGACCGCTTCATCGCGCTGCTGTCACGCGAGGGCGGCAAGACGCTGAACGATGGCGTCTCCGAAGTGCGCGAGGCCATAGACTTTTGCCGCTATTATGCGGGGCTCGCCGAAGCGCAGTTCGCCGGCCCGCTGCCCCTGCCCGGCCCAGCCGGCGAAACCAACAGCATCGAACTGGCCGGGCGCGGCGTCTTCGCCTGCATATCGCCCTGGAACTTTCCGCTGGCCATCTTCACCGGCCAGATCGCGGCGGCGCTGGCGGCGGGCAATGCCGTGCTCGCCAAGCCGGCCGAGCAGACCGTGCTGGTCGCGAGCGAGGCCGTGAAACTCTACCATAAGGCCGGTCTCGATCCGGACCTCCTTGCGCTGTTGCCGGGCGACGGCGCGATCGTCGGCGCGGCACTGACCGAGCATCCGGGCGTGGACGGCATTGCCTTCACCGGCGGCACCAACACGGCAGCGGCGATCAACCGTACGCTCGCAGCGCGGCCCGGCCCGATCATCCCGTTCATCGCCGAAACGGGCGGCCTCAACGGGCTCTTCGTGGACACCACCGCGCTCAAGGAGCAGGTGGTCGACGACGTCATCCTTTCGGCTTTCGGCTCGGCGGGCCAGCGCTGCTCGGCATTGCGCATGCTGTTCCTGCCGGAGGACTCGGCCGACGAGATCGTCGAGACGCTGAAAGGCGCGCTCGATGCGCTGGTGATCGGCGATCCCGCCGATCCGGGGAGCGACGTGGGGCCCGTCATCGACGCGGAGGCACGAGAGGCCCTCGAGGCGCACATCAAACGCCTGAAGCGCGATGCGACGATCCTCCACGCCAAGGACATCGGCACGCTTGGCAAGCGTGGCAGCTATTTCGGTCCCGTAATGGCGCAGGTGCCCGAGCCCGACTGGCTGGAGCGCGAGGTCTTCGGGCCGATCCTGCACATCTACCGATACAGGCAGAGCGAATTCGAGAGCGTCGCCCGCCGGTTCGCGGCCAGCGGTTACGGGCTCACGCTCGGCGTCCACAGCCGCGTCGAAGAGTTCAGCCGGCGCGTGCGGGCGCTGGTCCCGGCGGGCAACTGCTATGTCAACCGCTCGATCATCGGCGCCGTCGTCGGCATCCAGCCCTTCGGCGGCGAAGGCCTCTCCGGCACCGGCCCCAAGGCTGGCGGCCCCCATTCGCTCCTGCGCTATGCGACCGAGCGGACGCTGACCGTGAACATCGCGGCCCAGGGCGGCGACCCCGCGCTGCTCAATCTTTGAGCGGCCACGCCAGCAACCGGCGCAAAGATCGCCCACAACGATAGAGGTCGCGGAACGCCGAAGCCCATGCTAGCCATCCCGGCAACGCCAGAAAACAGGGCGTGCTCCGCGGACGGAATGAAGTTGGGGGAACTGGGCGTTGGCAGTCGGCGATGAGAACCCGATCGCACCGGACGACGATTGTGGAAGACAGGATGGCAGGCCACAAGATGCGGACCTTCTGGCGGCTGCACTCGCCATCATGGCCGAGGAAGGATTGGGCGGCCTCACGCTGCGCCCGCTCGCCAGACGGCTGGGCTATCCCATTGCGACGTTCGCGCGCCAGGTCGGCTCGAAGGACGAACTGCTCGACCATCTGATCGCACTCGCCGCGCGGGCCGACCGGGACGATCTGGAACCCTGGCTGCAACTCGTCCAGTCCATGGAGACGCTTCCACTCGAGGCCGTCATCGAGATTACCGAGGAAGTGCTGCGCATGCGCTGTGGCGCGGGGCGGTCGCGCTCGCACTTCAAATGCGAGGTCGTCCAGGCCGCCGCGACCAATCCGCGCCTTCGCCCTGCCATCGCCGAATGGATCGCCGTGGACCGACAGCTCTGGCAATCCATGGCGGATCGCGCCGAGGAGAAACCGCAGACCCTCGATATGGTCGCGGCGCTCGAAGCCTTCGCCGTCGACGATGCCGCCCGCGCGCTCATCATCGACGAATTCGACGCCTATCGTTGGATGCGCCGCGAAGGCATCAGGCGACTTTGGCACGGCCTCTTCACCGGCAAGCCGTCGGTGCCCAGCGTGCTCTACATGCGCGCGCTCAGCGACCAGCCATCGCCCAATGGCGTCCCCTTCTGGTCGGCCAAGACGCTGACCACGACGCGCGACCAGAATTTCGGCGCGATCATCGCGGATCTCATCCTGGATATCGGCACGGATTCGGTCACGCATCGCGAAGTCGCACGCCGCGCCGGCATGCCGCACAGTTCGGTGGCTTATCATTATCCCATGCAGGACGATCTCGTCGAACTGGGCATGAACGCGATTGTCGAAATGGTGCGATCGGAATCGCTGGCGGCGATGAACAGCAAGGAATTGCCGCTGATCGCGGGCCAGCTGGCTTATGCATCCTTCGCGATCGCGCTGGCTGCGGCACGGCGGCCGAACCTGCGGCCGATCGCACGGGAGATGCGCCGGCGGCGCGGCGAGAACCTGATGCCCTGGCTGCAGCAGAATGCGCCGGCCGATCTCCCTGTCGAGGTCGCAGACGTGCAGGCCATGTCGTCGGTGCTCGTCGGCGCGATCCTGCTGTCCCGCGCCGGCGTCAACGATTCAGGACCGATCACCACCCAGCTGTTCGCCCAGCTTGGCGATTGGCCGGACCTGCTCGTCCGCTTCCGCTGACCGGAGCGCCAATTTCAGGATTGAGAAATCCGGTTCGTCATCGGATAAGGGCGCGCATGACCGATCACGTCGATAGCCTCATCACAGCAGACAAGAACGCAGATCCGAACGGCACCCGCATGCGGCTGATGCTGGCAACCGAGCGGCTTGTCGCCGCGCGGGGTTTCGATGGGGTTTCGGTCCGCGACATCGCAGCGGAAGCGGACGCGAACCTGTCCGCCATCAGCTATCATTTCGTTTCGAAGACCCGGCTCGTCCTCGAGACGCTCGACTGGCGCGGCATACAGGGACTTGCCATGCGCGAACGGCAATTGGCGCCGTTCGAGGCACAGGACAGGATTGAGGACGTGCGCGGCCTTCTGCGCGCCATCCTCGAATGCCATTTCAACCGGCCCTCCTCGCCCGGGCAGCCGACCCACATGTTCTTCCTGCGCCTGCTCATGGATGCGACACCCGAGATCGGCGATTTTTTCCGGGAAGCGTCGATCTGGTTCCGCCACGACGTTTTCCTGCTTCAGCGCGCGCGGCCGGAGATCAGCTTCGAGGATGCCTGCTGGCGCTATTATGCGATCATGGGCCTCACGCATCTGAGCGACTTTGACGGAGAGAGGCTGAAGGCCTGGTCCGATGGGCGCTGCGACCCCGGCGATCGCAGTCACGCGTTCGACCTCATCGTCGACAGTGCGATGGCGATCCTGACGATGCCGCCCCGGCAAGGTTGACGGCGTAAAGCAACTTATAATTGCGCCAAATAATAGGCGTCGATCCGACCCTGAAGCCGGGCTTCAAGCGATTGCAAACGGTTTCGGCTGCCCCGTTCGGCAGGGGCAGCCGGGATATCACGCTATCCAGAACCGAAAGCGGCGTCGGCCCCACGCGCCATCAGATTACGCCAAGGGCATCCATCGCTTCGGCCACACGCACGAAGCCGGCGATATTCGCGCCCAGAACATAGTCTGCCGGAGCGCCATATTCCTCGGCGGTTTCGGCACATCTGTCATGGATGTCATGCATGATCGTGGCGAGGCGATCTTCGGTCTGCTGAAATGTCCAACTATCCCGGGATGCATTTTGCTGCATTTCAAGCGCCGAGGTCGCCACGCCGCCCGCATTTGCGGCTTTTCCCGGCGCGAACAGCACACCGGCCTCCTGGAACAGGCGAACCGCGTCAGGGGTCGAAGGCATGTTGGCCCCCTCGCCGACCGCGATCACACCATTGCTTATGAGCGTTTTCGCGTCGCTGCCCGTGAGTTCGTTCTGCGTCGCGGACGGCATGGCGACATCGCAGGGCACGTCCCAAATGGAGCCTCCTTCCACATAGTGGCTGTTCCCGCCCTTCAGACGCACATATTCGCTGATCCGCTCGCGCCGGACCTCCTTGATCTCCTTGACCAGATCGAGATCGATCCCGCCTTCGTCCACGACATATCCGTTGGAATCCGAGCAAGCGACGATGATACCGCCGAACTCGATCACCTTCTCCATGGTATAGATCGCGACGTTGCCCGAGCCGGACACGCAAACACGCTTCCCCTCGAAACTCAGCTGGCGCGTCGCAAGCATCCGCTCGACAAAATAGGTGGCGCCATAGCCGGTCGCCTCGGTCCGCGCCCGCGAGCCTCCGTGGAACAGGGCCTTGCCCGTTAACACGCCAGCCTCGTAGCGATTGGTCAGCCGCTTATACTGGCCGAACATATATCCAATCTCGCGTCCGCCAACACCGATGTCGCCAGCAGGAACATCGGTATATTCGCCCAGATGCCTGAAGAGCTCCGTCATGAACGACTGACAGAAACGCATGATTTCTCCGGCAGACCGGTCACGCGGATTGAAGTCGGTCCCGCCCTTGCCGCCACCAATCGGCATGCCGGTCAGCGCGTTCTTGAACGTCTGTTCGAAACCGAGAAATTTGATGATGCCGACGTTGACCGAGGGGTGGAAGCGGATGCCGCCCTTATAGGGTCCGAGCGCCGAATTGAACTGGACGCGGAAGCCGCGGTTGATCTGGACATTGCCATTGTCATCGACCCAGGGCACGCGAAAGATGATCTGCCGCTCGGGCTCGCACAGACGCTCGATCAGCGCATTGTCGAGATAGTGAGGGCGCTTTGCGACGACACGGCCCAGGCTCTCCAGTACCTCCGTGACGGCCTGGTGGAATTCCGGCTCGCCGGCATTACGCTCGATAACATCGTGCAAGATCGGCCGCAGTTTCTCATCGATTTTCGACAAATTCCGTTCCCCCTTTTTGATTGCCCGTGCTTGTTTCGAAAAGTTCACGCGCCTAGCCACCGCGCGACTGCTGAGTGACCTTGGTGACCTTCAAAGCCCGCTGACACCCTTCACGATCGGGCCACAGGATCGATTGCCCCTCGCATAACCCGATCAGCCCGGCACCAATCGGCGTCAGGATGGAGATCCGGCCCGCTGAAATGTCAGCATCCTTGGGGTAGACGAGTTCGACGGACCGGCCTGCGCCGCTGGCCTCGTCAATGAACTCGACCACCGAATGCATCGTCACCACGTTGCTCGGCATTGCTTCCCGGGAATGGATGGTCGCGCGCTCGATTTCACGAAGAAGCAGATCGCTGACCTGGGGCAGGCGATCTTCTACGCCGACCGCCAACTCAGCAAGTATATCGGCTTCGGTATCAATCAGTTGGATAGGCGGAGGCGTCGTGTCGGCGCGAGTTTCCATGGTGCTGCTTTCGGCGATGAGGGAGCGCGCGACCTCAAGGGCACTGCGCACAATCTAGCGAAGGTTGCCCCGGGCTCGGGGCGTGCTGCACCGAAGCCCGGGGCTAGATGCCCGCGAGAAGCTGCCCCCCATGGTGGCGGAACCGGAAATACCAGATGCGCATCAGCATGTTTGGAACATGCTTTCCAAGCGCTGCGGAGTCAAACAAGATCATGACCTTAGGGCTCAATTCGATAGGCCCACGGAAAATCGAAATTCTCGCGAACCGCCGAAACCCGATTCCGGCCCGACATGACTCGTGCGATGCCGCCGATCTGCAACCGCCACGCCGCAAGTGGATAGCCCCCTTCACGGGCGGGTGGCCTGCAGAGTTCTGCGGGCCTCAAAGGGAAATGTCTAACCTCGCCGAGCGCGCGATACTGGGGCAATGCTGGCGGGTGTCGGCTTTGTTGGACAGTCTGCTGACCCGAGGCAAAAGCGAGCGAGCGGTCGTCCCTTCAGCATAGTCGCCCCCGCGCCGCAGGACAGGCGGGCCTGGCTTCTAGTGAGGCAGGGCTTCCATCGATCGACTGTCCGGGAAGCGCCAGCGCCACATCAGCGCCGGCAGCAGCAGCAACGTCAGCACGAGCGAACTCAGCAGGCCACCCAGGATGACCATGGCCATTGGGCCCTGTACCTCGCGACCGGCCTGACCGGATTCAAGCGCGAGCGGTGCCAGACCGAAGGCGGTCACGAGCGCCGTCATCATGATCGGCGTCACACGCTCACGAACGGCGCGAAGCAGCGTCTCGCGCGACCAGCTCGCCCCTTCCTCCTCCACCAGATGATCGGCGTGGGAAATGAGCAGGATCGCGTTGCGCGCGGAGATGCCGAACAATGTGACGAAGCCGACGAGAGCGCCAAGCGACAGCACGCCGCCGGCCAGCCATATGGCGACGACTCCGCCAGCGAGCGCCAGAGGCATGCCAGCCAATATCAACAAAGCCGGCCGTATGCCGCTGAACGCGAGGATGAGCAGTGCCACGATGGCGATGGCGGCCAGCGCGACATGGCTCGCGAGTTGTCGGGAGGCCGCCGCCTGGCCTTCGGCCTCACCGCTCCACGACAGATAGACACCGGCCGGGAGTTTCACATTGGCAGCGATGCGCTGCTGCGCCCCGGCCACGAAACCGCTGACATCGCTTCCCGCCACATTGGCCGTCACGACCTGCCGTCGCCGGCCGCCATCATGCGCGATGGTTGCGCGGCCTTCCTCGAGCGCGATAGTGGAGATATCGGCCAGCCGCACCGCCTGCCCATTGATACCCCGCACCAACATCTCGCCGACTGCCTCGGGATCGCGGCGAAGCTCGGGCGGCACGACGACAGCGGCACCGACCGTCCGATCGGGAAGGCTCAGCTGGCCCGCCGGAATGCCCTTGAAGACAGCGTCGATGGCCTCGCCGGCATTGGCGGGATCGACGCCGTGAAGGGCCATGCGGTCAGGATCGAGCGCGATCCGCAGGATCGGCGTACCGGGCTGCATCTGGACCTGGACGTCGGCCGCATTCGGCGTCGCCTTAAGCTGCGCCGCAACCTGTCCCGCAACGCGATCGAGCGTGTCGAGATCGCCGCCCTGCACGCTGACCACGACGGCCGCCGTCTCGCCGGACAAGGACTCGCCGATCCGGTCGCCGAGAAAGGTGGTGACTTCGCTCTGCACCGCCGGCATCCCGTCAAGGACGGCACGGATCTTCTCCTGTGCCGCATCCTCGCTCGCCCCTCCGACTGCCTTGAGGCGCACATGGAATTCGCCGCGATGGGGCTCCCAGCTATCCTCGCCCGCTTCGGCACGGCCTATCTGTTCCTCGACGCTGAGCACTTCAGGGATTGCGAGCAGTTTTTCCGAAATTGCAATGCCGGTGCGCCGCATCCAGTCGAACGATGCGCCGACCGGGCCGTTGATCTGCAGCACATAGTGCCGCTCCCGGAAGGACGGCAGCAATTCATTGCCGAAGGTCATGGCGCCCAGCAGGGCAGCCAGGCCTATGCCGCCCACTGCCATCGCGATGATATCCGGACGAGGCAGCAGGCGCGCCGTGATGCCTTGCTGCCAATCCTTGAAGCGGGTCAGCAGCCCCGGCTCGTCATGGGGCTCGCTGCGCCCGAGCAGCAGCAGCGCAAGCGCCGGCGTCACGGTCATCGCAACCAGCAAGGACGCCAGCGTCGCGAGCAGGAAGGAGAGCGCAAGCGGCGCAAAGAAGGCGCCCTGTAGGCCGGTGAGGAACAGGATCGGCATGATCGTCAGCGCAAGGACGAAGGTCGCATAGACCACCGGCCCCCGGACTTCGACCGAGGCCCGCTCGATGATCGCGCGCCGATCCGCTGCCGCTTCGACCCCGCGCAACCTTCGCACGATATTCTCGATGTCGACGATCGCGTCATCGATCACCACGCCCAACGCGACGGCAAGGCCGCCCAGCGTCATCGTGTTGATGGTCTGGCCAGTCAGGTCGAGCACGATCAAGGCGGCAAGCAACGACAAGGGGATGGACAGGAACGTGATCGCCGCCACGCGCAAATCGCGCATGAACAGCAATAGCACGACCGCGATCATCGCCGCACCGATCAGCAGGTCGCGCTGAATACCGGAAAGGGCGGTTTCGATGAAATTGGCCGGACGATGCATGGCCGGATAGACCTTGACGCCCTTGGCCTTCAGTGCCGGCATCACCTCCGCCAGCGCCGCTTCGACGGCCTTGGTCGTATCCAGCGTATTCGCGCCATACTGGCTCGAGAGCGTCATCAGCACGCCTGGCCTGCCCATGACGAGCGCATCGCCGAACGCAGGCACCGGCGCATCGACGACATCGGCGACATCGCCGATATGCAGCGCGCCGCCACCCGGGTTCGAAGCCAATACCGTATGGGCGATGGCCGCGCTCGAGACATTGCCGCTGTCCGGCTGGATGAGGATCCGCTGGTTGGGCGTGTCGGCGAAACCGCCGCCCTCGATCTGGAGGATATGTCGGGTCGCGGTGGCGACATCGGCGAGCGAAACGCCGTGCGCGATCAGATCGGCGGGGCGGACGCGCACTTCGATGCGCCGTTGTTCGCCGCCATAGACATTGGCCCGAGCCACACCATGCGCCGCGAGCAAGCGCGGGCGCACCGTCCATTGCACGAGATCGCGCAGCGCCATCGGGCTCATCCTGTCGCTGACGAATCCGATTTTGAGCAGATCCATGGTCGACGAGGTGAGCGGCGTGATGACCGGCGGGCCGACCCCGGAGGGCAATTGCGTCACCGCATCGCTCAGCGCCTCGGATATCTGCTGCCGGGCGCGGTAGGGGTCGCTGCCTTCCTTGAAGGTGATGTTGATGATCGACAGGCCCTGGATGGACTCCGACCGCACGGCCTCGATGCCATTGGCACCGTTGATGATCGACTCCAGCGGCCGCGTGACCAACGCTTCGACCTGTTCCGCGACATAGCCCGGCGCTTCCGTCTCTACTGTCGCCTGAGGCGGAACGAACTCGGGAAACACATCATAGGCGGCCTTGCGCACCGTCTGGATGCCAAGCGCGAGCAGCATCGCCGCGAGCAGGAGCACGAGCCAGGGATAGCGCAGGGAATGGCGGACGATGAAGGTCAGCACGGCTTAATCGTCGCCCGCCTGCGGGCCGCGCTCGAGCCCGAGCAAGGTCGTTGCGCCCGCCACGACGATCGGGTCGCCCGGCTTGAGCACGCCGTCCGGAAAGAACCAGCCGCCGGCCTGCGGTGCGCCACCGGAGAGAGCAACGCGCGTGAAACGGCCGCCACCCGACGCGCGATAGGCAAACTGGCCTCCATCGGCGCGCATCAGCGCCGTCCGGGGAACGAGAACGCCGCTGGCGGCGCTTCCGTCCGCGAGCCGCACCGGAAGGACGCGGCCAACCGCAAGCCGGGCGGCACCGGGCCCGCGCACGAACGCGAGCGCAGCGGAGGTCTGGAGTTGCGGGTCCGCATTCGCCGCCGGGCCGAGGATATGCGCCGCCGTCGCGTCATCGCCCTCGCCGATCGCGATCGTGCCTGCGGTCGGCGGCGGTCCCTGGGTCATGTCGATCCGGACAAGCGCCACCCTGCCCTGCGCCGCATCACGGGCGAGGCCCGAGATGGCGTCGCAGCCGAGCCGTGCCAGCCCTGCGCCAAAATCGAGCCCGACCTTGCGACAGGCAAGCGTGAGCTTGGCGCGATCCGCGGCGAGTTGCGACTGCGCCGCTTCGAGCTCCTTGGGCGCCGCGCTCTGGTCCTGGCTGGTCAGCGCCATCAGCCGCGCCACTTCCTTGCTCGAGGCCGCAATGGCCGCCCGCGCAGCTTCGGCATCGGCGGCGAGCGTGGCCAGCGGACTGAGATCGATCGCGCGCGCATAGCCGCTGCGACTGCCGCCCGCCATTGCCACCGCGACGGGCGCGATCTTGATCCCCGCGGCGGCTTGAGCCTTGGCATCGAGCGTGAGGCCCCTGAGCGCCTCTTGCGCTTCCGGTGCCTCGCCCCCGGCCTTGGCCTCCACCTTGGCCTCGTCATCGGCATCAGGAGCTGTCTCCGGCGCCGCCATCCACATCGCCAACGCGCCAAGCGCGGCTCCGCCCAATGCCCAGCCCCCCGCCATCCAGGCCTTCATCGTCCTGCCTCCAGCCGTTCCGGCATGATCATCGTTTCCGGTCCTTCCAACGGACGCCTGAGAGCATTTTCGAGCGCCGCATCCGCCGATTGCACGCGCGCCAGCGCATCGAGCGCGCCGAGTTGCGCTGCGAGCGCAGCCATCTGGGCGTCCGCCCAGTCCGCCCTGGCGATCTGCCCATGCGTGAGCCGAGCTTCGGCCCGGTCCGCGCTGGCCCTGGTTTGCGGCAATTCACTGCCACGCAGCCGATCCAGCGCTGCCATGGCCGCGCGCCGCTCGATCAGTGCCGCATCGATCTCGGCCTGCGCCGCAGCAATCACCTGCTCGACGGCCGCCCCGGCTTCGTCGCGCTTGGCCAACGCGGTCCGGATCGCCGCGCGATTGAGGTCGAAGCTTGGAAAGGCGAGATTGACCGAGAGCGGCAGCTTCACCAGCCCGCGCTCCCAGGTAAAACCGGGCGCAAGACTCAGCGAGGGATATTGCTTGGCGATTTCGAGCCGCACATCCGCCTCGGTCTGGTCATAGGCGGCGAGCGCGCGCAACACATCGGCCCGGCCCGACACCGCCTTGACGCGCATGTCCGTCGCGATCGCGGCTGCGGGATCGCCGGCGGGCATGTCGAATGTTTCCCAGACCAGTGCCTTGTCCGCGAGCGCCGCAACCGGAACGCCAAGCAATCCCGCAACCGTCGCCCGCGCCGCGACGACCTTGGCCCCGGCGTCATCAAGCGCGCGCAGTTCCTGGGCGCGCAGCGCGCGATAAGGCGAAAGCAACGCGCCGGCCAATTCACCGGAAGCGACCTGGCGCTCCAACGCAGCGATCTGGCGGTCCCGCAAGCCCAGAATTTCGGTGCCAAGCGCCACCTGCCGCCGCGCGATCTCACCGTCGATCAGCGCGCGACGCAAGGCCATGCGTTCGCTCCATAGCGTCTCGGCATAGTCGTAGCGCGCGAGCAGGACGGCCAGATCGGCGCGGTCGAGCCGCGCCTTGCGCTGCCCGCCAATGTCGAGCGGCAAGTCCACGGCTGCGCCCAGCAACCAAGGCGAACTGGTCGATGGATCCTTCGCATATTCGCTGGTCAGCGTGAATGTCGGTCCCGGGCCTTGACGGCTGCCACGCGCCTCGGCCTGAGCCGTCGCTATCGCCGCGCGCGCCTGCGCAACCTTGGCATCGTGATCGACCAACGCGACGAACAGTGCGAGTCGGTCGAGCCCCGCAGAATTTTGCGGCGCATCCGGCGCGATTTGACGACTCTCGGTGGCAATCTTGTCGAGATCCAGCCTCGCGTCCATGCGCTGCGCCGCCCGATCCGAAACGGAAATCGGCTTCGGCTCATAGCTTACGCAGCCTGCCAACAGGGCAAGCGCACCCGTTGAGATGAGCGGCCAGCGGATCATTATGATCGCAGAGGACGGCAGAAAAGGATCGGGATCAAGAGGGCTTCACAACAAGGATATGGAAGGACCCCGCAACCGGTCCCGGCCGCCCGCCAGCTTGAGCCGGCTGACCGAATTTCGCCGTTGGGAGATAGACGATGCCGGTCGTGGGATCGAGCGCCCCGGTCCGGGCGCCCACTTCGGTCGTAACGCGGCCAACCCGCGTCACCGCCTTGGGTGAGGCTAGCGACAGAATGTCGAGAACGCCGTCACCGCCACAGGGAATGAATGCCAGACCGCGTGCTTCATCCACGATTACAGCATCGGGGCCTTTGCCGATGTCGACGAGCGCGACGAGCTTTTGCGTCTTGGCATCCACGACGGCAGCCTTGCCGTTGGCGCATGAACTGATCAGGCGCGCATTCTTCGAGTCATAACCCAGACCCGTCGGCCCTTCACAGCCCTTGAGAGCAATGGCCTTCCCCAGTTTCCCCGTGACGACATCGATGGTTTCGAGTTCGTTCAGATCCTCGTCGTTCACGAACAGCGTGTTGCCGACCAGCGCAGCATATTCGAGCGCAGGTTTCGCCGTGAGGGTACGGACCACGCGCATCGTTGTCGTGTCGATCACGGAGACAGTGCCACTATCAGAATTCATCACGAACGCGCGCTTGCCGCTCGCATCGAGAATGGCTGCATCCGGCTTTTTCCCGACGGCGATGCTGGAAATCTCCTTGCCGTCGGCTTCGTTGAAAAAGCGCACGGTGCCGTCCGTTCCGCTGGTGGCAAGCAAGCGACCGCCGCCGAGCGGCACGACCGCATGGCCGCGCTTCAACTCACCCATGGTGGTTGCGGTGCCGGACGGGAGATCGACGACCGTTATGGCGTTGCTGCGAGCGACATAAAGCTTATGGGCGCCAGCATCGACACGGGCATAGTCCCAGCTCCCATCAGGGCCAGTGATGGATCCCGACACCGTATAGGTCGGCGCATTCGGCGCGGCTGCCGTCATGAGCAGTGCGGTGAGCGACAGAATCAGCTTGTTTCGCATGGGCCAGCCTCCAGGTTGCTGCCCAGCGATGCCCACAAGTTGCGATCTTCGCTACCATCGCAACCAACATTGAGAAAATACAATCGCGCCGAAGCTTTGGTGTAATGTCGGCCGTTAACGAAGATTGAGAAATCCGAAATCCACTCCAACCCTGGTTCAATCTAGGAGGGAATATGGACGAGCTGCGACTGCCCTCGGTCGCTGTTCAGGAGCAACGCTATGAAGTCTCGTTTTATCGCCATTCTTCCCCTCTTTGCGCTATGCGCGGCTCTGCTGGCAATCGCGGCGCAGAAGGCGCCAAAACCCAAACTTTCCATGGACCAAGCCCGCGCGATCGCCCTCAAGATCGCGCCAGGCAAGATCAAGGATGCCGAATATGAATTCGAAGATGGTCTCTGGCGTTATTCGTTCGATATCGTGCAGGGCAAGCGCATCCACGAGATCGGCGTTGACGCGATGACGGGCAAGGTTGTCGAGGATGCGTTCGAAGCCGCGGGCACCAAGGATTAAGTGAAGAATGCGCATCCTTCTCGCTGAGGACGACACCGAAACGGCAACCTTCGTCGAGCGCGGGCTCGCCGAGCTTGGCCATGTCGTCACATCGGTCGGAAACGGGGAGGATGCGCTTCATCTCGCGGTCACCGAAGTCTTCGAGGCGATCATCCTCGACCGCATGATGCCCGAAATGGAAGGTCTCGATGTGTTGCGCCGCCTGCGCGCAGCATCGGTCCAGGTGCCCGTCATCGTGCTGACGGCAAAAGGCGGCATTTCCGACAGAGTGGCGGGACTGGATGCTGGTGCAGATGACTATCTCGTCAAGCCGTTCGCGCTGGCCGAACTGGTCGCGAGGTTGAATGCCCTGGCACGCCGTCCCCCTATAAGTGAGATCGTGACCCGCATCGAAGTGGGTGACCTTGTGCTCGACATTTTGAAGCGAGCCGTGACGCGCGCCGGGCGAGTCATCCATCTCCAGCCTCGCGAATTTTCCCTTCTGGAAGTGCTGATGAGGAATTCTGGACGCGTGGTCACGCGCACCATGTTTCTCGAGCAGGTCTGGGGTTTCCACTTCGATCCCCAGACCAACATCGTCGAAAGCCACTTGAGTCGATTGCGCGCCAAGCTTCGCGCCGGCTTTGGGGATGATCCGATCGAAACCATCAGGGGTTCGGGTTATCGGATGCGAGCTGATGATTAGCCTGCGCTCCAGCGCCGGCTATCGGATTGCTTTCACCTATGCCGCGGCCTTCGCGGCAGCCGTCCTCCTCCTCGGCGTCGCGGTTTATCTTGCAGCCGATCACGAATTTCGGCGTCAACGCGACGTCGCGATCTCGAAAGAGGTGGCGGATCTGGCCCGAGAGCGTGACCCCGCCGAACTGAAGCAGGAAATCGCTGGCCGCGAGGCCACCCGCGCGACCGATTCCTTCGGCTATGCCCTTTTCGATCGGAACGGCCGGCGCATTGCCGGCACATTGGAGACACCGCGACCTGCAGTCGGCTTCAGCACGATCATATTTCAGGATCCGGTCGAAGGCCCCGACGTTGCGCGCGCCAAGGCAGTCGATCTTGCTGACGGCCGGCGGCTCGTTGTCGCGGTCGATTCTGAAGCAGTCGAGGAGATCGACAAAACGATCCTGACCTTGTTTGGCATCGCTTTCGCCGTCGTCATTGTCATCGGCGCAGTGAGTGCACTCGTCCTAGGGCGTTATTTACGAGGAAGGCTGTCGACGATCAGCGCGACGGCAAATGCGATTGTCGCCGGCGACACCGCTCTTCGAATGCCTGTCGGTCCGCAGGGCGACGAATTCGATGCAGCGGCCCTCGCCTTGAACACCATGCTGGATCGCATCGCGGGGCTCATGGACAATCTGAGGCAGGTTTCGAGCGACGTTGCCCACGATCTCCGCACGCCGCTCCTCCGCCTCCGCAACGAGCTTGAACAGGTCGGGAAAGTCGAGGGCGCTGCGCAACGGGCGATCGACCTGGGGGATGAACTCCTGAAGCTCTTTGCCGCTGTTCTACGGATCGCCGAAGTCGAAGGTGGCGAACTTCGACAGAGCTTCACCAGGGTCGATCTGTCTGCCCTTGCCGAAACCGTCTGCGACGGGTTTCTGCCTGCTGTGTACGACAGCGGCCGTATTTTGAGTTGGAGTATTCTGCCGGACATTGCCGTTCTGGGAGATCGTGAGCTTCTCGCACAGGCGATTGCGAACCTGCTCGACAACGCCATCGTGCATACACCCCCAGCTACGGCAATAACCCTTAGCCTTGTGGACACAGATGGCCTGGCCAGGCTCGTGATCACCGACAACGGACCGGGCGTGTCACCGGCCGACAGTGTCCGCCTCACGCGTCGCTTCTTTCGTGGTGAGGCAAGCCGAACGACGCCTGGTAACGGTCTCGGTCTCAGCCTCGTGGCTGCGGTGGCTAATGCCCATGGTGGCGAAATCGAAATCGATGGTGCGCGCGGCCTTCGCGTGACAATAACACTTCCGATGGTCTGAAACGGAAAATCGGGCGCACCGGCGGTTAAGCCGAGGTGCGCCCGATCTTTCGATCGCGTCGCTGGGAGTACGCGCTCAGAATTTCACGGTCACGTCCGCCGTTACCGATCGACCCGGCTGGTAGAAATACTGGTCGAAAGCCTTGGTCTTGCCCTGGTTGATGTTGGTCACGCTGGTCGTGCCGAAGATGTTCTCGACCTCGACACCCACGCGGAACTTGCCGAACTCATAGCGCAACGAAGCGTTGGCGCTGTCGTATCCAGGGATACGATAATTGTCGTCCTGACCTTCGACCGCCCATTGTCGGCCCGTATATTTGTTGGTCAGCGAGAAGCGGATCGGACCACGCTTGTAGAGGATGCCGGTTGCGACAGTATATTCCGGCGCGTTCGCCACCTGCATATGAGCCACGCCCGGATTGTTGGTCTTGGCATAGTTGCGCGACGCGTTGGCGAACACCGCCAGGCCGTTGTCGAACGCGTAGGTGATCTGTCCTTCAACACCCTTGTAGGTCACCGCACCCTGGTTGAACCAGATCGTGCCGTCCGCCTGGTTCGGCGCTGGCGCCGACTTGAACTTGTTGTTGAACGTGATGACATAGACGTCGGCGTCGATGCTGAGGCTCGCGCCGTGATAGACGCCGCCGAACTGATAGTTGGTCGAGCGTTCGGGCTCCACAGTCGAAAGGCCGGGCTTGTCGACATAGAGCACGCCCAGTGCCGGCGCGAGGAAGCCCTTGGCGAACTGCGCATAGAAGGAGACATTCTCCGTCGCCGCATAGTTAACCGTCACAAACGGCAGCGTCGCCGTGTAGGTGTTGCTCACCTGCTGCGGGTAGCGGGTCGTCTGGTTATAGGCCGCGTTGATCGAACGTTTGAAGCTGACGAACTTGATGCCCGGCGTGATCTTGAGCTGGTCCGTCGGGCGAATCTCAAGCTCGGCGAATTCCTCGTTGTGGTCGGTGTTCGAGTTCTGATCGAACTTGATGTTCGAGGGCGTGAGCGCCTGCGTCACCGGATCCTTCACTTTCTTCTCGGCAAAGTTGGGCGCCATGGTCACAAGTTCGACATCGCGTTGCTGGCGATAGGTGTCGGCGAAGTCGACCCAAATACCGGCCGTGAGCGTCGCGATGCCGAAGTTCCAGTGAACCTGCGCGATATTGCCCCAGACACGATATTTGTTGGTCTTGGTGTAGCCCGGAATGCCGGCGACCGATGCGCCGTCCTGGGTGAGCTTCACCATGTTCGCCGTGGCAATCGCTGAAGGAGTCGCCGTGGCATAAAGCGTGACGTCGCTGCCGCTCAGCGTCTCGTTGTCGTAACTATAGGTGTAGAGCTTGTCGTCGAAGCTGATCATCGGCGATAGCACCACCTCCAGCTTCGCGATCTCGAAGTCAGTGGTCTTGTTGGTATAGTTATAGCCAAAATAGGTCTGGCTGCTCGGATCGTTGTTGAGGCTGAAATGCTTCCCGTAGAGCGCAACCTGAGACAGCGTCGCGCCATCCTTGTCCGGCTGATTGAAGTGATTCTGGTTGTACGTGCCGAGGATCGAAAGCTTGACGTCGGGACCGAGCGGGATGACCGCCTTGCCGAAGATGTTGCTCGAGTGGAACGGGCTGTAGGTCCGCGCCCCATCCGTCTCGATATGCTGGCCGCTGATCACGATCTCGGTGCCGCCGAGCGCCTTGATCGCGCCGGTCTGGATGAGCGCGCGCGCCATCCAGCTATTCCAGCTGCCGTAGCTCAGCTTGCCTTCGACGCTCGCGTCCTCGCGCGTGGTGCGCGAGAACATGTTGATGTTGCCACCGAAAGTCGCCTGACCGAGCTGGCTCGCATTACCCGGGCCGCGATCGATGACGAGCGTCTCGATCGTGTTCGACGGGAAGAACGTGTTCGAATGGTGCGTCGGATCATTGGTGTCACCGAACGGCACGCCATCATAGGTTACGTTATATTCGCCGTCCTGGAAACCGCGGATCTGCGCCTTGGACTCACTGAGGCCCGGGCCGTTGACCCCGCCGAAATTGGAAACGCTGGGCGAGATCAGGGCAATCTGGTTGAAGTCGGCCGTAGCCGGCAGCGAATCCTCGATGAACGAGCGCGAGATGACGGCCTGCGGCTGGGTCGCCTGGAGCGATGCCGTAACCGGCGCGATCTCGTTGGCCTTGGTGCCGGTCACGACGATAGCGGACCCCTCGGCGAGGTCGTTGCCGGCAATCGGCGGCGCATCGTCCGCATGCGCGACGCTGGCGGCTGTCAGGCTCGTGAAGGCAAGCAGGCTCACCCCGAAAAGGCGCGCCTGCGCCCCGGATTTCTGGATCATTTTGTGTCTTTCCCCGCACGCTTATGGTGTCAGGGCGCGCTATGACCGGCCAGTGACAGTTTTATTTCGCGGCGGCCAAGATTGGCAAAATGTAATGTACATTGGGGTCGCTGATAGGAAAGAAGGATGCACTCGCGCATAAACAGGGTCTAGCGGAAGCGACTGCCATGGCTCCGATCGCCGATTGAGCGAACGCTGGCTTTCCTCCCGCGCTGGCATTTGGACGCTCGTCAAGCTTCGGCAGTTCCTGCCCAATCATCCGGAACACCCCGAATAACCGCCGCTTTCAGGCGCCGCATTCCAAACTCTGAATGTCCGAGATCGGGGCGGTTCTTGACGACACAGCCCATCCAGTGTCGGCGCCGGACTGACCATCGCTTGTTTCGTGTGCATCGCGGTCTGTCCGATTCGCATTCAATCTGTTCTGTGAGATCAAACGGCTTATGGAGATCGAGGCGCAATTGACGCGGCCCGCGCTGATGCTGGGCGAAGGATGGTACGACACAGGGGAGACGGAAGAAGATGTTCGACAGGATCAAGCTGATGGTGGCCATGCTGGCCACTGCGATGGGGATAGCGGCAGCGGCAGCGCAGACCCTGCCTGCCGCACGTAGCTATGCCGATCCCGCGAGCTGGATCTGCCGGCCAAATGCGCAAGGCGTGTGCGGCTTTTCTCAGGACGCGACGATTGTCGCGGCGAGCGGCACGCTGACTCCCGAACTCTGGCACCCGGCCAAGGCACCGGCCATCGACTGCCTCTATTTCTACCCGACTATTTCAAATGATCCGGGTGGCAATAGCGACATGAACGCGGGCCCCGAGGAAAAGCACATCACCGAGCAGCAATTTGCACGGCTCGGCAGTCAGTGCCGCATGTTTGCGCCGGTCTGGCGTTCGCGCACCGCGACCGCGATGCGCGCGCGGCGCGAGGGGAAACTCCTACCGACCGACAACGAGTTGCCCTATCTCGATATCCGCGCAGCTTTCCGCCACTATCTGGCGCACGACAACCATGGCCGGGGGTTCGTACTGATCGGCCATAGTCAGGGCTCCGCCTATCTGGTCCGGCTGCTGCGCGAGGAGATCGACGGGAAGCCGATCCAGAAGCAGCTTGTCTCCGCCATGCCGATTGGCATCAGCGTTCTTGTGCCTGCTGGCAAGGATGTTGGCGGCGATTTCCAGCATATCCCGCTTTGCCGCGTTGTGGGGCAGACCGGCTGCGTGATCAGTTACTCCTCCTACCGCGCAGACGCCCCGCCGCCCAAGGATTCCGCGTTCGGCCGCACCGATGTGCCGGGTATGGCGATCGCCTGCACCAACCCGGCGGCATTGTCCGGTGATGGTGAAGCGCTGCGTCCATATTTCGCGACCCAAAGCGGGCTCGTCCCAAATTATGAGAAATGGGAAGCGCTGCCTGGCCGACCCATCCCGACACGCTATCAGACCGTGCCCGGTTTGGTGACGGCCCGTTGCGCAAAAACGGATGATGGCGCCACCTATCTCGCCGTCTCGATCCATGCAGATGCCGGCGACCCGCGCGCGGACAACGTCCCGGGCGATGTGCTTGGCGCCGGCAAGGCCAATCCAGCTTGGGGCATGCACATGGGCGATATCCACCTCGCCATGGGCAACCTGGAAAAGATCGTCGGCCTGCAAGCAAAGGCGTTTGTGGTGGCGAAGCGATAGACTCCATCATTGGCTCAGGAGCGAAAGTGGAGAAAACGGCAGCTATCGGGACTTGCTGTCCTACGGACGAAGGTCGGATATGTCGGCGGTTGCCGACGCGTGTTTGGGCCGGGCCTTCACTTGACCAGCCGATAGCCGACTCCAGGCTCATTGCGGATGAACGAGGATCCATTCACGTCCTCTTCGAGCTTTCTCCGGACGCCGCGCGCCGCGACGCACAAATATTCGACGTCGCGCTCGTGACCCGTTCCCCAGACATTGCGTAACAACTGAGCATGCGTAACCACCCTGCCGGAATGCCGTGCCAGCTCCGCCAGAAAGCCGAACTCCTTCGGGGTCAGATGTACTTCCTGACCGGCACGCCGAACGAGGTGCGCTGATGGGGCTTATTTTTAGACTTCGCATTGCGGACTGCGGTGTCAGTCAGCGCCATTTGGGGGCCTCGCTTCTATGGGGAGCCTTGCAAGGCCCCCAAATTTGCCCCCATCGGTCACATTTACAGGCAAACAGAGGCAATCGCCGGCGATCAGAGTGCCCATAAACTAGCAGAAATCTAAGGTTTTTAACCATCAGCACATGTCTGCTGACAGGATACTGGAGGCCCGAGCCGGAATCGAACCGGCGTGCAAGGATTTGCAGTCCTCTGCGTAACCACTCCGCCATCGGGCCTCGGAACGCGGTGAGCGAGCGCGGCTAGCCGAATTCGTCCATCGACGCAATGCGCTTTGCTCGCGGCTTGGCCGAGCCGCTGTGACTTCCTGTCCGCATCAGCATATCTTAGGCGCTGTCCGCGTGCAAAAGACCTTTCACTGTGCGATGCAAAACGATTAGAGAAGCCCAAATACTTTAGTGTATTGCATGAGCAATACAGTTATGTCATGAGGATCAGCATGACCGATCAGAATTTCACGGCGATGCGGCGCGCAATGGTGGAGTCGCAACTCCGGACCAACGACGTCAATGACCCTCTGCTGCTCGAGGTGATCCTCGCTGTGCCGCGCGAAGCCTTCCTGCCCGAGGCCCGGAAAGCATCCGCTTATATCGACCGTGCTGTGCCGCTCGACGAGGGCCGCGCGCTCAACCCGCCGCTGGCGACGGCCCGCCTGCTGACCGAGGCGGAAATCAACCCGGGCGACCATGTTTTGCTGATCGGCGCTGCGACGGGCTATGCCGCCGCGCTGCTGACGCGGCTCGGCTGCTCGGTGGTGGCCGTGGAAGAGAACGCGACGCTTGCCGCGCAGGCCAAGGCCGCATTGTCGGACTATGCCGGCGTCACGCTGGTCACGGGCAGCCTCGCCAAAGGCCATGCCAAGGCCGCGCCTTATGACAAGATCGTCGTCGACGGCGCCATCGAGGCGATGCCCGACGCGTTGATCGACCAGCTCAAGATCGGCGGACGCGCCGTCTTCGCCAGCATCGAACGCGGCGTCACGCGTCTTTGCTCGGGCGTGCGCAGCGCAGGCGGCTTCGGCGCCCGTGATTTTGCGGACAGCGAGGCAGTCGTCCTGCCTGGCTTCGCCGCGCCGAAGGGCTTCACCTTTTGACCAAAACGGGACTTCGCATGACCGCTGCAACTCTTTCGCGCTCAGCGCTCGCTGTCCTGCTGCTCGCCGGAACCGCCATGCCGGCGTCGGCCGAGACGCTCGCCGAGGCGCTTGCCGCGGCCTACAGGGACAATCCGACGCTGACCGGCGCGCGTGCGGGGCTGCGTGCGACGGACGAGACCGTCAACATCCAGAAGTCCAGCGAACGGCCAACCGCGTCGTTGAGCGGCACTTATAGTGAAACCCCGCTGAGCCGGCCGGTCAACCCCTTCGCGCCCGAGCGCAGCATCACGGGCAGCCTGACCGCGAGCGTGCCCATCTACCAGGGCGGCCGCGTGAAGAACGGCATCGAAGGCGCCAAGCGCCGGGTCGAGGCAGGCCAATTCGATCTGCGCGGCACCGAACTCGACGTGTTCGCCGCGGTCGTCGCGGCCTATATGGACGTCATCCGCACGCAGTCGGTGGTTTCGCTCTCGCACAACAATGTCGGCGTGCTCGAGGTCAACCTCAAGGCCACGCGCGACCGCTTCGAAGTCGGCGACCTGACGCGTACCGACGTCGCTCAGTCGGAAGCTCGCCTGGCGCTCGCCCGCAGCGACCTGCAAAATGCCGAAGCGCAGTTGATCACCGCGCGCGAGCGCTACATCGAGTTGGTCGGCCATGAGCCGGTCGACCTGCAGCCGCCGCCGCCACTGCCGGGCTTCCCGGCCAGCGCCGACGACGCGGTCGACATCGCGCTCGCCAACAATCCGGACCTGTTGGCCGCTCACAAGAATCGCGAGGCGAGCGCCTTCGACGTCAACGTCGCCAAGGGCGCGCGCCTGCCGACGGTCAGCGCCTTCTCGACCGGCAGCTATAATGGCGATCTGGGTTCGACCCCGGCGGGCAACCAGGCCGATACCAAGTCCGTGGTGGTCGGCGCACGCCTCACCGTGCCGCTGTACCAGGGCGGTGCGCCGGGATCGCGCGTGCGCCAGAGCAAGGCCTATGAACAGCAGGCCATGGAACGCGAGACGGCCATCGAGCGCAATATCATCTCGCAGGCGCGTTCGCTTTATTCGAGTTGGCAGGCGAGTAACCAGGTGATCGAATCGACGAAGATCGCCGTCTCGTCCAACGCGCTCTCGCTGCAGGGCGTCCGCGCCGAGAACAGCGTCGGCACACGCACGATCCTCGAGATCCTGAATGCCGAGCAGGAAAGCTTCAGCTCGCAAGTGCAGCTCGTGACGGCGCAGCGCAACGCCTATGTCGCCGGCTTCTCGCTGCTCGCGGTGATGGGCAAGGTTTCGGCGACCGATCTCGGTCTCGATGGCGGCTCGCTCTACGATCCCTCGGCCAACTACAAGAAGGTCCGGAACAACTGGTCGGACTGGAACGACGGCGCCAATCCCAAGCCGCAATCCTCGCGCACGGTTGACTCTCCTGCCCAAAACGCGACAGTGAACAGCCCGGCAACTAAAACCGGAACGCCCTGAAGCGCTGAGGACTACCATGGGAGCCATGCCCAACGAGCCGTCGATGGAAGAGATTCTCTCCTCCATCAAACGGATCATCGCCGATGAAGACCGCGCCGCACCGCGCGCGCCGCGTCGCACGGGCAGTCGCATCACCAATCTCGACGAGGATGAAGGCGACCATATTCTTGAGCTAACAGAAGCGCTTACGGACGAATCCGACAATCAGGAGGATGAGGACGTGACCGAGATGCCGGCCGCCAGAGCGAAGTCCGCCAAGCCAGCCAAGCCAGTCCGCACGCGCGACGGGGCTGCCCCCGACATCGATGTCACGGACGGCGCCGCCGTGCTCTCCGACATCAGCGCCAAGGCGGCACGCGATTCGCTCGAGACGCTCTCCAAGATGCTCGTACGCAGCGATGACGGGCCATCCAACACGCTCGAGGGCCTCGTGCGCGACATGCTTCGCCCGATGCTGAAGGAGTGGCTCGATGCCAATCTCCCGGTCGTTGTGGAGACCATGGTCAAGCGCGAGATCGACCGGATCACCGGCCGAGTATGATTGCCGGCCCGTAAGGCCGGCCTTTCCTGACCAAATTCCGTTCGTCCTGAGCTTGTCGAAGGACGGTCTCTTTTGTTTTTTCCGAAAAAGACAGAACGTGCTTCGACAAGCTCGGCACGAACGGTGTGATTGAGTGCATTGTTGCGCTCCGCTTGTTTGTTGCGCCCCGCTTGTTTCACCGACCGTCTCGTCTAAAGGCACCCCATGACCGAACTCGCCAAGACATTCGATCCGGCCGCCATCGAGGCCAAATGGTACAAGCATTGGGAAGAGACCGGCGCCTTCCGCCCGTTCCGCCCCGATGCGCCGCCCTATACGATCGTCAATCCGCCACCCAACGTCACTGGCTCGCTGCACATCGGCCATGCGCTCGACAATACGCTTCAGGATATCGTGATCCGCTACGAGCGGCTGCGCGGCAAGGATGCCTTGTGGGTGGTCGGCACCGATCATGCGGGCATTGCGACGCAGATGGTGGTCGAACGGCAGATGGCGGCGCGGCAGGACAAGCGCACCAACTATACGCGCGAAGGCTTTGTCGAGAAGGTCTGGGAGTGGAAGGCCGAGAGCGGCGGCACCATCACCGGCCAACTGCGGCGCCTTGGCTGCTCGATGGACTGGAGCCGCGAGCAGTTCACCATGGACCCGCATTTCACGCGCGCGGTCGTGAAGGTGTTTGTCGATCTCTACAATCAGAAGCTGCTGTATCGCGACAAGCGCCTGGTGAACTGGGACCCGGGTCTCCGGACGGCGATCAGCGACCTCGAGGTCGAGACCAGGGAAGTCCAGGGCGGCTTCTGGCATTTCAAATATCCGCTGGCGGACGGCGTGACACTGGAAGGTCCTGAGCTTGGCGGCCAGGACTATATCGAAGTCGCGACGACGCGGCCCGAGACGATGCTGGCGGACATGGCCGTCGCTGTGAACCCCGAGGATGCGCGCTATGCGAGCGTGATCGGCAAGGATATCCTGCAGCCGATTACGGGTCGGCGTTTCAAGATCGTGGCGGACGAGCATGCCGACCCCGAGCTGGGTTCAGGCGCCGTCAAGATCACCCCGGGGCATGATTTCAACGACTTCGAGGTCGGCAAGCGCGCGGGAATCAATCCCGCCGACATGCTCAACATGTTCGATGCCGACGCCAAGGTCGTCCAGACCGCGGACGGGCTGATCCCGGCGGACTATCTCGGCCTCGATCGCTTCGACGCCCGCAAGCTCGTCGTCGAGCGGATGAAGGCACAGGGCTTCCTGATCCCGCATGTAACGAAGGACAAGGAAGGCAACGAGGTCGAGCAGGACGCCGAGCCGCGGACGATCCAGACGCCCTATGGCGACCGCTCGAACGTGGTCATCGAGCCCTGGCTGACCGACCAATGGTATGTCGACGCCGCCACGCTCGCCCAGCCGGCGATGGAGGCCGTGCGCTCGGGCGCGATCGAGATCGTGCCCAAGACGTGGGAAAAGACCTATTTCAACTGGATGGAGAACATCCAGCCCTGGTGCGTCTCGCGCCAGCTCTGGTGGGGGCATCGGATTCCGGCCTGGTATGACACGGACGGCGAGGTCTATGTCGCCGAGGACGAGGAAGGGGCGCAGGTTCTTGCGGGCGACAAGGCGCTGACCCGCGACGAGGACGTGCTCGACACCTGGTTCTCCTCCGCGCTCTGGCCGTTCGCCACGCTCGGCTGGCCGGAAGAGCAGGTCTCTCCGTTCAGTTCGAGCGAAGTCGAGGACAGCGCTGGACGTGTCTCGACTTCGCTCGACACGAACGGAGCGGGTGTGGGCGAATCCTTGCTGGCCCGCCACTACCCCAACGACCTCCTGATCTCCGGCTTCGACATCCTGTTCTTCTGGGATGCGCGCATGGCGATGCAGGGCATCCATTTCATGAAGGATGTGCCGTGGAAGCGGCTCTATCTGCACGGGCTGGTACGCGCCGCTGATGGGCAGAAAATGTCCAAGTCCAAGGGCAATGTCGTCGATCCGCTCGGTCTCATCGACCGGTACGGCGCCGACGCGTTGCGCTTCTTCATGGCCGCCATGGAAAGCCAGGGCCGCGACGTGAAGATGGATGAAAAGCGCGTCGAGGGTTACCGCAATTTCGCGACCAAGCTGTGGAACGCGGTGCGATTTGCGCAAGCGAACGGCATCGGCGCGTCCCACAGCGTCGCTGCGCCGCACGCCACGCTTGCGGTCAACAAGTGGATCGTCGGCGAAGTCGTCGAGACGCTGGCCGAGCTGGACAAGGCGATGGCGGAGCTGCGCTTCGATGCCGCCGCCAACGCCATCTATCACTTCGTCTGGGACAGCTTCTGCGACTGGTATCTGGAGCTGATCAAGGGCAGCATCGACGACGAGACCAGGGCCGTTGCCGGCTGGGTCATCGACCAGATCCTGGTCATGCTGCACCCGTTCATGCCGTTCATCACCGAGGAACTGTGGCATGCGCAAGGCGCGCGGCCCTATGACCTGATTCTCGCCAAATGGCCCGAGCCGGAAGTGCAGGCCGATCCGCACGCCAAGGCCGAAATCGACTGGCTGATCCGGCTGATCGGCGAAGTACGCGCCGCACGGAGCGAGCTCGGCGTGCCGCCCGGTGCAAGACTGGCGGCGATCGTCAATGAGGCCAATGCGGACACGCGCGGACGGCTGGACCGGCTCCGGGCTGCCGTTTCCCGTCTGGCACGCATTGAAAAGATTGACTTTGACCAGGCAGCGCAAGGCGGCGCCGCGCAGGTGGTCGTCGACGAAGCGACCTTCGTCCTGCCCCTGGAAGGCGTAATCGACATCGCCGCCGAGAAGGCTCGGTTGACAAAGTCACTTGAAGCCGCGACCAAGGAAGCGCTGTCACTCGGGGGACGCCTCGCCAATCCGGCCTTCGTCGAGAAGGCAAAGCCGGAGGCGGTAGAAAAAGCACGCGCAGACCATGCCGAGAAATCCGCGGAGGCGGATCGGCTTCGGGCGGCGCTGGCACGGTTAGGATGAGGCGGCATGGCACAGGTCGACGGGGTTGCGGGGGAAGACGAAGCGCAGATCGACGTGGCTGACGAGGCGCTGCTCGACGCCGCGGGCGCGCCAGAAAAGCCGCGCCGGCCGGGTCCGGGCGCGTTCGACCTGACCACGGGTCCGATCACCAAGACGCTGCTCATGTTCACGCTGCCGACGCTGGCGGCGAATATCCTGCAGTCGCTCAACGGCTCGATCAACGCGATCTGGGTCGGCCACTTCCTCGGCGAGGCGGCGCTGGCGGCGACCGCCAATGCCAATATCATCATGTTCCTGCTCTTCTCGACGATCTTCGGTTTCGGCATGGCCGCGAACGTGATCGTCGGCCAGTGCATGGGCCGCGGCGACATATTGGGCGCGCGCAGGGCGTTCGGCTCGTCGGTGGGCTTCAGCCTGATCCTGACGATCCTCCTCGCCGCCGCAGGCTACGCCTTCGCGCCGAAGATCCTGCAATTGCTCTCGACGCCCAAGGATGTCTACGATCTCGCACTCGCCTATCTGCGCGTGATCTTCATCTCCATGCCGGGCGGTCTCATCGCGATCAGCCTGATGATGGGCCTGCGCGGCGGCGGCGATGCCATGACGCCGCTGCGCTTCATGATCCTGACCGTCGTTCTCGACGCGGGGCTCAATCCCTTCTTCATCCTGGGCGTCGGGCCCTTCCCGCACTGGGGCATCGCCGGTTCGGCAGCCGCCTCGGCGCTCGCCAACTATATCAGCGTCACGGCGATGATCGCCTATGTCTACGCCAAGGACCTGCCGCTGCGGCTGCGCGGCAAGGAATGGGGTTTCCTCATTCCCGATCCCGAGCAGCTCAAGGTGATCGTCGGGCGCGGCCTTCCCATGGGCTTCCAGATGATCGTGATGTCGTCCGCAATGCTGATCTTCGTGGGCCTCGTGAATCGCGAGGGCATGGCCACGGCAGCGGCCTACGGCGCCGCACAGCAGCTCTGGAACTATGTGCAGATGCCGGCCATGGCTGTCGGCGGCGCGATCTCGTCCATGGCCGCCCAGAATATCGGCGCCGGGAAATGGGATCGTGTGGAGGGCGCGACGCGCAGTGGCCTGCTGATCAATTTCTTCATGACCGGCGCGCTGATCCTCATCATTCTCGCCTTCGATCGTCCAGTGCTGGGCATCTTCCTGCAGGGCAATGGCGAGACCATGGACATCGCCCGCCACATGCAGTTCCTCGCCAGCTGGAGCTTCCTCTTCTTCGGCATGTCGATGGTGCTGTTCGGGACAATCCGCGCCAACGGCGTCGTGATCTTCCCGCTCGTAGTGCTCATCGTCTCGATGTTCGGTATCCGCCTCGGCTTCTATTTCGGCTTCTATCCAACCCTGGGTGCCGACGCACTTTGGTGGAGCTTCTCGGTGAGTTCGCTCTGCTCGCTGATCATGGCGGGCCTCTATTATCGCTTCAGCAAGTGGCGCGAGCGCAAGCTGCTCATCCCCGGCGGCCCGCCGCCCATGGCCGCATCGAGCCACTGAACAGGGCATTGGCCGCCTGCCCATAGGCTGTGGGCCTCGTGCGCCACCAGAGCAGTTAGCGGCCCTGATTGCGCCAGCGGTTGATGGTGCGCTCGAGAATCTCGTCCTCGCCGCCCATCTGGTTCCAGAGATCGGTGAATACCGGATCAGCCGAAGCAGGCCGGCGCTCGGCCTCGAGATCGTCGAACGCCACACGGATCGGGATCGAAACGCCTTCGCCGCAGACGATGCATTCGCGATTGCGGAGCGCCGGAATGGCATCGAGGAAGCCGCGCGAGCCTTCCGGCATGGCCGCCTTCACGAAATGCTGGTCGCGCTCGTTGTTGAGGCGCATGGCGATGATCGTGCCGCACTGCGAGAGCACGCCTTCGGCAAGGTCGGACGGGCGCTGCGTGATAAGTCCCAGCGAAACGCCATATTTGCGGCCTTCCTTGGCGATGCGTTCCAGGATCTTGCGGACGGACTGCCCCTCGCCGATCGTCGAGGAGGAAGGTACGTAACGGTGCGCCTCCTCGCAGACCAGGAGGATGGGCTTCTGCTCCTCATCGCGCGACCAGACCGCGAAGTCGAAGATGACGCGCGCGAGGACCGACACCACGACGTGCGTGATTTCGGACGGCATGGCCGAGGTATCGATGATCGAGATGGGCTTGCCGTTCGCGGGGAGGCGGAAAACCTTGGCGAGGAACGCGCTCATAGAGTCCGCGACGAGCATACCGTTGAACATGAAGCTGAAGCGCGGGTCCGCCTTGATCTCGTCTAGGCGCGAACGCAGGCGAATATAGGGCAGCGAGTTGGTGCCCTTGTCGAGCTTGCCCATCTCCATCGAGAGGATACTCGACAGATCGGACAGCAGATAAGGCACCGGCGAATCCACCGTGAGGCGGGCGATGCCCTCCGAAGCGCGGTTTTTGGCGCGCGCGGCGAGCAGGCACTTGGCGAGGATGTCGCTATCGATCGCGCGTTCCGGACCGCGCGAGGTGACCAGCACTTCGCAATGCTCCTCGAAATTCATGAGCCAATAGGGCAGCTCGAGATTCGACGCGTTATAAACCTCGCCATTGCGAGCGAAGGCAGCGGCATATTCGCCGTGCGGGTCGATCATGACGATGTGACCCTGCGGATTTGCGTCGCAGATGCGGTGAAGGATGAGCGCGGCGCTCGTCGACTTACCCGTGCCGGTCGAGCCCAGCAGTGCGAAATGCTTGCCAAGCAGCGAGTCGATCATGAGCGCAGCGCGTGTATCCTTGGTGGGATAGACCGTGCCGATCTCGACCGTGCTCTGGTCTTGCGTCGAATAGATTTCGCGCATGTCGCCGTCCGAGACCGGGAACAACTCGGTGCCTGGAACCGGGAAACGCGTGATACCACGACGGAAGTGCGCAACATGTCCCTGTTCGTCGAGGTCGCCCTCACCCAGGAAGTCGATGTCGGCAAGGATATGATTGGCGCTGCGGGAATCGAGCGAGAGCGTGCGTACCGTGGCGACGATCCACCGCTCGCCGACGCGCATCTTGATCTGGCTACCAACCTGGCCGGCCATGGCGATGCTGGGATCGGGATCGTTGACCATGCCGTCCATCGCATTGATGTCGACCATCACCTTGGCCGAACCGCCGCTGATGCCCGCAACATAGCCCAGGACCGTCGTCGCGGCCTTGCTGACCGGCCTGCTCTGCGGAGCGGCGGGCGCCTCGTCCGCCCCATGTCGGCGCGCCAGCACATCGGCGAGATGATTGGACTGGTCTGTGCGCTGGCCGAACTGCCCGCTGAAGTCGCTCATGTTGTTCATATTGAGAATATCGCTCCCGCTGGCCCTGCACAGCAGGCAACAAGCTAGCGGCAAAGCCGTAAGGAAATGGCCATAGTCATGGATAATTGACCATTAACCAAGCCAGCCAGGTCCGTTAAATCATCAAATGAAATGAGTGCCTTGCTTCAAAACTGGACTGAAGAAAGCCGACAGGCCCGCGCGGTCGCCCGAAATGGCGCGACGTTTCAAGAGATGCCTGCGGAAGAGGCGTCGGCAACCCCAGCGCCTTTTTCCTTTGCGCCTCAGTCTGCCGTCACACGCGGCGCGCCACATATCCTGCGGCAAGGCCCATGGCGAGCGCCATGGCGATGGCGACAAGGCCATAGGCAATATCGTGCTCCTGCGCGAACACGCCGAAGAACCGCTCGAAACCGGATTTCTTGACCTCGATCTCGCGCACGGCGGCGGCGACCACCCTGCCCTTCTGGATCAGGAACGTCTCAGCCGTGTAGGTGCCCGTGACGACGCGCGCCGAAAGCGGCAGCCGCGCGCGATACAAGACGCCGTCGGTAATCTCGACCTGGCCAGGAGACTGCACATAGAGGCCCGCGCGACCCTGGAGATCATTGAGTCCGCGCGAGAAGCGGGCGATCTCCTCGCTGTTGCTGACAGAACTTGGCGAAAGCTGGAGATTGCCCAGCCCCAGCTCGTAAATCGCGGCCGTGCGCTCGTCGACCAGCTGTTTGAGCGGCCGCGAGGAGGCGATCGCATAGAAGCCCGGTGCGGAGCGGAACTGGATGCTGTCGGCATTGACCCAGATGAGACCACCCAGCTTTTGTTTCTCGCGCATGGTGATGGCCTGGCTCGGCCCCTTGAGGACTACGATGATGTCGGCCGGTTCGGTCGGCAGCCGGCCGTTGGGATAGACGATGGCGCCGAACAGCAGCAGTTGCGCCCCGGTGAAGCTGAAACGGATCTCGACGTCGCGCTGCGAGACATCCGGCACCAGAATCGGCGCGGTCGTAGCGCTGGCCAGCAGCGGCAGCATCAGCAGCGCCAGCAGAGCGCGGCGAAGGCGGCCAAAGTGCGTCACGACACCGTCACGGTGTAGATTTCATCCGGGCGCCACCCGAGTCCAAGCGCCATGCGGATCGCCACGACCAGCACGATGAAGGCGAGCACCATGCGCAGATATTCGGGGCGCACGCTGGTGGAGATGCGGCTTCCGACCTGAGCGCCGACCACGCTGCCGATGAGCAGCAGGAATGCAAGCACCAGATCGACTGCATGGGTGGTGGTGGCGTGCGTCATGGTGGTCACCATGGTCACGAACAATATCTGGAACAGCGACGTTCCGATCACGACCTGGGTCGACATGCCGAGCAGATAGATCATGGCGGGCACGAGCACGAAGCCGCCACCCACGCCCATCAACATGGTGATAATGCCGGAGAAGATGCCGAGCAGCAGGGGGGCGAGCGGCGACATGTAGAGCCCCGACGCGTAGAAGCGCCAACGGAATGGCAGAGCCGCCACCAGCGGATGACGGCGGCGGCGCTTCGCTATCTGCTGACGTCCGGTCGCTCGCAGCACCATGATGTGGATCGACTCCCGCGCCATCAACATGCCGATCGAGCCGAGCAGGACCACATAAAGGACGCCGATGGCCGTATCCATCTGGCCAATGCTCTGAAGCAGGCGAAAAATGATCGCGCCAATGCCCGACCCGATGATGCCGCCGGCCACCATGACCGAACCCATGCGCACATCGACCGTCTTGCGGGCGAGATGAGTGACGACGCTGGAAACGCTGGCGCCGGTCACCTGAGTCGCCGCCGACGCTGCGGCAACGGTCGGCGGGATACCGTAGAAGATGAGCAATGGCGTCGTCAGGAAGCCACCGCCGACGCCGAACATGCCGGAAAGCAGTCCGACGATGCCGCCCAACGTAACGATGACAAGCGCGTTCACCGAGAGGTTGGCGATGGGCAGGTAGATGTCCATGACCTTGGGTAGTCTCAAACGGATCGGGCAAAAAGAGGGCGGTTGCCGCTCTGCGCTAAAAATCTGCAACCAATGTTACGGCAGGCCCTGATGCCGGCCGCGCCCTGCCCGCGATCCGCTGCCGCCATTCGGCCGAAAGGCGGACATGACCGCCCGCCGCCGGGAGGCGCAGCCGCACTTCCGGTCCGATATCGAGCCGCGAGACACCGGTCTGCGCTCCACCCGAAGCAACTATGCCGATCGCCAGATCGGGCTGCGATGCCGGGCGCGTCAACCGATAGTCGATCGAGAGCCGGCCGTCCGCAAAGCCGTCCGATCCCGGCGCGACCACCACGCCGGCCTGGGCATAGCCTTCGACCGCAAGACGCGGCGCAATATCCTTCGGCCCGACTCCACCGGCGGCCATGAAGGCAAAGCCGCTGCGGCCACCGTCACCGAGGCGCTGCCGGCGCTCGGCGAGCAAGACGACCGGCACGCCCTCAAGCGGCCTGAACGAGATACCGAGCGCAGCCTCCTCCGCAAAGGGCCGCTCCAGCGCGCGCGTGACGCGGCCATAAAAACCGAAGGAACGGCTACCGGCACCCCAGAGCCGATAGTCGAGCCGTAGCCCGGCCTGCGAGCCGCCGAGAAGCGGAGCCTGCGCAAGACCGGTCGTGCCGTCTCGCCGCCAGAGAGCCCATGCCGTGAGCGACCAGGGCGACACTTGCCGGGCGCGAGCTGTGTCCGACAATGGCGCGGGAATGGATATTGTCGTCGCGTTGTCGGCCCTGGGCCGCGCCGGCATCTCGGGTGTCCGAGCGACGGCGACCGGATTCGGCAAAGGACGGCGGTCCGCGGCCGGTGGCGCTGGTTCGGCGAAAAGAGCTGCGACGGCCGGATGGATCCGTTGAACGAGAAGAGACGTCACCCGAAGGGTCGCCGAGGGATGCGATGCCAAGGGGGACGCTTCGCCAACAGAAGCCATGGGCTGCGGCGGAGCCGTGGACCTCTCCCGCGCGCTGGACGCGCCGGCTGATGCCACGGCCACATCTTCCCCGGTTTCCCACAGCAACGGCATGGTCACGGCACCCAATCGCAACAAGGCCCACCCGCCGACGACGGCGCCGAGGAAACGAAGCGGCTTGCCGGCCTGTGTCATCCCCGCTCGACCGCTGATTCTTCGGGGAACCGATGTACGGTCTTGTCCCAGCGAAGCGGCGCGCCACGCAGGTGGCGCACATAGGCGAACACTGCCCGCTGCGCGGCGGCCATGGCAATGACGTTGGCGACCACCGTGCGCGGAAGCGACCGCAGAGCCTCGGCTGGACCATAGGTTTGCCACACGAACATCAGCCGCACTGCGAGACGCCAGACAAGCAGCACGAAATTGATCGTCAGAAGCCACCACAACATCGGGGGTGCGGGCGGCTGCGGGAGGCCGGTCAGCCAGGCGACGACCGTGACGATCCCACTCAGCAGGAAAGCGAGATAGGCCGTTGCCAGAATGACGGCGGCGAGCGCGGCACGACGATCGCGCAGGCGCATCCAGCCCTCGCGAAAGCCGCCGCTCCAGCCGAGCCTGTCCCAGCCCGAAAGGGCGATGCCATTCATCCAGCGCGCCTTCTGACGGACGGCAGCGCCGAAAGTCTCGGGGAAATATTCGCGGGTCGCGATCAACTCGCCCGAAGCATCCCGCATGCGGACCATGATGCCGCGCCCGCCATCCTCGCCGATGCGCAAGCCGAGCTCATAATCTTCGGTCAGGCTCTGTGGATCGAAGGGCCGTTCGCCGCGAGCTGCCGCGATGCGGCCAAGCGCGCCGCGGCTGAACGCGCAACCCACGCCGGCAGATGGCAAGGCGGCGCCCATGGCTTCGCGCACAAGCAGAGATTTGCCATGCGCCTCGGCAAATTCATCGCAGTAATGGCCTGATATCCAACGCGAACGCGTGCTGACCAGCGGCAGTACCGGCAGTTGGACCAAGGCGAAACGCGGGCTCAAGAGGCCGATCAGGCGAAGAGCGTCGGGATGCACCACATCCTCGGCATCGTGCAGCACCACGGCGAGCGCCTGCCTACCGATCCTATCTTCCCATTGCCGCAACGCCAGCCAGAGATGGTTGAGACAATCGGCTTTGGTGGTGGGGCCTGGCAGACTGTTCAGAACGATCTGGACCTTGCCTTCACCTTGCCGCTCAATGACCTCGGTCACGACCTTCATGGTGTCGGGATCGTTCGGATAAGCGCCGACGAAAATCCGCATGTCTTCGTTCGCCCACAACGACAGACAGCGACGCAGCATCTGCCCGATCACGGCCGATTCCTGCCATGCCGGCACAAAAACAGCGATCGGTCCCGCCACGCCCGGCGGTGGCAAATCCTTCGCCGTCATGCGGGGGAAGCGCCTGTAGACCGTCAGGTCACGCCAGAGCCTGCGCATGGCGTAGAGAAGATCGAGCAGGACATCGTCGAGGCCGCCCAGGAGCAGCCCCACGCCCGCAAACAACAGCAGTTCGTTGCGCGCAAAGCCCAGACCCGCCAGAAGCGTGACCATTGCTCCCCCATTTCAGCGCGCCCGGCACGCCTTTCCTGCGTCCACAAATGAACTTATACGGGTCACAATAGCAATGGCGGCGATCGCGATGATCGCAGATTCTGCACCAAACTGGTGCGATTAGAGCCTGGGGCCCTGCACGCCCTTGCTCGGCACAACCTTGGCATTGGCGGTCAACAGATCGATGAGGCTGGAATTGCGGTTGTCGCGCCTGGCATAGTCGATGGCCGACATACCCGCGAAACTGTCCTTGCGATTGGGATCCGCGCCGGCACCGAGGAGCATCCGCACGATATCCATGTCGCCGAGTTGCACGGCCCGGATGAGCGGAGTCTCACCGCTGTCATTGGCCTGGTTCGGATTGGCTTTCCTGGCGAGCAACAGTTCCACACCCTGAGTAAAGCGCTTCTCGACCGCGACCATGAGGGGGGCCCGGCCGCCTGCGTCGGTGATATCCACGCGCGCGCCATGACTGAGGAAATAGTTGGTCCAGGTAACATCCCGGCGGCCGACTGCAATGTGAAGCGCGGTCTCGCCGGTGCTCTTGTCCTTGGTGTTGATCGGCGTGACGCCCGGCTGTTCGATCGCCTTGGTGACGGCGGCGGAGTCGGATTTGCGGACGGCTTCGAGGAACTTGTAGGTGTCGGAGAATTGCGCCTGAGCAGCCTGCGACGCCACTACCGCCACGAGACCCGCCACAAGGAGCGAGCGCGCCCAGGACGCCAAGGATTTCATCGATATGCTGGACCGCGTCACGCGCACTTCCCCCATTGTCATTCATCACCGGCATTGCGGTTGCCTTCCCGGACATAGCAGGGCATGGCTGGCCATGTCATGAACAAAGCCCCCGTCATGAGCAAGGCCCTGGTCGCCGTCAGCTTGCTCCTATCGGCCTGCAGCGGCGGATCTCAACAACCCCGGACCGACGCGACCGAACAGGGCGACCTGGTCGGCGCACGGATCGGCGGGCCATTCACGCTGACCGACCAGAACGGCAGAGAGGTGAAATGGAGCGATTTCGCCGGTAAATACCGGATCGTCTATTTCGGTTATACTTGGTGTCCCGACGTCTGTCCGCTCGATCTCTCCCGGATTGTCGCCGGCCTCAAGCTTCTGGAAAAGAGCGATCCCGCCAAGGCAGCCGAAATCCAGCCGATCTTCATCACGGTAGATCCCGAGCGCGACACGCCCGCCAAGCTCAAAGCCTATGTCGAAGCCTTCCACCCCCGGCTCATCGGCCTCACCGGCCCGGCCGAGACGATCGAGCAGGTGAAGAAGGCATTCGTAGTCGTATCCAGCAAGCAGGGCGATCCCAAGGCAAAGGACTATCTCGTCAGCCACTCGCGGACACCCTATCTGTTCGGTCCGGACGGCAAACCCATCGCCCTCGTGCCGACGGATGCAGATGCGCAAGCGGAGAAGGTCAATGGCGAGACGATCCGCGACTTCCTTGAAAAATGGGTGAAGTGAACTTCTGGGAGCAGCCGCTCGAGACGCTCGATCGCGCACAATGGGAAGCATTGTGCGACGGCTGCGGCAAATGCTGCCTGCACAAGGTCGAGGATGCGGACACCGGCCATATCTATCCCACCAACGTCGCCTGTCGCCTGCTCGACCGGGAGACGGCGCGCTGCTCGGACTATCGCCACCGGCGGGCATTCGTGCCTGACTGCCTGCGCCTGACACCCGCCAAGCTCAGGAACATCGAATGGCTGCCGATGACGTGCGCATACAAGCTGCGCGCCGAGGGCAAGCCCCTGCCCGACTGGCATTATCTGATCTGCGGCGACCGCGAAGCCGTGCATCGCGCGGGCATGTCGGTGCGCGGCTGGACCATATCGGAAGCATTGGCCGGCGACCTGGAGAACCATATTGTCATCCGAGAGCTTTGAGCACAGCCTCACGCTCGCAAGCGGAGCCCGCATCCCGCTGCTGGTGAGACGGCACGCCCAGGCCCGGCGCCTGCGCATGCGCTTCGATCCGGTGAAGGGCGAGGCCCGGCTGACCATGCCGCCGCGCGCCGCGCTCAAGAGCGCGCTTGCCTGGGCGGCCGAGCAGTCCGACTGGATCGAGCGGCAATGCCTGCGCATGGCGGACAATGTGCGCATAGAGGATGGCGCAACGATTCCCGTCGAAGGTCGCCGGGTGCGTATCATCGCGACGGGAACGCCGGGACGGCACATAGCGCTCGAAGAGGATGTTATGATCGTCGGCGGCCCTGTCGCCCATGCCGGATCGCGCGTTCTGCGTTGGCTCAAGGAGCGGGCGAAGGAAGCGCTGGATGCGGAAACGCGCGAACTGGCGAGACGGCACCGCCTGCCGCTTGCCACCGTCTCGATTGGCGACCCCCGTTCACGTTGGGGAAGCTGCGCCTCGAGCGGGGCCATTCGCTACAGCTGGCGGCTCATCCTCGCCCCGCCGTTCGTCCGGCAGGCCACGGTCGCGCATGAAGTCGCGCATCTAAAGCACATGCATCACGGTCCGGCTTTCCACGATTTCGTGCGCGCCATCTCCCCGGTCGACCCGGATCGCGCGCGGATATGGCTGCGCCGCGAAGGCGCCACGCTCCACCGCTATACGATTTAATTGACTGCCGGCTTGGGCTTGGGCGCAGCGGCGGACGCCGGTGTCTTGGCCGGCTCGGGCTTCGGATTGCGGCCCAGGACCTGATCGATCCATTTTGCGTCGATGCGCTGCGGCGTCTCGCCACTTGACGCGGTGGGGCTGCCAACGCCATCGGGATGTTCGATCGGGTTGCCGTCGGGATCGACCATCTGGCCGCTGCGATCCCCGCCATCCGCGCCGTTGTCGAGGCCATAGGCTTCATCGTCCGGCTCGAGCTGCCACTCGGGCAAGGTGACGCCGGTATCGAAATTCTCGACAGGCCGGCCTGCTACGGCGACCTTCATATAGTCGGCAAAAGCGCGCGCAGGCGAACGGCCGCCGGCGAGGCCACCGACCACCTTGTGATCGTCGCGACCCATCCACACGCCCGTGGTGAGGCCGCTTGAGAAGCCGATGAACCAGCCGTCCTTATTGCTGGTCGTCGTTCCGGTCTTGCCTGCGACCGGCCGGCCGATCTGGGCATTGCGGCCGGTCCCCGTGCTGACCGCGGTCTGCATGAGATCGGTCATGCCGGCCGCGACCCAAGGCGCGACGAGGACGCGGCTGGTATCGTCTTCATGCTGGTAGAGCGTCTCGCCATCCGCCGTCGTCACCCTGAGGATGCCGTAGGGCGTGACGGCGATGCCCTTGCGCGCGACGGCAGCGAAGGCCTTGGTCATGTCGATGAGATGCACGTCCGATGTGCCCAGCACCATGGAAGGGAAGGTATTGATCGTGGTGCTGATGCCCATGCGCCGCGCCATGCTGGCGATGTTGGGGAAGCCCACCTCCATGCCGAGCTTGGCGGCCACGGTGTTCACCGAATAAGCGAAGGCTGTGCGAATATCGATGTCGCCCGAAAATTTGCGATTGTCGTTGCGGGGGCTCCAGCCGTCGATGGTGACGGGGCCGTCGTTGACGGTGGTCTCGGGCGTGTAGCCTGCCTCGAGCGCCGTC
Source organism: Sphingobium sp. (assembly GCA_017744605.1). Lineage (GTDB taxonomy): Bacteria > Pseudomonadota > Alphaproteobacteria > Sphingomonadales > Sphingomonadaceae > Sphingobium. Next base: position 94,952 of record JAGIAZ010000010.1, on the reverse strand, counting down.
AGATAGACGAACAGCTTGAACGAGGAACCGGGCTGGCGCTCGGCCGTCACCGCGCGGTTGTAGTTGGAACTCACATAATCGAGTCCGCCGACCATGGCACGGACGGCGCCATCCCGATCCAGGCTGACGAGCGCGCCCTGCGCGCCGCCCGGCGCATTGGCCCGCAACGCCTCGACCGCCGCACGCTGAAGCTTCAGGTCGATGGTCGTATAGACATCGATCGGCTTGTCGCGCTCCTCGACGATGGTGTCGAGTTGCGGCAGCACCCAGTCGGTGAAATAGCGAACGCTGTCCTGCACCTTTTCGGGCGCCATCTTGACGGAATCGAGATTGACCGCGGCGCGCTCGGTGCGGCTGAGCGCGCCATTCTCTTCCATGAGATCAAGCACAACACCCGCGCGGCCCCGTGCGGCCTCGACATCGGCGGTGGGCGAATAATGCGAGGGCGCCTTGAGCATGCCCGCGACGACGGCGGACTCGGCGATGTTCAGCTGCTCGCCGGGATGATTGAAGAACTTCCGGCTCGCGGCGTCCACGCCGTAGGCGCCGCCGCCGAAATACATCTTGTTGAGATAGAGCTCGAGGATTTGCTTCTTGGTGAACTTGCGCTCCATGGCGAGCGCCAGGATGATCTCGCGAACCTTCCGGCCTGCGGTATAGCTATTGTTGAGGAAGACGTTGCGCGCGAGCTGCTGGGTGATGGTCGAGGCGCCTTCGATGCGCCGGCCCGTTCCGCGCCGTTCCACGGCACGCCAGGCGCCCCGCGCCATACCGAACGGGTCGACGCCCGGATGCATGTAGAAGCGCTTGTCCTCGGTCGAGACCAGGGCATCGACCATGACCGCGGGGATTTGCCCATAGGACAGCCAACGCCCATAGCTGGGGCCGAGCGAGACGATGACCGTGCCGTCCACGGCGTGGACGCGGATCATCTGGCCGTTGGGCGAGCTTTTGAGGGAATCGAAGCTCGGCAGCGACTGCATGGCGATGACCACCGCCACGGCCAATGCGAGGAAGCTGCCGAGGGCGACGATGACGCCGATCTTGAGGATGCGGACGGTCCAGAGGCGTAGCCTGGTTACCGACTTGGTTTTCGCCATCCCGCCTGTTTGCCCCGCCTTAGCGACATATTCTGATGCACAAGAGCGCGCGTGCGTGTTTACGCGCGCTGAATGAGCAGCCTCTAATCCTGCTTGGGCTCGAAGTCGAGCGCAGCGCTGTTCATGCAGTAGCGCAGACCGTTCGGGCCGGGCCCATCGGGGAACACGTGGCCGAGATGGCCCTCGCACCGTGCGCAGCGCACCTCGACGCGGCGCATGCCATGGCTCGTGTCCGCAACCTCGGTGACCGACTCTTCCTCGAGGGGTGCAGTGAAGCTCGGCCAGCCGGAGCCGCTATTATATTTGGTCTCCGAGGCGAACAGCGGCAGGCCGCAACCCGCGCAATGATAGAGGCCAGGCGCCTTGTTCTCATTATACTCGCCGGTGAAGGCGCGCTCGGTCCCATGCTCGCGCAGCACGCGATATTGATCGGGGGTCAGGCGCTCGCGCCACTCGGCGTCGGTGAGGTTCATCTTATCCATAGCGGGAATATCGGGAGGCGCGACGGGAGCGTCAATGGGTGACGCAGCCCGCAAAGCGCGATAGGGCGCGCTGCCATGATCCGCCTCTCTCAGCTGACACTGCCGCTCGACCATCCAGCCGAAGCGATAGCGCCTGCCATCTGTGTGCGGCTTGGGATCGAAGCCGAAGCCTTGCGCAGTTTCGAGGTGGTCCGGCGCGGAAACGACGCGCGCAAGAAGAGCGCGATCCTGCTGGTCTACACGGTCGATGTGGACGTCGCGGACGAGACGGCGGTGTTGGCGCGCCACGCCAATGACCATGACGTCCGTCCTCGGCCCGATACGGCTTACAAGTTCGTCGCGACGGCGCCTGACGGCTGGTCCTGCCTCCGGCCGGTCGTCATCGGGGCCGGCCCATGCGGTTTGTTGGCGGGACTGGTCCTTGCGCAGATGGGCTTCCGTCCGATCATCGTCGAACGCGGCAAGGTCGTGCGCCAGCGCACCAAGGACACCTGGGGCCTGTGGCGACGGTCCGTGCTCGATCCCGACAGCAACGTCCAGTTCGGCGAGGGCGGCGCGGGGACTTTTTCGGACGGCAAGCTCTACTGCCGCATCAAGGACCCCCGCTTCCTCGGCCGCAAGGTGCTGGAGGAATTCGTCAAGGCGGGCGCGCCAGGCGATATCCTGACGGAAGCGCATCCGCATATCGGCACCTTTCGCCTCGTCACCATGGTCGAGAGCATTCGCGAAACCATCGAGAGCCTGGGCGGCGAATATCGCTGGCAGACGCGGGTGGACGATATCGAACTGGACGAGACGGGCGATGGGCGAAGGCGACTGCGCGGACTACATCTCTCCGACGGCAGCTTCCTTGAGGCGGACCATGTGATCCTCGCGGTGGGTCATAGCGCCCGGCCGACCTTCGAAATGCTGCACCGACGTGGCGTCCATATCGAGCCCAAGCCCTTCTCCATCGGCGTGCGCATCGAGCATCCGCAAAGTTGGGTCGACGAGGCGCGCTACGGCAAGTTCGCCCGGCATCCGATCCTCGGCGCGGCCGCCTACAGCCTCGCCCATCACTGCAAGAATGGCCGCACGGTCTACAGCTTCTGCATGTGCCCGGGCGGGCGCGTGGTCGCGGCCACCTCCGAGGAAGGCCGCGTCGTCACCAACGGCATGAGCCAATATTCGCGGGCGGAGTTCAACGCCAATAGCGGCCTTGTCGTCGCCATCGAGCCGGAGCGCGACTATCCGGACGGGCCGCTCGCTGGCATCGGCCTGCAACGGCGCTGGGAGAGCCTCGCTTATGTCGCGGGTGGGTCCAACTACAACGCGCCGGGACAGAAGGTCGGCGACTTCCTCGCCCGGCGCGCATCAACCGAGCTGGGCTCGGTGACGCCGAGCTACAAGCCGGGCGTCACACTGACAGACCTGACGACTTGTCTCCCCGACTATGTGATCGAGAGCTTTCACGAGGCACTGCCGGCGTTCGGGCGGCAGATCCGGCATTATGACCATCCGGACGCAGTGATGACCGGCGTCGAGACGCGGACCAGTTCGCCGATCCGTATCACCCGCGGCAAGGATTATCAGAGCCTCAACGTCAAAGGCCTGTTTCCGGGCGGCGAAGGCGCGGGCTATGCCGGCGGCATCCTCTCGGCAGCGATCGATGGCATCAAGCTGGCCGAAGCCGTGGCCAAGAGCATCATGGTCCGCTGAGCCCATGCGTACGACGCTCGGCATCTGCACGAGGAAGGCGCGCTATGCCTCCGAGCAGGATGCCCGCAATGCGGCCGACCGGTCGGGCTTCGTGCTCCGCCCCTATCGCTGCGAGCTTTGCCGGCAATATCATCTGACAAGTCGGACGAAGGGCAAGCGCATTCCTCGTCCGGTGGAGTGAACGGCGTGCGGGAGCGCCGGAGGCACGCATTTCCGGATAGCCGATTTGCGACACGCCGATCCTCATGTTGAGGCGGGCACGCCGTAGGGTGGCGAAAAATTCCGGCATCATTTCAATCATGACAACTTGTCCCAGCTCACAGCTGCTAGCGTATTGGCAATTCGGCACGTCCGTTACAGAGTCGAGTTCACATATAAAAATGCGGGACTCGGAGTCCTGGCGGAGGGGATTATGATGGGCACGTCATCTCGGGCGTTTCTTGTTTCATTGCTCGTTCCTGTGTTGCTTGGTCTTGGGGTTGAAGCCAATGCCCAGGAGGAGCACGCCCATATGGCGATGGGCGCGGCGGCATCGGCGGCGCTTCCTGGGGTGAAGCAGACGCGGTGGTCGGATCCGGCGTCGTGGCCGGGGGGCAAGGTGCCGGTGGCGGGCGAGGCGGTGACCATCGGGCGCGACCGGAACATTCTCCTCGACGTGGCGCCGCCGGCGCTGCGCAGCCTCACCATCAACGGCAAGCTGAGCTTTTCCGACGCGCTCGATCTCGAGCTCAGGACCGAGTGGATCT
>JAGIAZ010000010.1:0-90919 GCA_017744605.1 Sphingobium sp. | reverse complement strand
GGGCACGCTCAGCCTGCATGGCGACCGCACCAACACATGGACCAAGCTGGCCAGGACCGCCAGGGCCGGCAGCAGCCAGATCGCGGTGCTGAACGCGGCGGGCTGGCGCAAGGGCGACCGGATCGTCCTCGCGTCCACCGACTTCGATCCCCACCAGGCCGAAGAACGCACCGTCACCGCGATCAGCGGCAACATGCTCACTCTCGACAAGCCCCTGCAGTACATGCACTTCGGCGAGATCACTTACGGGGTCGACGAGCGCGGCGAGGTCGGCTTGCTGACCCGCAACATCAAGATCCAGGCCTCGGACGACGCGGAGAAGAGCTACTTCGGGGGCCACATCATGGCGATGGCCGGCTCGAAGATGTACATCTCCAGCGTCGAGCTCAACCGCATGGGCCAGAACATGCACCTCGCCCGCTATCCCATCCACTGGCACATCCTTGGCGAGGGACAGGGGCAATATGTCCAGAACGCCTCGATCCATAATACATATAGCCGCTGTGTGACCGTGCATGGCACCAACAATCTCAGGATCGAGAACAACGTCACCTACAACACCGTCGGTCACTGCTTCTTCCTCGAAGATGCCGTCGAGACCGGCAACCAGTTCGTCCACAATCTCGGCATCCTCACCAAATGCCACCCAGACGGCAAACCTTGCGTGCCGACCAATTTGACCATCGCGCATCAGTCCACGGCCGGTCAGTCCGCCAAGGACATTCTGATCCCGTCCGACAATACGGCCGCGACCTTCTGGATCACCAATCCGGACAATAGTTACCGCGACAATGTGGCGGCAGGGTCGGAACAGATCGGCTTCTGGCTCGCCTTGCCGCAGCATCCGACCGGCGCGCATGAAGGCACCGCGGCCAGCGCCAAGATCTGGCCCCGGCGGACGAGGCTGCGGGAGTTCAGCGGCAACACCGCCCACTCGAACTTCGACGGGCTCATGTTCGACCGTGGCCCTGCGGCCAACGGCACGTTCAGCGTCGGCGGCGCCGGCCATATCGCCTATGCCGACCCCACCGATACGAAGAGCGAAATCCTGCCGTCGGTGATCGACAAATATACCGGCTACAAGAACAGCAATGGCGCGATCTGGGGCCGCGGTGAATATCACCTGTTCAGCAATCTGAAGCTGGCCGACAATGCAATCGGCTTCACCCATGCGGCGGGAGGCGCCAATCTTACCCCCTATACGACCCGTGTCGTCGACTCGGTCTTCGTGGGCGAGAGCGCCAATATCGGCAATCCCAAGACGCCGCAGGAAATCGCCTATGGACGAAGCCTGCCGAAATCAGACGATGTCGATTTCCCAATCCGGGGCTATGAATTTTACGATTATCGCCACGACGTCGTGAATACGACTTTCATAAACTATGAGCCCAACACGCTCCGCGATGCGGGCGCGATGTCCTATCTCCTGTTCACCAGCTTCGGCATGAGCACCGAGAATTCGGTCGAGGGTTTGAAGTTCGTCAACTCCAAGCCGGTCGATTTTCCCGCGGTCCAACGCCGCTGGGCATCCGATTTCGGAAATCGCTCCGCCTACAGGAGTGCGACGATACATGACAAAGACGGGTCGGTCGGCGGCGTCCCCGACAGCTACATCGTCATCGACAATGGCCTCGCATCCAGTGAAGAGACCTGCCAGATCAAGGCGAGTTGGGGAGCTGCCATATGCCGAGGCGACATGGGCCGCCTCAATATCTCCGGCGACTTCGACGATTTCGGACGTCGCCCCGTTCCCGAACCGGTCATGCTTGTCCGCGGCGACAAGCGTTATGAATATAATGGGGACACCACGATCCCGAGTGGCGCCGAGGTCAGAGTGGAGACAAGCAAGAAGACCATGGCCCTTTCCCTGCGGGAAATGGACCAGGACAGTTTCGTGATCTTTGAACTTCCCGGCTTCACCACCGCCGCCAGCGGCACGCAGCAGGACAGCATGGCGGCGCTGCGCAATGCGAAGGGTACATCCTATTTCAAGGACGCCAAGTCGTTGTGGGTGAAGCTTGTGGTCGAAGACGCCGCCCACAAGGGCCCCGTGATCGTGAGGGTCGGCAATCTGACCGCCCAAGCCACGATCGATGTCAGCCGGTAAGGCCTGACGCGCCGAACGGAGAGAACCCCGGCGCTGCCCAGGCGCCGGGGCGCTGTCGCCGCCCGTTTCCGGTGATTGCAATTCGACGAGGAAGGCGGCACGTGAATGCCATGGCCTTACCCGTCACCTGGTCCTTGCTCGGCGAATATTTCATACCGCACAGGATGCAGATGCTCGCGCGCATGATCGATCGCGAGACAGGCCGGGAACTGCAGGCCAAATTCAATCTTTCAGTCGCCGATTGGCGCGTCCTGGGTCTGACGAATACCTTCGGAAGCGCCAGCGCTGCCGAGATATGCAATGCATTCGAAATCGATCGCGCCGAGGTTAGTCGCGCCGTCGCCCGGCTGATCAAGGTCGGCCTCATCGAGCGTGATAAAGATCCCCACCATCGCAGCAAAAAGCAAATTAGCCCCACTGAAAAGGGAAAGGCTATTTTCGAGCGCGCAGTGGAATTGCGAAGGGCCTATTTCCAGAAGATCATGCAGGACCTGAGCTCTGAGGATGTAAAGGCCTTCGATCAAATGCTTAGGAACATTGCCCTGCGTGTCGACGAATTCCGACAAGAGAGCGACGAGCAATCGACGCCATGAGCGCTGGTTTACAGCCCGTTCGCCGGGTCACGCGCATATTCTGAGAAAAGGGGCGCAAACCTGCGCCCCTCCAATGCTCAGAACTCATATTTCAGCGAGAAGCCGACCTCGCGCGGCCGGCCGCGAACCACGCTCAACATATTGCGCGGCGGAGTCCCGAGACCGGTCGCGGGCCCTTGATCCCAGAAGCCCCCACCGAAGCGCTGCGCATAGGTCGCATAGACCTTGTCGAGCAGGTTGTTGGCATAGGCCGTGATCGTCAGCGGCAAACCCGACGGCCTGAACTGCACGCGCGCGTTGACCAGGCCGTAGGACGGCAGGATGTAGCCTGAATCCGCACTGTCGTCGGGATAGACGGACTGCCTGCCGACGAACGCATAATTGCCGTTCAGCGTCAGCTTGCCGAAGCCGATGTCGCCCGAATAGGTCGCGCCGAGCGTGTAGCTGTGCTTCGGAATGTCCGGGAACAAATGCGTGACGCCGGCGGGCTGGTTGCTCAGCCTATAGGTGGTGTAGCCTAGGCTGCCGTCGAGCGTCAGACCGCGCATGATCACGAACTGGGCGTCGAGCTCGATACCCTTGATATGCGCATCGCCCTGGTTCTGCAGCAGCGGCAGGAAGCCGACCGAGCACTCCGGGCTTCCGGGGACTAGGTTCGCAACGGGCGTGCCGGGGGTGCCGCAATTGACGCGCAACGCCGCCTGGCGATTGGTCCAGTCCATGATGAAGCCGGTCGGATTGATGCGCAGGCGACGGTCGAGGAACGTCATGCGCAGGCCGGCCTCATAGTTGATCACCTTCTCGTTCGGGATCGTCGAGACGATGCTGTCCTGAATTGTCGGACCACCGCTCTGCAAGGTGGCGCTGAACGATCCCGCCTTATAGGCTTTCGAGATCGTGCCATAGGCCATGATGTCCTTGGTGAAGTGATAATCGAGCGTCACGCGGTAATCCAGCGCGCGAAACGGCTGGCTCTTCGACGCGCTCGACAGGGCCGTGCCCGGCACCACCTTGAAGTCCGCCGCTTGATAGGCTGTCGTGGGCGGCTCGTAACGGTTCTGGGTATAATCCTTGTGGTCCCATGCCCCGCGCAAGCCGCCAGTCAGATTGAGCCCGTCGATGATATGCCAGGTCGCGCTGGCGAACGCGCCCCATGAATCAGATGTCTGGAACACGTCGGTGATGCCGCGCGTGTAAAGCCCGCCATCCGCGTTCGGCGGGGAGCCGGATGTCGGAAAATATGTGGTGTTGTTGTAGACGGCCGTACCGCGTCGGTTGAGGACATAATTGTAAGGCGAGGCACTCTTCTCGTGAAAATAAGTGCCGCCCGCGACCAGGTCGATCGCGTCGTTGAAGAGCGCCGCGTTGAGCTGCAACTCCTGGTAGAAGACCTTCGATGTGATGATGTCGTAGCGCCGTTCGAAGCCGATCACTTCCTGGTCGTTCATGCCACGGTGATCGAGCTTCGACAGGCCGGTGACCGAATGGAGACTCACCTTGTCGCCGATCTTCCAGTCGAGCTTGAGGTCGGCCTGCCAGAACTTGTCGTTGTTCGTCTGGTCGCACGCCGAACTATAGTCCGGGTTGAAATTGTCGAGGAAGCATACGTCCGACGCCGCATAAGGCCCCTTGACGAAGCGCGGGTCGTTGTACGGCGCGATCGGCGCCTGGCCGGCCGCCTTGAACGCATCGTTGAGCCAGCCGCCATAATTACCCTGTATGACGCCGTCGATGCCCGGCCGAAGATCGAACTCCTGGATCACGAACGGTGAGGCGTTCGATTCGGACTTGTTGTAGAGAAAACTCCCGGTCGCGGTGAAATTAGGCGTCAGTTCGCCCCGCAGCTGGACGCGGCCGATATAATCGCGGTCGGCTCCCAGCATCTGGGTGCCGCGGCTGACATAGCCGCCCTTATCGAGAAAAGCGCCCTGCCAGCGGACAGCGAAGCCCTCGCCCAACGGCAGGTTCAGCGAGCCGATCACGTCGACATGGCCGAAATTGCCGACGGTGCCCTCGATCGAGCCCTCGAAGGTGTCGCTCGGCTGCTTGCTGAAAATACGGATCGCGCCACCGGTCGAGTTGCGACCGAACAGCGTGCCCTGCGGCCCGCGCAGCACTTCCACGCGATCGACGTCGAGCACGCGCAGCACTGCGCCGCTGGTGCGCGGCATGTAGACGCCGTCGAGATACAGGGCCACGCCGCGTTCACCGGCCGCGCCGCCACCGCCCGAGATGCCGCGGATGACGAAGTTGGCCGCGGCGTTCCCCGTGCCGCGCGTCGGCGAAATGCTGAGGTTCGGCGTGAAGTGCGACAGGTCCTGAAGGTCCTGGATGCCCTTGGCCTCCACCATCTCCTGCGTCACCGCAAGGATGGACAGCGGCGTATCCTGCAGATTGGTCGCGCGGCGCTCGGCCGTGACGATGATGTCCGGCGCGACGCCCCCGTCTTCGTTCGCCGCGGCGGATGACGCCGGCGATTGAGCATATAATATCGAGGCCTGGAACCCCCACATCGCCGTGCCTGCCAACGCAATGCCGCGAAGCATTTTTGCCCGATCTCCGGACCCGATCCTGAAACCCTTCATTTTCCCTCTCCCCGTGCAACCAGCGCTGCGCCGCCTCTTTCGCGCGGTCGGCAGCGATTTGAACCAAGCTGTCCTGCGGCCCTGTTCGAACAGTTATTCGCCTGATGAGAAATCAACCGTCAATGTTGATTTGTCAAATACCGCGAATCGCGATTTCGCCGAACGAAACCGTCGCGCCAGGCTCTGAGCATTAAGGGGGCGTGGTCGTGGAGCACCATTTCAGCCTCGATAAGCACCTCCCCTCTTGGGAGGCGTTCGAGCAATTGCACCGCGTGACCAGCGGATTAGGACCGCCAGTCACCACGCTCGCTCATTTCTGATCGGGCAGAATCTCAATGGTCATATGATCGAGCCGTGTCGCGCCCGAGAAGGTATCGAGCGGATGATAGCCCTCAGCAATGAACTCTTGGGCTATCTCCTCGCGTACGCCATTGCTGCGCCATTCATTCTCGGGAAAATCCAATAGGTCTCCGACCAGCATGTGTTCATAGCTTATGCTCAACCCCTCGACCTCAACCGTCTGCATTGTCGTCTGGAGGCAGGAGTCCACGCCCTGATTATAGGTCTGGATACCGGTCAGAACATGCAGCATGTCGCCATCGGACCGATGCAGCAAGCGTTCGAGGGTGCGGAAGCTCATGATCGGTGTCTTCTCATGACTGAAGAACATGCCGGCATTGTCGGACGTTATGATCAACTGCCAGAAGAGAATGACGAACTTGTCGAAATGCGGATGCCCGTCCTTGGGAAGCAGGGATGCGAAAAAGCGTCGTCCCTCCTCCGTGCGGATGAAGGCACGGATCGCTTCGGTCTGCCGGAATGATTTGGAAATGTTGCCGGGCTCTCGCGCCCGCAACTGATCCTTGGCGCCAATCGGTGGAACCGGCCCTTTCACTTCACAGACGATCAGCGCATAGCCAAGGGTAGGCTCTTCCGAGATGACGAGCAGGTCGATATCGGGCAAAGTCGGATCAATCTTGCGCAGGGAAAGATTGGCATGGCAATCGAAGCCCTGCGCCTCGAAGGCCTGTTTCGCTCGGTCGACAAAGCGGTCGCCAAGCGCATTGCTCACATTGGCGAGAAATATTTGCGGTCGTCGCCGTGCAACCACCCGCAGAAGCTGGATGATCCCCTCCCCGAACGAAAAGTGAAATGGCCGCATGACGATTCGGTGCGGCGAAGCACCTTCGCGGATCAGAGAAAAGCATCTGGAATCGAGGCGATCACACGTTGCTGCTTCATCGTAGACTAGGTCGCCCAGAATGCGTTGTACGATTTCGCGCTTGACTCCGGTACGTTTGCAAAGGTTTTCTTCCAAGCTGGAGGCATCCATCGATATACAGCCGATCGCGCGGTTCACTTCGGCCTCATAGCGGTGGTAAAGCGACGTGACCTTGAGGGCGCGATAGATCTCCAGAAATTCCGGGTAGCTGTAGCCGCCGAGATCGATCGGGACTTCGGGATCGAGAATGGAAAAATAGGCCGCCAGCGTCCAATCGACTTCTTCTTCCATCAAGCGCGTTGCTTCGATCTGCGCCATGGATCTGGTCCATTCGCGTTGCCCTCTCAACAGCTTCCGAATATCATGCGACACGTCGAATTCGGCGAAATGGTGCACAGAACCAAGAACATACTCATTCCAGTCCGTAAAGAACTGACGGAGGATGGAGCGATCCCGATACCGTATCTCGACCCGATCCCCATCGAACTGCCAGTCTACCGCGTCCGGAGCATTGTAACTGTAGTAGAATATCTCGCGAAGGGCATGATAGTGCGCTCCAAATAGCAGATCTTCGATCAATATATCCATATCCGGCGCGCGACCGGCGCGACCGCTCGCGAAATGAGGCGTGAAGCTGATCATGCCGGCGTTCAGGTTGGACTCCATGGCACCGATCGGCTCGCGAACCATAGCAGCCTCGACGATATTGGCCGCGAGCTGCAACGCGGCATTGGCGTCGTAGTCATGGATGGAGCGGTGAGCGAGCGCAGCGTCCACCCTATCCTCTACATTCTTGATCCGCGCTTTACTCATCCGGCCTCTCGAGCGGGCATTGAGGGTGGATAGGCTATCCGATGTCGTGAAGCTTGTATCAAGTGAGCGCCTGAGCGGACAGCCCGGGTGAGAACGATGTGACCGTCATGGAACCTCGTTGGTTTTCTTGATCTGGTTCTGTTGAGGAAGCGGACCACCGTGAACCAATCGCATTCCGCGCTCTTGCAGGGTCGACAATCTCGGCAATAGCTGGAGAATGTGCATCATGAGGAAGCGCAAAGAAGCGGATCGGACCACTGGTGCTGATAAATATCGGGAAGCAGCCAGGGCGTTTGCCTGCCCGACTTGCGGCGCCGGCATTGGACAGAGCTGTATCGGCGCCAACGGCAAGGGCCGCGTCAGTGTTCACCAGGCACGAGGTGACCTCGGTCGACCCCGGGTTCGGTATGAGAACGCTTGGGCAAGCCAAATCGAAGTCGTCGGCGACATGCATGTCGAGGGATATGTCACCTACGGGATACGCCACAAGGCAACAGGGCAGTTCGGCTACGTTGGTCAGACCGGCCACTTCTCGAAGCGCATACGGTCTCACGCAAGCGGCGCTTATCGAGGCTCGAAGAAGCGCGTAGCGTGCGGGCTGAGGGATATCCTGAGCGCCGGTGGCACGGTGGAGTTCCTACTGCTGGAGCGATGCGAAAACGAGGCACAGTCGCTGGTGATGGAAGCGAAGTGGGTGGGGATTCTCGCAACGGAGGGGCACAGTCTGACGAACAGGTGGCTCGATCATCAGAGGATCATCAGGGAAGTGCAAGATCTAGATGTGCTGTGACCAACGGCGAAAAGCCTCGGAGGCTTTGTTAGCCGATCTGCTTCGAACTTTCCGGGGATATTCAACAGGCTTAATATCCTAGGCAGCGAGTATCACATGGCGCCACCAGTGCACTGCATGACCGATACGTCGCTGCCTACTTTGCACCTCAATGCGCCCTCTATGCTCGCGACAAGACAATCGTTCAGAGATCGTTACCTCCGAGGGGAATGCCGGCTGAACGAACGTCCGCTTTCCAAGCGTAAAAACAGTCCGTGAACGGCGGCTATAAGGGCGAAAGCGACTGAGACGGTGTTGCAAATAAACTTCCTATATTCCCATGGTGGAGCGATGCGAACGGATGGCTGCCCTCTCAGGCATTCCAGAATTCTCGCCGTACCTGGGTGCACCGGCCGTGCTTCACCACCACCCAGACGCAAGCCCAGGGATTATCTAGAAGCTAAAGTACCTCCGAATATCGGATCAACGCAGCATCCCTTCCGAGCGGCTCGATCACTCCGACGAAAAACAGCCCCAGTACCCAGCTATGGTCGCTGCGCACGTCGGCATCCACCCAGCTAGTGACGCGCTGATATCCATCAGTGCGGGCGTAGCCTATATTGCGGATATAGAGCCACTCGCCCTTTCGGTCCCGGAGGACGATATGCGTGTTCAGGTCGGTCACGCCATCCGGCCGGCCGAGCGAATAGTCGCCGCCACCATTCGGATAGACGGTGCCTTCGATCTTGCCGGAAATGGCGCCGCCGATGATCTTGCGCATGCGACGCTCTCCGTGCGGGGTCTGCTCGGCGCGCACCGGCTCGAAATCCAGGCGAACCTCGAAAGCTGGCTCGAAGCCGATCTTGGCGATGAATTGCGGCTCGCGGTCGAGCGGAATGGACAGGTCAGCCATCACAGCACCTCATAATAGGTGAAGACGGTGCGATCGGGGTCGGTCCGGCGCAGGCCATGGCCGATGATCAGCGTGTGGTTCAGCCAGTCGTGCGGGCTGTCCTTGGGCGCATCGAAGAAGGGCGAGGTCCGCATGCGAAGTGGAACCTGATTATCCGGCGGCGCGATGAAGTCCTGATTGATCGGCGCGTCGGCTTCACGCGGCGGCAGACGCCGGTCGAGCGCGGTCGCCGGATCCCAGTCGACCCGGCGCATATAGCCCCGATTGTTGATGTAGATCTGATGGCCGTCGCTCGCCTCGAACATATAGTGCGCGTCGAGCGGACCGCCACCGCCACCAAAGTCCGCGCCGCCATAAGGCACTACCTTGCCCTGCAAGCGCGGGCCCCAGATGTCGCCACCGATCGTGGGCACGAAGGCCCGTTTGAACGGAGCCTCGATCATGATGCGCTCTTTGAAGAACACGCTGACCGAAAAGGCCCAGCGATAGGACACGCCACCCATCGTCTCGATGGGCGGAGAGCCCGATAATGTCTGTGGATCGCTCATATGAGAAACTTCCTCTCAAGGGGAAATCGAAGCCAATACCTATCCTTGGACAAGCTAATGTTTTTGCGCGGGCGGCCACTGGACATGCGCGGATCAACCGACCATGCAACGGGCATGTCTGATGCCAAACCGACCAAAATCGAAGTCGTTGATGACCCCAGCAAGGAAGCTGCGGCGAACCGCCAACCGCGCAATGTTCGCCACGATGTCGCCCTTCCCCCCGAGCTCGCACGAGCCGTCGGATTTCAGATCAGACGGGCGACGGGCGTTGCCGACACGCTGTTCGCCGAGACATTTGGCGAGATGGAAATCAACGCAGCTCAATATGCCATGCTGATGGTCGTGCGGCACAATCCCGGCTGCCGGACGTCGACGGCCGGAAGCTTGCTCGGCATCACACCCAACAATCTCGTCCCGCTGCTCGATAGCCTCACGGCGCGCGGCTATATCCGCCGGACTCTGAGCACCACGGATCGCCGCGTCCGGCATCTCCGCCTCACCCCGCGCGGCCAGGAACTTTGCATCGCACTGGTGGAGCGCCATGAAGCCGTACAGGCCAGAATCGAGGAGCGAATGGGGCATGGCGAGGTCTCTGAATTTCTGCGGTTGCTGACGCATTACTGCGGCGACTGATCGGTCGGCGCCCCGTCGAGATGCGCTACCATCGCGGCGTTGAAGCCTTCCGGATTCTCGATATTGCTGAGATGCGCTGCATTCGGCAGCAGGACACTATGGCCATTCTGAACGGCCTGCGTGATCGCCGGCACGGCCGCGCCACGAGGGCCGTCCTCTTCGCCGCCGATGACGAGCGTCGGCGCTGAAATGCTGGCAAGCGCTTCGCGCAGATCAACATCGCGCAGAACGCTGGTATTTCCGGCATAGCCTTCTACCGGCATCGTGGCCATGGCGGCCACCAGCGTCTCCACAGCCTCCTTCTGCCTCGCGCGGAACCCGTCGCTGAGCCAGCTTTCGATGGTGCTGCGTGCAATCTCCGTCATGCCTTCGGCGCGCGCCTTGGCGGCCAGATCGTCCCAGATCTGCTTGTTGGGGATGAACGGCGTCGTATTGGCGAGGACAAGCCGGCGGATGCGATCAGGATGGTTCGCAGCGATCCACATCCCCGTCATGCCGCCCTGCGAAACGCCGACGAAATCGGCCTGCGCGAGCTCGAGCGCGTCCATGATCGCCAGCACGTCCCTGCCAAGCATCTCGACCGCATAGCTGCCTTCCGGCGCATTGCTCGCCCCCTGCCCGCGTGAATCGAAGCGCACGACGCGGCGGCCCGCCAGCGCCGGCATCTGCGCGTCGAAGCATGAGATATTACCGCCGAGATGGTGAGACAGGATCACCGGCAACCTATTGGCCGGACCTTCGATAAGCACATTGAGGCGGCAATCGCCACTGGCGATGAATGGCACGGTCTACTCCTGATTAAATGTTGGTGGCGGCCCATCGGGCGGCGGGCGCCCAGGGCGTTTCCATATAATAGGGGACGGCGATGAACGTGGCTTCGACGGCCGTGATCTTGCCGGCCTTGATCTTGAACAGCTCCAGCAGATGCCAGCTGTGCGGCTCGCGGAAGATGGACTTCATCGCCGTGCCGTCGGTCAGCATATAGTCGTCGAGAATGCCCTTATGGTCGATGAAGCCGCGCGCCATGACGAGGCCCCGCGCCTCGTCGACAACGACGAAGTCGCGATCTCGCACGCGCTCGTTGAAGCGGTAGCGGCCTAAGCGGAATAGCTTCTCGACATCGGCATAGGCCTTGCCATTCTCGTAGCGCACGCAATCTTCCGTGAAGGCGGTGCTGCGGATTTCGCCGGTATTGTTCTCGAGCGTCTCGAAATAGCCGTTCGCGATGTCGATTAGCGCCGCACGATCCATCAGCTCATCCTCGGCCACGAGCTGCGCGAGATCGGGATCGTGGTGGAACTCGTCGACCGGGCCAATCGGCGTCGGCGGGCCAGAGAGGTTACGCGGCGTGCTGAAGACATGCTCTGCCTCGACGATCTGCCCCGCCTCGACGCGCAGGCGAATCGCTAGGAAACCGGTCACGTCGAGCGTGCGGATCGCCGTGAAGATGCCGATGCTGTCCTGGACCGTGTCGACCAGCGTCAGCGCCGGGCCAAGCTCCTCAGCGATACTATCCCATGTGCCATCCGGAAACAGCAGTGCGACGCTGTTCTCGCTGAAGCGGATCGTCGCAGCGATCGGCGCCTGGGACGGGTCACGCGCGGAATAGGCAGCGCGATACTGGTCCGCGATGCGGTACAGCTCGGCTTCCGCCGCCTGATTTGTCATGTCGTTGGTCCTTTCGAGGGGATGAAGTCGCGCGCGGCGTCCAGGTCTTCGGATAGACGGCGCGAAGCCATCACCATGAGGATGGAAGCGATCACGACGCAAACAGTTGCCAGGATCATGGAATAGCGCACAGCTTCGTCGCCATAGATGCCAGCCCAGCGATCGTTCAGCCAACCGATGGCCAGGGGCCCCACGATCTGGCCGACCATATTGACGCAGAAGAGGAAGACAGCGGCCGTCGTTGCGCGCATGGAAGGCGGCACGATCGCCGCCATCGCGGCATAGCTGGGCCCGAAATGCATGGCGCCGGCCAGCGACGCGAGACCGAGACCGGCGAGCGCCACCGGCAGATCGTGCGACAGAAGGAACAGCAGTTCCGCCGGCACCGAAATCGCGGCACCGATCGCCGGTAGCAAGAGCAGCCAGCGCGGGTTTTTGCGCGCGGCCCAGCCCGCCAGGGCGCCCCCGCCGATTACACCGATGATGCTGGAAAGCCCACGGATCGGCCCATAGGCCGTGGCGGCCTCGCCGGGCGTCAGACCATGGACGCGCATGAGAAACGTGGGTGTCCAGGTTATGGTGGCGTAGGTGGTCACGGAGAGGAACGCCCCGGCGGCGCACATCAAGCCGAAGCTGCGGCGCGTGCTCAGCCATGTCCAGACCGCGCCAAAGGACTGCGCATCGGCCATCTTGGCGCTGCCCTGCCGTTGCGGCTCGGGAACCGTCAGGAACAGGATCATCGCCATGATGATCCCGAACGAGCCCGCCACAAAATAGGCCGAGCGCCAACCATAATGTTGGGCGATATAACCGGCGGCGGGCAACATAAGCAGCGCAGCGAGACCGGAACCTGAAGTCATGATCGAGAGTGCCAACGGCCGGCCGCGTGACCCGAAGCGATCGGCCAGCATCGCGGTCGTCGGTGCGATGCCGGCTGCTTCCGCTGCGCCCATCAGAAAGCGGGTCAGGGCGAGCTGTACGACGCTTGTGACCGCGCCGGTCAGCACAGTCATCAGGCTCCAGGCGGCACAGCCGAGCGCGAGAATATTCCGCCGATTACCGCGGTCGGCCAGACGCGCGATCGGCACGCCGAGGCCGGAATAGAGCAGTACGAAGGCAAAGCCGGTGATCAGGCCGAGCATCGTGTCGGAGATGTGCAGCTCCTGCTTGATGAGCGGCAGGACGATGCTCAGGATGCTGCGGTCGAGAAAGCTCAACGCATAGATGATGGTGACGACAACGAGCGTGTAGACAGATATCGGCGTCCAGTCGCTGTCGGTGCCCGTCGCGCCGGGCGCGGAGTTTTGGGCGGGCTCACCAGACATTGAGTTGCCTATCACTGTACCACCTGCCATGCACTTGAACGTTGGAGCGGAACGGCAGGAACACCCGACCGACCGCGCCATCTTCAGGGTAGCGCGCATCCGCAACGACTAGCTCGGTACGCATCTCGGCATAGTTGCTGGCGGTTCCGATCAGCCAGCCATCACCTTCCTCGGCAGTCTCATGTCTCGGCACGAACGTCACCTCCTGCAAGGCATGGGTTGATCCTGCAAAAAAGGAGCGCATCGTGCGGTCCTTCATGTCGAACACGCCATAGCTGTTCGTCACGCGGCGAATGCCGGTGCCGACACGATCCCGGTCGAGCGGCTTGGTCGGGTCGTTGAACGAGGTGTAGGCATAGCGTGTCTCGCGCGCCACGAAACGTTCGTCGACGCGACCCAGATCGACCACGGCCAGGTCCGGAAATAGGACTTCCTCCTCAAAACCGTCATCCTTCGAACCGAGATCGAAGGTCAACCGGCGGATTAGCGCGCGGCTCTTGAACGCGTCCCATTTGGAGCCGTCTGCGAAGGGGAAGAACGGAAATGGATTGTCCTCGAACATCGGCGCGTCGAGGATGATCTTGTCGCCGCTCGTCCAGGCATTGAAGGTATGGATGACGGCGCGGGTCGGCCCCTTGAACCAGCGCAGATCCTTCGCCTCGCCATCGCGCGGCATGATGCCGTAATAGCTGGGCTTCGTCCCGTCCCAGTGCCAGTGGATCTTGCCCGCCTTGAGCCGCTCCATATCCGTAACATAGCCGAACACCGGGAAGATCACATGCTTCTGGGTGATCGCGAAATCATGGATCATGCTCACATAGGGCATTTTGAGGCGCGTCTCGCGCGTCACCGCCCCGTCGCGATCAATCGTGTACAGGAAGACGTCGTTGGTCGCCGGGCCAGTCGCCTCGTAGCCGAACGTGATCATCTCGCCGGTCACCGGATCGACCTTGGGATGGGCCGTGAACGTCTGGCTGCGATATTGACCGCCGAAATCGTGAAAGCCCTTCGTTTCCAGCGTGACCGGGTCGATCCGCGTCGGCGGCGCATCTTCCTTCAGCGCGAACAGGCGCCCCGCATTTACCTCCACGTTCGTATTGGCCACCGTATTGCGCCACGGCTCATCGACATGGCTGACAGATGGATCGGTATCGAAGGGGTTGCGATAATAGCCGTAGAGCTGGCGATCGGCGGCGCGATTGTTGCGATAGCGTTCCGTCTCGATCCACCGGCCCTTATAATCGACGCGGCCGTCCTTGAAGCGGAACCTGCTCACATAGCCGTCCTGACTGAACGGCGAGTCATCCTTGTGGCGCGGCGGATAGGCCCAATCGCCACCCACGCGAATGAAGGCACCGTTCAAACCCTCGGGGATCGTCCCTTCGACCTGGCATTGCGGCACCTCCGCCTCGAAACTCTGCGGCGCGAAAAAATCTGACGTTTGCGACATGTATAAAATGACTCTCAATCCGGCAGCGACGTTGGTGAAGGGTTGAAGATGGTCCGCGAAAATTCGGTTCAGGCCGGGTATCGTGTTGCGCGAGAGAGCAACGTCGCGAATGAGGCCATGTCGCGCTCCTTCTCGATCTCGCCGATCCGCTCGCGCAACTCGTCGGCCAGCCCCTTCGGGACGTTTCCGGCAAATGCCACCTGTTGGTGAAATTTGCGCTCGACTTCCTCGACCGTGCTGCCCGCATAGCGACGGGGACGACCGACCAGCCTTTCCGTCAACACCGCCCCGTCGCGACGACGAACGCTGAGCAGGATGCCCGTCTCGCCCGCTGGCAATGCGGCGAGCGTCGTGCGGTCGATCAGGCTGACCAACGCCGGATCGGCGATCGCCGAGGGCTCATAATCCTCCTGACGCAGATCGCCGCGCAGCAGCGCGGTCGAGCAGGCGAAGCGCAGGCTGAAATTGGTCTGCGAATGCAGCGAGGGGCCGGGCCGCAACGGCTTGGAAATGAAGAGGCCGATGATGCGCGGCTCGACTTGTATGGTGACGGATTCGATCGAGGCGGGATCGAGCTTTTCCCGCTCGCGCAAGGTCAACGCGCTTTCGATGGCAGGATGGTTGGCCGCACAGGACGGCCATGGCTTGAAGTAGATCTCGCCATTCCATTCCTGCCCTAACCCACCCGTCAACAGATCCGGCCGAGCGCAGCCCGCTGTAAACTGGGCATAGAAGCCGCACGGGGAAAGCAACGGATCAGTCATGCCGCTCCAGCCGATCTCGGCGAAACGTGCGGCGAGGATACCATTGCGCGCGGCGGTGCCTTGGAGGATCTTCCAGCTGTTGGCGCCGTCCCACACATTCTGCACGGTGCCACCGATCTGATCGGCGGCGATGCCGAGCGCTTGCCGGGTCTTCTCCGGCGAGAGGCCGCGCGAATGCGCAGCGATTGCAGCCGCTGCCATCGTAACGTGCAACGGGACACCGTCCCAGCCATCGTTGAAGTCAAGGCCCGAGGCTGCGATGGACCGGGCCGAGAGATCGTCGCCGATCGCGAGCGACGTCAGGAATTTACGGCCGTCCAACTTGGCCGCCTCCGCCAGTGCGAGGGCGGTCATCACGGTGGTCGGGGCGTTATGCGAGGGCGAGATGACGTCCCGCACCTTCACCGTCATCACCTCAAAATCGAAGGCGCGCGCGAGCATGGCATTAGCCATCGCCGCGTCGGCGACCGGCGCCTTGCGGTTCAAGCCGAAAACGGTCGCTTCTCCGCCTCTGTCGCCCGAAAGCAGCTCGGACATGGACTTCTGCTTCTCGCCGCGCAGGCCGCCGATGGTGCAGCCGATCACGTCCAGCAGGCGCAACTTCACGCGGTCGAGCGCGCCGGCATCCAGCTGCTCAAACCGCGCCGAGGCGACATGATTGGCGATGACGGCGCTCAGCCCGCCATCCTCGGCGCTCGGCGCAGGCCTCTGCCTGGCCGCTCGAGCGAACGCGGGCGCTGCTGGTGGCGGCGGCGAAGCCGCCAGCGTAGCCGCGGGGAGCGCCAGAGCGGCGCCGGCAAGGACGGAGCGGCGGGCGACCGCAACGGGATCAGAAGCGGACATTGGCACCCACCGTAAAGGTCCGACCGATCGTGTCATAGTATATGCCATTCGTCAGCGTGAAGACCGTGGTCGAAGGCAAGGACGGCGGAGCAGTGTTGAAGACATTGTTCAGGCCCGCGAACAGTCTGAAATTGTTCCCGACCTCCTGGCTCGCCTGGAGGTTGAGATATTGATAGGCTGGCACACGGTTGTTGTTGATCGACGTCGCGGCGTTCAGATTAGCCGTGTTGTCGATATTGCCCGCCGAAATGGTCGTCACCTGGCCCGTTAGCGAGAAACCGCCGCCCTGATAGGTGAGCGACGTATTGGACCGGAAGCGTGGCAGACCAGCTGGGCTATTGTCCTTCACATAATCGATGGTTGCCGAGCCATTTCCGAGATTGCTGTAATAGTGGAACGCATAGGTCCCGCTGAAGCTCAGTGTGAGCGACCCGCCCCAGCCGTCATTGAGCACTTTGAGCGGCAGGCGATAGCTGCCGGCAATGTCCAGACCGTTGGTGCGCAGCGACGCCGCGTTCATATAGCGGGCGTTGAATGACGTGGGCGTCGTCCCGGCGAAGGTGAAGAGCGAGCAGAAATAGGTTTGCCCCGCTGAACAGAGATTGCCGGCCACCGTACCCGACACGGTCGTGACGGCATCCTTGAGATTGATGTTGTAATAGTCGACCGACAGCGTGAACCGCGGCGCGAAGCTGGGGTTGAATACGGCACCGATGGTGAGCGTGTCCGCCGTTTCCGGTCGGAGTGCGGCATTGCCTATCGTTGCATTTTGCGGGATCAGCGCGGCGGTCACCCCGTTCACCGTTGCCGAGAGGTTCGTGACCGCGCCAGCCGCGGACAGTTCGAAGATCGCAGGAGCACGGATATCACGCGAGCGTGTGGCGCGCAGACGAAGGCCATCGAACGGTTCCCACACAGCGCCGCCCTTCCAGGTCGTCTGCGTGCCGGCCGTGCTATAATCGGCGACCCGCAGCGCACCGTTGAGATCGAGCGAGCGCAAGCCCGGTAAATCGCGTGCGAGCGGGACGATCGCCTCGATATAGCCCTCCTTGACGTTGAAGCGGCCGCTGTAAGGCGCGGCGTTCGACGTCTCGTAGAGACCCGCTGCCGCTATGGCGTCGGCACCGACGACCTCCTTCTCGCGGCGATATTCAGCGCCTAGCGCAACCGAGACCGGACCGGCCCAGGTCGAGAAGGGCGTGCCGCGCAGATTGGCCGCAGCGGTCACCTGCTCATATTTTGCGGTTGCGACCGAAGTATCCAGTACATAGTCGACCGCTGCGGCAGACGGCGAGCCGTTGCCGAAAAGGTTGATCGGCACGCAACCAGCAGCGTTTGCGTTGAAGGCCGGACCCGGCACGGTCGCGCGACACACGATCTGGCCACCCGACAGCACAGCATCGGCCGCGAAGCGGAACTTGGTGAGATTGCGGTTGTTCGGGACGGTCTGCTTATAGTCGTTCTTCGCCCATGTGACATGCGCATCCCATGACCAGCCGCCTCCCAGCTTGCCGGATGCACCAGCCATCAGGCGCGGTGTTCGGTTGGTGACGCCTACTTTGAACAGTCCGATGTCATAATCCAGGCGTGAGATGGTGAAGCTCGGCAGCGCACCCATCGCCGTACGTACGACTGCCGGTATAAACGGATTGTCGACGAGGATCGTCACCGCGGCATCGCGCGGCGGCAGTGCCGTCATGTGCGCCCTCGTCTCGGAGTAGGAAGCTTCGGCCATCAGAGTCAGCGCATCGCTGAACTCATATTCGGCATGGAGATAAGGGTTGAAGCGCTCGACACCCGGCGCCAGCGACACGCCGCTGGCGAGCGACTTGCCCTGACCGCCGATCTGCAGGGAGGCATTGCGGATGCCGCCGCCATCGAATGGCGCCACCGTCGTCCCTGAGGTGAACTCATAGTTGCGCAACGAAAAGGTCGCCGGCCCGGTGATCAGGCCGCCAAGCGAAGATCCCGCATGAACATTGGTCGTGATAATGTTGGCGGGCTGGCCATTGGTCGCGAAGCCGGCGTTGGCGACGCGGCCATATTCGTTTGCGCCCCAAGGGCGGGTATAGATATCGCCAACCTCGTCATTCTTCACATAATCGACACCGGCGACGACATGGCCGCCCTCGCCGAATTCGAGGCCGCCCAGCGCAGCAAGGCGGTAATTTCCGGCATCGCCATATTTGCTGGCGCCGGCCTGGGCACGTAGTTCGAGCCCGGTGAAGCGGTTCTTGAGGATGATGTTGACGACGCCGGCAACAGCGTCCGAGCCCCACTGCGCCGATGCACCGCCGGTTACCACTTCCACGCGCTCGACCATGAGCGTCGGGATGGTGTTAAGATCGGGCGCACTCGGCGTCGTCCCCGTGCCGTTACTGGCCGGCGCCAGCGGAGGAACGCGCGCGCCATTGACCAGCACCAATGTACGCGCAGCGCCAAGGCCGCGTAGATCGGCGGTCGAGGCGCCCGGCGTCTGGGTGCGGATGGCGTTAGCGCTTGGGCTCGTCGTTGCACGGAACGCCGGCTGCTCGTTTAGCAATTGGGCAACATTGGTCACCTGGCGATTATCAATCGCGTCCGCGCCCAGCACGGTTGTCGGAGTTGGAGCATCGGCTCCATTTGGCGAAGCGCGTGACGCAGTGACGACGATGTCGCCGGGCTCGGCCTCTTCCTCTGCCTGAGACCCGGCAACTGCGGGAGTTGCCTGCGCCGCTCCGGCCGCCAGCAGAATGAGCATGCTCACAGCCGAGCCTGCAAGCAGAGCCCATCGCAAACCGCATGAGCTGTGGCTTGAAAATGCCGCCATTGTCCCTCTCCATCCCGTAACATCATTTAGTTCTTTATATAGAACTATTCTCAAAGCAGTACATATGTCAACGCTATCGCTGATGCTCCGTCATGTGCGGGCCGACGAGGGGCTGTTCATGCAGTCGAGAGCTGGCGCAGCTATGAGCGGCCGAGCCCACATTTGGGTAGGTCTCCCCGATCGCGCGCCAGTTGAAGGGCCCAGCGAGGGCGTTTTGACATTGGCGCGGCCGCCGACCTTGTGTTGGGTGGCTGCATGGAAATGCTCCACCATGACTTCGGTCTTCTGAGCGATAATGTGGGGATGCAACTTCAGGAAACGTGCCAACGCCGCCTTTTTCCGGACGACATTTGGATCATCGTCACTCGCCTTCAGCAGCCGGAAGTATGTGGCATACGTAGTATAATGCTTGAGCACATCGAGGATGAACCCCTCCTCAATGACCTGGCGCATAGTGTAGCGATGAGCTGGTTTACCGCTGTTGCCAAAAACCGCCAACGTCTTGTGCTTTGGCGTAGCGGTGAATGCGAAGAAGCTGATGTTTGCCTGCCGGCCACGCTTCGCCATGCTGCGAAATAGTTCGTCTTCGCCGACACCGTCGTTCTCGGCCATGTAACGCTGGGCATCTTCGCGCACCTGATAGCGCAGCCGCAAGGGCCGCTCTAACCGTGACGCGGGTGTAGCCGAAATCGTCGTTGTCGAAGATCTTGGACTGCCACCTTGGGCGAACTGGCCATAGCGACGAACGATGTGGGCAATCTGAACCAATTTCGACCGGTGGTAGCCCAAAAAGCGGCCATGACCCAGGGTCGAACCAGGGCCCACCGCATCATACTGATAAATCTTGAAAATCTGGAGCGGGCGAAGGGATTCGAACCCTCGACCCCAACCTTGGCAAGGTTGTGCTCTACCCCTGAGCTACGCCCGCTCTGGCGGTCGCCGGGGAGGCCCAGCGACGGGTGAGGCGCGCACCTAGCAAAGCGGTTCGGGCCCGGCAAGCCTCTTTTACGGCTAGGCCAAAGAATTCGGTCTGCCCTTGCGAAAGGGGGTGGCGCCGCCCCATAATGGGGATCGGATCGCCGATATACGACAGGGAGTTGAGAAGTTGGCCACGCTGGGCTTGAGCGAGCAGGACAAAAAGGCGATCGCCGACTTCCGGCGCGATGTCGTCGAGCCGTCGCAGTCCAAGCTCGTGCTCATCGATTTCTGGGCGGAGTGGTGCGGTCCCTGCAGGCAGCTCTCGCCGGTGATCGAGAAGATCGCCGCTGAATATGCCGATCGCGGCGTGATGCTGGTCAAGATCAATGTCGACGAAAACCGCTTCATCTCGAGCCAGTTCCGCGTCCAGTCGATCCCGACCGTCTATGCCTTCTTCCAGGGCCAGCCGGTGGCGGATCTCACACAGGCCCGAACGGAAGGCCAGTATCGCCAGATGCTCGACCAGCTCCTTGCCCAGCTGCCGATCCAGAGCGAAGCGAGCCAGCAGGCGCAGGATATGGCACCGCTTATCGCGATGGGCGAAGACGTGCTCGCGGCCGGTGACAATGAACGCGCTTATTCCGTGTTCGCGCAACTCGCCGACATGGCGCCCGACAATGCCGAGGTCATGGGCGGCCTGATCCGCACGCTGGTCGCGCTGGGCCAGCTCGACGAAGCGGAACAATTGCTCGACAGCCTGCCGGCGGATGTGACCAAGGACAGCCATGTCGAGCGCGGACGCGCGGCTATCGCGCTTGCCCGTTCCGCAACGCCCGGCGTGGAGACAGGCCCTCTCGAAGCGCGCATCGCAGCCGATCCGGACGATCATGAGGCACGTTTCGAACTCAGCGCCGCACGCATGGCCAATGGCGACCGCGACGGCGCTGCCGACGCGCTGCTCGCAAGCATCGAGCGCGACCGGAGCTGGGAAGACGGCAAGGCCCGCAACCAGTTGCTCCAGCTGTTCGAGGTCGTCGGTCTCGAGGATCCGTGGGTGAGCAACCAGCGCCGCCGTCTCTCGGCTATCCTCTTCGCCTGAAGCTGGCGCGGCGCATATGTCCCGCCGCCTTGCCATCTTCCCGCTGAGCGGCGCGATTCTCTTTCCGCGCATGCACTTGCCGCTGCACATTTTCGAACCGCGCTACCGGGCGATGGTCCAGGACGTGATGGCGCGGGACCAGCGTATCGGCATGATCCAGCCGAGCGGCGCGCCAGCTCTGGGCAGCGAACCGCAGCCGCTGTTCCAGATCGGGTGCATGGGCCGGGTCTCGGAGATCGAGGCGCTTGACGACGGCCGCTTCAATATCATCCTCTCGGGCGAATCGCGCTTCCGCATCGTCGGCGAGCTTGATGTGTCGACGCCCTTTCGCCAGGTCGATGCCGAACTCTACACCGCGGAGGAAGACGATCCCGGCATTCTCGCGCCGAGCGAGCGGGCAGCGATCGAGGGAGAAGCCGAGCGGTTCGCGGGGCAGCTCGGCTATTCGGTCGACTGGTCGGCGGTCGCAAGCCTCGACGATGAGACGCTGGTCAACGGCATCGGGCAGATCGCGCCCTTCGATGCGGCTGGCAAACAGGCGATGCTGGAGGCCGACACGCTTTCGAACCGATCCGAACTTGCGATCCAGCTGATGCAGTTCATGCGCCGTGACGACGGGCGCAACACGACGTTGCAATAAGGCTAGCTCGCGAAGAAGCCGTCCCACGCCAGCTTGGCGGTGAGCGCCAGGCTCGCGACGATGAGCAACGGGCGGATAATGCGCGCTCCGTGGCGCATGGCGAGATGCGAGCCAATCCATGCTCCCGCCATGGCGCAGGCGGCCATGACGAAGCCAACGAGCCAGATCGCCTGGCCTGCGGCGAGAAACAGGATGAGACTGCCGGCATTGCTGGCGAAGTTGAAGAGCTTGGTGTGTGCCGCCGCGCGGATCAGGCCGAGCCCGCGCAGGCCAACGAGACTCGTCGTGAAGAAGCTCCCCGTGCCGGGCCCGAAGAAGCCGTCGTAGAAGCCGATCGCGCCGGCAACCGGGGAATAGCCGGCCTTCGACACGCGTGGTTCAGTCTCGACATCGGTCATACGGGGCGAGAACAGCATGTAGAGCATCGCCCCGATGACGAGGAACGGAATCAGGCGTTTCAGCGCATCGGCCGAGATATGCTGGACGGTGAAGGCCCCGATGGCGGCAGTGACGAAGATGCCGGCAGCCATCAGGCCATAGCTGCGAAATTCGATCAGGCCGCGCCGGGCATAACGCCAGGTCGACATGATCTGGCTGAACACGGACTGCAGCTTGTTGGTAGCGAGCGCATTGACCGGCGGAAGGCCGGCAGCGAGCAGCGCTGGGACGGTGATGAGACCGCCGCCGCCCGCGATGGAATCGATGACGCCAGCAGTTCCGGCGGCAAGGCCGAGCAGCGCAATGGTCTCAGGCGCGATCAAACGACTAGACCAGGTCGCCGAGCAGGAGGCGAGGGCGCGGACCGGATTCGCCCCGCGCCTCGGCCATGAAGCGATCCTTGAGCGGACCCAGCTTCTGCACGGCGGACAGGCCAAGGCGGCGGACCAGAGATGCAGGCTTGCCTGGCACGTCGAACAGGCGGACGAGGCCATCCATCATCATGGTGACACTGATCGAATCCAGGGCGCGCCAACGCTGATAACGGGTGAGCAATTGCGCATCGCCGGGCTCGAGGCCGATGCGCATGCCCTCGACAATGACCTCCGCCAGAGCGGCAACATCGCGATAGCCGAGATTGACCCCCTGCCCCGCGATCGGATGGATGCCATGGGCCGCATCGCCGACGAGCGCGAGCCGCCGGTCCGTGATGCGCGCGGCGCGGTGATAGCCGAGCGGATAGCTCTGCATCGGCGCGGCGAGACGGATATCGCCGAGGAAGCCGCCCATACGCTTCTGCGCTTCGGCGAGCCAGGCCTTCTCGGGCAGCTTCAGATAGGCCGGACCTTGTTCGGTCGGGACGGTCCAGACGATCGCCGAGCGCGTGCCGGGCTGCATGGGGAGGAGCGCGAAGGGGCCGTCTGTATAGAAAATCTCGTAGGCCGTATTCCGGTGCGGTTCGTCGTGATCGATCGCCGTCACCAGGGCGGCGTGCGGGTAGGACCATTTGGCGACGGCGATACCGGCCTGCTCACGAGTCGGGCTGGCGCGGCCTTCGGCGCCGACGAGCAGGCTGGCGGAAAGCGTGGCGCCGCTGGCGAGCTTGACGATGACGGCGAGATCGTCGCGCGTGACCTCAACAGCCTTGTCGGGCTGGAAGCGTGTGATTTCAGCAACTTCGGAAGCGGTTGCGTCCAAGGATATGCGCAAGATACGGTTTTCGCACATATATCCCAGCGCGCCGTCGTCGGGATCGGGCGCGAAGTCGAGCGCGCCGCCCGACAGCCCCTCGCCCACCCAGATGCGGTCGATCGGGCAGGTTTTGCCTTCGAGATGAGCCGCCACGCCAATGGCGTCGAACATCTTGAAGCTGGCGCTGGCGATCGCCGAAACACGGCCATCGAAGCCCGCCGCGGTGGTCACGACCGGATCGGCGGGATCGACGACCGCGCAGGTGACGCCATGACGCCCCAGCGCAATGGCGAGGGACAGGCCGACCAGCCCGCCGCCGAGGATGATGACATCGAAACGCTGCATACAACGGCCTTTAGCGAGGATTGTGCCGCTTGCGAATGATGGATTTCAATAAGGCGAGACGATGCTGACCGCAGCAGTGATCAACGAGAAGCCTGCGAGCAGAAAAGCTCCGAGCCGGACATGGTGCGAATAGCCACGCCGCAACAAGAACCACGCGAAGATGGCCGGCAACGCATAAACGCCGATGAGGAGCCAGAGCGGAAGCCTGCGCGGTTCTGCAACCATGCGCAGGCGCTAGCACGGTCGCGGCGCGCTGACCAGCGTGGGTTGGCCGTCGGCCGCGGTGCCATAGGCGAAATCGACGCCGAAGACCGGACCGAGACGCGCGGGGGTCAGCACGTCGCGCGCCGGTCCCGATGCGACCAGCCGGCCATTGTCGAGCAGCAGGGCATCATCGGCCATGCGCGCGGCGAGCGAAAGGTCGTGGATGACGATCACGACGCCCACGCCCTGTGCCGCAATGTCCCGCAAATGCGCCATGAGCGCGTAACGATGCGCAAGGTCGAGCGCCGCCATGGGCTCGTCGGCGAGGATCCAGTGCGGCGTGCCCGCGAGCACGCGCGCCAGCAGCACCCGCGCGCGCTCGCCGCCGGAGAGGCTGTTGACGGACCGGTCCATGAACGCCGCCATGCCCATCTCGCCGAGCGCCTGCTGGACGGCGAGCCAGTCCGAGGCGCTTTCGCCGGCAATGCCGTCGCGATGCGGATAGCGGCCGAGCGCGACGAGCGCCCGCACGGCGATATTCCAGTGCACCGGGCTTTCCTGCGGCAGATAGCCGAGGCGCTTCGCACGCTCGCGGCCCGCCATGGCGGCCAGCGAAGCGCCATCGAGCATCACGTCGCCCTCGTCGGGCGTGCGCAGCCCGGCGAGGCAGGTCAACAGCGTCGACTTGCCCGCGCCATTGGGGCCGACGATGGCAGTCACCCTGCCCGGCTCGATGCGCGCGCTCACGCCGGCGAGGATCCCGGCCCCGCCCAGCGTCACGCCAAGATCCTTTGCGTCCAGCATCAGCCGAGCTCCCGCCGGTGGCGCAACAACAAAGCGAAGAAGAAAGGCGTGCCGATGATCGCCATCGCCACCCCAAGCCGCAACTCGCTGCCGCCCGGCGCCAGGCGCACGAGACCGTCCGCCACCAGGGTCAGCATGGCCCCGCCGAGCAGCGAGGGCAGCAGCAGGCGCGAGGGCTCCGCACCGAACCATGGCCGCAAGAGATGCGGCACGATCAGCCCGACGAAACCGACGACGCCCGTCACCGCGACCGAGCCGCCGACGATCAGCGCCAGGGCGACGGCGAGACTATATTGGAGGCGCGCGAGATCAATGCCGAGCGAGCGCGCCACGGTCTCGCCGAGCGTCAGCCCATCGAGTGCGCGGCCCTGGAGGAACAGCAGGGCCGAACCCATCATGACGAGCGGCGCGGCGATCCGGACTTCCGCCCAGCTGCGGTCCGTGAGCGCGCCCATCAGCCAGTTGATGATTTCCGACGTGGCGAAGGGGCTGGGTGCGAGACTGATGACCAGGGCGGTCAATGCACCCGCGAGCGAGGACAGCACGGTCCCGGCAAGGATGAAGGCGACCGCGCTGGCGCTGCGTCCGGCCAGCAAGGCGAGCAGGAGGACCGCAATCCCCGCTCCCGCCATCGCGCAGGCGGCAATAGCGGTCGGGGAGACGCCGAGACCGAAGGCGATGCCGAGCACGGCGCCCAGCGCGGCGGCCGCGGAAATGCCGAGGATCGACGGATCGGCGAGCGGATTGCGGCTATAGCCCTGCAGTGCCGCACCCGACAGGCCCAACCCCGCGCCGATGACAAGGCCGAGCAATGCACGCGGCAGGCGCAGGTCCATCATGATGAGGATGCGCGGATCGCCATCGGCCAGGCCCCAGAGCGGCACCCAGACCTTTCCGGCGATCAGCGAGAAGAGGAAGGCGGCGACGACACCGAGGGAAAGCAGGGCAAGTCTGGCGGAGCGGGTCATGGCACTACGCCCATGTTTGCAGCATAGCCCCTCCCCTTCAGGGGAGGGGAAGGGGGTGGGGGCTGGCGTCGCGAGACAGCATTTCGCATGAAGCGGGTATCTCGGGGCCAAACGCCCCACCCCAGCCCCTCCCCTGAAGGGGAGGGGTTACTCAGTTGCCTGCGAATCTCAGCGAGGCGTCTCGCGACATCGATCAGATTGGGCCCTGCGCATTGCAGCAGCCGCTCGGAAAAGTCGGCGATGCGCATATCGGGCACCCTGGCGAGCAGGCCGGGCGGGCCGCGATGTTCGGTCAAATCCATGAGCAGGAGCTTGGGCGGGCGGGCGATGAGCGGTTCGAGCGGCAGCACGTCCCACATCGCCAGCCCATAGTCCGCGCTCATGTTGCGAAAGCCGGTGCGGCCGAGCAGCTCGTCCGCCAATGTGCCGGTGCCGGGGACAAGGCCGCTGCCTTGCCGGATAAGGGCATCGATGGCGCGCCAGCCCGGCGCCGGCCGCGCGGCCGCCAGCGCCGCCTCGATCTCCCGCACCAGCGCCTCGCCGCGCTCGGGATGGCCCGCCACGCGCGCGACGGTCCGGATCTGGTCGAGGCTCTCGGCGACGGTGGCGGGCACGCCGACGGTGACCACTGCCACGCCCGCCGCGCGGATGGCGGCCTGCGTCGCCGGATCGCCATGCGCGCCGAGCAGAACGATGCCGGGTCGGGTCGCGACCACCTCCTCGGCAGTGCCGGCATTGGCCGGGAAACGCATGGCCTGTGCGATGGGAATCGAAGTCGCAGCGGGATCGTGGCTGTAATGGCTGATCGACGCGATCTCGCCCGGATCGGCGACACGGACGAGGATCGCATCGATGCAGGGATTCATCGACATGATGCGGACGGGGCCGGCTTTCGCCACCGGCGCCGCGTGCGGCCCGCAAGCTGCCAGCGCGAAGAGCGGCGCGAAGGCGGCCAGACGCCTCACAATGTCATCCTGACGCCGGCATAAGCGGCACGGCCATAGCTCGAATAGCCATAGCTGGTCTCGTAACGCTCATCGAGCGCATTATCGAGCCGGGCATAGAGTTCGACCCCCTTGCCGAGCGGCATGGCGGCACGCAGGTCGAGCAGGCCATAGCCGCTGAGCCGCCCCGATGGCGCCGTCGTATCGCGCGACGGGCCGACCAGCCTCATGGTCGCGCCGGTCGACAGACCGATGGCCCACTGCCGATCGAGGGACAGGCTCAGGCTGTGCACCGGGCGCCGCGACAAATGCTGGTCGAAGGCCGCTGAAGCCGGAGTCCGGTCGCGCGTGTCGATCAGGCTATACGCCAAGGCAATCGTCGAATCCTTGGCGGGCTCATAGTCGACCGACAGCTCGATTCCGCGTGCGGTCGTGCGCGCGAGATTGGCATAAGCGAAGGTCGTGAGGTCATAATCGATCTGGTTGCGCGTGACGCGCGTGAAGGCCGTGACCGCGACATGCCCCTTCCCGTCCGCGAAGCTGCGGTCCACGCCGAGATCGACGCTGTGCGAACGCTCGGGCCGCAGGGCGCGATTGCCGCTGAAGCTGTCGTAGAGCTGGTAGAGGGAGGGCGCGCGAAAGCCTTCGCCATAAGCGAAGCGAATGTGCGTCAGTCCGTCGCCCAGGCCCCAATTCGCATTGACGCCGAAGGTGGTGACGCCGCCGAACTGGCTGTGACGATCGTGACGGACGCCGCCGGTCAGGGTGAGGCCGGAGAGCGGCTTCACGATCGCCATGCCGAAGGCGCTGTCGATGTCGGCCTTGTGCGTCTCGTCCGACCCGAAGCCGAAGAAGCGATAATCGGGCGCATCGTGCGACAGGCCGAGGACCAGCCGCGCAGCCGGCCCGAACGTCAGCGCGCCCTCATAATCGGCGCGCCAGCGCGTGCCGCGATAGCCGAAGTCGGGCGGCGTGCCCGGCATGGAGCGATAGTCCCGCCGGTTGCCGAGCCAGGTCAGGGACAGGCGGCTTTCGAGCGGGCCGGTGCCGACATGGAGGCCTGCATAGCCGGTCAACTGCCGGAAATGGCTGGTGTCGTTGCTGTCGGCCGGCGTGCCGAAGAAGCTATCATAAGCGAGGTCCGCGTCGACGAAATAGCCGCGCAGATCGAGCGTCACGTCCGGCGACAGAGTGGCCTCGATGCGGCCATGGGCCGTGATGTTGTCGAGCCCGTCCCGCTCGGTGGCGCCGAAACGGGATGCGGCACTGCTAATGCCCCTGGTGTGCAGGGCCGCGATGCCGAGATCGCCATATAACGACCCCGCCCCCCAAGCCAGATCCGCAGCGCCGTTGAGCGTGCCGGCGTAACCGCCCTCCAATCTGCCGCGAAAGCCGGCGCCGTCCGTCGGTTCGTCACGAGTCGAGAGATTGACCACGCCGCCGATGGCGTCCGAGCCATAGGCAATGGCATTGGCGCCGCGCATCACCTCGATGCGGCGGATATTGCCGATGAGCAGATTGCCGAAATCGACCGCGCCGCTCGTGCCGCTGGGATCGTTGATGCGCACGCCGTCGAGCAGCACCACCGTCTGCCCGGCTTCGGCGCCGCGCAACGACAGGCTGGTCACCGAGCCGAGGCTGCCATTGCTGTTGACCCGCACCGAGGGCGTGGTCGCGAGCAGGTCTGCAAGACTGACCGACTGGCGGGTTTCGATGGTCTTCGCGTCGATGATGGTGATGGCCTGGCCGGTCTCGTCGCGATCCTGCGGCAGGCCGGTGGCGGTGATGACGATGTCGCCCCCGGTGACGTCCTGCGCCTGCGCGCCGGACGCGCATAGCGCCGCCATCGCCAGTATCGGTATCGAAATTCGTCGTTCCATGCCGCGTGCCCCGCATACGGGCAGCAGACGCCGCGACGCATCGTCGCAGCGCAAGCCGCCGGTTGATGCCGTCACGCGAGGACGAACCCCGTTCGACCGGCACCTCCCGACCGGGCGAAGGACAGACGGTTAGCGGGCAGGTCTCCTGGCTCCCGGGTCAATGCCCTTGCGCCGCCTTCCCGTTTGAAAAACAGTGGCATCGTGGCGCAGGGCTCGCCGGTTACAGTTGCGGGAACAGCGCCGGACTTGTCACCGGACTTCCCTTTTGCGCCCCGCTCGCGCGGGGACCCGTAACGACGATGAATCTAGACCCCTGTCGGGCGGCCGGTCAAGCGGGGTTCAGGCCAGCTGGCGTTCGCCGGCGCGGCAATAGGAGAAGACCGTGGCCGGAGGCACGTTGCGCACGATGGTCCCGATCTTCTTGACCTCGAGATCGAGTGCGTGGGCGACGCTGCGGGCAAGCGGCGGGCGCGGCGAATAAGTGAACTGCACGAAGGTGCCGCCGGGCCGCAGCAGCAGGAAGGCCTCGGACAGGATATCCTGCTGCAATTGCTTGCTGAATGCGAGCAGCGGAAGCCCCGAGATGATGCACTGATAGCCGCCGACGCCGCCCAGGGCATGGCCCGCGACCGCCTGGGCCGGGGTCTCGAGGATGCGCAGGCCGGGCATCGAGCGGCGCAGGCCGCGCGCGAGGTCCGCGTCGATCTCGACGACCTCGAGCTGGTCGACGGGAAGGCTGGTGGCGAGAATCTCGCGAGTCAGCGCACCGGTGCCGCCGCCGAATTCCATGACGCGGCCGCCCGCCGGATCGATCTGGCTGGCCATGAGCCGGCCGAGATAGGGACTGCTGGGAACGATGGAGCCGTTCTGGCGGGGCTTGCGGATCCAGGCATGCAGGAAGCGGGCATAATCGCCGGCGCTCGTCTTGCGTTCCGCCAGAACCGTACCGTCCGTCCGAGCCATTGCCACCCACATCAAGCTGCTACAGGCGTGTCATGGTAGTGACACAGTCCGTTGATGGAAAGAGCGAATCCGCTCCCGCATGACGCAATCTGTGGATGGAACCTGCGCCGTTCAAGAACGGGCGGCTATCGGGGCGGCGAACCGGCCCTGGCGTCAGATGTCGTGGCAGGCCGCGCCGGCAGCGGGATCGCCCGCGACGGTCCGCTCGGCCAGCCGCTCGAGAATATCGCCCTGCAGGCGCAGGCGAAGCGTCTCGAGCGTGATCGCATTGGCCTCGCTCACCATGTCCGGCGCGCGGAGGGTGCGGGCCAGATTCTCGTGACGCTGGCAGATCTCGTCGATCGACTGTAGCACGTTCATGTGGCTGCGCACGACCTCCGGATCGCCGCAGAGCTGCAAGCCCATATCCTCCAGCACTTGCCGGATGCGGTCCAGCTCGGCCGCGATCAGCGCGCGCATCACGCTGTCGGGCAGGCGCCCGGTTGCATGCGGCGCGATGTCGCGTTCAGGGTTCATGCCGCCGCTTTGTCCTGGCGCGCCGGATCGACGATGGCGGGGCAGGCTTCTGTGAACGGCCGCGAACGGCGTGCCCTCTGGGCCAAATGCGGCATGTCCTTCACGGCACCAGCCTTGCACCTGCATTGGAAAAATAGCGTTAACCCGCCGGCGGGCCGGCCCAGCCCGCGCCGACAAACGCGCGCTCAGATTTCGGCCTGAAACAGCCAGTCATGGAAGATGCGGACGGCGCGGGATTCAAGCGCGCGATTTCGGCAGACGAAAAAATATCGGTAGGGACTCTCGATATGCTGGTCGAAGAGCCGCGCGATGCGCTCGTCATGGGCGTGATGGAAATGGCGGCCATGCATCACGGCGATGCCGAGTCCCTGGGCCGCCGCCTCGAGCATCAACGCGCCCGAATCATAATAATCGATCGAGGCAGGCTGGAGATCGGGCAATCCCACCGCCGCCTTCCACACATCGAAGGTCGTCGCCATGTCGCGATGGATGAGGACGGTCTCGCGGGCAATGTCTTCCGGCCGGCGGATCTGCTGAGGTCCTTCCGTGCGCGCCCGCGCCGCGATGAGATAGACCTCGTCCCGGTCGAGCTCCCGCGCATAGAGCGAAGGATCGACGTCGCGCGCCAGCACGATCGCGGCATCGAGGCCATCGCCCAGCCGCGCCAGGGGATTGGGACTCGTATCCACGTCGAGATGCAATTCGGGGTGCGCCTTGCGCAGCTCGCCAAGGCGGGGGAACAGGCGCTGGCTGGCGAAGAGCGGCAGCACGCTCAGCCTGATGCGCAGCGACCGCACACCGCTCGTCGCAACGTCGATCGCGGCGCCGAGCGCGTCGAGAGCCGGAGCGATCTCGCTCAGCAGGCGCTGGCCATGCTTGTTGATCTCAAGCTGCTGGTGGCGCCTGTCGAACAGGGAGAAGCCGAGAAAACGCTCCAGCGCCTGGATCCGGCGGCTGAGCGCGGGGGCGGACAAGGCCAGTTCCTCCGCGGCGGCCTTGACCGAACCGGTGCGCGCGACCTGCACGAAGGCTTCAAGGGCGGTCAGGGGCGGCAGGCGGCGCATCTTGGATACTCGGTCCTCGGCGTGAAATGCTGCGATGCACAAGCATGCCGCAACTGCGCTCTGGGCGCTAGAGGCGATTTAGCCCGAAGCAATTTAGCGCTTCGAGAGCCCTTCCATCGCGGCCAGAGCCGATCGTATCGACCGGTTCGGCGCTTACCTGCCGCATCTGCGTTAACAATATATATTATCTGGTCTTTCCGTCACACCCCACGGATGCCGGCAGGGTGGAAGACGAGAAGGTCGATCTGCCGAACGGGACGATCGGGCCGCAGCGCGGGCCGCGACTCCGAAGCACCCGCGTTTCGGTCAAGGTGAGTTCATATGGTGAATGGGTCCAAAATCACCGATTCCGCAGCGGAATCCGGCATTCATGGTTAAAGCCGATTGCCGGATCGGAAAATCTGGAAATCTTTCATTAACCATACTTAATTGTACGATTTCAATGCATTGAATGAACGGCAATGCCATTCTGGCACAAACTTTAACGCACGATTCAGAATTTTTCGTTGGATTCCGCAACACGAAAACATATCGTTCCGACAGCAATTCGATGTGGGCTGTGTGGGCTGCGGTCGAAGCTGCGACTAAGGTTTTGTGGGAGATACCAAATGAAGAAGCTTTTGCTTGCAGCCACGGCTGCTGTGATGACCTTTGGCGCGCAGAGCGCCAACGCCGCGCCTACCTTTTCGTTCGCTGAATTCGGCTCGTCGAATGGTTTGACCATCCTCGAAGATTTTGATGGCCCGGCTACGATGAGCTACACGCTCGCCGGTGGCGCCCTGATCAAATCGCCCCCGAGCGATAACGATGGCGCTACCCTTCCCAATTCGGTTCCGACCGGCACGAATTATCTGGCGGTCGTCGGTGGCGGCAGCGCGGTGTTCACTTTCGGCACGCCCGTGACTTCATTTTCCTTCGAGTGGGGCTCGGTTGATACCTACAACACGCTGACGCTGTATTATGTCGGCGGCCCGGTGGGCGGTTTCTCCATTACTGGCTCCGACATCACCAATCCCGCAAACGGCAACCAGCTTATCCCTGGCACCAACGGCCTGTTCTCCGCGGGCGGTGCAGTGTTCACGGGCTTCAAGCTGGAATCGGGCGGGAACTCGTTCGAGATCGACAATATCGCGGTGCCGGAGCCGGCAAGCTGGGCCATGATGGTCGCTGGCATTGCTGCGGTCGGCTTCTCGATGCGTCGTCGCTCGCGGGGCGTCCGCGTCGCGTTCAGCTAAGATCCTTCCTCCAAACGTGGCGGAGTGGGGCTTCGCTGCGACTGGATAGAGAAATCGAGAAACGCCGGTCGAGATTTCGACCGGCGTTTTCTTTGCGCACGCGTAGGCTCCCTGGCTTCAGGCTTTTCCGCGCACCAGCCGTCGCCACAGCCATTCCGCCGGACCCTGGCGCCAGTAGCGCCGCCACAGCACCGACCAGAGCAGCATGATCGCCCAGCCGCCAAATCCGCAAAGGAGAAGCGCGGCGCGATCGAGCCGGCCAAAAAGCCCCGCCCCATAACCGTAGAACATTGTCGTCGCGACAAGGCTGCACAACAGATAGTTGGACAGCGCCAGCCGGCCGACCGCACGCACCGCGCCCACCAGGGCATTGTCCGGAAACCGGATCGCCAGCCCCAGGGCGAGCGCAGCATGGGCGACCGCCAAAGGCAGGCGCAGCGGCAGCGACCAGCCGAAGCCGGCCGCTTCGGCCGCCAGAGGGTCGCCGGAGATCAACACCCAGGCAGCAAGGCCCGCCATCGGAAGGAGGCCGACCGGATAGGCGCGGCGCCAGGTCGCGCGATATTGTTCGCCGAGCCACTGCGCCGAGAGGAAACCGCCCTTCAGCATGGCCATGCCCAGCGCCATGAAGGCGAGCAGTTCCGGCAGGACGAAACGCACCATGTTGATGAGATCGGCGCCGAAGAGGCTAGCGCGCGCCGAGAGGATCGCGCCATAGCCCGAGCGGTGCAGCGCCACATCGGCCGCGACGGCATGACTGCCCGCGCCCCCGAACGAATCGGAAAGAGCCTGCCAGCGGGCCACGATGTCCGCACTCGCACCGGGCGCAAGCGCCGCGCTGCGCAAACTGAAAGGCGGCAATATCGTCACGAGATCGATCGCCCATTGCAGCGCGAGCAGACCGAGCGCCCATTTGACGAGCGTCAGCGTGTCGCGCCCCGCCAGAGACGACGCCACCAGTCCGGCCAGCGCCAGCGGCAGCAGGATATCGCCGGACCAGATCAGCAGATGATGCACGACGCCGAAAACAGCCAGCCAGATCATGCGTTTGCGATGTGCAGCCAGGCCATCCCGCCCATCCAGCTCGGCGGATTCCATGACGAGCAGCATCGATGCGCCGAACATCATCGCGAACAGCGCGCGAAACTTGCCGTCGACGAGCAGGAGGTTGAAAACCCAGGCGGCAAGGTCCAGCGGACCATCCGTGCCCAGCGTGAAGGGGTTGAGTTGCGCGGCGGACGGAAGGCCGATCGCCACCATATTGGCGAGCAATATGCCCATCACCGCAATGCCGCGGAGGAAATCAAGTGCGTCGATGCGATTGCTGTCGTCGGTCATGCCCCGTCCCTATCCCGTTTTGGCGTGACGTCCAGCCCCGCCCCATGGCAAAGGCGCGGCGATGCGAATGACTCGAACGGCGGACATGGACCGGAAAGCGGAGATCGGCGCGGCGTTCGGCGCCGCCGCCGCCCGCTATGACGCCAGTGCGGCCGTGCAGCGCGACGTGGCCATGCATCTCGCCGCCATGGCCGCGCGCGAACGGCTGCCACAGCATGCGCAGATTCTCGAAATTGGCTGCGGGACAGGGCTCCTGACCCAGGAAATCCGCCTGCGCTGGCCGCGCGCGACACTGATTGCCACCGACCTCGCGCCCGACATGCTGACCGTCGCGGACCGGCGCGGCGCCGCCAGCCAGTTGCTCGCAATGGATGGCGAGGAGCCGGCCTTCGAGGGCCGTTGGTTCGACCTCATCCTCTCCAGCCTCGCCTTCCAGTGGTTCGACGACATGGGCGCGGCAATCGCCCGGCTGCACGCCTTGCTGCGTCCCGGCGCGAGCCTCTATTTCGCAACCATGGGCGCGGAGAGCTTCGCAAGCTGGCGCGCGGCCCATGAACGTTGCGGCCTGTCCGCCGGGATCACCGACTATCCGACGCTCGCGGCATTGCAGGCGCTGCTTGCGCCTTATGCCGACGCCTTCGCATGCGACGAGCATCACGCCCTGCCCGAACGCGGCGGCGCGGCGCTCATTCGCCATTTCCGCGGAATCGGCGCTCAGCTTCCCCGCGACGGGTACAGACCGCTCGGCCCCGCAGCCCTGCGCCGGGTGATCGGCGCTTTCGACGAAGCCGGAGGCGAAACCAGCTACCATGTGCTCTACGGGCGGATCACCCATGCCGGCTGAGGCGACCGGGCCCGCCATTCGTCGCGCAGGGCCGGACGATGCCGTCGCGCTTGCCGCGCTGAAGCTGGCCACCTTTCGCGAGACCTTCATCGAGGGCTTCGGCATCCCCTATCCGCCCGCCGATCTCGCGCGGTTCGAGACCGAGACGTATTCGCCCGCCAAGGCGACGAGCGAAATTACCGACCCCGCCCACGCAACATGGGTGTGCGAAGACGCGGACGGCGCGCTCCTTGCCTACGCCCATTGCGGCCCCTGCAAGCTGCCGCATCCGGACGTCACCGCCGGATCGGGCGAACTCTATCAGATCTACATCCTCAAGAGCGCACAGGGCATGGGTCTCGGGCGCGACTTGCTGCGCCTGTCGCTCGACTGGATTGCGGAAATCTATCCCGGGCCGCAGTGGCTCGGCGTCTGGTCGGGCAATCTGAAGGCTCAGCGCTTCTATCGGGCGATGGGTTTCAGCAAGGTCGGCGACTATCATTTCATGGTCGGCGACCACCGCGACGACGAATATATCTACCGCCGGGGCTAATCAGCCTCATCGATCGCCGAAGCGGCCTCCCGAAGCGGCAAGCGGCGACGCGCGTTCAGAACTCGTCTACCTTATGATCATAGAACCGGCCCAATATGGCGGGCGAGTGCAGGAGAGTGGAGCTGAGCATGTCCCATCATGTCGCCGTCGCCGGCTTGCCCGCCTCGCGCAAGGCCCGGCTCGCGCTGGTCATCGGTGCGTTCGCGCTGCCGCTCGCATCCTGCGGCAGCGATGGCGGCAGCGCCGGCAGCTCGGGCGACGTCACCATCCCGGTCACGTCGACGCCCTCGCCGACCCCGACGCCGACTCCCACGCCGACACCGACCCCCACGCCCCCTTCGAGCCCTCCGCCGACCAGCTGGACCGAGGTATCCGCGCTTTACGACGTCCAGCCCGATGTCGCGTCCTGTAATCCCGGCACGCTCAAGGACAGCGTCCGCCAGGAATTCCTGAACCGCCTCAATGCGTTGCGCGCCCTTCACGGCCTCGCCGCGGTCACCTACAGCAGCGCCGAGAACGCCCAGATGGACCAGAGCTCGCTGATGCAGGCGGTCAACCGGACGCTGAACCACACCCCGCCGACGACGTGGACCTGCTACACCGCCACCGGCGCGCAGGGCGCAGGATCGGGCAACCTGATCGGCGGCTGGGGCACGAGCCTGCCCTGGTCGACCGAGGACGACAAGCTCGCGGGCTGGATGAACGAGCGCTATTCGACCAATATCGGCCATCGCCGCTGGATCCTCGATCCGTTCCTCGGCAAGACCAGCTATGGCCGCGTGGCGGTGCGGGATTCGAGCGGCTTCCGCAGCGACGCCGCGACCATGAAAGTCTTCAACTTCAACGTCGATCCGCCCCCACCGGCGAGCGTGCCGTCCTTCATCGCCTATCCCCAGGGCGATTACCCGATCCGCTACTTCGGACCGACCGACATCCTGTCCTTCTCGGCAATCGTGAGCAGCGCCAGCCGCTATGCCAATGTCAATGTGAGCTTCGCCAATGCGACGATCCGGGTGACCGGGCCGAGCGGCGACCTTCCCGTCACCAACCAGGCCACCGACAATATCGGCTATGGCATACCGAACAGTCTCCAGTGGCAGGTGACCGGGCTGCAGCAGAATGTGAGCTATACGGTGCGGATCGCCGGCGTGACGGGCGGAACGACCAGCAGCTACCAATATGTGTTCAGGATCATCCCCTGACGGCTGAGGCGCTTCGGCCGCAGCTCATCGCCGTTACCGCATCTCCCGCGGGATGAGCCACAACGTCCCCGCCGTCATATCCATCACCATGGCGAATTGGCTCATGAGGCCCATGCCGATCCAGCCATCGCCGTCCCTGGCGGGAATGGGCCGGATATCGACGCCGACATTCCTGCGTTCGACCTCGCCGATCCGGACGACAGGCAGGCTGGCATGATCGATCGACGTGGCCTGGCCATCCGCATGCGTGGAAAGGCGGGTCTCCGTCTTCGCGTCGGACGGCCCGACGCGCGCCCAGGCCTCGGGGGACAGCGACAACGCGCCGGAGAAGCCGAGGTCGATGGTCAACAGGACCGGCTTGCCGTCCACTATGACTTCGAATTGCGGCTTTCCCTTCGCCAGGGCGATCGGCTGGACCGCCGGATCGACCTTCGCGCCCGCCGGCATGAGCTCCAGAAGGCCGCGCCCCGCATCGAGCGCGAGCACCACGTGGTTGAGCAGATCGGCGCCCAGCACGGCATCGACCGGGTGGCCAAGGGCGCTCGCAAAGGCTGACAGGTCGACGGCCGCCATCGGCATGCCGATTTCAAGCTGTCCGGGAATGACGAGCGGAACCGCGAGCGCGACGCGGTACGGCAGGGCGCCGGTCGGCGTGCGGATCACCCTGCCCTCCCGCGTCTCGCTCCTGATGCCGAGCGGAGTCAGAAGCTTCGTGTCGATCAGGCTGCGATCGGCGCCGTTATCCAGCATCATCCAGGCGTCGTGCCCGCCAAGCGTTACCTTGAAGAGCGCAACGCCCCGGACCATCTCGATCCGCAACGGTTTCCAGCGCTCATCCAGATAATGCGTGATGGTCGCGCTATAGCGGGACGGTGCAGCCGCGGGCGCGGCCGGCTGCGGCGACGGGGCAGTCTGCGCCCGGGCGGGGAACACGGAAAGCGCGAGGACGGCCGTCAGCAATATCACGGAGACGCGCATGGCCGAAATCTGGACCATGCGCGCCGCAATGTCGATCCCGCCGCAGCGGCGTTCCAACTAAAGTTCGTCGCCCATCAGGCGGGGGAAAAAGCCTTCATGTGCGGCCTTGAGATCGGCGAGGCTGATCGCATGGTCGCTCTCCGGCAGTTCGACGATCAGGCGGCCGGCGATGGTACGTCCAAGCCGGGTCACCGCGATACCGAGCGCCTCGGCCTTGCTGAGCAGCTCCACCAATGCGGCGTCGCGCACGGTGACGACATAAAGGCCCTGATCCTCGGCGAAATAGGTCTGCGCCGCCGTGCCGATGAGCGGCTGATCGAGGATCGCGCCGATGCCGCTGGCCAGCGCCATCTCAGCCACCGCGACGGCAACACCGCCGTCCGACACATCGTGGCAGGCGGTGACCGCGCCGGCCCGGATGGCGGCGCGGACGAAATCGCCGGTCTTCCTTTCCGCGGCGAGGTCGACACGCGGCGGCGGTCCCGCCTTCGCGCCTTCCAGGCCGTGAATCTCGCGCAGCCAGACCGACTGACCGAGATCGCCCTTACGCTCGCCGATGAGGAAGACGATGTCGCCCACGTCCTTGAAGCCGATGGTGCACATCCGCTCGACATCGGGCATGAGGCCGACGCCGCCGATCGCCGGGGTGGGCAGGATCGCGGAGCCGCCGCCTGTCGCCTTGCTCTCATTGTAGAGCGACACGTTGCCCGAGACGATCGGATAGTCGAGCGCGATGCAGGCCGCGCTCATGCCCTCCAGGCAACCGACGAATTGGCCCATGATTTCCGGCCGCTGCGGGTTGGCGAAGTTGAGGCAGTTGGTCACGGCGAGTGGCTGCCCGCCGACGGCCGTGATGTTGCGCCACGTCTCGGCAACGGCCTGCTTGCCGCCCTCGACCGGATCGGCAAAACAATATCGCGGCGTACAGTCGGTGCTGATCGCCAGGCCCTTTTTCGAGCCATGGACGCGGACCACCGCGGCGTCACCGCCCGGGCGCTGAACGGTGTCGGCGCCGACCATGTGATCATATTGCTCCCAGATCCACCGGCGCGAAGCGAGGTCGGGAGACCCCATCAACTTCAGCAGATCGGCGCCGAGATCCTTCGTGTCGGCGATATCGCCCAGCGGCGCGGCCGGCGGGGTCGGCACATGCGGCCTGTCATAGAGCGGCGCATCGTCGGCGAGCGGGCCCAGCGGGATATCGCAGACGACCTCGCCGCGATGGACGAGCACCATGTGCCCGCCGTCCGGACCGGCTTCCGTGACCTCGCCGATCACGGCGAAATCGAGTTCCCACTTGTGGAAGATCGCTTCGGCAAAAGCTTCCTTGCCGGGCTTCAGGACCATGAGCATGCGCTCCTGGCTCTCCGACAGCATCATCTCGTAAGCCGTCATATTGGCTTCGCGCTGCGGCACCTTGTCCATGTCGAGCCGAATGCCGACGCCGCCCTTCGAAGCCATCTCGACCGAGGAAGACGTCAGACCGGCGGCGCCCATGTCCTGAATGGCGACGATCGCATCGGACGCCATGAGCTCGAGACAAGCCTCGATCAGCAGCTTCTCGGTGAAGGGATCGCCGACCTGCACGGTCGGGCGCTTGGCGTCGGCATCCTCGCCGAAGTCGGCGCTGGCCATGGTTGCGCCATGGATACCGTCGCGGCCGGTCTTGGAGCCGACATAGACGATCGGATTGCCGACGCCGGATGCGGCGGAATAGAAGATCTTGTCGGTCTCGGCGACGCCCACGGTCATCGCGTTGACCAGAATGTTGCCGTCATAGGCCTTGTCGAAATTGACCTCGCCGCCGACGGTGGGGACGCCCACGCAATTGCCGTAGCCGCCGATGCCGCGCACCACGCCGCTGATGAGATGCTTCATCTTGGGATGGTCAGGTCGGCCGAAGCGCAGCGCGTTCATGTTGGCGACCGGGCGCGCGCCCATGGTGAAGACGTCGCGCAGGATGCCGCCGACGCCCGTCGCCGCGCCCTGATAGGGCTCGATGTAGCTGGGATGGTTGTGGCTCTCCATCTTGAAGATGGCGGCCTGCCCGTCGCCAATGTCGATCACGCCGGCATTCTCGCCGGGGCCGCAGATCACCCAGGGAGCTTTCGTGGGCAGCTTTTTCAGGTGGATGCGGCTCGACTTGTAAGAGCAGTGCTCGCTCCACATCACCGAAAAAATGCCCAGTTCCGTGAGATTGGGCTCGCGCCCGAGCGCCTTCAGGACGCGCTCATATTCCTCGGGAGAAAAGCCGTGTTCGGCGACGATTTCGGGGGTGATTGCGGGCGCTGCGGTCGACATGTGCGCCCTTTAGGGCCTGTGTTCGCGAATGCCAACGCGCAAAAGAGGGGGATTGCTCTAATCGTCACCCGGACTCGGCCCTGGCGTGGCGAGACCTCATGGTGCCCACGAAAAAGGCCGGCCCCTGGAGGACCGGCCGTTGAATGATGGCGCTTGCGGCCGCCGGCGAGATTCAGCCCGCCTTGCAGCTCGTGCCGTTGTAGGTGATGGAGTTGCCGCCACCCGTGATGGTCTTGGAACCATCGGCGGAGACATAGGGCTTACCGGCTTCCGGCGCCTTGAGCGCGGTGACTGCGCCGTCCTTCGAAGGCTTGAAGGTGGCCGTCACGTCGTCGGTCATGAAGTCGACGAAAATGAGGCTGTTGTCCTTGCAGCGATAGCTGTGGCTGCTCTTGATCATCGGCGGCGCCACGGCGGGCGCGGCGTTGGCGAGCTCCGCAGCCTGCGGGTCGACCGTGCCGGTGTTCATGGATTCGGGCTTCTGCTCGCAACCGGCGAGGGCGAAAGCAGCAGCAAAGGCGAGCGGAAGCGCGTTCCGAATGAGATTATGTTGCATAGCGGAATTTTTTATTGCGACTCTCATGAACGAGGTCAACTGCATTGTTGTGACGGTTTGCTTTCATGTCGCTGTTTTTGGGCGCTCTCGCGATGCAGCCTTGACCGGCCGGGCCGTGCGGGCCAATGCAGTTGCCCATGGGAGATGCAGCCGAAATGGAAGAGCTCAGCTTCGAAGATGCGCTTCAACGCCTGGAAGCGATCGTCCAGCAACTCGAACGCGGCGACGTGCCTCTCGACAAATCCATCACGCTCTATGCCGAAGGCGACCGCTTGCGCGCGCAGTGCCAGAAGCGGCTGGAAGCGGCCCAGGCACGGATCGAGCAAATCGTCGGCGGCGCTGACGGCGCGGCGGACAAGACAATTCCCTTCCCGGCTTCGTGACCGCCATGCGCGTCGCGGCACCGACCCGGCTCGAAGACGAAATGGCCATGATGGCGCGTGCGGTCGACCGCCAGTTCGACCTGCTGCTCGCCGCGCCCGACGACCAGCGCGCGCGTCTCTACGAGGCCATGCGCCATGCCGGCATCGGCGGCGGCAAGCGAATGCGGCCGCTGCTCGTCAAGGCAAGCTGCGATCTCTTCAACGTCAGCGAGGAGAGCGCGGCGCGCGCCGGCCTCGCGGTCGAGTGCATCCATGTCTACAGCCTCGTCCACGACGACCTGCCGGCCATGGACAATGACGACATACGGCGCGGCAAGCCGACCGTGCATCGCGCCTATGACGAGGCGACCGCGATCCTTGCCGGCGACTGCCTGCACGACCTGGCCTATGCCATTCTGGTCGACGAGCGGACGCA
Source organism: Sphingobium sp. (assembly GCA_017744605.1). GTDB lineage: Bacteria > Pseudomonadota > Alphaproteobacteria > Sphingomonadales > Sphingomonadaceae > Sphingobium. Next base: position 50,119 of record JAGIAZ010000010.1, on the reverse strand, counting down.
TCCCGACCCCTTCGCGCGCTGCGAACTCGTGAAAGCCCTGGCGCTTGCCAGCGGTCCGGCGGGCATGGCGGGCGGCCAGATGATGGACCTGGTCGCGGAGACCAGCAGCTTCGACCTCGCCACGATCACGCGGCTCCAGCAGCTCAAGACCGGCGCGCTCATCGGCTTCTGCGTCGAAGCGGGCGCGATCATGGCGCGCGTGAAGGAAGAGGGGCGCCATTCCCTGCGCGGCTATGCTCGCGACCTGGGCCTCGCCTTCCAGATCGCCGACGACCTGCTCGATGTCGAGGGCAGCGCGGAAATCACCGGCAAGGCAGTGGGCAAGGACGCCGCCGCCGGCAAGGGCACCTTCGTGTCGCTAATGGGGGTCGAGCGCGCCCGCGACCAGGCACGCATGCTCGTCGAACAGGCCAAGGAGCATCTCTCCGGCTTCGGCACCCAGGCCGACCTGCTCCGCGACATCGCCGACTTCGCGATTCTCCGATCCCACTGAAGGAGCGCCAGGACCTCATGCGCATCGGTCTCTATCCCGGCACCTTCGATCCGATCACGCTCGGCCATATGGACATCATCCGGCGCGGGGCGAAGCTGGTCGACAAGCTGGTCATCGGCGTCACCACCAATCCGAGCAAGTCGCCGCTGTTCACGCTCGACGAGCGGCTCGCGGCGGTCCGGCGCGAATGCACCGACATGCCGACCGAGATCGAGGTCGTCGCCTTCGACACGCTGCTCATCGATTTCGCGCGCTCGGTCGGGGCCAGCCTGATCCTGCGCGGCCTGCGCGCCGTCGCCGACTTCGAATATGAGTATCAGATGGCGGGGATGAACCAGTATCTCGACAACGGCATCGAGACGGTCTTCCTCATGGCGGACGTGGCGCTCCAGCCTATCGCCTCGCGGCTGGTCAAGGAGATCGCGTCTCTCGGCGGCGACATCTCCAAGTTCGTGACTCCGCCCGTCCACAAGGACGTGCTCGCCAAGATCGGCAGATCGAAGCGCTGACCCGTGGCGGGATCCAAACTGGGTCATTGCAGGTTCAGCCGAGAGAAGGCATGAAGCGCGCCATGATCAGGACCACCACGCCCCTTTCGACACGTCTGCTCGCTTTCGGCCTCGGCGCCGCGCTCCTTACAGCGACGGCCGCGCCGGTCTTCGCCCAGCGCACCGCGCAAGACGCCGCCAAGGAAGCCCAGCTTTCCGAGCGCGCGAAGAAGGACGCTGCGGCACTCAGGGCGGAGGAAGCCAATTCGGGAGTCAAGCCGCTGACGGCCATGGCGCCGATCACGCCGGACAATGTCTGGGTGCTCGACCTGTCGGACGGTGGCCGGGTTCGCATCCTCCTGCGCCCCGACGTCTCTCCGCTGACCGTCACGCGGATCAAGGACCTGACGCGCAAGCATTTCTATGACGGGCTGGCCTTCCATCGCGTCATCGACGGTTTCATGGCGCAGGGCGGCGACCCGAAGGGCGACGGCACGGGCGGCTCCCAGGAGCCCGATCTCAAGGCGGAGTTCAACTGGCTGCCCCATATGCGCGGCACTGTCTCCATGGCCCGCGCCGAGGCCGACGACAGCGCCAACAGCCAGTTCTTCATCATGCTGATGCCGCGCATGCAGCTCGACCATAAATATACGATCTTCGGCCGCGTGATCAGCGGCATGGACGGCGTCGACAAGATCGCCAAGGGCGAACCGCCCGAACAGCCGACCAAGATCGTGCGGGCCTATATCGAGGCCGATGGCGGCCAGGCCGCCGCACCCGCCCCGGCTGCGACGCCGGCGGGGTAAAACCGCCCTCACTCGTTCATTACGGTCATCCAGGTCGACCCAAGCCGCCCTGGATTGCTTAGTGCTCGGCCCTCGCCATGACGACATGCGGGAGGCACGGTCATTGTCGGGCTTGCGCGGGCGCGCTAGGCTCGTGCAACATCCTGACTGAGGCATCCGCTCATGCGCCGCTCGCTCCCATTGCTGCTTTCCGCCGCCCTGCTGATCGGCGGTGCGATCCCTGTCGCCTCGCCCGTCGCCGCCCAGGCCAGGGAGGCGCCGACGCCCGATGCCCGCTTCGCCGATCTCTCGAAGCGCTACATCGACAGCATCGCCCGCTTCTCGCCTGTCTATGGGACTCAGCTCGGTGACCATCGCTTCGACGACCGGCTGCCGGACATCACGGCCGCCGGCCGCGCGCGCCAGGCGACGTTCGAGCGGCAATTGCTCGCGCAGCTCAAGGCCATCGATTTCAAGGCTCTGAGCCGCGACAATCAGGTCGACGCGCTGATGCTCAAGAACCAGCTCGACTATGACCTCTGGGATTTCGACACGCTCAAGAGCTGGTCGTGGAATGCCCAGAGCTACAACGACAATGCCGCCGGCGCGCTCTACAACCTCGCCGCGCGCGACTTCGCGCCTTGGCCGCAGCGCCTGAAGGCCGCGACGGCGCGCATGGAGGCCCTGCCGGCCTTCCTGCTCGAAACCCGCAAGCAGCTGATCGCGGCCAAGGTACCGGAAATCTATGCAACGCAGGTCGCCAGGCAGAACAGCGGCATCTTCGAAGTGGCTGAGGACATGCTGGCGCCGCACGCGAAAGAGCTTGGCGCGAAGGACAAAGCGCGGTTCGATGCGGCCCTTGCCCGCCTCAAGACCGCCGTCGCGGCGCAGCAGAGCTGGCTCGACAAGACGCTGGTTCCGGCCGCCAAGGGCGACTTCCGGCTGGGCGCGACACTCTACGACCAGAAGATGAAGTTCGCGCTCATGTCGACCATGACGCGGCCGGAGCTGAAGGCGAAAGCGACCGCGGCCGCCGCGCAGACCCGCGCGCAAATGTATGCGCTCGCCAGGCAGATCCTGGCCGGCAAGTCGGACGCCCCGCCGCTCCCCGACAATCCGACGGGCGCGCAGCAGCAGGCGGCTGTCGAAGCGGCGCTGGAGATCAGCTACGCCAAGCGCCCGGCCCGCTCGGAACTCATGGATGCGGCGAAGGCGACGCTCGCCACCGCCAGCGATTTCGTCCGCGCCAAGGGGCTCGTCACCATGCCGCGCGCGCCCGTGAAGATCATCACCATGCCCAAGTTCCAGCAGGGCAATGCCGTGGCCTATTGCGACTCCCCCGGTCCGCTCGACAAGGGCCAGGACACCTTCTACGCGATCTCGCCCATTCCCGACGACTGGACCGACGCGCAGGCGGCCAGCTTCCTGCGCGAATATAATGATTACATGATCCACGACCTCAGCATCCATGAGGCGATGCCGGGCCACTGGCTGCAGATCGATCATAGCAACCAGGACAGGTCGGTGCTGCGCGCCGTGCTCTCGTCGGGGCCGTTCGTCGAAGGCTGGGCGGTCTATGCCGAGGGCATGATGGCCGACGAGAATTATCTGGACGGCGATCCGCTGTTCAGGATCACCGTGCTCAAGATGCGGCTGCGCTCGATCACCAATACACTGCTCGACATCGGCATCCACACCGAAGGCATGAGCCGCGAGGCGGCGATGGACCTGATGATGAAGGGCGCCTTCCAGCAGGAGCGCGAGGCCGCCGGCAAATGGGTCCGCGCGCAGCTCTCATCGACCCAGCTGCTGAGCTACTTCTCGGGCTATGAGGAACATATGGCGATGCGCGAGGAAGCGAAGAAGCGCTGGGGCGCGACGTTTGACCTCAAGGCTTATAACGACGCGGTCCTCGCCCACGGCTCGCCGCCCGCGCGTTTCGTGCGGGAGTTGATCTTCGATTTGCCGATCGAATAGGCGGCAACCTCGCCACCATCACTTCGTCACCACGGGCTCGACCCGGAATCCCGCTTTCTCATTTCCCGCCGTTTCCCGTAAAAGCAGCCCCCCTGATCAAGTCGGCGATTATGCCCTTAAGGCGGGTCATCGGCTGTTCCCCGGCGCAGGCCGGGGTCCAGACCGAAATAGAGACCCGTGCGCGATCATGCGCCTTCGACGCTTCGCGTCGAGACTGGGCCCCGGCCTGCGCCGGGGAACAGCGACCTGTTCAAAACGAGACAATCGCCGACTTGATCAGGGGTGACGCGTGGCTAGCTGTCACCAATGTCCCGAACCGCCATGTATCGGCGCTGCTCTCGACCTTAGCGTCGCTGAAGAAGCGGGCGTCCAAACCTTTGGGTTATCTCCATCCCCCACCCGTGCCAATCATAGTTCATCTGAGCTGCCTCAAAGTCGGAGCAGGCGGTAAAGGAGTAACGCCGTATCGATTTTGGACTGACGGACTTTTCTCAACTGATCTCCACGCTCGGAGACAGCCGACATCTCAAAAGAATTGTTGTCGCGATCCTCCCATATCTCGAACACAAGTTCAGCCATATGCTCTTCGATGCCCTTACCCGCTGTTCCTCAGCGCCGTCGCGATCGCGTTGATCGAGAGCTCGATGCCTTCGCGGATGCGCGGATCGTCCTCGCCGCCGCGGTGGCGCTTGAGCAGTTCGACCTGCAGCAGGTTCAGTGGCTCGATATAGGGCAGGCGCAGGCGGATCGACGTGTCGAGCGCGGGATTGTCGGCGAGCAGATGCGCTTGGCCTGTCACCTCCAGCACGCCGTCATGCGTCATTTGCCAGCCGTCCTTGATCTGCCCGAAGATCGCCTCTCCCGCCTCCCGGTCCTCGACCAGCGGGAGATAATGGGCGGCGATGCCGAGGTCCGACTTGGCCAGCACCATTTCCATATTGCCGATGCTGGCCTTCAGGAACGGCCAGGCCTGGGTCATTTCCTTGAGCAGGCCTTTGTCCCCGAATTGCGCCAGCGCATGGCCGACGCCGTACCAGCCGGGCAACATCACGCGGGCCTGCGACCAGCTGAACACCCAGGGGATGGCGCGCAGGTCCTCGATCTTGTTGCTCTTGGTGCGGCTCGCCGGGCGCGAACCGATCTTGAGGCCGCTAATCTCCTGGATCGGCGTCAGCTGGCGGAAGAATTCGCGGAAGCCCTCCGTCTCGTAGACGAGATCGCGATAGGTGCGAAACGCCGTCGCGCTGATCTCGTCCATCGCCGCCGAGAAGCGCCGGGCGTCGGTGGGCGACAGGCGCTCGGGCTCGAGGCTGGCGAGCAAGGCCGCACTGGTCATCGCCTCGAGATTGGTGCGCGCGGTTTCCGGCGTGCCATATTTGGCGGCGATGACCTCGCCCTGCTCGGTGATGCGGATGCGCCCCTGCACGGTGCCGGGCGGCTGCGCCTGGATCGCCTGGAAGGATGAGCCGCCACCCCGCCCGACCGCGCCGCCACGGCCATGGAAGAGCTGCATCGAGACGCCGGCGGCGTCGAACACCGGGGTCAGCGCCTTGCTCGCCTCATGGAGGCTCCAGGTCGAGGTGATGTAGCCGCCATCCTTGTTGCTGTCGGAATAGCCGATCATCACTTCCTGATAGCCGCGCGCCTTCACCAGCGCGCCGATCTCCGGCAGGCCGAAATAGGCGGTCATGATCGCGGGCGCCCGCTCGAGATCGGCAATGGTCTCGAACAAGGGCACGGCCATGATCGCCGCCTGCGCCGCGCTGCCATTTTCGGGCGCGCGCCAGAGACCGGCCTCCTTGAGAAGAATGTTCACCTCCAGCATGTCCGAGACGCTTTCGGCCTTGGAGATGATGTACTGGTCGATGCAGGCGGGCCCATACAGGCGATGCGCTTCGGCCGCCGCCTCGACGATGGCGATCTCGGTCCGCGTTTCCTCGCTATAGGCGGCGAAGCGCGAGCCAAGCGGGCGGTTGGTGGCCAGCTCGCGGCGGAGCAGCGCCACGCGCGCCTCCTCATCGAGCGCGCCATAGTCCGCCTCGACGCCGGCGACCTTGAGCAATTCTGCGACGACGCGCTCGTGGATGGCGCTGTTCTGGCGCATGTCGAGCGTGGCGAGGTGAAAACCGAAAATCTCCACCGCGCGGATCAGCCGCGAGAGCGCGCCGCCGCTCGCCAGCGCGCCATTGCCTTCCATCGCCAGGCCGCGGTCGAGCGTCGCCAGATCGTCGCGCAGATGCGCGGCGCTCTCATAGGGCTTGCCCTTGGGAAGGCGCGACGGGCGTGGCGCGGGCGCACCGATCAGCGTTTCATAGGTGGCCGCGACCCGCGCGTAGATGCCAGTGATGGCGCGACGATAGGGCTCATCGCGCCGGCTGGCGGACTCGTCGCCGCTCGCCGCGGCCAGGTCCCTGACGCCGGCGGGCACGGCCGCGAGTTCGGACGAGATGGAGAGCTGGGCACCCAGCTCGTGCAGCATCTCCATGTAGACGCGCAGGGCGGAGCCGCAGGACCGGTTCAGCGCCAGGCGAAGCTGGTCGGCCTGGACGAAGGGATTGCCGTCGCGATCGCCGCCGATCCATGTGCCGACGCGCAGAAACCCCGGCACGCGCTTGCCCACGACCCGGTCCCAGCGGGCATAGAGCCCCGGCAGCACCGGCATGAAGATGTCGCGGAAATAAGAGAGCGCATTGTCGATCTCGTCACGCACGAACAGACGCTCGCGGCGCAATGGCCGGGTCTGCCAGAGCAGGGCGATCTGCCGGCCGATCGCCTCGTCGATCGGCTCGCCGTCATCGGTCTCGACCGCGCCGGTATCGCGAAGAAGCATCAACTCGGCGATGATGTTGCGATGATCGATCACGCTCTTGCGCCGCACCTCGGTCGGGTGGGCAGTGAGCACCGGCATGACGAGCGCCTTCTCGAGCAGCTTGAGGATCGCATCCTCGGAAATGCCATGCTCCTCGAGCCGCTGGATGGCGCTCGCGACGTCGGCGCCCGGCTCGATCGCGATGCCCTGCCGGTCCTCGGCGAGATTGGCGAGCATGGAGAACAGCATGAAACCGCGCACGAAGGCGGTCGTGTCGTCGAGCGTCAGCGCGGACAGGCCGGTGTCGACGCCCTCCTGCGGCGCGACGCCACGGGCCCGGTCGACCGACGCGGAACGGATATATTCGGTCTGCCTGAACAGCCGCTCGCCACCGTAAATCCGAATCACATCGCCCAACAGCCGCCCAAGATAGCGGATGTCCGGATTCTGCGTGATCGAATGCCGAGGCGCAGTCATGACGCGATGCTGCACTGCAACGTGGGGGGTGGTCAAGCGCATAGAAAGCGCTTGGTGTCGATTGCAGGTGGGCATAGATTCGCGGTGATGGGACACGGACTATTCTGCGGTGACCTCGACGATCTCGAGTTCATCATGGCGACCGAAGAGCGCTTTGGCGTTGGCTTCGAGGACACTGCGTTTCAATCCTGTTTGACCATCGGCGATTTCCACGCCGTGCTCATGCGCAAACTCGGAAATGTCGAGGGCATTGGCGGGCAGTGCGCAAGCCAGATGGCCTTCTATCGACTGCGCAGGGCAGCAGGCCCGGGCAATAACCGTGCGGACCCGAAAACGAGACTGGACCAGCTTGGCTTAGGGTCGCCGCGGAAAACCATGAAAGCCCTGAACATCGGCGGCTTGCCTGCGCCCAAAGCAGGCCTCGGATGGTTCGGCATGATTGCAGCCGTAATCGCGATCTTCGCATCCATGGCGATGGTGCTGACCGGGCTGGCCGGCGAAAGCGTTGCAATGCGATGGATGGCCGCAATCGTTGCGGGGGCGGGCATGACGGTCCTATTCGCCCCTCGCAGATATCCTCAAGATATCGAGACGCTTGGCGACCTTGCCAATGCCGTCGCGCGCCGAAATCCAATGATGCTCAAGGCTCAGGGCGCCGGATTGCGCCAGGGCGCAGTGTGGGAAAGCCTGCGCGATCTGGCGGCGGAGCATTCCGGTGCGTCGGTCGACGAGATATTTCTCGACACGCCGCTCTACCAACAGAAGGCGAAGAGCGAAGCCGCCTGAATTTTCAGCGCAGCTTGGCGATGCTCAGCCCGTCCGCCTTGGCGCGGTCCTTCACGGACTCCTCGCTGCGGGTCAGCGCCTTGGCAATGGCCTTGAGGGCCATGCCCTTCCTGGCGAGCGTGTGCAGCTTCTGGATTTCGGCGGCCGTCCAGGGCTGCCGGTGACGCTCGAACTTCTCGCTCATGCCTGCCTCCCGGTTACCACGTTACGCTTCAACTTCCCCAGCGCCTCGTCAAGCGCCGAGAGGAAGCGGGAGCGGTCCGTCCTGGCGAACGGCGCGGGTCCCCCGATGATGTCGCCGCCCGCGCGCAAGTCCGCCATGATCGCCCGGGTGGCGATCGCGCCGCCGATGGACGCGGTGGTGAACGGCTTGCCATTGGGGGCGATGACGCCCGCGCCGGCCTTGAGGCAACGGTCGGCAAGCAGGATGTCGGCGGTGATGCAGATCGCCGCGCCATCCGCCTGCTCGGCGATCCAGTCGTCGGCCGCGTCGAAGCCATCGGAGACGATAACGCGCGAGATCAACGGATGCGCGGGAATGCGGATCGGGCTGTTGCTCACGATCGTCACCGGCACCCCATGGCGGAAGGCGACCTTGTAGATCTCCTCCTTCACCGGACAGGCATCGGCATCGACCAGGATGCGGATCATTATTTTCCGTCACCCTTTTTCGGACCCGGCTTCTTGTGCCAGGCCTTCTTGCCGCCGCCCGGTTTTCCCCCAGGTTTGCCGGCGCCGCCAAAGCCGGGCTTGCCTCTCGGCGCCTGCCCGCCATGATCGCCGCGCGCAGCGTGGGCGCGATAGGGCTTGGGCGCATGGACCGGCCGGGCATTGTCGCGGCGATGGCTGCGGGCCTCGTCGCGCGGCTTGCCATCGACCGGGCGGATGTCGACATCGTCATCCTCGCCGGCCGTGCGGCGAACGGCATCAAGGAAGCGCGACGCGAGATGCCCCGGCACCTCGAACAATGTCTCGTTGGCGGTCATGCGGATCGCGCCGATCTCGTTGCGGCTGACATGGCCGCGACGGCATAGCAACGGCAGGATCCAGCGGGGCTCGGCATTCTGGTTGCGGCCCACGTTGATGCTGAACCAGGCGCTGTTCTCGAAGCCGGCACGCGGGCCGCGCGGCTCCTGCGGCGCATCGCTGGCGAGCAGATCCTCCGGCTCGGGCAGGCGGGCGCGATAGGCATGGACGAGGGCGACGGCAATGTCCTGCGGGCTGCGCTGGGCCAACAGTTGCTCGGCAAGCGCACTGTCATGCTCGTCGAACTCGACGGGCGCGAGCAGCACGTCGAGCAGGCGCTGGCTGTCGGCGCGGCGAATGTCGTCGGCCGATGGCGGCGCCGTCCACTCGGCCGGAATCTTCGCGCCGCGCAGCATCGATTCGACCCGGCGGCGGCGCGGATAGGGCACGATCAGCACGGCCGTCCCCTTCTTGCCGGCCCGGCCGGTGCGGCCGGAGCGATGCTGCAGCGTCTCGGCGTCGCGCGGAATCTCGACATGGACGACGAGGCTGAGGCTCGGCAGGTCGATGCCGCGCGCCGCCACGTCGGTCGCGACACAGACGCGGGCACGCCGGTCGCGCAGCGCCTGCAACGCCTGGTTGCGCTCGTTCTGGCTATGCTCGCCCGACAGCGCCACAGCGGCGAAGCCGCGCTCGATCAGGCTCGCATGAAGATGGCGGACATTGTCGCGCGTCGCACAGAACAGCATGGCCGTTTCCGCTTCATGGAAGCGAAGCAGGTTGACCACCGCATTCTCGATATCGGCCGGGGCGACGGCCATGGCCTGATAGCTGATGTCGCCATGGCCGCGATCCTGCGTGACCGTCGAAATGCGCAGGGCATCGCGCTGGTAGCGGCGTGCGAGCGCGACGATCGGCGCGGGCATGGTCGCCGAAAACAGCAAAGTGCGCCGCTCGGCCGGCGTCCCATCGAGAATTTCCTCGAGATCCTCGCGAAAGCCCATGTCGAGCATTTCGTCGGCTTCATCGAGCACGACCGCGCGCAGGGCGGACAGATCGAGCGCGCCGCGTTCGAGATGGTCGCGCAGGCGGCCTGGCGTGCCAACGACGATCTGCGCGCCATAGCTGAGCGCGCGGCGTTCCTTGGCGGCATCCATGCCGCCGACGCAGGTGGCGATACGCGCGCCGGCCTTGCCGTATAGCCAGATGAGTTCGCGGCTGACCTGGAGCGCCAGTTCGCGCGTCGGCGCGATGACCAACGCAAGCGGCCATGCCGGAGGCGGCATGCGCCCTTCGGGGCCGAGCAGATCGTCCGCCATGGCGAGACCGAAGGCGACGGTCTTGCCGGAGCCGGTCTGCGCCGAGACGATCAGGTCGCGGCCGCGCGCCTCGTCTTCGAGCACGGCGGCCTGGACGGGCGTGGGCGCAGCATAGCCGCGTTCGGACAGGGCATCGCCGAGAATGGAAGGCAGTTGGGAAAAGGGCATAGGTCTCGCAAACAAAAAAGCGCCGCTCGCGGCGGCGGCAACAGGGGTCAGGACCATCCGGGCCTGAAATCGGGTTCTTCCGGGTCTCTCCCGATCCGCACGCGGACCGTTTCCTCAACTGGCCCAAGCCGGTGACCGGCGGGCTTCGATCATTCGATCGTCAGGCCGTCTCCAGCGTGCATTGCAGCGGGTGCTGGTTCTGCTTGGCGAAATCCATCACCTGGTTCACCTTGGTCTCGGCGACCTCATAGCTGAACACACCGCAGACTCCCACGCCCTTCTGGTGGACGTGGAGCATGACGCGCGTCGCCTGCTCGATGTCCATCCGGAAGAAACGCTGCAGCACATCCACGACGAACTCCATCGGCGTGTAATCGTCGTTGAGCATGAGCACCTTGTAGGGCGTCGGCTTCTTGGTGCGCGTGCGTGTGCGCGTGGCGATGCCGAGCCCGGGTCCGCCCGGTCCTTCCTCATCGCCCCTGCCCGCCATATGCGGCGCCAATATCGTCTCTGCCTCGGATGTGCGCATATCCTAAAAATAGGTCAGGGCGGGGGTTGGTTGCAAGGGCTGTGCTCGCGTTAACGCATTTTCGGTCGATGCAGGCGCCATTGCTGCAGCCGAAAAGGCGCGACGGTCCCCCGTTCGGAACAAAAAAGGCGACCCATCGCTGGGTCGCCTTTTTCGTTATCGGACGCTAACCACCGATCAGGCGGCGAGCTTCTTTACCTTCTCCGAGACGATCGCAACGCGGTTGCTGATCGGCTGCGAGACTTCACCGGCAAGCTTCAGGAACTTTTCGCTGTTCTTGGCGGTCTCGGTGGCGAAGCTGTCGAACGTGGCGCTAACCAGTTCGGTCTGCAGCTGGAAGAACTCGGCCGGCGTCTTGACCGCTGCGAAGCTCTTGAAGGTCGCGGTCGACTTCTCGAACGACTTGCGCGAGAACTCGACGGCCTCCTGGCTCAGCGTCTCGACGCCCTTGGCGGCGATCTTCGAGGATTCCACGATGGCTTCGTAGTTGCCCTTGGCGAGCTCGCCGAGCTCTTCGATGGCCTTGCTCGACTTTTCGAGCGCAACCTTGGCCTTCTCGCTGGCGTCGGTGAAAGCGGACTGGAACTTGGACTTGGCGTCCTCGGCATAGGCCTTGGCGGTTTCGAGAGCATCGGTCATTTCTGAAGTGCCTTTCTTTGCGGCCTTGGCAACAGCGGGAGCAGTCGCGGGCCCGGGGATTACGGTTTTCGTCACAATAGGCGCAGCCGGCGTGACGGCGACCGGCTCGACCACCTTCGCCGCCTTGGGAGCGACAGCAGGTGTGGAGACCGGTTCCGCCTTCGGAGGCACCGCAATTTTCTCAGACTTTTTCGCTGCCTCGGGCGGACCGGAAACCGGCCATTCAACCGGCTTCGATAGCACCTCGCCAACCGGCGCAGCAGTCACCGCTTTCGTCGGCGCGGCCTTGCGCGCGGCAGCTGCGCTACGGGAGGTCGATTTCTTGATCGGCGCCTTTGCCAAGACAAGCTCCTGAGTCTTTGTTGCAGTGCAACATAGAGAAGCCGTCCATCCTAATCAAGAGAAAAATGATGCAGTGCAGCAAAAATGTTCGGCGGCGCCGGTTTCGTCCCGCTTTCAGCGCAGCTTGACGTAGCGTCCGGGCGCGTCCTCCAGTGCAGCATATTTGCCGCCGCCGGGCTTGCGTGCGCCCGCGACGGGAACCTGGTCCGGCGATTGCCGAGCGATCCATGCCATCCAGTCAGGCCACCAGCTCCCCGGCGTTTCCGTCGCCGCGCCGCGGAAGGCCGCGAGGCTAGGCTGCGTCGTCTCGCTCGTCCAATATTGGTATTTCTTCGCCGCCGGCGGATTGACGACACCGGCGATGTGACCGGATCCGGCGAGCAGGAAACGCCGTGGGCCGGTGAACTGGTGCATCAGCTTCCAGACGCTCTCGGGCGGCGCGATATGATCCTCGATACCGGCCTGAACATAAGCGGGCGTCTTCACCTTGCCGAGATCGATGGACGTGCCGTCCACGACGATCGCGCCCGGCTGGACAAGCCGGTTGTCCCTATAGAGATCGGCGAGATAGCTGCGCAGCCACTTGCCCGGCAGATTGGTCGTATCGCCATTCCAGTAAAGCAGATCGAACTGCGGATAGTCCTGACCCAGCAGATAATTGTTGACCACATAATTCCAGATCAAATCCTGCCCGCGCAACAGGTTGAAGGTCGCGGCGAGATAGCGCCCGTCGAGATAGCCATCCGTCATCAGGCTCTCGACCAGGCCGATCTGCTCGTCGTCCGCGAACAGGCTCAGATCGCCCGCCTGGCTGAAGTCGACCTGCGCGGTGAAGAAGGTCGCGCTTGCCACCTTGCTCGCCTCGCCGCGCGCCGCCAGCAGCGCCAACGTCGCCGCGAGCGTCGTCCCCGCCACGCAATAGCCGATGGTATGGACGCTCTCGACCCCGAGCAGGTCGCGCACCGTGTCGATCGCATCGACCTGGCCCCGCAGCACATAATCGTCGAGCGTCAGATCGGCCATGTTCGCGTCGGCCGACTTCCAGCTCACCATGAACACCGTGAGCCCCTGGTCGACCGCCCATTTGACGAAGCTCTTCGCAGGGTTGAGATCGAGGATGTAGAAGCGGTTGATCCACGGCGGGAAGATGACCAGCGGCGTCTCGTGCACCTGCTTGGTCGCCGGCTCATATTGGATGAGCTGGTAGAGCGGCGTCTCATGGATCACCTTGCCCGGCGTGGTCGCGATATTGCGACCCAGCTCGAAGGCCGCGCCATCCGTGTGCGTCAGCTGACCCTTGTCGAGATCGGCGAGCAGATGTTCGAGTCCGGCGATGAGGTTCTGCCCGCCGGTCTCGATGATGCGGTCGATCACCTGCGGGTTGGTGAAGGCGAAGTTGCTCGGGCTTGCCGCCTCGACGAAGCGCTGCGTCGCGAAGCGCAGCTTCTCCTTCTGGCGCGGATCGAGACCATCCACGGTATCCGCAAGCCGCATCAGCCCGTCGGACGCCAGCAGATAGATCTGGCGGATCAGGTCGAACATCGGGTTGTCGCGCCACTTGGGATCGGCGAAGCGCCGGTCGCGATCGGCCGCCGTCGGCGCGCCGTCGCTCTCGGCCTGCCCGCTCGCCTGCGCAAGAAAGCGCTCCCAGACGGCGAGCCCCTTGCTCGCCATGTCCGCCTGGATCTCGGCGATGCGCTCGATATTGGGCGCGGCCCCCGCCGGCAGCTCGAAACCGCGGAGTTGGCCAGCCGGATCCATGAGCTTGCTGGTCCGTTCGAGGATGAGCTGCTGCGCCTGGCCGAACGTCCGTGTCCATTGCTGGAGTTGGTCGAGCGCGGGCCGTTCGACATCATGCGGTGCAGTTTCGGCCATGCCCTTTTCCCATGCTGATTCGTGTGCTCCCGCTTTTAGTGGCACGGCCTTGTCGCGCGAGCTATAGGTGTCGGGCCGGATGAGCCGGATTTATCAGTATCAGGAGATCGACGTTCCAATGTCCGACGAGTTCTACCGCATCAAGCGGCTGCCGCCCTATGTCATCGCCGAAGTCAACGGGATGCGGGCAGCGGCGCGCGCGGCAGGCGAGGACATCATCGATCTCGGCATGGGCAATCCCGACCTGCCGCCGCCCCAGCACGTCATCGACAAGCTGATCGAGGTCGCGCAGAAGCCCAGCGCACACGGCTATTCCCAGTCGATGGGCATTCCGGGCCTCCGCAAGGCACAGGCGAACTATTATGCCCGCCGCTTCGGGGTCGAGCTCGATCCCGAGACGGAAGTGGTCGTCACCATGGGCTCGAAGGAAGGCCTCGCCAGCCTTGCCACGGCGATCACCGCTCCAGGCGACGTCGTGCTGGCGCCCAACCCCAGCTACCCGATCCATATGTTCGGCTTCATCATCGCGGGCGCCACGATCCGCTCAGTGCCGACCACGCCGGACGAAGGCTATTGGCGCGCGCTCGACCGGGCGATGGCATTCACCGTGCCGCGCCCCAGCGTGCTGGTCGTCGGCTATCCGAGCAACCCGACCGCCGAGACGGTCGACCTCGCCTTCTATGAGCGGCTTGTCGCCTGGGCGAAGGAAAACAAGGTCTGGGTCCTTTCCGACCTCGCTTATTCCGAGCTCTATTATGACGGCAACCCAACGCCCTCGATCCTGCAGGTGCCGGGGGCCAAGGAGGTCGCGGTCGAGTTCACCTCGCTCTCGAAGACCTATTCGATGGCCGGCTGGCGCATCGGCTTCGCGGTCGGCAACCGCAAGCTGATCGCGGCGCTGAAGCGCGTGAAGTCCTATCTCGATTATGGCGCGTTCACGCCGATCCAGGCCGCTGCTTGTGCGGCCCTCAATGGCCCGCAGGACATCGTCGCCCAGAATCGCGAGCTCTATCATAAGCGCCGTGATGTGCTGGTTGAGAGCTTCGGCCGCGCGGGCTGGGACATCCCCGCCCCCAAGGCCAGCATGTTCGCCTGGGCGCCGCTGCCGCCGGCGCTCAAGGAGATGGGCAGCCTGGAATTCTCCAAGCAACTCCTCACCCACGCCAAGGTCGCGGTGGCGCCGGGCGTCGGCTATGGCGAGGACGGCGAAGGCTTCGTGCGCATCGCCATGGTCGAGAACGAGCAGCGGCTCCGCCAGGCAGCGCGCAACGTGCGCAAATATCTCCAGTCGATGGGCATCAACACGCCGGCGACCAAGGAAGCCGGGTGAACGCCTTATCGGGGCTGACCTCCACGGAGGTCAGCCAGGTCGCTCACACGATCCAGCTTGCCGTCGCGCCGGTGTTCCTGCTCGCGGGTATCGTCGCTTTCATCAACGTCTGCGCCTCGCGCCTGGCGCGCGTCATCGACCGGGCGCGGGTCGTGGAGCAGCGCGTGGTGATGACGGCCGGTACGGAGCATGACCGGCTGATCGACGAAATCCGCGTTCTCGACATGCGGATCAAGGTCGTGAACTGCGCGATCCTGCTCTCGGTGCTGTCGGCGCTGCTCGTCTGCGCGGTGGTGATCCTGTTGTTCGCGTCCAGCCTGCTCGACGTCAATCTCGGCACGCTGATCGCGCTGCTCTTCATCGGATCGATGTTCTCGATCGGCAGCGCCTTCGCGATCTTCATTTATGAGACGCGGCTGGGCTCACGCGTCATCCATATCCGCAACGAGATCCTCTATCATCGCGCGGACGAAGAAAAAGGCGGGTCGACCTGAGGCCGGACCCGCCTTCCTCCGAATGATTATTTCGCCTGGGTCTGCGGCGGGCGGGCGCCCTTGGTCGCCGCATCCCAATGCTCATCGGCCTTGCCGTCGACGAAGCGCCACATGTCGAACCAGCTCGTGGTATAGGTTTTGCCGGGTTCGTTCGGATCGGGATAGCTGCGCGCGATCACGACATTGACGAGATCGCCCTCGGCCAGCACCGCGACGACCGGGGTCGTGAGCTTGTCGCAGGTCGCGGTGCGCGGCATGTTGGCGAAGAACTTTTGCACCGGCGCAAGGCCGTCCGCGGCATTGGGGTTATGCTGGATATAGCGCTCCGTCAGCCAGTTCCCCGCATCGCTCCAGTGTCCGCACTGCAGAAGCTCGCGCATGATGTGCAGCGCCGCCTGCTTATTCCTGTTCTTGACCGGATCCTTGTCCTTGAACAGTGCCTCGGCGTCAGCAACGCCCGTCACGGGCGACTGGGCAGCAAGCGGGGCAGCCATCAGGCCAAGCGAAATCGCGGTAATCAAGCGACGAACCGACATCATTCCTCTCCTCAAAAATGTCTATGTTGCGCGCACATAATGAGAGGGGCCGCCGGAGCAATCAAGCTCCGAGCGGCCCATCAGCATGGTCAGCGGCCGGAAGTGCCGCCACCCGGGGATTTGCGCCGCGTTCCGGACCCGTTGCGGCCCTCGCGCGACCCGTCGCCTTAGCGGCGGGCTCCCCGAACGGACTTGACCGACCCCATTGCTGAACCATGAGACATCGGATCACCTCCTTTCGCATTTGTTGAAACTGGCTCGGAAGGTTCGGCTGAAAGCCTTCATGCTCCCGATGGCTCATGTGTGAATCAAACGGCGAGGGCGAACAAGACTTGTATTTATCTTTTTTCGAATCATAATATCGCCTTCGCGTTTCCGGGCGAAAGGCTCAGCCGCGACAATCCTCGACAACCCGTGAAATCTCCGCCCAGACGGGCAGGATCAGCCGTGGCAGCCCTTGCACCTCCACGGAAATACGGCCGCGCGAATAGGCGATCCAGTCGAAGCCGCTGTCGTTCGCCGGGCGCGTCACCAGCACGGACGGATTGTCGGCAGCGCCCGCCGTTCCGGTCCAGGCCAGATCTCCGGACGTGGTGCGGATCGAAACCGGCACGGTCGGCGCGGCCGCCCTCCCCCCGATCGAGATTATCAGCCGGCGCGTGCCCGGCTCGCAACGCAACGCCGCGACACGCACGCCCCCCGGGGCGCCGAACGACGCGACGCTCGCCGCGCCCTGCTTTTCATAACGCCAGCTGCCGGGCGTCAGCGGCGCGACGTCCCAGGGCTTTTCCGGCGCGACCATGACAGGCGGTGGCGGCGGTGGTGGTGGCGCGGGTTGATGCGGGGGCGGAGGCGGCGGCGGGGAGGCTGCCGGCGGCACCACGGTGCAAGCCGCCAGCATCGCCAGGCCCGCCAGCGAAAGGGCGCGCATCGCCAAGGTTCGATGGGACATCAGCTCTCTCATATGCTGGCAATCGCGAGCGAAGCGGATCGGTTCCTCAAGGCCCTGTCCTCAGGGCCTTGTCTGCCCGGCCCCGCGTACGACCCACTTATAGGTGGTGAGCCCCTCGAGCGCGACAGGACCGCGCGCATGCATGCGGCCGGTCGAGATGCCGATCTCGGCGCCCAGGCCGAACTCGCCGCCATCGGCGAACTGGCTGGAGGCATTCCACATCACGATCGCGCTGTCGCAGGCCTGCAGGAAATGCTCCGCCGTCGCGGCGTCGGCCGTGACGATCGCATCGGTGTGATGGCTGCCATGCGCCGCGATATGGGCCAGCGCCTCGTCGACCCCATCGACCAGGCCGGCGGTCACGATGCTGTCGAGATATTCGGTATCCCAGTCCGCTTCCTGCGCGGGCTCGACCCGGTCGTCCAGCGCCTTGACGGCAGCGTCGCCACGCACCTCGCAGCGCGCATCGAGCAGCGCGGCGACCAGCATCTCGGGATGCGCGAAACCCTTGTCGATGAGCAGCGTCTCCATCGCCCCGCAAATGCCCGTGCGCCGCATCTTGGCATTGAGGACGATCTCGCGCGCCATCGCCGCATCGGCGGCGGCATGGACATAAGTGTGGCAGATGCCATCGAGGTGCGCGAGCACCGGCACGCGCGCCTCCTCCTGCACCCGCGCGACCAGCGACTTGCCGCCGCGCGGCACGATGATGTCGATCAGGCCATTGGCCCGCAGCATGGCGCCCACCAGCGCCCGATCCGTGCTCGGCACCAGTTGCACCGCGTCGGCGGGCAGCCCGCTCTCGACAATGCCCGCGACCATCGCGGCATGGATGGCGCGATTGCTCTCCACGGCCTCGGAACCGCCGCGCAGGATCACGGCATTGCCGGAGCGCAGGCCCAGCGCCGCCGCATCGGCCGTCACATTGGGGCGGCTCTCATAGATGATGCCGATCACGCCGAGCGGCACGCGGACGCGCTGCAGCTTCATGCCATTGGGGCGCTGCGTCTCGTCGATGACCGCGCCGACCGGATCGGGCAGCGACGCCACCTGTTCCACGGCATCGGCGATACCGGCGATACGGGCTTCATCGAGCCGCAGCCGGTCGAGCATGGCGGAGGTGAGGCCATTGGCCGCCCCGCGCTCCATGTCCTTGCGGTTGGCGAGGATGATCTTCGTCGTCGCATCGCGCAACGCCCCGGCCGCCGCGATCAGCGCCTTCGCCTTGTCCTCGCTCGACGTGCGGGCGAGGATCGCAGCGGCATTGCGCGCCCGGGCACCCATGCCGCCGATGATCATCTCGGGCGTCTGGGTGAGATCGTTCATGGCCGTTCCGATTCCTGTACTTCCAAGGGAAGCCGCCCATAGCATGGGACCCCAGCCGATGGAATGTACGCATTGCGTCCGCGGCCTCGACGCCGATGTCGCTCGCCCTCCTCACAAAATGGCCGGCAGCACGCCGCCGGCCACTCATGCTTTCCAGGCCGGCTCGCTCAGAAAGCGGAGACGCCCCTGGGCGTGCCGAGCCCAGTCGGCCCATCATAGCCCGGCCCAGCCGTGCACAGATAGGAGCCGCCGCAACTGCCATTGCTGCCCGAGGTTACGTCCTTGAGGGCGCTCTGATTGGCATAGGGGTCGCTCCCATTGTTCACGCCATGGCCGTTCGCGCCATAAATGCCGGCGATGAGCGGCGCACCGACGCTGGTCCCGCCGAAGACCATCCACGCGGACGACTTTCGCGATGCGGGACCGTAGACGGCAACGCCCGTCGCCGGGTCCGCCACAGCCGACACGTCGGCCACGGTGCGCTTGTTGCAGCCTGAGTCGGTCTGCCAGCCCGGCTTGGCGTAAGTCGTGCTGCAGCCGCTGCCGGCGCCGGCCCAGGCCGTCTCGGACCAGCCGCCGCCGGACCGGAACAGGCTGGTCCCTCCAACGGCCGTCACATGATTGGATGAAGCCGGAAACGACACGCCATAGCCGCTGTCGCCACTGCTCGCCGTCACCGCCACGCCAGAAATGTTATAATAGACTTCATAGGCCGATGAGCCGCCCTCGGGGCCGCCATAGGAGTTGCTGATCACCCTGGCGCCAAGAACGCGGGCTGCATTCACGGCGTTCGCAAGATTGCCGTAACCGGGCGAATCCGCCTGAACGAGCAGGATCTTGCAGCCAGGGCACATGGCGCTGACCATATCGAGATCGAGCGCCGTCTCCTGGGCCCAGCCGGTATCCTCGCGCGGATAGCCGGACACCTGTCCGCGCTGGTTCACCTTCCTGAAGCAACCATTGGCCGTGGTGCAGGCCGGCAGGCCGAACTTTGCGCGATAGACGGCGAGATCGGCCTCGGCATTCGCATAGCCATAAGCGTCGACGATCGCGACGGTCGTCGCGCTCGAGCCCCAGTCGGCCGATGTCAGCGCATATGCCGCACGCAAGTCGGCGGGACCGAAACCGGACGGGGTCGCGACCTGCGGCTGGCTTCTCGCAAGCGGGTTGCCATTGCTGTCGGTCACGACATGGGCAAAGCAGCGGGCGTTGCCGGCGGCAGCCGGTCCAGGGCAGCTTTTGACGTGATAGATGCCGCGCGAATGCTCGACCTTCGCGGCCGGCATGGCCTGAGTCGACGCGGGCTGCGCGAGAAAAATGTTGGATAGCAACAAGATGGCGGGCGCGATGACGAACCGGATCCGTGACATGCCTTTGCTCCTCCCAGAGTTCTGGTCGCGATTGCCCAGATTATCGCGCTTTTCCTTAAGAAAATGGACAATGACGCCGGCTTGTTAACCACGACAGCCGACGGTCGGAACGGGCTGAAATTTAAAGGTCAGCGCTGGGCGCCGGGTATCCAGAGGATATCGCCGGCTCCATCCGCATTGATCGCTCGGGCCAGCACGAAGAGCAGGTCCGACAGGCGATTGAGATAGGCCAGCGCCGCCGGGTTGACTGGCGCCGCCCCAGCCGCCGTCATCGCCGCCCGCTCAGCCCGGCGCGCAATGGCGCGGGCAAGATGCACATACGCAGCCGCCGGCGATCCGCCAGGCAGGATGAAGCTGCGCAGCGGTTCCAGATGCTCGTTGAGCGCATCGATGGCTAGCTCGAGCCGCTCCACCTGAGGGGGGATGATGCGCAACACCATGTCCGAAGGCGCGAAGTCGTCGCCCGGCGTCGCGAGATCGGCGCCGAGATCGAACAGATCGTTCTGCACCGACTGCAGCAGCGCGGCGCGGCCCGGATCGTTCATCACGGCCACCGCGACGCCGATCGCGCTGTTCAGTTCGTCGACCTCGCCGATCGCCGCCATGCGCGGATCGTCCTTGGCGACGCGCGACCCATCGACCAGGCCGGTCGTGCCATCGTCTCCCGTGCGCGTGTAGATGCGGTTGAGGCGGACCATGGCCCAGCCCGCTCCCGGTTCAGCGGCCGCCGTTGATCAACAGCAGCAGCGCGACCATCAGGATCGCCAGCGCCTGGAAGGTGACGCGGCCCATCATCATCCGGTTCTGCTTGAGGCTCGACTGGCTGGGGCCATTGACGCCGCTCTTGAGATCCTCCTCGGTCGTCTTGAGGAACGCGATGACACCGCGCACCAGCATGACCACGGCACCGATCGCGAAGACGACGATGAGAAGGACGATGAAGGCATTACCCATGGGACGGACTCCTGTCCTCGCCCATGTAAGACCGCTCCAGTCCCGTGCCAACCGGAAAGCGCCCGGCGCGCAAGTCCGCCGCCAGCGTCGCGCCGTCCATGCCGCCCTCGCGCAGTTCGGCGAGGCTGAGGCCGGCGGCGCGCTTGGCCAGGCGCCTGCCTTCGGCGTCCACGACGAGACCGTGATGATGATAATGGGGCAATGGCAGGCCGAGCAATTGCTGCAACATGCGGTGCGCATGGGTCGAGGCAAAGACATCGCGGCCGCGCACGACATCCGTCACGCCTTGCGCCGCATCGTCCACGACCACGGCAAGATGATAGCTGGCCGGGCGGTCGCGGCCCTTGAGGATCAGATCGCCAAGCGCATCCGGATCGACCGCGACATCGCCCGCGGTCTCGTCATGCCAACTGAGCGGCCCCGTGTGCGCCATTGCCGCGCCCATATCGAGCCGCCAGCTATGGGGATCACCCTGCGCGATCCGCCTTGCCCGCTCGGCGCTGCCCAACAGGCGGCACGTCCCCGGATAAAGCGGCCCATCGGCGCCATGCGGCGCGGACAGGCTCGCGGCCACTTCCCGCGCAATGTCCGCGCGGCTGCAGAAGCAGGGATAGACAAGGCCCTGCGCCTCGAGCTGCGCCAGCGCCGCATCGTAAACCGCCAGCCGCTCCGACTGGATCGCGATATCATCCCACGCGATTCCAAGCCATTGAAGGTCTTGTCGTATGCCGTCCGTAAATTCGGGGCGACATCGTGTCGCGTCGATATCCTCGATGCGCAGCAGGAAGCGTCCGCCCCGGTCGCGCGCGAGATCATGGGCCAGAAGCGCCGAATAGCCATGCCCGACATGGAGCCGGCCGGTCGGACTTGGGGCGAAGCGAGTCACCAGATGCGGTGGGATGCGATTTTGGCTCATACTAGCTCTTGACGGGGACTCATTAAGGATGCTGTCATGAAGGCGTCACGCTTCTTCCTCCAGGAAGTGCGTCGGCAACGAAAGGGAGCCTGAGAAGCGCATGTATCATCCCGATCGAATACGACATCCGGAAAACTGTCCGGCGCTGGTCCTCAACGCGGACTATACGCCTCTCTCTTATTATCCGCTGAGCCTGTGGCCTTGGCAAACCGCCATCAAGGCGGTTTTTTTAGATCGAGTGGACATCGTCGCCAGCTACGACCGGGAAGTCCACTCCCCCAGCTTCCAGATGCAAATCCCCTCGGTGATCGCACTCAAGCAATATGTGCGGCCCAGCGAGCATCCGGCCTTCACGCGGTTCAACCTGTTCCTGCGCGACAAGTTCACCTGCCAATATTGCGGCTCGACCAAGGAGCTGACCTTCGACCATGTGGTGCCGCGGCGCGCCGGCGGGCGCACGACCTGGGAGAATGTCACCACCGCCTGTTCGCCCTGCAATCTCAGGAAGGGCGGCCGCACGCCGCGCGAGGCCGGCATGCACATCCATGAATATCCGATCCGCCCGACCAGCTGGCAGCTGCAGGACCATGGCCGCGCCTTCCCGCCCAACTATCTCCACGAAAGCTGGCACGACTGGCTTTATTGGGACGTCGAGCTTTTGGCCTGACGACGGCAGGTCATCTTTAACATTAGTCTCATAGGATGATGCACATAGCGCATGCGATGCGACGCGCGGGTTCATTTCTGTTAGAGGACGGCCCTTCAGGGCGAGTGATAGTGAGCGACGACAACAACCGCGTAGACCGACGTTTTCGCACGGAACTTCCCGTGTTCGTCAGCACCGTGCTCGATGGGCAGGAGGCCTTCATCATCGACGTGTCGCAGCAGGGTCTGCGGCTGGGCGGGTTCGACAAGGCTCAGCCCCGCATGCGGGTGATCATCGAATGCCAGGGCGATACGGTGTGCGGAACGGTGCGCTGGACCAGGCCCGATGGCACGGTCGGCGTGCGGCTCGACACGCCGCTCAACCAGGGGCCGCTCGCCGCGATCTGGAAGCGCTTCCAGGACAATGTGAATGCCTTCGGCGCGAACAAGTCGCCGCGCGTTCAGGGTGGCTTCGGCAAGAAATCGACGTGAAGACCGGCCGCGGCCATCGGGCTGGGCACTGACGTTCCGAACCGCACTGCGGGCAAGCGACGGTCCTCCTCTTGCACGGAACACAGCGCTCGCTAAGACACGCCGATGGACAGAATTCTCATTCGCGGCGGCAAGCCGCTTTCCGGCAGGCTTCCCATTTCCGGCGCCAAGAACGCGGCATTGACGCTCATGCCCTGCGCGCTGCTGACCGACGAACCCGTGACGCTGCGCAACCTGCCGCGCCTTGCCGACGTGGACAGCTTCGGGCACCTCCTGAATCAGCTCGGCGCCTCGACCCAGATCGAAGGGTCTCGCCCCGAGGATTTCGGCCGCGTGATGACCATTCGCGCCGGCAAGGTCACCGCGACGCTCGCGCCCTATGACATCGTGCGCAAGATGCGCGCATCGATCCTCGTGCTCGGTCCGCTGCTCGCCCGCGCCGGCGAGGCCACCGTCTCGCTGCCCGGCGGCTGCGCGATCGGCAACCGTCCCATCGACCTGCATCTCAAGGCGCTTGAAGCGCTCGGCGCGGAGCTCGAAACGGCGAGCGGCTATGTGACCGCGCGCGTGCCCGACGGCGGCCTGCCCGGCGGCACCTTCAGCTTCCCGATCGTCTCGGTGGGCGCCACGGAAAATGCCATCATGGCCGCCGTGCTGGCGAACGGCACCTGCATCCTCGAAAATGCGGCCCGCGAGCCCGAGATCGTCGATCTCTGCAACCTCCTCGTCGACATGGGTGCGAACATCGAGGGCATGGGCACCGACAAGCTCGTCATCCATGGCAAGCAGCGCCTGCACGGCGCGACCTATTCCGTCATGCCGGACCGCATCGAGGCGGGCAGCTATGCCTGCGCCGCGGCGATCACGGGCGGCGAACTGGAACTGGCGGGCGCCAGCGCCAACGACATGCACGCGATCATCGCCGCGCTGCGCGAGACCGGCGTCCATGTCGAGGAGACCAGGAGCGGCATCAAGGTCGCGGCCGACGGCAAGCTCAAGCCGCTCACGCTCTCGACCGCCCCTTTCCCCGCTTTCCCGACCGACATGCAGGCGCAGTTCATGGCGATGCTCTGCCTTGCCGACGGCGCAAGCGTGCTCACCGAGACGATCTTCGAGAACCGCTACATGCATGTGCCCGAGCTGGCGCGCATGGGCGCAGATATCCGCGTCGACGGGCGCACGGCGATCGTGCGCGGCGTCGAGAAGCTGACCGGCGCGGAGGTGATGGCAACGGATCTGCGCGCCTCGATGAGCCTCATCCTCGCCGGCCTCGCCGCCGAAGGCGAGACCAAGGTCAATCGCGTCTATCACCTCGACCGCGGCTACGAACGGCTCGAGGAAAAGCTCAGCGCGGTCGGCGCCGATATCGAGCGCGATAGCGACGGATAGAAGCTGCCGGCCTGATTTCATGCCGTAAGGCGCACGGGCACGTTTTCCCGCACTTGCGCGTTATGCATGCATGGCGCGTGTGGACCCGTTTCGCTTTCTTTCCAGCTCCGTAGCGGTCGTGACCGGCGGCGAATCCGGCATAGGCCGGGCATGCGCCCTTCGCCTGGGCCTGGCCGGTATTCCGGTTGCGCTCACCTATTTCCGAGACGCAAAGGCCGCGCACGATGTCGTATCCGAGATCGCCGGACATGGCGGCCGCGCCATCGCCCGGCAGACCGATGTGACCAGCGAAGCCGAGGTCGAAGCGCTGTTCGCAGCGGCGGAGGCGACATTCGGTACGGTCGACCTGCTGGTGAATTCCGCCGGTCTCAACATGTCCGGCATCTTCCTGCGCGACATGTCGCTCGCGCAGTTCGACCGGATCGTGCGGTCCGACCTTTACGGCCCCTTCCTCACCTGTCGCCGCATGGTCCGGGCGCTGGACGCCGCGAACGCGCCGGGACGGATCGTCAACACCTCCTCCATCCATGAGCGCGCGCCGCGTCCCGGCGGCGTGGACTATGACGCGGCCAAGGGCGGGCTTGCCCAACTCACCGCCACGCTCGCGCTGGAGCTGGCACCCAGGCACATTGCGGTCAACAGCGTGGCGCCGGGCATGATCCTGACGCCCATGAACCAGTCGGCGCTCGACAATCCGCAGGCGCTTGCCGCCAGGCAATCCGCCATCCCCTGGGGCCGGGCTGGCACCGCCGAAGAGGTGGCCGATCTCATCGCCTATCTGCTCTCGCCCGCCGCCGACTACATCACCGGCACGACCGTCACCATCGACGGCGCCCTCTCGCTCACCATCGCGCAGGGCGCCTGATCCCATGGTCGCCTATGTGATCGAGGCACTGCAGGACGTGACGCTGGACATTGCCGGGCCGGAAGGGCGGCTCGCCAATTACGACCTCATGAGCCCGTTCGTCTGGACCGAGGGCGATGTGTATCGGCTGCTGGTCCGCGTCCTGCCGCGCCCGCTCGGACCGACCGACCCGACCGGCGTCATCTGGAGCGGCGATTCCGAGGACGGCGTCTGCTTCCGCATGCGCGACGAGCCGGCCATCGTCCCCGGCCCCAATCCCGACGACGCGGGCGGTTGCGAGGATCCCACCGTCGTACATGGCGACAAGGGCAACTATCTCGTCTTCTACACGGGCGTCGACGCCAGGCGGGAGCAGGGCGCCTTGCTGGTCGCCAAGGGCGCGGACCTGACCGACCTGCAGGAGCAAAGAGTCATGCTCAAGGCGCCCGAAGGCGAAGGCAATATCAAGGAAGCCACACTCGCCAAGGGCAGCGACGGCCAATATCGGCTGTTCTACGAATATGCCAGGGATGGCGCCTCGCGCATCGGCATGGCGGTGGGCCCTGGCGTCGAAGGGCCATGGACGGTGGCCGACGACCCTTTCACCATCCGCGAGGACAGCTGGGACAACTGGCATCTTTCGACCGGCCCGATCGTCCAGAGCGAAGGACAGGATCCGGTGATGTTCTACAATGGCGCCACGGTCGACGCGCGCTGGCGGATCGGCTGGATCAGCTTCTCGTCCGATTTCACCCGCATCACCGGGCGCGGCATCGAGCCCTTGCTGATGCCGCCGCCCGCCAAGGACCGCACCGCGACGGACATTGCCTTCGCGGCTTCCTGCCTCGAGTGCGGCAGGGATATCTGGCTCTATTATTCGCTGGAAGATCGTATTCTCAGGCGCGCGAAAGTGGTGCGCTACAGCCCGGAACAGTAACCGCGGCAAATTGCGCCGTCCGATCTGACGCCTTGCCAAGCCGTGCCCCGCCCGCCATGGGCAAGCCATGCTCGGGCCACGCTTCCTCCGCCTATGAACGCGCCGCTGTCCCTCCACGAAGCCGAGGCCCGCGCGACTCACCGCACGGGCCTTTTCAACGGCATCGCAGCCTATGGGCTGTGGGGCCTGCTGCCGCTTTACTTCAAGCTCTTCCCCACGGTGGGGCCCGTCGAGGTCGTCGCACATCGCGTGGTCTGGTCGGTCGTCTTTCTGGCCGTCATTCTCGTGACCGCGCGGCTGTTCCCCGACTTCGTCGCGGCGCTCCGGCAGCCGCGCATCCTCGGCGCATTGACGGTCAGCGCGGTGCTGATCGCAATCAACTGGCTGGTCTACATCTGGGCGATCTACAATGCGCACATCCTGGCCGGGAGCCTGGGTTACTTCCTCAATCCGCTGGTCAACATCCTGCTCGGCATGGTCTTCCTGCATGAGCGACTGCGGCGCACGCAGCTTGTGGCCGTGACGATCGCCGCGCTGGGCGTCGCCGTCCTCGCCGCCGGCGAGTTGCAGACGCTCTGGATCAGCCTCACGCTCGCGGTGAGCTTCGGGCTCTATGGCCTGGTCCGCAAGCTGACTCCAGTCCCCGCCGCTGTCGGCCTTGCCGTGGAGACGCTGGTGCTGGCGCCGCCTGCGCTGGCCGCGCTGATCTGGTTCGGCATGGCGGGGACGCTGTCCTTCGGCCGCGACGGCGTGGAGACGGCCTTGCTGATCGGCACGGGCGCGATCACCTCGGTGCCGCTGCTCCTGTTTGCAGGCGCCGCGCGCCGCCTGCCGATGATCACGCTCGGCCTCCTTCAATATATCGCGCCTTCGCTGCAATTCCTGGCCGGCTATTTCCTGTTCGACGAGCCGCTCTCGGCGGCCCGCCTGGCCAGCTTCGGGCTCATCTGGCTTGCGCTTGCCCTGTTCGTGGCGGACAGTCTGCGCGCCATGAAGCGAGCCGTGCCATGACGGCGGCCATAGCCGGCCATGACGGCCGCCACGATCAGCCGATGCTCGCCATCGGCCTGCGCCTCGCCGCCATGCTGATGCTCGCCTCGACCTATGTCTGCGGCAAGCTCCTGTCCGACCGGCATGTCGGCATTGCCGAGATCGTCTTCTATCGCCAGCTCTTCGCCTGGCCGGTGGCCGCCGCATGGCTCTTCGCGACCATGGGCCCGGCGGCGGTCAAGACGCAGCGCATCGGCATGCACGTCTCGCGCTCGATCCTCGGCATGATCGGCATGATCCTGAATTTCGGGGCGGTCGCGCTGCTGCCGCTCGCGGAATCGACCTCCATCGCCTTCACCATGCCGATCTTCGCGACCATCCTGTCCGCCATCGTCCTGCGCGAGCATATCGGCATCCACCGCTGGAGTGCGGTCGCGCTGGGTTTTGTCGGCGTCATCATCATGGCGCACCCGGATGCGCAGAACCTCGCCAGCTTCGGCGTGCTCGTCGCGCTTGCGGGCGCCTTCGTCACAGCGATCATCTCGATCGTGCTGCGCGACCTCAACAAGTCCGAGCCGGCGCCGACCATCGTGTTCTGGTTCACCACCATTTCGCTGCCGCCACTCGGCGCACTCGTGCTGATGTCGGGCGCCGTGCACACGCTGGAGCAATGGCCCCTGCTCGTCCTGCTCGGCCTCACCGGCGGCGCGGCACAATTGCTGATGACCTTCGCGCTGCGCTTCGCGCCCGTCTCGCTCGTGATCCCGATGGACTACAGCCAGCTCGTCTGGGCGACGGCGGCGGGCTGGATCTTCTGGAGCAGCTGGCCGGGCCCTGCCAGTTGGGCAGGCGCAGCGATGATCGCGGTGGCGGGACTGTACATCGCCTGGCGCGAGCATGTCCGCCGCAGCGCCGGCAGCGTCAGTCCCGACGAGGACCGCGCCGGAAGATCAGGCTGAGATTGTTTGCCGGCATCGGGACGATCGCTTCGAGCCGGAAGCCCTGCTCGACCGCCGCCGCCTCGACGTCCGCCACATCCCTCAGGCCCCAGGCCGGGTCCCGGCTTTTCAGCGACTGGTCGAAGGCGAGATTGCTCGCCGCGGTCTCCACGCCCTGCTGGATATAGGGTCCGTACAGATACAGCAGCCCATCGGACGGCAGCAGCTTCGCAGCGCCGCGAAGCAGTCCGCGCGTCGCTTCCCACGGGCTGATGTGGACCATATTGATGCAGAGAACCGCATCCGCCCGGTCCAGCGGCCAGTCCTCGGCGCGCGCGTCGATCATGAGCGGCGGCGCGACATTCGTGAGGTCGGCGTCGTTCACATAGGCCGCGATGGAGCGCAATGCCGCCGGATCCGGATCGCTAGGCTGCCAATCGAGCGCCGGAAAGGCCTGGGCGAAATGGACGGCATGCTCGCCCGACCCGCTCGCCACCTCGAGGATCGTCCCGCGCTTCGGCATCACGCCGCGCAGGACCTCGACGATCGCATCGCGGTTGCGCAGTGTCGCGGGCGCATGGCGCTTGTCGGCTTCGTTCGCCGCTTGGCCCGCGAGCCAGGGCTTGGGCCAGGGCTTGGGGGCGTCCGTCATGCGTCGCGCCGCGCCCGCGCTTCCGCCAGCAATTCCCTGGCGCGCATGCCCATCTCCAGCCGCTGCGCGCCGATGAAGCCGAAGCCGAATGCGAGCAGGACATCGGTGGTCGCGAACATGACCGTGGGGTCGACATTAGCCCCGTCGCCCATGAACGCGCGCGCCGCAAAGCGAAGGATCACCAGCGCCACGATGAAAAGCATCGCCAGTCGCGATCCCTGCTGGCTGACCTCATGCGTCTCCGGATCGACATGGATGGCCATCAGCTTTCCGCGAATCCAGCCGAGCGTCAGCCCCGCGGCAAGCGCCGTCAGGGCGTAGATCCAGACCATGCCTTGCGGCGGATGCGTGACATAGAGCGCGGTGGCCACGGCGCCATAGAAGGCCGGCAGCATCCACAGCCGCTCGACCCTGAGAGGGTGCGCCCGCTGCATCTTGCGCATGCGCAGCGTCAGCACGACCAGGCCCACCGCGATGGCCAGGACCGGGCCGATCCATTGCTGCAGGTCTTCCGGCATCCCGTCCTCCTTGTCCCGCCCCGGTCAGTGCGTCCGCCGGTCGAGCTTGTTGCCGAAAATGTCCCGATGCGCACGTTCGGCAAAGCGATCCGTCATGCCGGCAATATAGTCGGCAATATGCCGGCTGCGCATGGGTTCTTCGTGCAAGCAGCTTTCGGTCCAGCCCTCGCCCATGCGGGCGGGTTCGTCATGATAGGCCTCGAACAGGTCGGCGACGACGATCCTGGCGCGCGCCGCAGCCTCCAGCTGCCACGGATGATAATAGAGATTGGCGTACATGAACGCCTTGAGCGTGCGTTCGGCCTCGCGCATCTCATCGGAAAAACCCGCAACAGGCCGCCCTGCGTCGCGTATCGCCTGGACGCCTGCTTGCGTCAGGCTCATGCCGGCGAGATTGGCGCGCGTCGTGTCGAGCAGGTCGTTGACCATGACGCCGATCTGTTCGCGGACGAGTTCGCGCAGCAGGCGCTCCGTGGGCACGTCGGGAAATCTCGTGCGCACCCGGTCCCAGCAGCGCGCGACCAGCGGGACGGTCAGGATTTGATCGAGCGAGAGAATGCCGGCGCGCAGGCCATCGTCAATGTCATGATTGTCATAGGCGATGTCGTCGGCGAGCGCGGCAATCTGCGCCTCGAGCGACGGCCAGCTCGAGAGCTCCATCGGATAGGCGGCATCCGCTTCCCGCATCGCCCAGTTCGGCGCCGTAACCGGGCCGTTATGCTTGGCGAGGCCTTCCAGCATCTCCCAGGTGAGATTGAGCCCGGGAAAGGTCGGGTAGGCATTTTCGAGCAAGGTCAGCGTGCGGATGCAATGTGCATTGTGATCGAAGCCACCATAGGTCGCGAGCGCCTCCTTGAGCGCGTCCTCGCCGGCATGGCCGAAAGGCGGATGCCCGATATCGTGCGCGAGACAGAGGCCTTCGGTCAGATCCTCGTTGAGGCCCAGCGTGCGGGCGACGGCACGGCCGATCTGCGCGACCTCCAGGCTGTGGGTCAGCCGCACGCGATAATGATCGCCATCGGGCGCGATGAAGACCTGCGTCTTGTGTCGCAGGCGCCGGAAGCTGATCGAATGGATGATGCGATCGCGGTCGCGCTGGAACGCGTCGCGCGGGCCCCGCTGCTCGCCGCTCGCCTCGGCATGGAGACGGCCCCGGCTGTTCGCCGGATCACAGGCATAAGGGGCGAGCCTTGTCACGAGATCCGCCCCGATATGCCCGGAAGATCACGGGCACGCGACACAGGACGGTCTGCTCGATCCGTCAAAACGATGCGATTGCACTGCACGGTCGGGGCCTGCGAAGCGGGTCTGAAGGGGCGCGACATGCACCTAGCCTATGCATGTTCCGGCAAGTGGAGGACAGCCCATTTTCACGGCGCTTACTTGGCGCCGATCTTCCTGACTTCCTCGCCGGCCTCGCTCTCCCAGACGAACGCGTCGCCGCCCGACTTCTTGATCGCGGAGACGACCTTCTTCGCATTCTCTTCCTTCTTGTACGGACCGATCAGCAGGCGGTTGGTCGCGCCCCAGTCGGCGGACCAGCCGCCTTCCTCGCCGATGGCGTCGGCATAGGTCTTGCGGAAGCGCCGAAGATCGAAAGCGAGCGCGCTTTCGTTCTTGCCCGCCGCGATCTGCACCCAGATGCGCGAGGGATTGTCCTTGAGCTTCTTCTTGAGCTCGGCCTCCGCCTTCGCCTTGGCTTCCTTCTCGGCCTTCGCCTTGGCCTCGGCGTCCTTCCTGGCTTTGTCCGCCTTCGCCTTGGCGACCGCATTCAGATCGACCGCCGCAGCGCCCGTGCTCCTCTCGGCATCCGGCACGGTCAACGACGAGAGAGCGGACGCCAGCGTGCGCTCGGGTGCTGCCTTGGGCTGGCTCGACGCCGGTTGACTTGGTGAGGACTGGCTGGGCGCAGGCTGAACGAACGGCCTGGACGGCGGCGGCGCGCTGGGCGGCACGGTCGTGGATCGGACGGGCGGTGCTACAACCCGTGCCGGCGGCTGCGGCAAGGGCTGCACGATCGGCGCGCGCGCGGTTGCGCTCGGCGCGTTGCTCACCAGCGGGCGAACGGGCGGCGGATCCGCACGCGCGACCTGCACCGGTTCGGGCGGCGGTGGCGGCGGCGGAATGAGATCGATCCGGCTGGGCGCGGCGGCGGGAGTCGACGGCGGCGCGACCGCCACGGCCACCGGCGCAGGGTTCTTGTCGCGATCGCGGCTGTTGCGGGACTTCTTGCCGTCGTCCTTCCTCGCCGGCTCGACAACCGGCGGCGGCGGCGGCGGAGAGGGCGCGGCGGCCACCGCCACCTGCTCACGCGGCGCCGTCATGCGCAGCACATTGGCGGGGAAATCGCCATAATGCGCGGCGGCGGCCTTCTGCTCGGGCGTCAGCAGCGGCGTACGAACCATATAGGGGTCGAGCGCATCGGCCAGGCCCTTGGGCATGACACTCTGGGTGATCTTGCGGGCCTCGGCGATCTTGCCGTTCATCGCGTAGATGAATGCGCGGAACCGCCAGGCCTCCCGGTCGCCTGCGCGCAATACGGGTTCCAGCATCTGGTCAGCCTCGGCCAGCTTGCCGGAAATGCCGAGCGAGACCGCATAGCGGATACGCGCCTTGGTATCGCCGGACTTCGCACGCAGCGCCGCCTGATAATCGCGCTGCGCCTTGGCCTGCTGGCCGGTCAGGTCATAGGCAAGGCCCCTGTCGGCCAGATAGGTTTCGGCGCTCGCACCCAGACGTTCGGCCGCATCGAAATTGGCGGCGGCTTCCTGCGGCTGCTTCAATGCCAGCTCGACGACCGCCAGGCCGAGCTTGGCGGCCGGCAGGTTGGGATTGACCAGATTGGCGCGCGTGAAGAAGCCGTTGGCGGCCTGCACATCGCCCAGATCCAGCGCGGCCTGCGCGGCGCCGAGCAACGCCTCGACATCCTGCGGGCTGCGTGAAAGCTTGGCGAGATTATTGTTCAGTCGTCCCACTGCCGCCTCGGGCGGCAGTGCCTGGACGACGGCACCGGACTGGGCATCGGCCGTGGCCGGGAAGAAGGTGGCAGACAGCAACAGCATTGCCGTCGCCGTCATCCATGCGATCCGTTTCACGCGTTCTTACTCTTTCGCCACCCGGACATTCTCATGGACGCCCGACCAGCCGCTTATTGGTTATTCTGACGATTGAGAAAGCGCGGGACTTCGAACTCGCCGCGCGCGCGATCATGATCGTCGTCATCGTCGCTGCGTGCATTGCCGCGCGCAAGCTGCGACATGCGCTCGAACAGCGTCCCGCCCACCGAGCGCGGCGCGGGTGCCGGCGCAGGCGCGGGCACTTCCGCCACCGGCTCCGCAATATCCTGCAGCACCAGCTCGTCCTTGCCCGTCGCATCGTCGAACGTCGCGGCGATAACCGGCGGTTCGAGCGTCAGTTCGTCGCCTTCGTCCTCCGGCTCGGCCGCGATGAAATGCTGCGCAGGCAGATCTTCCTCCGCCGGCAGGTCGGCAAGCGGCGCTGCCTCCGGACGAGGCGCGACGGGCATCGGTGCCGGATCGAGCGCGGGGCGCGCCATCTGCACCGGGCGGGCGAGACCCGCACTCATTTCGCCGAGGCGGAAGGGCTGGCTCTTGGGCGCGCTTTCGGCGGCTTCGGCATCGATGCCGGTCGCCACGACGGACACGCGAATCCTGCCGTTGAGGTTTTCGTTGAACGCCGAACCCCAGATGATGTTCGCGTCCGGATCGACCAGTTCGCGGATATAGTTGGCGGCCTCGTCGACCTCCATGAGGCGCATGTCCTCGCCGCCGGTGATCGACACGATGACGCCCTTGGCGCCGCGCATCGAGACGCCGTCGAGCAGCGGATTGGCGATGGCCTTCTCGGCTGCGGCGAGCGCGCGCCCGTCGCCTTCGGATTCGCCAGTGCCCATCATCGCCTTGCCCATTTCTTCCATCACGGACCGGACGTCGGCAAAGTCGAGATTGATGAGACCGGGCATGACCATGAGGTCGGTGATGCCGCGCACGCCCTGCTGCAGCACCTCGTCGGCCATCTGGAACGCTTCCTTGAAGGTCGTGTTCGGATTGGCGATCAGGAACAGGTTCTGGTTCGGAATGACGATGAGGGTATCGACGACCTTCTGCAGCTCTTCGATACCGGCCTCGGCCGACTTCATGCGGCGCGAGCCTTCGAAGGTGAACGGCTTGGTGACGACGCCCACGGTGAGAACGCCCTTCTCCTTGGCGGCCTTGGCGATGACCGGCGCGGCGCCCGTGCCCGTTCCGCCGCCCATACCGGCGGCGATGAAGCACATGTGCACGCCGTTCAGGGATTCGAGAACGTCCGTGATGGTCTCTTCGGCAGCCGCACGCCCGATATCGGGCCGCGAGCCTGCGCCCAGACCTTCGGTGATCCGGGGGCCGAGCTGGATGCGGCGTTCGGCGGGAGAGGCGTTCAGCGCCTGCGCGTCGGTGTTGGCGACAATGAAATCGACCCCGTCGACCTGCGCATTGATCATGTTTGCGATGGCATTTCCGCCCGCGCCGCCGACACCGATCACGGTGATACGCGGCTTCAGCTCGTCCACATGAGGCGGACCGATTTCAATGCTCATCTAGAAGTCTCCCATAGGTGCCCGACTGCACCTCCATTGATCGAGTTTCATGCACCAGATGAGTCGGCAATTCATCCCCCTTTTTTGGCGAAACGCCCAAAAAACCGGATAGGTTGGGGATAACTTCGGCTGCAGCCCACTACCCGCTGAATCGGTCAATATTGCGTCTTCATCGTGCTGAACATGCGGCGCACCGCGTCGGTCCAGCGCAGGCGTGCCGCGGGCTGCGCGGCGACCGGGTTGAACTTGAGGTCGACGCGCTCCGTCGCGGCATGAAAAGCCAGTCCGACAAGGGTCGAAAAAGCCGGGCCGCGATGCGCGTCGGGCAGGCCCTCGATCTCCTTGGGCCGGCCGATCCGCACGGCCCGACCGAGTGCCGTCTGGGCATAGTCGGCGATGCCCTTGAGCTCGGCCCCGCCCCCGGTCAGCACGACCTGGCGGCCGACCGGCTGCGAGAATCCCATGTCGTTGAGCGCCTTGGAGACCTCGCCCATCAGGCGCCCCAACCGCTCGCAGATCACGCCGACCAGTTCGGCGCGCGTCACCTTGCGCGGCTCGACCTTCTCGCCGCTGCTCGTGACGGGCGCGATCTCGATCGTCTCGCGAAAGTCGCGCGGGTTCTGCAGCGCCGAGCCGTAGAAGCATTTCATGCGCTCGGCCTGGCTGCGGCGGATCCCGAAGGCCGAGGCGATGTCGTCGGTGATATCGGCCGCGCCGATCGGGATGGAGCGCAGACCCACGAGCATGCCGCCGATGTGAAGCGAAACGTTGGTGACGCCCGCGCCCAGCTCGACCAGCGCCACGCCGAGATCGCGCTCCTCGTCGCTGAGGCAAGCCATGGCGGTGGCCACCGGCGCCGCGACGATGCCGCCCACGTCGAGATAGGCGCCGCGCACCGCCGTATCGAGGTTCCTGAGCGGCGCGCCATCGGCCAGCACGACGTGAACGTCGACGCCCAGGCGCTCCGCGTGGAGGTCGAGCGGGCGAGTGACGCCACGCATATTATCGATCGTGTAGAGCGCCGGATGCGCCTGCAGGATG
Source organism: Sphingobium sp. (assembly GCA_017744605.1). Classification (GTDB taxonomy): domain Bacteria; phylum Pseudomonadota; class Alphaproteobacteria; order Sphingomonadales; family Sphingomonadaceae; genus Sphingobium. The sequence goes on along the minus strand of JAGIAZ010000010.1, from coordinate 15,545 downwards.
ACGCGGCCTTCGGGATCGATGCGCTCGCGCGCCCGGTCGAACAGCGCGTCGATATCGGCCTGCTCGATGACGCGGCCGCCGATGGTCATCTCGACGGGCTCGACCTTGCTCTCGATGCTGCCCGCGGAAAAGGACAGGACGACTTTCTCGATATTCGTGCCGGCGACCTTCTCGGCCTGCTCGATCGTCTCGCGCACCGCGAGTTCGGTGCGCTCCATGTCCGCCACGAAGCCGCGCCGCACGCCCCGGCTCTCGCGCTGGCCGGTGCCGAGCACGGCCAAGGCGCCGCTCTCGGTCTTGCGCGCGATGAGCGCGGAGACCTTCCAGCTGCCGATATCGATGGCGGTGATCAGGCTTTCGTTGCGGGGGCCGGCCATGATTATCCTTGCGTATCCCGCTTGGCGGCCGCTGCCGGATCCTCCGGCTGCCTGGGCGGAAGCGCGCCCGTGCCTTCCGCAGCGGCCGGCACGGCACCGGCATCGCCGCCGCTCCGGCCCGGCGGCAGGCGCAGCACGAAGCGGGCGGGATCGCGCATGTCGAAGCGCACGATGCCGCGGCCGAGCAGCCGGTCGACGCCGTCCATGCGCGCAAAGTTGACGAGTGCGGCAGCGGCTTCGCTGTCGCCCTCGGGCAGCGCCAGCGTCTCGCCCGACTGGAACTGCAGATCCCAACGGCGATTGCCGACCCAGGTCGCGCCGGCCAGCATCGGCTTCAACGCCGGCGCCGCGTCCATGAGCTTGCCCAGCGCCGCGGTCTGGTGATTGGCATCGGGTCCCACGACCAGCGGCAGATGCGCCATGGTGCGCGGATCGACGCCGTTCAGCACCACGCCCTTGGCGTCGATGAGGCTGAGCTGGCCTTCATGCTGCCAGATGGCAACGGGGCGGCGCTCGACAATGTCGACGACCAGCGTATCCGGCAGGCGGCGCGAGATGCGCGCGTCCTCGACCCAGCCGAGCTTCATGATTTCGCCGCGCAGCCCGACCAGATCGAGATCGATCATCGAATGATCGACCTGCTTGATCGCCTGATTATAGACCGGCAGCTCGTCCATATGCTCAGTGCCGTGCACCTCGACCTTGGCGACCTGCAATCCGGCATGCCTGGCGAGATCGCTGGCTTCCGACCAGAGCATGGCCGGGACGCCGAAGAATAACGCCGCGAACCACAGGATCGCGATGAACACCAGGCCCAGGGCCCAGGTCGTCAATTTGTGCAGCTGGTTCTCGTCGAACGGCAGGCTCGCCGCGAGGCGCGCGACCAGGCCCTTGCGCCGGGAGGGGCGCTTCGCCACGTTGCCGCTGATGCCGCCGCGCCCGCCGCGGCCATTGTTGCGCCGGATCGTCGCCATATTCATGGCTTGCTTCCTTCGTGCTCGAGCGCTTCGGCGATGATCGCCTCGACCAGCTCGCCATAGCTCATGCCGAGATATTTCGCCTGTTCGGGGACGAGGCTCAAGGGCGTCATGCCAGGCTGCGTGTTCACCTCGAGCAGGAATAGACCGTCCACGCCCTGCTCGTCGTCCCACCGAAAGTCGGACCGCGACGTGCCCTTGCAGCCGAGCAGCTGGTGCGCCCTGAGCGCGATCGCCATCATCGCCTGCGCCACGTCGGCCGGTACATCGGCGGGGCAGACATGCTCGGTCAGGCCGTCGGTATATTTGGCGTCATAGTCGTAGAAGCCGGTCTTGGGCTTGAGCTCGGTGACGCACAGCGCCCTGTCCCCCAGCACCGCGACCGTCAGTTCGCGGCCCCGAATGAAGGGCTCGGCGAGCAATTCGTCGAAATCCTGCCATGGCCCCTTCACGTCGCGGCCGATGGGGTTGCCGTAATTGCCCTGCGCGGTGACGATGGCGACACCGACCGACGAACCCTCGTTGACCGGCTTGACCACATAGGGACGCGGCAGCGGATCGGCGACGAACAGCTCCTCGGAGGCCACAATGCGCCCGCCCGGCATCGGGATGCCGTGCGGCACGAGATGCTGCTTGGTCAGCACCTTGTCGATGGCGATGACGGATGTGGCGAGGCCGCTGTGCGTGTAGACGAGGCCCATCACGTCCATGAGGCCCTGCACGGTGCCGTCCTCGCCGGGGACACCGTGCAATGCATTGAACACGACATCGGGATTGGCGGCGAGCAGCTTGGCAGGCAGGTCGCGGCCTTCCGCCGCCGTCGCGCCCATGTCGATGGCAATCACAGTGTGGCCACGCTCCTGCAGCGCACTGACGATGCCGGCGCCGGACGTAAGCGACACCTCGCGCTCGGCCGACCAGCCGCCCATCAGGACGGCGACGCGGAGGGGATGGGTGATCATGCCGCCACCCTCGGCAGCATCATCGGCAATTGCGCCTCGACAACATCGTCTGGACAATCTTCATCCCAAGGGAACAAAGCCGTTTGTGGGCAAGGCCAGACTATTTGCATCGCTGCGACAAGTTCCTGTCCGAAATACCGTCGATGGAACCACATGGCCGAATTGAAATAGTCCGGAACGATCCAGCTGGGATGCACCTTACGCAACACGCACGGAAAACCATCGAGCAGCTCATCGGCGACCGCCCAATCGGCCAATTCGAGGCCTTCATCTCGACATTGGCGAAAAGTTTCGCGGATCATCGAACCCATGAGATTTCCATCAAGTCCAACCACGATAACTTCGGGCTGGCGGATCGATTCAGTGAAACCAATTGAATAGCAGAACGGCGAGTTGGCGCCCTCAGGATCGAAAACACCCGTGATCTGGAAGCCGCTAGTCTGGATATTCTCCAGCAGCTTGATCTCGTAGTCGTTGAGCGGGCGAGCCTCCGTCATTCTGCCCTCCCCACCCGCTGGATTTCCCATTCGAGGTTGATGCCACTCTCGGCCTTCACCCGCTTGCGCACTTCTTCACCCAGGGCTTCGATGTCGGCGCTGGTCGCGTCGCCCATGTTGATCAGGAAATTGGTGTGCTTCTCGCTGACCTGCGCGCCACCGATCGTAAGGCCGCGGCAGCCAGCGCGATCGACCAGTTGCCAGGCCTTCTCGCCGTCCGGATTCTTGAAGGTCGAGCCGCCGGTCTTGCTGCGCAGCGGCTGCGATTCCTCACGCGCGGCGGAGATGCGGTCCATCTCGGCCTGGATCGCGGCCGGATCGCCTTCATGTCCACGGAAGGTCGCGCTGACGACCACCGCGCCTTCGGGCAGTTCGCTGTGCCGATAGGTGTAGCCGAGCGCCGCGACCGGCAGCGTTCGCCGCTCACCCGAGCGCAGCACGATGTCGCACTCGACCAGGATATCGCAGGTCTCGCGGCCATAAGCGCCGCCGTTCATGCACACGAAGCCGCCGACCGTGCCGGGGATGGAGCGCAGGAATTCGAGGCCTGCGATGCCCGCGTCACGCGCCGTCGATGAAACGAGAATGCCCGAAGCGCCGCCGCCGCAGCGCAATGTCGTCGCCTCGATTCGCTCGACCTGCGCGAAAGCCTTGCCGAGCCGCACGACCACACCGGGCACGCCGCCGTCGCGAACGATCAGATTGGAGCCGAGACCCAACGCCATGACCGGCATGTCGGATGGGATCGCGGCAAGGAAGGCGCAAAGGTCGTCGACATCGGCCGGCTCGAACAGCCAGTCCGCCGTGCCGCCCGACTTGAACCACACGAGCGGCGCCAGCGGTGCGTTCGCCGTCAGCTTGCCGCGCACCGCAAGCGCCTCTCCCGTGCGTGTCGAGCGAAGTCGAGACACGTCCGAGGGCCGCTCGAGACGAACGGTGTCGGGTTTCGGGCCGGTCAATGCCCGCCCCCCGCCGCTTGAATGGCCGCCGCGAGGCCTGCCGCCCATTTGGTGATGTCGCCCGCGCCCAGGCAGACGATCATGTCGTCCGGCTGGAGATCGGCGGCGAGCGTCTCCGCCAGTAGGTCGGCGCCGGCGATCGTCTGCGCAGCGCGATGGCCCCGACGCTTCAGGCCCGCGACCAGCGCATCGGAATCCACGCCCTCGATCGGCTGCTCGCCGGCCGTATAGACCGGCGCGGCATAGACGATGTCGGCATCGTTGAAGGCCTGCTGAAACTCGTCCATGAGGTCGCGCAGGCGCGTGAACCGGTGCGGCTGGACGACCGCGATCACCCTGCCTTTCGCACCCTCGCGCGCGGCGGCGAGCACGGCTTTGATCTCGACCGGATGGTGGCCGTAATCGTCGATGACGATCGCGCTCGACCCGCCGACCGGAATCTCGCCGACCTTGGTGAAGCGCCGCTTGACGCCGCCGAAGCTCGCGAAGCCGGACTGGATGGTCTTGTCGTCAATGCCCATCTGCAGCGCCACGCCGATCGCGGCCATGGCGTTGGACACGTTATGCCGGCCCGGCATCGGAAGCGTGATGCCTTCGATGCGGCGGGTCGCGCCGTCGCGCTCGCGGATCTGCACGTCGAAGACATTGCCGCCGGGGATCGGCTGGACATTGTCGCCGCGAATGTCGGCCTGCGCCGAGAAGCCGTAAGTGACGATGCGCCGGTCCTGCACGCGCGGCAGGATCGCCTGCACCTCGGGATGATCGAGGCAGAGCATCGCCGCGCCATAGAAAGGCGTATTCTCGACGAATTCGACGAACGCGTCCTTCACCTTGTCGAAGCTGCCATAATGATCGAGATGCTCGGGATCGATGTTGGTCACGACCGCGATCGTGCCGTCGAGCCGCAGGAAGCTGCCGTCGCTCTCATCGGCCTCGACAACCATCCAGTCGGAGGAGCCGAGCCGCGCGTTCGAGCCATAGCTGTTGATGATGCCGCCGTTGATGACGGTCGGATCGATCCCGCCGGCATCGAGCAGGGCCGCGACCATCGATGTCGTGGTGGTCTTGCCGTGCGTGCCCGCAACCGCGACCGTGGACTTGAGGCGCATCAACTCGGCCAGCATCTCGGCGCGGCGGATCACCGGCACGCGCTTCTCCAGCGCCAGGTCGACCTCGGGATTGCCCTTCTTGATCGCGGTCGACGTGACGACCACGGCCGCATCGCCCAGATTCTCGGCCTGGTGGCCGATCATCACCTTGATGCCGAGCTCGCGCAGGTGCGCGATGACATAGCCCTCGGCCATGTCGCTGCCCTGCACGCTGTAGCCCATATTGTGCATGACCTCGGCAATGCCGGACATGCCGATGCCGCCGATGCCGATGAAATGGATCGTGCCGATGTCGGTGCCGACGCCCTTCATGCACCCGCTCCTGCCAGGCCGGTCATCGCAAATCCGGGCTTACGCACGGTGTCGACGGTCTGCGGGGCCGGGCCGAAGCTCTCGATGAGGTCGGCGAGGTCCTTCGCGGCGTCGGGGCGGCCGCAGGACTTTGCACGGTCGGCGGCGTTGACCAGCGCGCCCGGCTCCATGGCCAGCTTCTGCATCTGCTTGGCGAGCTCGGCGGCGGTGAAACGGCTCTGGTCGATGGCGCGCGCGCCGCCGGCAGCGACCATCTCGCGAACATTATAGGCTTGGTGATTGTCCATGGCACTCGGAAGCGGAATGAGAATGGCTGGCCGTCCGGCCGCCGTCAGTTCGGCGATAGTGGATGCGCCGGCGCGCGCAATGACCAGATGCGCCCAGCCGAGCTTTTCGGGCATGTCCTCGATGTAGGTCGAGAGATCGGCCGGGATTTCCATCTCGGCATAGGTGGCGCGCACGGCCTCGATGTCCTCGGGGCGGCATTGCTGCGTCACTTGCAAGCGGCGGCGCAGCGAGATCGGCAGCATGCCGAGCCCCGCCGGCACCACGCGCGACAGGATCGTGGCGCCCTGGCTGCCGCCGGTCACGAGGATGCGCAGCACGCTTTCGTCGGAGAACACCGGGAAAGGCTCGTCGCGCAGCGCCAGCACGGCCTCGCGCACGGGATTGCCGACAAGATAGGTCTTGTCGAGATAACGCGATTTCAGGCGCAGCACATCGGGATAGGCCGTCGCGATTGCCGACACCTTGCGCGCAACCAGTCGATTGACCCGGCCGAGCACGGCATTCTGCTCATGGATGATGGCGGGGATTTTCTCGGCGAACGCACCGAGCAGGGCAGGCAGCGCCGGATAGCCGCCGAAGCCGACGACGGCTGAAGGCTCGAAGCTCTCGTAGAGCCTTCGCGCCATGCGCCGGCCTTCCAGAGTCTGTCTGAGGCCCTCGACCCACCCCTTGATGCCGCCCGTCATGCGCCCGGCGGGCAGCACATGGGTCTGCACATCCTCGAACAGACCGGGATATTGCGTGCCCCGATCATCGGTCACCAGCGCGACGCGGTGGCCGCGCGCCATCAATTCCTGCGCGACGGCATGCGCAGGCACCATGTGCCCGCCCGTACCGCCCGCGGCCAGCACATAGTGCCGGTATAAGCTCATCGGCCGCTCCGATTCCCGACGTTGGAAGAGCGGGCCATATAGGGATTGCGCCGGGTGAAGGCCAGCAACAGCCCGACGCCGCCGCAGAGCGCGATCATCGACGAGCCGCCATAGCTGATGAAGGGCAGGGTCATGCCCTTGGACGGGAAGAGCTGGATATTCACGCCGATGTTGATGATCGCCTGCATGGCCATCTCGACGGCGAGGCCTCCGGCGGCGAGGATGATGAACGTATCCTCCTCGTCGAGCAGCCGCCAGAGGACGCGCGCGACGATGGCAAAATAGACGATGGCGATGGCGATGCAGGCAATCAGCCCGAATTCCTCGCCGATCACCGAGAAGATATAATCGGTATGCGCCTCGGGCAGGTTGAACTTGGCGGTGCCGCCGCCGGGCCCCACGCCGAACAGGCCGCCATGGGTGATGGTGCGATAGGCGAGCTCGACCTGGTCCGGACCTGCCGCCGGGTCCTGCTCGGGACGCAGGAAGGCATCGATGCGCTGCCGGCCATTCTCGTAGAAGAGATAGGCCAGCACAATGAGCCCGACGAAGCCGGCGACGAAGCCGCCGAGCAGCTTCATCGATTCCCCGGCCATCAGCAGCAGCACGCCCCACATGACGCAGAACACGACCGTCTGGCCGAAGTCGGGCTGGCGCATGAGCAGCAGCGCGACGATGCCGGTCAGCATGCCGGTCAACGGCACGACCGGCAGCGACGGGTCGCGCGCCTTCAATGACAGAAGCCAGGCGGTCGCGACGACATAGGCGGGCTTGAGGAATTCCGAGGGCTGGAAGCGCAGGGCCGCGCCGCCCAGCCAGCGCGTCGCACCATTGATCTGCGTGCCGACGAGGGGCACGAGGATGAGGCAGACCCCGAACGCGAGCGCAAGGCCGACCGCGAGCCGCCGGGCCTGGGTGCGCGGCAGCATGCTGGTCCCGATCATCACGACCATGCCCACACTGATCCACATCAGGTGCCGGTAGAAATAGTGCAGCGGGTTGACCGCAACGTCTCTGGTCGAGCGATCGATCGCGCCGACCGGCGATGCGGCGGCGACGGCAACCAGGCCGATGGCGATCAGCACGACGATGAGCCCGAGCAGAACGCGGTCGATTTCCCAGAACCAGACGGCAAGCGCCGTGCGCTCGCGCGGGAGCGGCCTCGCCTGGCGCGCTTTCAGCGGCGCCAGCGCGCGGTCGATCGTGGCGCGTGGACCCGTACGTGGACTCACGCGCGGCGACGTGCGCGGACGCAATGAGGTCAGCGCGAGATCGAGCTGGGCAAGGCGGTTCGCAGAGGTCGGATCGTCCTGCATGCCGGTCTCGTCGCTCATGCCACACCCCCTTGATCGCTCGTCTCGCCGAGCACGGCGACGGCCGCCGCAAATGCATCGCCCCGCGCCTCGAAATCGCGGAACTGGTCGAACGAGGCGCAAGCAGGCGACAGCAGCACGACTTCGCCCGACTTCGCCCGTGCGGCAGCCTCGGCAACGGCGGTCACCAGCAGCTCGCATTCGCTGACTTCGATGCCCGCATCCCGTAGCAGCCGCGCAAAGAGCGGCCCGGCTTCGCCGATCGTATAGGCATGCGCGACGTTCGGGAATCCCTCGGCACATTCGTCGAGATCGTCACTCTTGGCGAGACCGCCCAGAATCCAGTGGATGCGCGGCTTGCCGTCGACCGCGGGCCAGGCGGCCAGCGCCGGCGCAGTCGAGGCCGCATTGGTCGCCTTGCTGTCGTTGATGAAGAGCACGCCGCCCCGCTCGCCGACGCGCTGCATGCGATGCGGGAGGCTGGCATAACTTTCGAGCGCATCGAGCGCGACTTTCTCCGGGATACCCAGCGCATCGACAACGGCGAGCGCGACGGCGACATTTTGCGCATTGTGCGGCCCTTGCAGCGAAGGCCAGCGCAGTTGCGCGCCTCGATCCACCGCTGATGCCGAAACCTTGCGGGCATAAGGCACGCCCATGGCGACACGGCGGGTCACATCGTCGTCGACGGCGATCACTGCGGCATGTGTGCGCGACTGCATCGCGAAGAGACGCGCCTTGGCGTCCACATAGGCTTCGAAATCGGCATAGCGGTCGAGATGGTCGGGCGTGACATTGAGCAGCACCGCGACGTCGCAGTCGAGGTTGAATGTCAGGTCGATCTGATAGCTCGACAGTTCCAGCACATAGACACCGCCGGCATTGAGCGGGTCCTGCCCCAGAATGGGGAGCCCGATATTGCCGCCCATGCGGGTCGGCAGGCCCGCATTGCGCAGGATGTGGTGGATGAGCGCCGTGGTCGTCGACTTGCCGTTGGTCCCGGTGATCCCGACGACGCGATGCGGCGGCAGCGTCGGCCGGGCGAGCGCGAACAGCTCGATGTCGCCGATGATCGGCACGCCGGCCTCGCGCGCGCGCGCCGCGATAGGATGGCGATTAAGCGGCACGCCCGGCGAGACGATGATCGCGTCTAGCCCGGCAAGGTCCATCTCCATGGGATCGGCAATCGCGGCCTTGCCCTCGACCAGCGCCCGCGCATCCTCGCGCTGGTCCCAGGCGAAGACGATCGCCTCGCTCGCCGCCAGGGCCTCGACCGTGGCAAGGCCCGAGCGCGCGAGGCCCAGCACGGCATAGCGTTTTCCGCGAAAGGCTTCGGAGACGATCACCGCAGCTTGAGCGTTGCGAGGCCCGCGAGCGCGAGCACGAAGGAGACGATCCAGAAGCGGACCACGACGGTGGATTCCGCCCAGCCGAGCTGTTCGAAATGATGATGGATCGGCGCCATGCGGAACACGCGGCGACCGGTGCGCTTGTACCAGAAGACCTGGATGATGACGCTCAGCGCCTCGACCACGAACAGGCCGCCGACGACACCCAGCACGATCTCATGATGGGTCGAGACGGCGATGACGCCGATGGTGCCGCCGAGCGCCAGGCTGCCGGTATCGCCCATGAATACGGCCGCAGGCGGCGCATTGAACCAGAGGAAGGCGAGGCAGGCCCCCACCATCGCACCGCACAGGACGATCAGGTCGCCCGCGCCCGGCACATGGGGAATGCCGAGATAATGGGCATAGTCCGCGCGGCCGACCAGATAGGCGAAGGCCATGAAGGTGAGGCAGGCGATGATGACCGGCATGGATGCCAGACCGTCGAGGCCGTCGGTCAGGTTCACGGCATTGCCGAAGGCGACGATCACGATCGCGCCGAACACATAATAAAGCGGCCCCAGGTCGAGCGCGCCGCCGCTCCAGAACGGCAGATAGAGCAAGGTGCCGTTGCGGCTGACGATCAGCCAGGTCGCAAGGCCGGCGATCATGAACTCGGCGAGCAGCCGCATCCGCGCCGAAAGACCTTTGTGGCTCGCCTTGGTGACCTTGTCATAATCGTCCATGAACCCGATCGCGCCGAAGCCGAGCGTCACCATCGCGCACGCCCAGATATAAATCGATGCGAGGTTCATCCAGAGCAGCACAGACGCCATCAGCGCGGTCAGGATCATGAGCCCGCCCATGGTCGGCGTGCCGCGCTTGGCGAGATGGGTCTGCGGCCCATCGGTGCGGATCGGCTGCCCCCTGCCCTGGCGGACGCGCAGCCAGCCGATGAACCTGGGCCCGATGACGAGGCCGATCACCAACGCGGTGACGATCGCCGCGCCGGCACGGAAGGTGAGATAACGGATGAGATTGAGAAGACCGGGAAAGTGCAGCTGATCGGCAAGCCAGTAAAGCATCAGACCGTCTCCGCCGACAGGGCCGTCACCAATCGTGACAGGCCTACGCTGTTCGAACCCTTGACCAGCACCACATCTCCATCCTTCAGCATGGTCGCCGCCCGCACGATCGCGTCGCTCGCGGTGGCCGTCAGCTCCACATCGATCCGACCCTCGACCGCCTTGCCGAGCGGCGCCATTTCCTCGCCGACGAGCAGGAGCCGGTCGACATCCGCCGCGAGAACCGGGCCGGCAAGCCCGGCATGCAAAGCCGCGGACTGCGCACCCAATTCCTTCATCGCGCCGAGGATCGCGATGCGGCGTCCGCCACGCTCCTCGCCGAGTTGAGCCAGCGTCGCGGCCATGGACGCCGGATTGGCGTTATAGGCCTCGTCGATCAGCAGCGCTTCGCCGCCGTCCGCCGTGCGGATACGCCGCCGCTCGCCGCGGCCCGGCATGCCCGGCAGCCGCGCCAGGGCAAGGCCCGCCACGGCGAGATCGCCTCCGGCCGCCTGCACCGCCGCGAGCACCGCCAGCGAATTGGCGATCCAGTGACGGCCGGGCATGGACAGCGTGAAGCTCAATTGGGCGCCGGGCAGCTGCGCGCTCACCAGCGTGCCGTCATGCTCGGCCGGGACCGCCTCGACCGCGCGCACATCGGCGCCCTTCTCGAACCCGAAGGTGACGATCTGCGCGGCATAAGGCTCTGCGGCCTTCACGAGCAGATCGCGATGCGGGCTGTCATGGGGAATGATCGCCGTGCCGCCTTCGACCAGACCCTCGAAAATCTCCGCCTTGGCCTGCGCAATCTTCGCCTCGGTCCCGAAATATTCGATATGGGCCGGCGCAATGGTCGTGACGACCGCGACATGGGGCCGCACCAGCGCCGTCAGCGCGCGCAGCTCGCCCTCATGGTTCATGCCCATCTCGAAGATGCCGTAGCGCGTCTCGGCCGGCATACGGGCGAGGCTGAGCGGCACGCCGACATGGTTGTTGTAGCTTTTGAGCGACCGGTGCGCCGCGCCGAAGCTCATCCGGTCGAAGGCGTGAAACAGCGCTTCCTTGGTGCCGGTCTTGCCCGCCGATCCGGTGACGCCGACGATCTTCGCATAGGTCCTGGCGCGCGCGGCGCGGCCCAGCGCGACGAGTCCTTCGAGGCTGTCCGGCACGCGCACATGCGGTCCCTCGACCGGCCGCTCGACAAGCATGCCGGCCGCACCCGCGGCCCGCGCCCGGGCGGCATAATCATGACCATCAGCCGCCTCGCCGCGCATGGCGACGAACAAGTCGCCAGGCGTCACTTCGCGGCTGTCGAAGGCGACGCCAGAAACGGCGAAGGGCGCCGACAGCGCCCCGCTCGTGGCCTCCGCAATGGCCTCTCCGGTCCATAGCGGCCTCATGCGGCGCATTCCCTGGCAACGGTCACATCGTCGAACGGCAAGACCCTGTCGCCGATGATCTGCCCTTGTTCGTGGCCCTTGCCCGCCAACAGCACGATGTCCTTCGCGCCCGCCTGCGCGATGGCCTCGGCAATGGCTGCACGCCGCCCGCCGATCTCACGTGCGCCCGGCGCGCCGGCCAATATGGCGCTGCGGATGGCAGCGGGATCCTCACCGCGCGGATTGTCGTCCGTCACGATCACATCGTCGGACAGCTCTGCCGCGACCTGCCCCATCAGCGGACGCTTGCCGGCATCGCGGTCGCCGCCGGCGCCGAACACGGTGATAAGCCGGCCGGCCGTATGCGGGCGCAATGCCTCGATCGCCGCGCGCAGGCCGTCGGGCGTGTGCGCATAGTCGACATAGACCGGCGCGCCGGCCCTGGTGATCACGGCCCGCTCCAGCCGCCCGCGCACCGGCGTCACCCGGGCCAGATGGCCAAGCACATCGCCGAGCCTGCCGCCCGTCGCGAGCACGAGCCCCGCTGCCGTCAACGCATTGGCGGCCTGATAAGCGCCGATCAGCGGCAGCTCGACCTTGTGCGTCGCGCCCTGGGCTTCGATCGTCAGCGTCTGACCGAGCTGGCTTGCCTTGCGGCTCACGAGCCTGAGTGTCTCGCCTTGCGCTCCGACCGTGATGACCTCGAGACCGCGCGCACGCGCATGGTCGATCGCCGCGCTCGAACGATCCTCGTCGTCCGCCCAGATGACCGCCACGCCGCCGTCTTCGACGACCTCGTCGAACAGCCGCATCTTGGCCTCGAAATAATGCTCCATCGTACCGTGATAATCGAGATGATCGCGGCTGAGATTGGTAAAGGCGCCGGCACGAACCCGCAGGCCCTCGCTGCGATACTGCGCCAGGCCATGGCTCGACGCCTCATAGGCGACATGCGTGACGCCCTCGCGCGCAAGCCCGGCCATGTTGGACAGGAACGTCACGATGTCCGGCGTGGTGAGGCCCGTTGAGACCTGGTCGAGCGAGGTCGTCACGCCGAGCGTACCGATGCTCGCCGATTTCTCGCCCGCCATGCGCCAGAGCTGGCGCGTGAGTTCGACGGTCGAGGTTTTTCCGTTCGTGCCGGTGACCGCAACGACCGTGTCCGGATAGGGCGCGTAGAAGCGTGCGGCGATCTGCGCGAAGAGGCGGCGCGGTTCATCGGCCGCGATGTGGACGGCGCCCTCGACCTTGGCTTGCGGACGCGCGACGACGGCCACAGCCCCAGCGGCAATCGCCGCCGGAATGAAGTCCTCGCCATTGACCCGCGCGCCCTCGAAAGCGCCGAAAACTGCGCCCTGGGCGACCTTGCGGTTATCGATGGCAAAGCCCGTCACGGTGCGCGCGCCGTCGGACGCGCCCATGCCCGGAACAAGGTCTGCAAGAGTGGTCATCGCGTGTCCTGATCGCCGCCTATCAGCGGGAGCAGCTCCGAAATGTCAATGTCGCGATTCGCCTCGGGATAGACCCCCATTAACGGTCCGACGCGCTGCACGAACGCCTTGACGATGGGCGCCGTCGTATAGGCCGCCGTCCTTACGCCGGGATATTGCTTGCTGCCCTGCGGCTCGTCCATGACGACCACCACGACATAGCGCGGCTCGTCCATCGGGAAGGCCGATGCGAAGGTCACGACGTTGCTGTGCTTGCTGTAGCCGCCAATGCCCGGCTTCTCGCCGGTGCCCGTCTTCGCGCCCACGCGATAGCCGTCGGCATTGCCCATCCGGCCCGTGCCGCTCTGCACGATCATGCGCAGCAGCTGGCGCATGCGCGCGCTGGTCGCTGCGCTGAACACGCGCCGGCCCTGCGGAACCTGGCCGGGCTCCAGCTTCACCACCGAGGTCGGATGCCAGATGCCGCCATTGACCAGCGCGGCATAGGCGCTGGCGAGATGCATCGGGGTCACCGCAATGCCATGGCCGTAGGATGCGGTCATATTGGCGATGCGGCTCCATTCGCGCGGCCACAGGGTCTTCGCCTGCTCGTCGAGCTGGATCGAGACGGGTCGGTCGAACTCGAGCTCGCGATAGACCGTCGCGAGCCGATCGCCGGCCGCGTCATGCAGTTCGTCCGCGATCCGCGCCGCGACGATGTTGCTCGAATGAATGAGCGCCTGCGGCACGTTCATCCAGATGTTGAGCGCATCATGGTCGTGGATGGCATAGCCGCCGATCTGGATCGGCTTGGTCGCGTCATAGCGCTTGGACATATCGGTGACGACGCCGGCGTCCATGGCGGCGCCGATCGACAGCGGCTTGAACACCGAGCCCAGCTCGTAGCGTGCCTGCACCACGCGATTGCAGAGCGGCAGCTGGTCGCACTGGATGACGCCGGGGCGCATCTTGCCGTCCCTGCCGCGCACCATCGGCGCGACGGGCACTTCGAACCGGTTCGGATTGAAGGTCGGCACGGAGACCATGGCGATGACTTCGCCGGTATGCACGTCGAGCACGACACCCGCCGCGCCCTTGGCGCTCTGCGCGGTCACGCCCTTGATCATCTCTTCCTCGAGCGCCGCCTGGGCGCGGGAATCGATCGAAAGGGCGAGCGGCGTATTACGAAACTTCTCGTCGGTCAGGCGCTTGTCGAAGCTGCGCTCGACACCCATGCCGCCATGGCCGTCCATATTGGTGAAGCCGATCAGGTGCGCCGCGAGGCTGCGCTGGGGATAGAGCCGCTCCTTCTCGCGCGGGAATTCGATCGCGACTTCGCCGAGCGCATTCACCGCGGCGACCTCCGCCGGGAGCGCGCGGCGGCGCAGATAGGCCCAGCCCTTGTTGCTGGTCAGGATCGCATAGAAATCCTGCGTGCTCTGCTCGGGAAAGATGGCGTGCAGCCGCTCGGCAAGCGCGGCCTTGTCGCTCATGATCTTATTGGGATGCACCGCGATCGCATAGCCATCGATGTTGCGGGCGAGCGGCACGCCGTTGCGATCGACAATGTCGGCGCGGATCGGAAGGGGCGTCGCGATGGATGAGCCGGCGCGGGCATTGGCCTCGACGCCGATCCAGATCATCCGCGCAGCCAGCACGAGCGTCACGGCGAACAGCAGCAAAAGCAGCAACATGACGCGGCCATGGGCAGCCGTCGTCATGTCGATGCGTTCTGGTGCTGTGCTGGTGCGCCGTTCCGGACGGGCTATGATTGTTGCCATCAGCGCGATGCCTTGCCCGCGTCGGGACCGCCGAGGGTCTTGGGATCGAGCAACGTCGCCTCGAGCTGGGCAAGACGCATCGCGCGGCGATCCTTGGGCGCCGGCTTGTCGACGAGCTTGACGATGCGAGGCACAGCCTCGGGCTTGGCAATGGCGACGACAGCCATCGCCTTGGGCCGCACGGGTTCGGCCGCCGATGCGGTGCGGACCAGCGCGAAGTCCTGAGCCTTGGCCGGCTTGGCCGGCGCTTCCGCCTTGACCGGCACGATCATCGCGGCGGCGGGTTCATTCCGGGCCATGGCGGCCATGACCGGCGGCGCGGCATTGGGCTGGCCGCTCGGCTCGATGCTGTCGAGCGAGGCAAGCTGGCGCTCGCTCGTGAGATATTGCCCGGTGCCCGGCACCGAATATTTGATGTCGCGCGCATTCCATTCCGCGAGCTGGCGAATGTTCGCGCGCGCGCTGAACTCGACTTCAAGATAGCGGATATTCGCGCGGGTCGAATAGATCTGCCGCTCGAGCGCCTTCACCGCGTTCCGCTCCGTCGCGACGCGCAGGCTCACCAGATAGGCGGTGAGCGCGCCCGCCGCGATGACGAGGATCCACATGATGCTCCAGAGGCGCTTGATGGCGATCATGACGACGCTCCCGATGAACTGTGGCCCCAGGCAGGGGCGGCGGTACGCACGGCGCTGCGCAATGTGGCGGAGCGGGCGCGGGGATTGACGCGCAACTCCTCTTCCCCCGGGCGAACGGCGCGGGCGGGCTTCATGAAGCTCGGCGCCTGAGCACGCGCAGCCTGGGGGCGATGGCGCGACCCGCCCGACTCCTGGCCGGAGCGGACGCGCAGGAAATTCTTCACGATACGGTCCTCGAGGCTGTGGAAGGTCACCACGG